>JAZPXN010000001.1:0-12159 GCA_045543655.1 Eubacteriales bacterium
ACCGATACGGGGACTCTGTCCGATACCGTTACCGATACGGGGGCTTTGACCGACAGCGAGACCAATTTCCCCATTTCCGATTCCGGCACCGGCACGGAGACCGACGTGACCGATACCACCGACGTCACCGACGGATCGGCCACCTCCGACCCCAACGGTCCCACCGTTACCTGGGGGAGCACCATCCCCGATCCCTTCGCCCCCGACCCGGCACCCAAGCCGGTTTCTACCGGCGTCATTGCCTTGATCTCTACGGGCGTCGCCGCCGTCTTCTGCGGAGTGCTGACCCTCTTTGCCTTCCTGCGCCGCAGAAAATAAACGAAATATGATGAAAACCTCTCCCTTGATTTTCTCAAAGGAGAGGTCTTTTGCTTTGCGGGGCGGGGGGAGGTGTTCTTTTCTTTCCGTTCGAGAACGGAAAGAAAAGAACCAAAAGAAAGGGAAGCTAAGTCCGACGAATTGCATTCGTCGGGGGATGGGTTGAGGCTTCAAGTGCAATGAAAAAGGAGCGGCCTCGACTTTTTCTTTTGCTCTTTCCCGGCGCAAGGATTGCGCCGCTCTTGGATTTTTCTGTGTTTTGAGGCGCTATACGAAGGAATCGGCCCTCAGGTCGTCGATCCCTTCCTAAAGTTCAAGTCAAACATTAAAAAGTTTTTTTATTGCACCTTAAATAGAATTGGTGTGCTAAAAAAGACGATGCGCCCCATTGCACCTTCCCCTATGGTAGGGGAAGGGGGACCGACGCCGAACGGCGTTGGTGGTGGGGGTAAGAAGCTTCTCTTTAAAGTTAAATCATATTTAGGTCGATGCGTAATCTCCTTGCCTCCCCTTAGTAAGGGGAGGTGGCACCGCAGGTGACGGAAGGGATTGCCCCGCTGCTTTGTTACTATTAAAAATTGCCACAAGGAACAGCACTACCCAAAAGACCAATGCGCCTAAAAAATATACCTCCCCCGTGTAGGGGGAGGTGGCACCGCAGGTGACGGAAGGGTTGTTCCTGCGCAAATGATACTTTTTCAAATCTCTCAATAGGAAAAGAGCAAAATCAAAGAACGATGCGCTAAAATTCTGCCTTCTCCGGAGCGCCATGCGAAGGGGAAGGTGGCACGGCGTGTTCGTCCGCCGTGACGGATGGGGTTCCGTGGGCTCTAATGATACTTCCCGTCCACCGAAATCGGTGATGTTTTCCTTCGGAAAGTGAAGTTGCTTCGCAGTGAAGTTTGCCTGACGGCAAGTGAAGTTCGCCTTCGGCGAAAGCATTACCCCTGCAAAGCCCCGGACGAAAGAATTTCGTCCGCCTCCGCTTTTTCTTTGGTTCTTTCTTGTTCTCGAACAAGAAAGAACACCGTTCTCCCCGTTCTCCCCGTTCTCCCCGTTCTCCCCGTTCTCCGCTTATTTCTCCGGAAGCTCCGGGGTGGTGGCCACCCGGAAGGCGCTGGGGATGGCGGTGATTTGCGCCACGGAGGGCGATCCTCCGAATTCTCCGTCCAGCGTCCACGGAATCTCGCGGTCGGTGGTAAAGGTGATCTTTTTCGCCTTCAGAGCGGTAATGTGACGGGAATTCAGGTTCACCCGCAGCAGGTCGGACATCAGCTCGCTCTGTTCCGCAATGGTGCGGGGCTCTTTGATCAGCAGAACCTCCAGATATCCGTCGTTCAGAAAGGTATTTTCCTTGCCGTAAATGCCGCAGAAACCTCCTACGCAGTTGGTGTTGGAGACCATGCCGTAGAGGTAGTTCCCCTCAAAGGTCTCGTTTTCGGTTTCCACCTTGAAGGGAATTCCCCGGATCTGGGGCAGGGATTTGATCCCCTCCAGCACGTAAGCAAAATGCCCAAGGGAATTTTTGGTCTGCTGGGGCGTGGCGTAAGAGACCTTCGTGAACGCCCCGAAGGCCGCTACGTAGGCGAAGGGATGCCCGTTGAAGCATCCCGCGTCAAAGGGCGCGGCATCCCCCGTCACCGCCACCTTCGCCGCCCGGACGGGATCGGTGGGAAGACCGATGCTCTGGGCAAAATCGTTGGTGGAACCCGTGGGAATATACCCCAGCTCCGGAGTCTTTTTCCCCTTATCCGCCGCTTGCCGGATGCCGGACAGCGCCTCGTTCAAGGTTCCGTCTCCGCCGCTGATCACGATGCGGTCGTAATCCTCTGCGTGGCGGTTCAACAGCCGGGCCGTATCCCCCTTCCGTCGGGTGGGGCGCAGGGTCGTTACGTACCCGGCGCGGTCAAAAATCTCCACGAGATCCGCAAGGATCCCCCGGACCTTGGATTTCCCCGCCTTCGGATTGTATATAAATAACAGCTTCTTCAATTCGTATCCCTTCTTGTATCGTGGTTTTCTGTCTTTATTGTATCACAAAATCCGAAAAAATGCAAGTCGGATTTGTGTCATATTTTGGATATATTTCTCCTATATTTGTGTTAAAAGACGGAGTTTCGCCCTTTTACGCCTTGACAAACGGCCGACGTTGTGTTATTATGAACATAAAGAAATCCTTTACAGGAGAATTTTCCCATGAAAACATGCTTCTATAACCGCCCCGGGGGCTTCACCTGGATGGATATGGTGGATCTTTCGGTCGAGTACGGCTTCGATTGCCTGGAACTGTTTACCAGCGGCGAATTTGCCGAGCCGGATCTGAAATACGCCGAAAAATTCCGGAAATACGCCGACGAAAAGGGCGTCGGAATTTGTTGCTTTTCCTCCTTCGTCGATCTCACCGGCGACGATTCTGCCCGGCAGGTGGAGCGGATGAAGGCCTTCGCCGAGGTGGCCGCCACCGTCGGCTCTCCCTTCCTGCATCACACCGTTTGCTGTGATTTCGCGCATCCCGAGCGAATCCTGCGTCGGAGGGACGCGCTTTTCGCCAAGGGGGTGGCCGGTGTCCGGGAGATTTTTGATCACGCCCAAACATACGGCGTGCGCGCCGTCTACGAGAATCAGGCCTTTGTTTTTAACGGTCTGGAAGGGTTTCGAGGCTTTCTTGCCGCCGTGGAACGCCCCGTGGGAGTGGTGGCGGATTTCGGAAATATCCGTCAGATGGACGAGGAGATTCCCGATTTTATCCGCGCCTTCGCTCCGCAGATCGTCCACGCCCACCTGAAGGATTCCCGTCTCCACGGCGCTTGCTGTTTGCCGCCCGAGGGTGCTTATCCTACCAAATCCGGCCGCTGGATCGAGGAGGTTGCTCCCGGCGCCGGCACCGTTCCCAACCGGGAGGGGATTGCCCTGCTGAAGGAAATCGGCTTCGACGGCGTCTGTTCCATCGAGTGGAATACCTCCGACACCGGACTGCGCAAAATCGTGGTCGACCGGGTCAGAGATTGGATAAAATAATCTGAAAAGTGCGAAAAACGGTTTTCCCGCCGTTATATCCGTGTCCCCAAGAAAAGTGTTTGTTGAAAAAAGGAGAAAAAAATCATGTTTATCAACGTTTTGATCGGACTCGTGATCGTGGCCGTCTTCGCGGCCTGCGTAGCCTTTACCCTTTCCGCGGTGAAAAAGAACCAAAAGAGCGGGAAGATTCTCGGCGTGATCGGGATCCTCGTCTGCCTTCTGGCCTTTGCAGTTATCCCCTTCAGCATCCATACGGTGGATACGGGGGAGGTTGCCGTGGTCAAGCACCTGGGGGAAGCCCGGGAAATCCGCACCGCCGGCACCCATTTTGATTTCTGGGTCACGGAGAAATATCAGCGCTACGACGCAAAGGTGCAGAACGTCGATATTTCCACCGCCGCCTATTCCAGCGACGCCCAGACCATGACCATCCAGATGACCATGCAGTATCAGATCATGGGCGACAAGGTCATGGAGATCGCCAAGCAGTACGGCTCTTTGGAGGTTCTGCAGAACCGAATTCAGGCCATTGCCATCGAAAAGGCCAAGGCGACCCTTTCGGCCTATAAGGCCATGGATATTATCTCTACCCGGGCGGCCATGTCCCCCGCCGTGGAAGACGCCATCCGGCAGGCCATCGGCGACGGGTATTTCGTCAACGTGGTGGCCGTGGTGCTGACCAATATCGATTTCTCCGACGCCTTTGAGCAGGCGGTGGAGGAGAAGATGATCGCCGAACAGCTTCAGTTGAAGGCCGAATACGAAAACCAGACCAAGGTTGCCCAGGCCGAAGCCGAGGCCCAGGCCAAGATTATTGCCGCCGAAGCGGAAGCCAAGGCCAATCAACTGCTGGAGCAGTCTTTGACCGACAAGATCCTTCGGGAAATGTACATCAATAAATGGGACGGCAAGCTACCCTCCGTGGTCAGCGACGGCAATTTCATCACCGATCTGACCGGCGCCGCACCCCAGTAACCGAAAACGGCTCCAAAAAAAACGAAATCACCGCAGATCTTCTCGATTTGCGGTGATTATTTGTCGTTTTATTGGAATACGTAATACATTCCGTCGACCTTGATTGCGATCAGAGTGCGGAATTCTTCCTCCTTTAAAAAGACTTCGCAACCTTCGGGAACGCAGTTGGTTACGAAATCCTCCGCATGCTTTTCCCAGGGATACACGGGCGGCTTCGTTGTTCCGATCTTTTCCCAGGACTCGTCAAGGGCTTTCAGCGGAAGGAAGGTCGGGGCAAGGACGTGGTATCCCTGATAGAATATCTTGGAGGTCCATTTTCCGTCCGCGATTTTTAGCAGGTTTTGATAATTCTGGGCAATGTATTCCTCCGGAGGAAGATCCATTTCCGGCCCGGAAAAGGGGTTTTCGGTGTTAATACTTGCGCATTGATCCGTATCGGAGTTATAATCTCTGTTTCGATCCGTGTCGGAGCATCCGCAGAGGATTAAGGAAATGCAGAGCAGGCCAGACAGGACAATGCGTCTTTTCTTTATCAATTTACCATCCATAAACAGTCCGATCCCATTCAAAGGTCTCCAGTGCTTGTACAATGTAGTATTCCCCGGTGCTCATATCGATTACGGATTAGGTTATTCCACGATCTCGTAGACGAAGTTTTCCCACTTGAGCCGGGTGCCGATATCGCATCCGAAGGGGAGCAATGCCAGGGCGATGAACAGCTCCTCGGTCTGGGGGGCGGCCTCGTCCCGCAGGTAGGCGTATTCTCCCTCGATACGGGTGATTCTGTAGTATTTCAGCATATTATTGCACCGTTTCAGATTTCTTTTCCTGCAAGATTCTGCGAATCTGATTTACGTTTTGCTGAGCCTGTTCGTCATGGCGGTAGGGAATTTTAATAACATTTCCTCCCACAGTGGTAATTTCCAGATGTTTGATGCAAATGGGTTCTCTGTGAAGGGTGTCGTTTTTTTGCGTCAATATAACGGAAATGATATCTTTGTAGGCGAACATTCCGGTGTTGATTACTTCTTCCTGCTTGGTTGTGCGGAATGTGATAGAATAGGTATACAAATACTTGTCGGTGAGATATATCACGGATTTTTCATAAAGATCGGTCCGCATTTTGCCGGCACTGTGCCGGTATTCACTGACATCACGATATCTGTATTTATAATCTTCAAAAGTCATTGCCGGTGCAAGCAAAATTTCATTGTCCGGAATGGAAATCGTTTCCCGAGCAGCGAGCGTGAGATTTTCAGGGTAGCAAGCAATGGCGTCTTCATACTCTTTATTGGAAATTCGTCTTTTTGCACGGGCCACAAGAATGATAATTCCCCCGACAATCAAACCGATTCCCGTTATCAAGCCCCAGATTCCATAGATAAGCGATATCTCGTAACCTGTGGACATGTAACTCCACTTTGGAGGATTTAAAATTTCGTCGATTGCTTCCGCAATAAGCATGATTCCGCTCATGGAAAAAACGAAACCGAAGATAAACATGAAGATGGATAATGTCGGGTTTGAAGAGGTGAAATATCGTTTGCTGTAATTTGTATTCATAGTCTCACTCCTATATGATTGTGGGCGATTCTAAAGGAAGGGGTCAGTCACAATAAAACAGAATATCGGTATAGGTGGGATAGGGCCAGACCGAATTGTCCACGTCGGGCTCGATGGCGTCGATGATGGCGCGGATGGACTTCATCCGGGCGAAGATCACGTTCCGGTAGACGTCGGCCTTTTCCTTTGCGGTCCCGTCCAGGGCTTTCGCCTCGTTCAGTTCGGTTTCCAGGGCGGTGATCTGCTCGGCCAGCTCCTTGGCGTGGTCGGAAAGACGGGTCAGAAGCCCCATTTCCGGCTCGGGCAGAAGCCCCAGCTCTTTCTTCTGCAGAACCGCCTTCGCCAAGGTGGAGGTGTAGCGGATGACGGCGGGGAGAATCTCCCGGCGGGCCATTTCCGCCAAGGTCTGCCCCTCGATGTTGATGATCTTGGAATATTCGCCCAGCAGGATTTCCCGGCGGGAGATCAGCTCCTGTTCCGTGAAGACCCGGTGCTTTTCGAAGAGCGTTACGTTCTTTTCGTCGGTCAAATGAGGCAGGGCTTCGTTGGTGGAGGGGATGTTGAGAAGTCCCCGTTTTTCCGCCTCTTTTACCCATTCCTCCGAATAATTGTCTCCGTTGAAGAGAATGCGGCGGTGATTTTTGATGGTGCGGCGCAGAAGATTTTCCAGCCCGGCGGCGAAATCGTCGGCTTTTTCCAGCTCGTCGGCGAAATCGCACAGGGTATCCGCTACGATGGTATTCATGATGATGTTGGTCTCTGCCACGGATGCGGAAGCGCCCAGCATACGGAATTCGAATTTATTCCCCGTAAAGGCCATGGGGGAGGTACGGTTCCGGTCGGTGGTATCCTGGGAGAAGCGGGGAAGAACGTCGACTCCCGATTCCATCACCACCTTGCCGTGCTGATTGTATTCGTCTCCGTGCTCGATGGTGTCGAGAATCTCGCAAAGCTCGCTTCCCAGATACATGGAAATGATGGCCGGGGGCGCCTCGTGGCCGCCGAGACGGTTGTCGTTATTGGCCGAGGCGGCGGAGATGCGGAGCAGATCCTGATGCTTGTCCACCGCGGCGATAACGGCCATGAGGAAGAGGAGGAATTGCTTGTTTTCCGCCGGTTTTTTGCCGGGCTTCAGCAGATTTTCCCCTTCGTTGGTGGAAATGGCCCAGTTGTTGTGCTTCCCGCTGCCGTTGACCCCCTCGAAGGGCTTTTCGTGGAGCAGGCAGGCGTAGCCGAACCGGGGAGCCAGCTTTTTCATCACCGCCATGGTGATCTGGTTGTGGTCGGTGGCCTGATTTGCCGATTCGAAGACGGGGGCCAGCTCGTGCTGAGAGGGGGCCGCCTCGTTATGCTCGGTCTTGGCGGGAATGCCCAGCTTCCACAGCTCCTTGTTCAGCGCCTCCATAAATTGGGAGACCCGGGGCTTGATGGTGCCGAAATAGTGATCGTTCAGCTCCTGTCCCTTGGGCGGATTTGCGCCGAACAGCGTCCGTCCGCAGAGGATGAGATCCTTCCGCTTTTCGTACATGGATTCGTCGATGAGAAAGTATTCCTGCTCTGCTCCCACGGTGGTTTCCACCCGGGTGGCGGAGGTATTGCCAAACAGCCGCAGGATTCGCATGGCCTGGGTGTTCAGAGCCTCCACGGAACGGAGCAGGGGAGTCTTTTTATCCAGCACCTGTCCGCCGTAGGAGCAGAAGGCGGTGGGAATGCAGAGGGTATGATCCTTGATAAAGGCGTAAGAGGTGGGATCCCAGGCGGTATAGCCCCGGGCTTCAAAGGTAGACCTAAGGCCGCCGTTGGGGAAGGAGGATGCGTCCGATTCCCCCTTGATCAGCTCTTTTCCCCGGAATTCCAGGGCGATCTTGCCCTCACCGATGGGATTGATGAAGGAATCGTGCTTTTCCGCCGTGGTGCCGGTCATGGGCTGGAACCAATGGCAATAATGGGTCGCGCCCTGCTCAAGGGCCCATTGCTTCATTCCTTCCGCCACCGAATCGGCGATCTTTTTATCGAGGGGAAGCCCTTCCTTAACGGTCTTCTTCAGTTCTTCGTAGGTCTCGGCGGGCAGGTATCGGGCCATAGCGGCGTCGTTGAATACCTTCGAGCCGAACAGTTCGGGGATCGATTCCATAAAATCCTTCTCCTATCGTGAAAAACGTTGTGTTTACAGCAGTTCTACGCCGTGATCCCGGCAGATTTTCCGGGTCTCGTCGTCCCACAGGGAAACCTGAACCTCGCCCACGTGGATCTTGCCCAGCAGCAGCATACAAAGCCGGGACTGGCCGATGCCGCCGCCGATGGTCAGGGGCAGGCGGTTTTCCAGCACCATTTTGTGGAAGGGCAGGTCTCTGCGATGGTCGCAGTTGGCTTTTTTCAATTGCTCGTCCATGGATTTCGCGTCTACCCGGATGCCCATGGAGGAGATCTCTACGGCGCAGTTCAGAGGCTCGTGCCAGAAGAGAATATCGCCGTTCAGCGCCCAGTCGTCGTAGTCCGGGGCCCGGCCGTCGTGCTTTTTGCCGGATTTGAGAACGTCGCCGATCTGCATGATGAAGACGGTTTTGTGCTCCTTCGTATAGGCGTTTTCCCGCTCCTTTGCGGTCAGATCGGGGTAAAGATCCTCCAATTCCTGGGAGGTGATGAAGGCCACGTCCGGATTCAGCACCGTGCGGATCTGGGGGAAGCGCACCCGCAGGTCGTGGGAGGTGGCTACGATCGCGTTGACGATGGATTGCACCGTGGATTTCAGATATTCCTCCGTGCGGCAATCCTCGGTGATGACCTTTTCCCAATCCCACTGATCCACGTAGATGGAGTGGAGGTTGTCCAGCTCCTCGTCCCGGCGGATGGCGTTCATGTCGGTATACAGTCCCCGGCCTACCCGGAAGCCGTATTGATGAAGGGCCATGCGCTTCCATTTTGCCAGAGAATGAACCACCTGGCCGTCGGTGCCTGCGGCGGGAATATCGAAGGTGACCGCCCGTTCCAACCCGCTCAGATCGTCGTTCAGACCGGTTTTCGGGTCTACGAAGAGGGGCGCCGTCACCCGGCGCAGATGGAGGGCCCGGCTGAGATGGGCGATGAAAATCTCCTTGATGCTTCCGATGGCGGTCTGGGTATCGTACAGATCCAGCTCTGCACGGTAGTTTTCGGGGATAAAGGTCTTGCTCATAGGTAAAAAGTCCTTTCGGATCGTTGATGCGTTTTATAATATTTTATTATACCCCAATTTTTATAACCTTGTCAACCCCTTCCCGGAGAAAGGACGGAAATTTCGGGAATTGTTCGGATTTTTGGGGGATTTCCCCGCCGCCCTTCGTCGTTTCTTTGACCGAAATCGCATATTTTTTGACCGGAAAATACCTATACAAGAGGGAGAAAATATGGTATAATGAAAAAAACCAAAAGGAGCTTTTGCGTATGAGCCGGATTACCGTTGATTTTTCCAAAACCTGCGGCCCCGTCAAGGCTATGCACGCCGTGGGGCAGCCCCCCTTCCTGGGAAGCAATTTTTCTTATGTACACTACTTGAAGGAAGCGAATATTCCCTATTCCCGCCTTCACGATACCGGCGGCCGGTACGGAGGCAGTCAGTTTGTGGATATCCACAACGTTTTTCCGGATTTCGACGCCGACGAGACCGATCCCGCGTCCTACGATTTTTTCTACACCGATCTCTTGTTGGAGGCTCTGATGGAAAACGATTGCCTCCCCATTTTCCGTCTGGGGGAGACAATTGAAAATGATCAGGCCAAGGGATATCCCGCCCGGTACATTCATCCGCCCAAGGATTTTACTAAGTGGGCTCGGGTTTGTGCACATATCGTTCGCCATTACAACGAGGGATGGGCCGACGGCTTCCAGTACGGGATTCAATACTGGGAGATCTGGAACGAGCCGGACAACGGATTTATGGCCGGAGAAGGGCCCGTGGAAGCTCGGAATATGATGTGGACCGGCACTTTTGAAGAGTATTACGAATTATACTCCGTCACCGCAAAGCATCTCCGGGACTGTTTTGGCGACTCCGTTAAGATCGGCGGTTACGCCTCCAGTGGCCTTTACGCAATTTTTAACGATCCGGAAAAATACGGAGTCCACGCCTCTTTTCAAAAAACCTACGGCGAGCGCTACGTCCGCTTTTTGCGGTTCTTCGACGAATTTCTGACATACGTCAAGAAAACCGATGCGCCACTGGATTTCTTTTCCTGGCATAGCTATTCCGACGTGGACCGCACGGTGGAAATGGCAAAATACGTGGATCGCAAGCTGAAAGAGGCTGGCTTTGATTGCGAGCAGCATTGCAATGAGTGGAACAACGCCCATAGCCTGGAAGGGAAAGGAACGGCCTATGCCGCTGCCCACGCTGTAGCCATGATGCTGGGGATGCACGATACCGCCACCGATATGATGTGCTATTACGATGCCAGAATCGGCATCGGCAATTACGGGGGGATGTTCAGCCCCTTGGATTACAAGCCCTTCTGCCTTTATTACGGCTTTATGGCCTTTGGAAAGTTGTACGCTCTGGGCAACGCCGCCCCCTGCGAGGGATTGCCCGAAAACGTTTACGGGCTTGGGGCTACCGACGGGCAGACCAACGCTCTGCTTCTGGCCAACATCGGAATGGAGCAGACGGTGGAGACCGATCTTGCAGGATATACCGTTTATCAAGTAGACGAGTCCCACGCCTTGACTCCTGTGGACGTTGACCCCACCTCCTTCACGTTTCCGGAGAACGGCGTTTTCTATCTGGAAAAGAAGGCTTGACGAATTGAATCTCTCCAAGAACGGTTCCGCACCTTGCGGAGCCGTTTTTTTACGGAAAAAACGGAAAAATCGAGGAGAAATTGCTTGACATTCTTTCTTATGTATGATAAAATATAAATAATATAGAATGGGGGAGTATACTCATGCGCAAAAACGACCTTGTGACGGTGGCCGTCACCGATATGACCTTCGACGGCGCCGGCATCGGCCACGTGAACGAAAACGGCCGGGATTTTCCGGTCTTCGTCCGCGCCGCCGCGTTGGGGGATACGGTTCGTTGCCGGGTAATCAAGGTTCTGAAAAATTACGCCGTGGGCATCGTGGACGGGATTCTGACCCCCTCTGCCGACCGCATCGCCCCCTCCTGCCCCGTGTCGGAAAAATGCGGCGGATGCGCCTTCCGGCACGTGTCGTATTCTGCCGAACTGAAGTACAAGACCGACTCGGTGCGACAGGCTTATAAGTTAAATTTCCCGGGAAATATTACCGTCACCCCCTGCATCCCCTCGCCGGAAGAGGAGGGCTATCGGAATAAATTACAGTTGCCCCTCTCTGCCGACGGAAAATTCGGCTTCTATTCCCTCCATTCCCACCGGGTGGTACCGGTCTGCGATTGCCGCTCCGGACACCCCGATTTCGCCCCCGTCGTAGCGGCGGTGGAGGGGTGGATCGAGGAATGCTCCCTTCCCGCCTACGACGAAGCCACCGGCAAGGGGCTGATCCGTCATCTCTTCCTCCGCCGAGGATATCACAGCGGCGAGATGATGGTCTGCCTCACCGTCAACGCCGGTGCGGTCAAGGAGATTCCCGGAAAAGACCGGCTGATCCGAATCCTTTCCGCCTTCCCCGCCGTAAAAAGCGTCTGGCTTAATTTCAACGCCAAAAGGACCAACGTCATCTTCGGTGACCGCTTCCATCTGCTTTTTGGGGAAGAGCGTATTTTCGATACCATGAACGGCGTCCGCTTCGCCGTCTCGCCCCGTTCCTTTTATCAGGTCAATACCCGGCAGGCCGAGGCCATCTACGCCGCCGCGGCGTCCTATCTTTCGCCCGACGATATTCTGCTGGATCTCTATTGCGGCATTGGCACCATCGGCCTTTCCTGTGCCCGCAATGTGAAGGAGCTGATCGGCATCGAGGTCGTCCCCGAGGCCATTGAGGACGCAAAAAAGAACGCCGCTCTGAACGGCATCGAAAACGCCCGCTTCTTCGCCGCCGACGCCTCCCGCACCCTGGAGATCCTCCGCACTCTGCCCCATCGCCCCACCGCCGTCATCGTCGATCCTCCCCGCAAGGGTCTTTCGGCTGACGCCGTGGCCGCTCTGAAGGAGATCGCCCCCCGGAAGATCGTCTATATTTCCTGCAATCCCGCCACCCAGGCCCGGGACGCCGCCATGCTGAAAGAACACGGCTATATCATCCGGAAAATCCAGCCCGTGGACATGTTCCCCTTCACATCTCATGTGGAGACGGTAGTTCTTATGTCCCAACAAAAGCCTGACGACACCATTC
>JAZPXN010000002.1:0-9014 GCA_045543655.1 Eubacteriales bacterium
CTGCATCGTAGGTTACAGCGTTTCCGTCGTATTCGGTGAGCCGGTTGTTTTCGTCATAGACAAAGGCATGACTGTTATCTGCGATGACGTTTCCTGCTGCATCGTAGGAGAAGGTTTCTTCGGTTTCTGTGCTGCCGGACAAGCAAATTACGGTGCGTTTCACCACACGGGACTGTTCATCATAAGTATAACACATTTTTTCGTTTTTGGCAAGTACTTTTTCGCTCGAAATCCGTCCGATTTCGTCGTATTCGTACTCAAATCCCGAAATAATTGTGTCATCGGGCAGTTTTTCCACCGTGGAAACAACGCGCTGCTTGTCGTCGTAGACCGTCGTGGCGGTGCTTCCGTCGGGCTTGGTAACTCCAATGACCCGGTTGTTTTCGTCATAGGTGTAGGTGGTGGTTCTGCCTGCCCAGTCGGTGACGGAAACAAGGTTGTTGTTCACGTCATAGCTATAATATACTTCGGAACCGTCGGGGTAAATGAGGTATTCCAGATTGCCCACGGCATCATAACGGTACTGAATGACGTTGCCGAAGGTATCGGTATAGCTCGTGACTCGGTTCAGGGCATCGTAGGTTCGGGAGATGGTACCGTTGCGGTCGGAAACGGTGAGAATATTGCCGTTTTCGTCGTAGGTATAGCAGACTTCGTTTTCTTCCGCCAAATAGCCGGTGATTCTTCCCAAAGCGTCGTAGAAGAATTTCCGGATCTGCCCACGGGCGTTGGTCAGTTCCGCTTTCAGATTCAGGGCATTGTAGGTGTACTGAATCTGTCCGCCGGAGACGGTGGATTCGGAGATCAGTCTGCCCAGTTCATCGTAGGTATAATTGGTGGCGCCGCCCAGGGGGCCTGCAAGGCAGGTCACGTTTCCGAGAACGTCATAGATTGCGGTGCTGTCATTGCCGGAGGGGTCGGTCACAGCAGAGTTCTGTCCGCGGGTGTTGTACAAATACTGATGCGTATTGCCGAGAGAATCTTCTGTAACGGAGACCTTGCCCAAAGCGTTATATACGAAGGTCATCTTCTTGCCCGTCGCATCGGTAACGGAGGAGGGAAGGTTCAATTCATTGTATGCAGTTTCGGTAACGGTGTTGCCCTTTGCATCCAGAACCTTCAGCACGTTGCCGTTGGGATCGTAGACCTTGGTGAAGGTATTGCCCTTGGCATCGGTGACGGTGGTCTGTCGTCCTGCAGCATCATAGCCGTAGGTGACAGTAGCGTTCTTTGCATTCCGTACCGAAACTACGCGGTTCTGCGTATCATAGGTATAAACGGTAACCTGTCCCAGTGCGTCGGTGACGGTGAGAAGATTGTTATTCGCATCGTAGGTATATCGGGTGACGTTGCCCAGTGCATCGGTGGCGGTGAGACGGTTGCCGAATTCATCGTAAGTATAGGTCTTCTTATGCCCCATCGCGTCGGTTTCGGACAACAGATCTCCGGCAGCGGAGTATTCGTAAACCACAGCCCCCGCTACGGGATTGACGGTGCGGATGACACGGGACATGGCATCGTACTGATTCCGGGTCTCGTTTCCATCCCCGTCGGTAACGGAAAGAACGTTGCCGTTGGCGTCGTAGGTGGTTTTTGTGACAGCGCCCTTGGGATTGGTGTGCTTTACGACGCGGCCTACGGCATCGTATTCAAAGGTTTCTACACCGCCGTCTGCGTATTCTTTGGAAATAACCCGGCCGCCGTCATCATAGACCGTTCCGGTTACGTTCCCGGCCTGGTCCGTTTCGGTAATCAAGCGGTCTTCCGCATCGTAAGCGTAGGTGATAATGTTTCCGTCGGGAAGCTGAACGGCGCTGGGCTTCATGTTTTCGGTGTAAGAATACCAGGTCTTGTTTCCGTTGGCATCGGTCATAGACATTTTTTGGTAGTTGGAGTCATAAGAGTAAGAAACCGAGTTGCCGTTGGGATCCGTGACCTGCAGAAGGTTGCCGGCTTTATCGTGTTCATACAAAGTAACCAATCCAGATGCATCGGTCTTGGAGACCATCTGCCCGGCGGCATCGTAGGCATAGCGGGTCGTATTGCCTGCGGCATCGGTCTCGGACATGAGAAGACCGTTTTCGTATACGTAGGTAACAGCGTTTTTGCTGCCGACCTTCTTGCCGGACAGAAGACCGTTCTCGTCATAAGTGTAAACGGTAACGGTGCCCCGAAGATCCGTATGCTGAATTACCTGATTCTGGGTATTGTAAACGAAGGTTTCTTCGGCTCCGGTGGGATAGGTAATCTTCAAGAGATTTCCGGCATCATCGTAAAGATAGTCCGTAACGTTTCCGTTCTTGTCCTTAACCTGAACAGGCTTCTTAAACTTGTTGTAGATGACTTCGGTACGATTCCCAAGTCCGTCCGTAACAGAGGATACGTTGTACGCATCGTCATAGGTATACGTCGTAACGGTGCCGTTTTCGTCTTCGTAACGGATAAGCAATCCATCTTCATTAAACATTCTGACACTCTGTTTCCCAAGACGGTTGGTGGAACTGTGCTCTCCGTTTTCACCATAGGAGAAGGTGGAAAGTACCTCCGTCGTATTATGGCCGTCCAACTGCTGAGAAACTCTTCCCAGCTCGTCATAAACATTGGTGAAATAACAGACGTCATCCCGGTCCGTACCGGTTTGGATCCTGCCGTTTTCATCGTAGGTGTAGGTGAGCATACAGTTGGAAACGTCTTTGATGTTCACCAGATAGTTCCCGTAGTAGGTGAGAACCGTCTCTCTTCCGGTGTCATCGTAAACCCGTACTACCTTGCCGGTAGAATCCTTTTCAAGATAGATACTCTTCCCGGTGACGGTATCGGTAACGGTGATGCAGGAGTCTGCATAGGTCAAAGTAATTTCAAACCCGTGGCGGTCCACAACCTTTACGAGCTGGCCGTTGAGATTGTAGTGTTCATAGCGTTCTCCGTTACAATCCAGGCAATAACCGTCTGCGGTATGAGAAAGCAGATAGCCTTCCTTGCCCTTGGTTTCAGGATGATAATCCGAACAAAGGTCACATGCAAGATATTTGCTGAATTCCGAAGGATTTTCGTAGACGAATGCTTCGGTGCTGAATACCTCAATGCGCTTTTCAAAATTATGATACCAGCCGACACCCAGAACTCCGGTGCGAAGCTTGGAAGAATTGTAGTGGGCGGTTACGGTGAGTTTCTGCCCGCCAAACAGGTTCAAAAGGTGGTTCTTCAGAACGTGGCTGCCGGTGGATACGTCTACGGGGTCTGCAAATTTACTTTCCGGAATGACATTTTCAATGACAACTTCTTTCGGAATTGTCTGAGGATCATTCACAGGAGTATTGTTCTCCGTAGAGGGGATGTATTCCGGCGGTTCATCTGCATCCATTACTGCAATGGCTTGAGAGCCGACTGCAGCGTATGCATTTTGTACCGTAGCAAACGACTTATCTGTCACAAACGTGTTTCGCTTCGGATCATAGAGAAAGTAGGCGGATTCATCATAACCATAAAAGATATAACAATGCATATTATCAGGAAGTCCGGTAATAGAATCGTAACTTTCGGAGTTTGTCATGTCTGATGTTGCCCAAACGATGACGGGGATTCCTCTGTCGATATAGTGTTTACGCAGGTAAGACATATCATTCCCTTGTAGGTTAATTGCCTTATAACAAAGATCCGCATTGCCCAAAGACTGATTAATAGCTTTTACGATTACAGGTGCATTACATTTCCCGCTTTCTGTAATGGGATCTCCGCAGAAAAATTCATCGGGGTTTGTAGCACTTTGATCTACATCCATGTAAGAATTGATGAAATTGATACAATTGATTCTGTGTCCCCAATAATTCAGAAGCATAACAGCACAGGCAATTTCGCTAGCATAGCCGGGAGTTGCGAAACATGGAATGCTCACTTCATAACCTTTAATTGTCGAAGATGTGTCAATTTTAGTGGAGGGATCTTCCTCCGGAGTATAGGTCCCGTCATCTTCCGGAGAGCTTTCATTATTATCTGTAATATCTATGTCCGGATCCGTATCGGAACCGTTGATTGAACTTGACGATCCGCTGTTCGGATCTATAGGGGGATCGGGTTGTTCATATTCCGCTCCGCCACTACTATCAAGATCGGTTGACGAGGTTGAATCACCGACCGTACTGTCTTCCGAATCGGAGGCGATATAGGCATCTCTTAACGCAAGAGATTTGTTGTTCATCAGATTATACGCGGATGAAACCTGAGACTGTGGATAAGAAATCGTTACGTTATCAATCGGATCGTATACAATATAATGGGAATCCGTATAATCCACCAAAATGTAAACTCTTGCATTTTCAATAAGTTGGTAGGTAGTTCCGTCGTATGTGATAACTTCTCCATTCTTAGGAGACTCCATATTAACGGTTGCCCAAAATGCGACTTTAAAGCCGTTGTCAATGCATTGCTTGCAAAGTCCTGACATGTGCCAGCCTTTTCGGTATACTACTTCGAGATGTGTTAAGCCCTCGCCGTCAAGGCACGCTTGCAATGCATTTGCCATAACAGGCACGTTACAACCTTTGTTAGTGGGAGAAAAAGGATTTCCGCCAAACTCAAGGTCCGGATTGAACGAAGAAGCTTCACCTTTGGTAAGATAAGTGTTGTAAAATTTTGTTGCCGAAACATCTACATCTTGAATGCGAAGCAACGCAATTACGCTCTTAAATTCACTGGAGCAAATATCATCATCTTTATCTTGCCACTCAAGAATGTTTGTTCCTCTTTGAATAACCGTACCGCCCGATTCTTCTGTTCCTCCGGAAACTTCTGAATCTCCGATAGAATCTTCAAGATCTTTGTTGCTATCCGATGCCCCGGTATATTCCCCGTTGGTCTCAGAAGAAGAATCTTCGGTTACAACTGTGTTTGTGTTGACCGAAGGCTGTACACCGGATTCGGAATAATCTGTAGCCGTTTCAGGACCGGAAGTAGGCGAATTATACTCTTCCGAATTTTCTTCAGAAGACGTCTGGTTATCCTCACTGGGTTCTGAAGTTTCAATATCGGTAATGTCTGAAACATTTGAGTCATCATAATATCCGTCATCGGTATTTCCCGAAACGGAACTGCTTCCGGAGCTTCTCAGCGAAAAAGCTGTAACTTCATATTCCCCGGAAAGCGTGTTGTTTTCATCGTTTTCTGCCATAATTAAAATCTCCTTTTGACAGTTGTATTTTGCAGCTGCGATTATAGTATAACATTTAACCATGACACAACCTGTCCCAATTAAGAATAGATCTTTCAAAAGACAACGAGACAGTTCTTATAATAGAACTGTCTCGCAATATGAATATTAAGGTTAGGAATTGTTGTCGAGTTCAAACCGGTATCGATAAGAGAAAAAATACATATTCTTTTTTTCGTCATCGGACAGATTTCCGGTATGTTTTACATTTGGATTTTCAGCCGAAATCACATCCGGGATATTGGTAAGGATGGGAGTAGATTTGTCCGGCATAATAAGAATGATTTTTGACTTATCAATCCCGATTGATACGATTCCGAGGTCCGCATATTTCTGCGCATCTTCCCAGGAATTTTGCCGCCACCCTAAAAAGGTATTGGCCTTCAGAATGTGCAAAAGCTGATCACATGTCCCTTCTTGCGGAAAAGAGATACCTAAATTTTTGAACAGTTTTCTTGCCACCTTGAGCGGTTGCTCCTCTGCCGGAAATTTGCATTCACAGAGAGTCCATTGAACGATATTTTTATATTGAGATGCTGTCATATCGTACCCCTCCTTTTATTCAAGGAAGTATTGCAGAATAGACTCACTCTGCGTGTAATTTTTGTGAACCGTAATTTTATGGAATTTGATATCTCCGTATTGCCACAAGTGCATATCCTTCGGAAGCAACTCCGAAGGGGCATAAGGTGCCCATACTTCGGGGTCGAATTTGTATCTCGGTTGCTTTCCCCAGTATAAGGTGTGTTTGTGATTCTTATCTCTGGTTGCCTGAACATAATGACTGCATTGGCGGTCAAAACAGAAATTCTGTTCAGAATCGGTGTTCCCGATGAATCCGGGCAAATACCCGTTCTCCAGAAGCACGTTCGAAAAGCCGATCATCCAGTTGTGATTAACCTGCCAATTGGAAGGAATATCCGCAAAAAGCGCAATACCCTTGTTTTGTGGGATTCCAAGCTCTTTCGCCGCCGCTACTGCGATCCTTGCGTCTCCCTTCCCGTCGTTGGATGCAACGACTTCTTCTTTGAAGTGTCGCAGAAGGCAGGGGATTTTACATTTCTTACTCCGGAGAAATTCTAATTCTTCCGGTTTGACTTTCCATTCTCCGGTAATATACCGTCCCCAGAAGGTAGGATAACAGCTCATCCGCATTACCCAATCGTAAAGGGTGTATCCGTTGGTCAGGCGCACAGTTGCCGGATATGCAGAATCTACACCGTAAATCAGTTTCATTGTATAGTCCTTTCGGTTTTTATTTACAGCTGCAATCCTATTATAACAGTTAATCCGGACAAAAAGTTTCCCAATTATAAAAACAGCTGAATTTTAATTCAGCCGTTTGTTGATATATTTAGATAAAAAGCATCACAACATAAAAACTGCTCGTTATAGGTATCGCAAATTTCGTTTTCTACCGCCAGATAGCCGTAGATCTGCCCCAGAGCATCGTAGAAGAATTTCCGGATCTGCTCACGGGCATTGGTCAGCTCCGCTTTCAGATTCAGGGTATTGTCGATATGCGAAAAAGAACGGCCGGATATTACTCCGGCCATCCATTTTCGAAAACTTAACCTATAATTTTGGTGGATTCAAAAGTTTGAGTATTGATCATATAAAGGGAATTACCTATTGTTCCAAGCAGAGTATTGTCTGAAAGATAGAGATGGTCATATGTCTGGTTGGAAACCTTTTTTTTCTCCAAGGTAATAGGATCGATTAACCAAAGTCCATTCATATCGTGAGTCTCTTTTACTTCATTCTCAAACAAGCCAATACGTATTTTTTGTAAGGACACAATAATGTACTGATCATTGCACACAAACTCATGTATATTCGCACCACCAAAATCCTCGGGAGCAACCTGTAATTGTTGTCCGCTGCCGGTATTAACATCAAGTATGTGTAGAATGCCGTCATCGATAATGATAATTTGGTTGTTACACATTTGAAAGAACTCATAAGTAGACATAAGGGGGATTTTACAAGAAATAGTTGAAACAGCATTAGTATTCAAGGAAATCTCTCTTACATTCTTATGCAAAAAATCTGTAATATAAAGCGTATCTTTATTTAAGAAAAACTTAGCAACATTATCGGCAATTTTCTCTTCTTTCTGTGTAATAAGATTCAAGCGAATTATACAAGCTCTTTTTTGTGCAGAATCGCTGAGGTATATGACATCTTTTTGATATAATGTAAAAGCAGTAACATCTTTCGCTATAGCTTGGTTTAACCCCGTATTCAGATTGTGCATATTTAAGATGCTGTTCTCGTCTGTGTAATAAAGAAAGAAACTTGTTCTATCTATAAAAGTTCATTGAGGATGATTATTGATTTGGCTGGTTTTTCTTCTGAAGTTTCGGTTTCAAAAAATGAATTCATTAAATATGTCGAAAAAATAAGACCTGAATTTCCGGGAATATATCGCTACATGTGTATGAGGGATCTTGAATTTGTACTTGATTCAATGCATACTCTAATATTGGAAATATCACACCTTTTATACGATTAAGCATAGAGTTGGTTTCAGATATGCTCGGAGATGGATTCCTCTTAAGTCAAAGAAATTTCTTCCCGTCATATTCGATTGATCAGGGATACAGAGTGCTATTATCAAGACAAATAGGTTCTGGAATTTCTTCGGGGTTCCTTAAAAAGATTATCCCGAAGGATATGGTTTTGCAAATGAAAGATTGAATTACATAGGCTGGTTGTGCTATTTCAACCAGCCTCTTTTTTTAGAAAGGAGTCATTATGACATTCAAAAATGAAAATCATCGAATGCGTTTTCTTGAGGTTATCGAGAACGTAGACAAAAAGGATCGGGTTACTGTTGCAGCGGTGTATCTTTTAACTGCAGATCCTAAATTGTGGGCAATTTCCAGATCGGCGTTGGAAGGAGGAGAGATCCACTGGAAACGAATCCCCGCTACTCGCTGTAATTCAAACACGTATACTTTATTGTTCATTGCACGAGACCTGTATATGGATACCGGATTAGTCACCCTGCGGGATATAGCAGATCCTGACGTGGTTTCCGGAAAGTTATTTCCTATCGTATATACAGCCCTTACCATTGCCCGGGGCGGCCTGAAATCATTAAATGACGCAACATGGGAAATTGACTCCTCGGAAGGGCGTCAGATATGTTAACTGCAATTATCGAAAACGAAGGCAACACCTTAGTCATGGAATTCCCGTGCAAGCGTTACCTTATGGCCGACCACCTCGGCTCCATCGGTATCCGAAAACCGGCGCATGAAATCAAGTGCGTGGACGAAGAGGACGAGGCGATCAAAGTGAAGATTTTGGGAAACAGCGAGTTCGAAAAGAAACTCGCTTCTTTCATTTCTCCCACCGATACGCTCTCCCTCGTAAACACCATGTGCGAGTTTTATCAAAACCTTCCCTATCAAAACAGGTTGGATGCTATGGAAGCGGTGATGTCCGGCAAGGTCTCATCCATCGCGGAGTTTGATAAGTTTATGCTCGAAAGCCGGATGGAAGACACCACCGAATACTTCTACTGTCCGTTGGTGGCAAACGTGTACAGCCGTGATGAATACGGCAACATGGAAGAATATCCCGACGAGTATGACGGCAGTTATCTTGCTCCTTACGAGGAACGAATCCGAGAGCTGATCCGCGTGGAAGATGCTCGGGACGAAGATAATCTCGCAGCTTACTTCGACGGTAGCAACGGTGCTGTCGGAAAGCTCAAGGAGGTACACTTCAGTACGCAGAACGTTGACGGTGTTCTTTACGGATGTATTCGTGCCGAGCTTACTGCTCCCTTCACTGCTGA
>JAZPXN010000003.1:0-4520 GCA_045543655.1 Eubacteriales bacterium
AGACCGCTTGGCCTCCGACTTGGGACCGACGCCGCAGGCGTTGGTGGTGGGGGTAAGAAGCGTCTCTTTAAAGTAAAATCTTATTTCGGACGATGCGCCCTCATTGCACCTTCCCCTATGGTAGGGGAAAAAGTGAGACCCGAAAAATTCAAGCCAACGGCGCAGGATTTTTCGATGGTCGACACTTATGCCGTAGCTGGGGGACCGACGCCGCAGGCGTTGGTGGTGGGGGTAAGAAATTTCTCTTTAAAGTAAAATCTTATTTCGGACGATGAGCAACCGTTCTGCCTCCCCTTAGTAAGGGGAGGTGGCACCGTAGGTGACGGAAGGGATTGACCGGGAGTGAGATACTCTTTTACACTGAAGGGGATGGAGCGGCTCGGGAATTCCAGATTTTTCTTTATTCCAAAGAGAACCTTCTTACCCCGCCCACCGTCGCAAGCGCCGGTCCCCCCTCCCCTTCCAAAGGGGAGGATGCAATATACGCATCGACTTTTTTCAGCGCACTTATTCTGTGCGGGGTTCAAAAGGATCTCTCTTAAAACTTTTTTATCTGCACGTTACGAAGGTGCCGGCTCGATGAAGGCCGGTACCTTCCTATTGCACCAAATCTTTATGATCAATCCCCCGACGAATGTAATTCGTCGGCCTTGGCTTCCCTTTCTTTTGGTTCTTTTCTTTCCGTTCTCGAACGGAAAGAAAAGAACGCCTCCGCTCAACGAACTACCATCCCAACAAACTAACCCCTCACAGCGTCGCGGTTTTCCACGCCTCGCCGGCCAGGGTTTTCCAGATCAGCCGTCCCTCCTCCAGGGTCATATAACCCCGGGGGGAGTCTTGTTTGGGAATGGAGACCGAGCCGGGATTCAGATACAGCCAGTCTCCGTGATCGTTGCAGGCAGGCACGTGGGTGTGCCCGTTGAGAAGGACGCTTCCCGGCGCGAGAGGCGGGGGATTCTGCTCTCCGAAGCGGTGTCCGTGGGTGACGTAAATCATCCGTCCGGCCTCGTATAACAGCATATAATCCGCCAGAACCGGGAATTCCAGCACCATCTGGTCCACTTCCGCCTCGCAATTGCCCCGCACGCAGAAGATCTCTTCCTTGCGGGCGTTCAGCAGGGCGATGACCTCCTTCGGCGCGTATCCGTCGGGCAGGTCGTTCCGGGGACCGTGATATAACAGGTCCCCCAGAAGCAGCAGTTTATCCGCCTTTTCCCGGTCGAAGGCCGCCAGCAGATCCCGGCAATATTGGGCCGACCCGTGGATATCCGATGCGATCAGCCATTTCACTTATTTCATCTCCAGGATCATTTCCATTGCAAACACGCAGGACCAGGAGAAATCGGTATTGCATTTCCCTTCGCCGGTGAGGGGGTTGTAATTTTCATGAATGGATTCGTCCCGATCCATCCAATCCAGCAGGGTCTCCCGGATGCCCATAGCCGTCTGCCGGAAGCCGTAATCGTACAGCCCCTTGATGGCGAAATAGGCCACGTTCATCCAGACCGAGCCTCTCCAATATCCCAGAGGCTTCATCTTGGGATGATCCAGCGATACGGTGGGCATGCAGGGATACAGCTTTTTGGGGTCTGCGGCGTATTTTTCCACCGCGGCGGCCTGGGCGGGGGTGGCAATGCCTACCCACAGCGGCATAAAGGCGGCGGGGGTCAGAACCCGGACGAAGTCCTTTTCCTTGAAATTCCAATCCCAGAAGCACTGATCCTCTTCGCTCCACATCACGTCCTGGATCCGGTCGGTCAGCGCCTTTTCCCGTTCGTACCATTTCATGGCGTCGGCGGTCAGCCCCTGACGGTTGGCCAGATACTGCATGGACTTATAGAAGGAGACCATAAAGCAGTTCAGATCGATGGGATACATATATTCAATGGCGCCGTCGTCGAAGCGGATCGAATCGTCCAGCCCCGATTCCCAGCCGATATAGGTGATCCGCATTTCGCCCTCTTCCGAGGTGGAATAGAAGAAGAGTCCGTCGTTCTCGTTGTATCTCTGGGTACGCCAGAAATTCTCGTTCTTCACCAGCTTGGGGTACATTTTCTTCAAAAAGGGCAGATCCGGGCAGGCACGGTCCATCCGTTCCATGGCCCACGCCCACACCGGGGGCTTGCCGTACTGATCCATAATGGGATTCTTATATCCGGGCATCCGGATCACGTCGGGCAGCATTCCGTCTTCCTTCTGGAACAGGAAAAAGGCCTCCATCTGCTCCTGGGCCAACTCTTTATCGAACCGGGAAACCCCCACCATATGGAAGGCGCTGTCCCAGTTCCAAATTCCCGGGAAGCAAATCCCGCCGTTGGGCTTCCGACCCATGGACGGGGTAATGGCTCGGTAAGGCTTCCACAGCGTTTCCTCCTCAAGAGGAGCAATATTCTGCATCAAAATCCGGGAGGCCTTGTCCAAAAGCCGATAATCCCGGGCGTTTACTGAGTTTTCATACTGTTTCAGCCAATTTTTACGCAACATAACGGTATACCTCCAAAGTATAGATATGATATTCATTTTAACATGTAAATAAGGCGATTCCGTTACAAACCGAAAATGTAAGAAATTTTTTGCATTTTCCGGGGTTTTCTCGCCGAAGGCAAGACGGAGGGGATTGACCGGGAGCAAGAATATTTCGTTTACGGGAACGGGGGCGCGCCCGAAGCAGAAATCCCTCCCCCGCGGTGCAGGAGAGGGATGATTTCGTATCGGAGCGGAATCAGGAACGGGCTTGGCTCTTGCGCTTGATTTCCCGGGAGACGGTGACGAGGAGGATGGCCCCCAGCAGGGCGGCGAAAAAGTTGACGCCGACGAAATTGAGCCAGATGCCGTCCAATCCCGTAAACCACAAAACGCCAAGAAGCACGACGGGGAAAACGAAGGCGGTGCCCACCGACATCACGGTGGCGAAGGCAGGCTTTTCGATGGCGCTGAAGAACCCCTGGGTGGTAACGCCGAACCAGCGGAAGAGGTATGCAAAGCAGAAGAGACGGATGGCCCGGGTGGATTCGGCCAAAAGCAGGGCGTCTTCCCCCTTGGCAAACAGAGAGGCCACCACGTCGGGGAAAAAGAAGAGCAAAGAGGTGGAAAGGACGCCCACGACGGCGGTGCCAAGATAGGCGCATTTCACGATTTTTTTGACCCGGTCGTAGTTGGCGGCGCCCCAGTTATAGCCGATGGCAGGGGCGACGGAATCGCTGATGCCGTAGAGCAAGGGCCAGCAGAGATCGCTGGAATACATCAGCACCGCGTAGACCGCAACCGCCGTCGTTCCGCCGTTTTCGCCCCAGGTCTGCGCGCCGAGGGTCATGAGGGAAACGTTGATGAGGATCGACGTAACGCGGCCGGAAACATTGTTCAGAAATACGGGAGATCCGCAGGCGGCGATCTGCCGGATCATCTGCCAGCTGAATTTGGGGCGGGTGAACCGAAGCAGGGTCTTGCCCCGCAGGAAGGGGATCATGGCCACGGCGGCGGACAGCGACATGGAAAGGGAGGTCGCCAGTGCCGACCCGACCACGTCCATCTCAAGACCGATCAAAAAGAAGGTCAGAAGCCCCAGCGTCACCAGATTGCAACCGATATTGATGAACATGCTGGTCTTCACGTAGCCGCTGATGCGCAGATAATTATCCATGGCAAAAAAGATGGCGGACAGGGGACTGCACAAGGCGCAGGTACGCAGATAGCGCATGGAGGTTTGCAACAAAACGTCATCGGCGCCCATCATCCGGCAGAGGGGCTCCGCGCCAAAAAACAGAGCCGTCCCCATCAGCAGCGCGGTCATAAAAATCAGCAGAACGGAGCAGGAAAAGACGTTGTTTGCGGTCTTATGATCCTTCCGGCCCAGGGCAATGGAGATCGGCACCGAGGCCCCCACCCCCACCAGATCGGCCAGGGAAAAATTGATCATCACCAGAGGCATGGCGATATTCACCGCCGCAAAAGCCCCCTCGCCCAGCTTCTGACCGATAAAAATTCCTTCGATCACGGAATAAACCGACATGGCAAACATACTGACCATGCCGGGCAACGCCACGATAAAAAACAGCTTCCAGGGCTTCATGGAGGCGTACATCGCCTCGGTATCCCGCTTCAAAAGACGCATCTCCCTCCGGATTAAAATCTGCCGCCAAAATCCGACAGCCCTCCCATTATACCCCATCTCCCCCCAAATGTCAAGGGATTTTCTGTGAATTCCCCTCCGCAAAAGACGCAACGAAAATAATGATCCCCCCGCATAACGGGGAGTATTTCAGTTTCGGGCATAGCCCTAATAATACAGGCTGCGCACAAGTGCGCCTTTTTATTGACCTGCCAGTCATGCATGGGGTTACCTGCTACCCGTAAGCGGGTTCAAGCACGGTATTCGCATTACAAAACGAACGATGCGCTATCGTGAGCCTCCCCTTAGTAAGGGGAGGTGGCGCGGCGTGTTCGGCCGCCGTGACGGAAGGGATTGACCGCCGAAAAGATTCTTTCCCTACGGAATTGTGGAAGGTAACATTTTCCGTGTC
>JAZPXN010000004.1:0-1537 GCA_045543655.1 Eubacteriales bacterium
GGGGCCGCTCTCTACCGTGCGTCGAAAACAATGGAAGCCGCTCCATTCTGCTAAACGCAGAAAATCCGCTATATCCATTGCTTTCTCCTTTTCCCCAACAAAACTTTGTTTTGCCGGGGTCCCCGTTATTACGCCGACGAGCCCGGCCCCACGAATTCGGAAACATTTTTGAGAGTCTTCCCAGCGTGTCAAAGATAAAAATGGGGTTCTTTGACACGCTGAGGAAGAGTTTCGCCTTTGGCGAAACTCTTCCTATTTTATTCTTTATTATTTCCTACAACGTACCGCGGAAGGCCAGAGAGGTCCGGATAAAGGGTGGCGTCGGGGAGAACGCGGTCGAAGATCGCCTGCACACCGGGCGCGGTATCCTCGCCGGCTTCTGCCAGCAGGGTTCCGCCCTCTTTGAGCAGCTTGCTCCAATCCTTTGCGAGGGCATGGTAATAAAGCAGACCGTCGTAGCCGCCGTCCAAGGCGATGGCAGGCTCCTGCTGCACCTCCGGCTGCAAGGACGCCAATTCTTCCGATTTAATATAGGGGGGATTACTGACGATCAGATCGAACTGCATCTTCTCCATAAAGAAGGGAACGCCCTGGAGAATGTCCCATTTTTCGATCTTGACCTCCGCTTCCAGGCTCTCGGCGTTCTTTTTTGCCACCTTCAACGCCAACTCGCTGACGTCCACCATGGTCACTTCCGCCCGGGGGAGCATTTTTTTGATGGCGATGCCGATGCAGCCGCTTCCGGTGCAGAGATCCAGCACCTTGACGGGGCGGTCTTGATAGTTTTTGACCGCATATTCCACCAGCCACTCCGTCTCCGGGCGAGGGATCAGCACATCCGGGCTGACGATAAAGGGGAACCCCATAAATTCCCAGCTTACTAAGATATGCTGGAGGGGCTTGCGGACACCACGGGCGCGGATGTCCTGCCAATAAGCCAGCACCACGTCATCGGGATACTCCTCTTCGCCGGAAAGAAGAATTTCCGCACGGCTTGCGCCGAAATGTTTATTTAAAATACAATAGGTATCGTTGCGATAGTCCTCGATCCCACGCTCCTTCAGGACGATCTCGCCCTGGCGGAGAATATCTCTTAATTTTGCTTTCATTCTTTGTCCCTCAAATAGTTGCCTTCTTCATCAACGATGAACTCTTTTTCCATCGGGTATTCGTTCAGCACGCCCTTGAGCGCGACCAACGCCACCGCGATCTGCTTTTCGTCCGGTTCCCGGGTGGTGATCAGCTGGAACCACTGACCGGGAGCAGAGATGATCCGGGTCAAAAGGTTATCGTGCTTGCCGGCGTAGCGGATAAATTCATACGCAACGCCCATCACCAGGGGGATGAAGGCGATCTTGATGAGCGTCCGCACCAGGCGATTGCCCCAAGGCAGGAACATCGCCACCACCATACTGATCAACAGGGTAAAAAACATAAACGAAGTACCGCACCGGGGGTGCAGACGCTTACACTTCATGGCGTTTTCGGGGGTCAGCTCATGCTTGCCCTCATAGCAAAAAATAGATTTATGCTCACC
>JAZPXN010000005.1:0-16817 GCA_045543655.1 Eubacteriales bacterium
GCGAGACGGATGGGTTTTTCCCACGCAAAGAAAATACAAAAGGCATTGAGAGATCGTGAAATACCCCGAGGTTAACGCGTTAAGCTTTGCCTTCTCCGGAGCGCCAGCGAGGGGGAAGGTGGATCGCGAAGCGAGACGGATGGGGTTCAAAGGAGAAAGGAAAATATGGCTCATAACAGAAGTTACAAACCCGAGGATATCCGCTTCCCGGATCAGGTGATCACCGAAAGTCATCTGGTGGAGGAAATGGAAAAATCCTATATCGAATACGCCATGTCGGTCATCGTTGGCCGTGCTCTGCCCGACGTGCGGGACGGTCTGAAGCCGGTGCATCGCCGTATTCTTTATACCATGTACGAGGACGGATTGACGTCCGACAAAAAGCACAAGAAATCCGCGACCACCGTCGGTGACGTGCTGGGTAAATATCACCCCCACGGCGACGCGTCGGTTTACGACGCCATGGTGCGTCTGGCCCAGGATTTCTCCATGCGGTATATGGTGGTGGACGGCCAGGGGAACTTCGGTCCCGTGGACGCCGATCCCCCGGCGGCTTACCGTTATAGCGAAGCCCGCCTTGCCAAAATCTCCAACGAGATGCTGCGGGATATCGATAAGGAAACGGTGGATTGGGATCCCAACTTTGACGAAAGCCGGAAGGAACCCCGGGTTCTGCCCTCCCGCTTCCCCAATCTGCTGGTCAACGGCTCCTCCGGGATCGCCGTCGGCATGGCTACCAACATTCCTCCCCACAATCTGACCGAGGTGATCAACGCCGCCGTGGCGGTGCTGGACGATCCCGACGTGGAGACCCTGGATCTGCTGGAGCACGTTTCCGGCCCCGACTTCCCCACCGGAGGGATCATCATGGGGCGCCGTGGCATCCGCGCCGCCTACGCCACCGGACGGGGTAAGGTGGTGGTTCGCGCCAAGACCGAGTTTGAAGAATTTAACAAAGACCGCACCCGGATTATTGTCACGGAGTTGCCTTACCAGATCAACAAGAGTCAGTTGGTGAAGAACATTGCCGACCAGGTAAAGGACAAAAAACTGGAAGGAATTTCCGATCTGCGGGACGAATCCGACCGCAACGGCATGCGCATCGTCATTGAGCTGAAAAAGGACGCCAATCCCCAGGTGGTGCTGAATACCCTGTTCAAGCAGACCGCCCTTCAGTCTTCTTTCGGCATCATTCTGCTGGCGCTGGTGGACGACCAGAAGCAGCCGAAGATCCTTTCGCTGAAGCAGATTCTGGAAGAATATCTGACCTACCAGAAGGAGGTCCTCACCCGCCGCACCCAGTACGATCTGAAGAAGGCGCGGGAGCGGGCTCATCTGTTGGAAGGGCTTCTGATCGCACAGGACAATATCGACGAGGTCATCCGTATCATCCGTACCTCCTACGACGACGCCAAACAGCGGCTGATGGATCGCTTCGGGCTGGACGATATCCAGGCCCAGGCCATCCTCGATATGCGCCTGAAAGCCTTGCAGGGACTGGATCGGGAGAAGCTGCAGGCCGAATACGACGAGCTGCAGAAGAAGATCTCCTACTGTCTGGGGCTTTTGGAGGATCCTGCCAAGCTGGCCGCCGTTCTCCGGGAAGAGCTGATCGAGATCCGGGATAAGTTCGGCGACGAGCGTAAGACTATCATCGAGGACGTGGAGGACGAGATCGATATTGAAGATCTGATCGAAGAAAAGACCAGCGTCTTTACCATGTCCCACCGGGGTTATATCAAGCGTCAGCCCGAGGAAGTCTACAAGGTGCAGAACCGCGGCGGACGGGGCATCAACGCCATGACCACCCGGGACGAGGATTTCGTGGAAGAACTGTTCATCTCCTCCACCCACGCCACCATTCTTTTCTTCACCACCAAGGGCCGGGTCTTTAAGATCAAGGGCTACGAGGTGCCGGAGGCTTCCCGCCAGGCGAAGGGGATGAATATTGTCAATCTGTTGCAATTGGATGGAGGCGAGACCGTCTCCGCCATGATTCCCCTCTACGGCGAGATCGACGACGAGAATACCTATCTTAATATGATCACCAAGGCCGGTATCACCAAGCGCTCCCGGTTGAGCGAATACCGGAACATCCGCAAGGGCGGTCTGATTGCCGTCAATCTGGACGAGGGCGACGAGCTGGTCTCGGTCAAGCTTACCGACGGCACGAAGAAGATTTTGATCGTCACTCACAACGGTATGGGCATTTGCTATGATGAAAATCAAGTCTCCGTGGTGGGTCGTACCGCCCGGGGCGTCAAGGCCATCAAGCTGGAGGAGGGTGACGAGATCATCTCCTCGATCATCGCCAACGACGAGCAGAAGGTTTTGATCGTCACCGAAAACGGCATGGGCAAGCGTACCGACTTCAGCGAATTCAAGGTTCAGAACCGTGGCGGACGGGGCGTCCATTGCCATAACGTCACCGAAAAGACCGGGCTTCTGGCCGGGGCAAAGGCGGTCAACGAGACCGACGACGTGGTCGTGATCTCTTCCGACGGCGTTCTCATCCGTATCCGCGTTCAGGACGTTCCCTCCTATCGCCGCACCTCCTCCGGGGTCAAGATCATGCGGGTGGCCGAAGGAACGAAGGTGATGAATATCGCTCCTCTGCCCAAGGAGGACGACGATTCCGTCGAATCGGGAGAAACTTTGCCGGAATCTGCAGAAACTGTGGAAAATAACGAATAATTAGCCAGAGAGGTTGTAGAATATTATGAAGAATACTGAAAAAACCATGGAAAAAATCGTAAATCTCTGCAAGAACCGGGGATTCATCTTCGCCGGCTCTGAGATTTACGGCGGCCTTGCCAATACCTGGGACTACGGTCCTTTGGGGGTCGAATTCAAAAATAACGTGAAAAAGGCCTGGTGGAAGAAATTCGTTCAGGAAAACCGCTATAACGTGGGCCTGGACGCCGCCATCCTTATGAACCCCCAGACCTGGGTCGCTTCCGGTCACGTGGGCGGCTTCTCCGATCCTCTGATGGACTGCAAGGAATGCAAAGAACGCTTCCGCGCCGACAAGGTCAACGAGGATTGGTGCGCCGAGAACGGCTTCGAGCTGGGGAAGGCCGTTGACGCCATGTCCCAGGCCGAAATGAAGGAATTCGTGGAGGAGCACAACATCTGCTGCCCCACCTGCGGAAAGCACAACTGGACCGACATCCGTCAGTTCAATCAGATGTTCAAGACCTTCCAGGGCGTTACCGAGGATGCGAAAAACGTGGTTTACCTGCGCCCCGAAACCGCTCAGGGTATTTTCGTGAATTTCAACAACGTTGCCCGTACCACCCGCAAGAAGCTTCCCTTCGGCGTTTGCCAGGTCGGGAAATCCTTCCGCAACGAAATCACTCCCGGCAACTTCACCTTCCGCACCCGGGAATTTGAGCAGATGGAGCTGGAATTCTTCTGCAAGCCCGGCACCGAGCTGGAATGGTTCGCCTATTGGAAGCAGTTCTGCAAGGATTGGCTACTCTCTCTGGGCATGAAGGAGGAAAATCTCCGGCTCCGTGACCACGATCCCGAAGAGCTTTCCCACTATTCCAACGCCACCACCGACTTTGAATTCGTCTTCCCCTTCGGCTGGGGCGAGCTGTGGGGCGTTGCCTCCCGCACCAACTTTGACCTGAACGCCCATCAGACCACCTCCGGTCAGGATATGACCTATTACGATCAGGAGGCCAACGAGCATTATATCCCCTACGTCGTCGAGCCTTCTCTGGGTGCCGACCGCGTGGCCCTGGCCTTCTTGGTTGACGCCTACGACGAAGAGGTCGTGGATGCCGAAAAGAACGACACCCGCGTCGTTTTGCGCCTCCATCCCGCCCTCGCGCCCTACAAGGCCGCCGTCCTGCCCCTCTCCAAGAAGCTTTCCGAAAAGGCCACCGAGGTTTACGACGAGCTGGCCAAGTATTTCAACGTGGATTACGATGAAGCCGGCTCCATCGGCAAGCGTTACCGCAGAGAAGACGAGATCGGAACGCCCTTCTGCATCACCGTGGACTTCGAGACCGAAACCGACGGCTGCGTTACCATCCGCGAACGGGATACCATGGAACAGATCCGTCTCCCCCTCGCCGAGGTCCGCAAATACCTCGAAGAGAAGCTGTACTTCTAACACCGGGCCATCGGAACGGATACGAAAGTGACAGGAGAAAAGGGACAATCCCTTCCGTCACGGCGGCCGGACACGCCGTGCCACCTCCCCTTACTAAGGGGAGGCTCGGGCGTAGCGCGTCACCTTTTTATCGTTATTCTATCGCAGAGTTTCTTATAGAAAGAAAGTGACAGAGGAGGGACAATCCCTTCCGTCACGGCGGGCGAATACGCCGTGCCACCTCCCCTTACTAAGGGGAGGCCCGACCGTAGTGCATCCCCGCCTTAAAGTTCTCCCATCGCAGGGATGCTCTTAGGTTGAAAGTGACAGAGGAGGGGCAATCCCTTCCGTCACGGCGGGCGAACACGCCGTGCCACCTCCCCTTACTAAGGGGAGGCCCGACCGTAGTGCATCACCTCTTTGTGATTCTTTTCTCGCAGAGCTTATCTCGGATAGCAATATAAAAAGAGAAATAGCGCGTAAGCCTGCCTCCCCTTAGTAAGGGGAGGGGGACCGCCCGTGGCGGTGGAAGGGATTGACCCTGCAAAGTTACTATAAAATAGGGAACGGCCGGAGCCGAACGTCCCGAAAAGCCGATGCCCATCCCCTGCCTCCCCTTAGTAAGGGGAGGGGGACCGCCCGTGGCGGTGGAAGGGATTGACCGTTCAAAGTTACTATAAAATAGGTAACGGCAGGAGCCAAACATCCCGAAAAGTCGATGCGCATCCTCTGCCTCCCCTTAGTAAGGGGAGGGGGACCACGAAGTGGTGGAAGGGATTGACCCTGCAAAGTTACTATAAAATAGGGAACGGCAGGAGCCAAACATCCCGAAAAGTCGATGCGCATCCTCTGCCTCCCCCGCAAAGATACTGAAAAAGGCTGGATTTTATGAGAAAGTACAATCCGGATTTGATTCACGTCGCAAAAATGCTTCGTAAAAATCTTACGAGGGAAGAGCGGCGGCTGTGGTATGATTTTTTGAAAGATTACCCGGTTCCTTTCACCAAACAAAAGGTTTTGGGAAAGTATATTGCGGATTTTTATTGTGCAAAGGCAAAACTCGTTATTGAATTGGACGGTTCCCAGCATGATGAGGATTGGGAAAGATATAAAGATGACGAGCGAACCGCTTTCTTGGAAGAATACGGCCTTTTGGTGATCCGATTCAAAAATAACCGTATCCGTTATAATTTCAAGAGCGTCTGTGAAGAAATAGATGCCATTGTAAATTCAAGATTGGAAAATTGACCCGAAAGGAAATAAAATATGATCATTTTAGATAACTACCGCGTCAAGCTGATGGACGTTGAAGAGCAATTGAAGGAGCTTGCCAGCGCGATGCGCATCGAGCAGGTGAAGGCGAAGCTTGCGGAATACGAAAAGATCACCGCCGACCCGGATTTCTGGAACGATATGGAAAAGTCCCAGAAGATTTTGGTGGAGCAAAAGCGGCAGAAGAATATTTTCGATTCCTACAACGCTGTCGTTCTGAAGCACGAGGACGCCGTCACTCTGGTGGAGCTTGCCATGGAGGAATGCGACGAGGACACGGAAAACGAGATCGTCGCCATGACCGAGGATTTGGAAAAGACCATCGAGCGTCTGACCATGGATACCCTGCTGGACGGGGAATACGATAAATCCAACGCCATTCTTACCTTCCACGCCGGCGCCGGCGGCACCGAGGCCCAGGACTGGGCTTTGATGCTCTTCCGGATGTACTCCCGCTACGGGGAAAAGAACGGCTTCAAGGTCAAATGTCTGGATATGCTGGACGGGGACGAAGCGGGCATTAAATCCGCCGTTCTTATGCTGGAGGGAGACAACGCCTACGGCTATATGAAGTCCGAATCGGGGGTTCACCGCCTGGTTCGGGTCTCTCCCTTCGACGCTTCCGGCCGCCGCCAGACCTCCTTTGCCTCGGTGGAGGTCATGCCCGAGATCGAGGACGATAAGTCCATCGAGATCCGGGAAGAGGATCTGGAGATCGAGTGCCACCGGGCCTCCGGCGCCGGCGGTCAGCACGTCAATAAGACCGACTCCGCCGTCCGCATCAAGCATATCCCCACGGGCATCGTCACCGGTTGCCAGACCGAGCGCTCCCAGAAGCAGAACCGGGAAATGGCGCTGAAGATGCTGAAATCCAAGCTTTTGGAGATCAAAGAACGGGAACACCTGGAAAAAATCGAGGATATCAAGGGCGCGCAGATGGACAACGGCTGGGGATCTCAGATCCGCTCCTACGTCTTTATGCCCTACACCCAGGTCAAGGACCTGCGCACCCGTTACGAGGTGGGCAACGTCAACGCCGTTATGGACGGAGACCTGGAGGGCTTTATCAACGCCTACCTGAAATATCTCAAGGCCGGCGGCGATAAGGAATAATTCCCCCACCTACCGCACCCAACGCAAAAAAAAGAAGGATAGAGAACGCAGCGCGTTTTCTATCCTTTTTATTATGCCGGGAGACGGGATGCGGTGGGGACGATGCGGGGGTACGGTCTTCTTTCTTTTTCACGAGAAAAAGAAAGAAGCAAAGAAAAAGCGGAGGCCGGCGCAACCCTTGCGCCGGGGGATGGGGCATTCTTTCGCGGCGGGGGAAGAGCTCGGGGGTAGGGGGGAATGGTATTCTTTTCTTTCACGAGAAAAAGAAAGAAGCAAAGAAAAAGTGGCAGCCGGAGCAATCCTTGCGCCGGGGGGATAGGGACAAGCTTCTCGCCGCAGGTGAAGATCTCTGGGGTACGGGGGAATGGTATTCTTTTCTTTCACGAGAAAAAGAAAGAAGCAAAGAAAAAGTGGCAGCCGGAGCAATCCTTGCGCCGGGGGATGGGGGCATTCTTTCGCCGGAACGGCGAACATCACTTGCCGTCGGGCAAACTTCACTGCAAAGCAACTTCACTTGCCAAAGGCAAACATCACCGGGAATGGGAGACCGGGAGTATGATACTTTTCTCCCTGTCGTTTCCGGTGACGTCTGTTTTTTTGACAAATGTTGCTACGAGAGACTGTCTTCTGCCCCCCCCAACGCAAGAATTGCGTTGGCCTTAGCTTCCCTTTCTTTTGGTTCTTTTCTTTCCGTTCTCGAACGGAAAGAAAAGAACGCCGTCTCCCCTTTGCCGTCTCCCCCTTGCCGTCTCTCCTTTGCCGTCTCTCCCTTGCCGTCTCTCCCGGGGTTACAAAATCCGTCGGATCAGGTTCTGGGCGTAGAAGGAAAACCCAAGGTCGTTGGGGTGGAGGAGGTCTTCGTTGTAAAAATCCGGGGCGTGGGGCACCAGCTCCATTCCGTCAATGACGGTAAAGCCCCGGGCCTGTTCTTCCTCCCGGATTGCGGCCACGCATTGGGCATAGTTGGCCTCGTTTTCGTGATATCTTCCATCGTCCCGCCAGATGGGAAGGATGCAATATACTTTTTTATGTCCGTAGGCGGCCTTCACCTTGTCCAGATAGCCGGCGGCGAAGGCGCGCACCCTTTCCGGGGGGTGTCCCCAACCGAAATCGTTGGCTCCAAAGGCCACGAAGACCCGATCCGGATCGAATCCCTCCGGCGCTTCGAAGATTTCCGGCCGGAAGGAGGCCGCGGCCACCCCCTGGACGATCATATCCGCATTGAAAAACCGGGAAACGCTCCAGGCGAAGGACGAGCCCGGACGGGTGCCGTAATAGCCTTGGGTGATGGAGTCCCCCAAAAATAAAAATTTTTCATCATAGACCGGCCGGCGCAGGACGGCGTCGTCGGGAACGGTGGCGGAATAGATCCTGCCTTGGGACAGATTGGGGAAAATCAAGGTGACCCGGGTCATCTTTCCCGGCAGATGGAGTCCGTCCCGATCCGGCTCTCCCTTGTCGGGCAGAGTCACCTCGATCTCGCCCCGCTGATGGGTCAGATCCTTGAGGCAGACCGAGATTCCGTCCACCAAGACCTCAAAAACGCCCCCCTCCACGCAAAAGGAGACCCGGTCGGTATAGGTGGTGAAGTCCAGCCGGATCCCGCTGGTCTGGCATGCGAAATTATACAGACCAACGGCGAGTTTTCGCCAGTTTTCCAAGGTTTTTGCCCCAAATTTATAGGGGATCAGGGCGTCGTCCCGTATCTCCGTTTCCACGGCTCCGTACAGAAACGGAAGCAGTTGTTCAGCGGTGAGAATCATAACGGATCACTCCTTGTCGGAATTTAAAATCTCCCGGATCAGATTTTGGGAATAGGCCGCAAAGCCCAGGGCGTTGGGATGCACCGCATCGGCAAAGAAGGTTTCGTCGTGGGGGACCAGCGTGAGGCCGTCGATGACGGGGATGCTCCGCTTTTCGTATTCCTCCCGAATGACGGCGATGCATTGATCGAAGGTCATGGCCCGGTCAATCTTGGCATGCAGCCGCCAGATGGGGGTGATCCCGTAGATTTTTTTGCCTTCGTAGGCTCCGACGACCAGATCCAGATACTGGCCCGTCCGCAGTCGCAGCTCGTCCAGGGTCTGATATCGGACGAAGTCGTTGGTTCCGAAGGCCACGAAGATCCGGTCGGGATCGAACCCGGCGGGGGCTTCGAAGATCGACGGATCGAAAAATCCGCCCCCTACCCCGTGGATGATGCAATCGGCGTTGAAAAACTGGGCCGTCCGCCAGGCGTAGCAAAGGCCGTCCTTGCCGGCATTCCAGCCCTGGGTGATGGAATCGCCCAAAAACAGGAATTTCGTATCGTATTTATGGGGCGTCACCGTGGCGCCGTCGGAAATTTCCATGGCGTAGAAGGTGCCGGTAATATTGTCGTGGAAGGGGAAAAGCAGGGTGATGCGATGACCCTTGCCGTCGGTTTCCACCGTGAGGGGGAGCGGGGTCTCGCTTTTGGGGGAGGATTGGGCATAAAGCCCGTCGATCTGCACCTCAAAGGGGTTGCCGGCGACGGTGAAGGTGATCTCTTTTGCATCGGTCTCAAAATCCAGCCGCACGCCGGTGGGGGCTTCGGCCCGCTGTCCCAGCGTCTTATCATGTGAGAAGGCGTACCACGCCGCCCGGATGGGGGCGGTGCATTTATAGGGGTGCAGGATGCCGTCGGATTCCACGATCTCTGCGGCGCCGAATAAGATCGGTCGGATCTGTTCGTTGGTCAGTTTCATGGCGTTGTCTCCTTCTTATTTTTTCTCGACGAGGGCGACGGCCCGGGCGGCGATGCCAAGCCCTTCTCCCGTAAAGCCCAGCCCCTCTTCGGTCTTTCCCTTGATATTGACGCGATCCGTGTCAATTCCCAGGGCGCGGGCAATATTTTCTGTCATCCGGGGAGCGTGGGGCGTGATCTTGGGGCGCTGGCAGATGACGGTGCAATCTACGTTGACCGGCTCGAAGCCCTTCTCCCGCAGGAGCGCTACGGCTCCCTTCAATAATTTCAGACTGTCCGCTCCCTTCCATTCCGGATCGGTATCGGGATAAAGTCGGCCAATATCTCCAAGGCCGGCGGCGCCCAGCAGAGCGTCCGTGACGGCGTGGAGCAGTACGTCGGCGTCGGAATGGCCCAGAAGCCCCTTCTCAAAGGGGATCTCCACTCCGCCGATGATGCATTTGCGCCCCTCGGTCAACCGATGGACGTCGTATCCTTCGCCAATACGAAAATTCATAAGATACCTCCAATGGGATTTTCATGGGGGGGGGACTGGGGACGGTGTTCTTTCTTGTTCGAGAACAAGAAAGAACCAGCTCCGCTACGCTACTGCATAAGTGTCGACCATCGAAAAATCCTGCGCCGTTGGCTTGAATTTTTCGGGTCTCACTTGTTCCCCTACCATAGGGGAAGGTGCAATATACGCGTCGTCTTCTTTAAACGCAAATTTCAATACTTAGTGCACCTCAATTTTAATTTAGCGAGGGTCCCTATGGTTCGCCTTCTCCGGAGCGCCATGCGACGGGGAAGGTGGCGCGGCGCGTTCGGCCGCCGTGACGGATGGGGTTCTGTGAGCGCAAAAGATCCTTCCCGTTCTCCCGTTGTCGGTGACGTTTGCCCTTCTCCGCAAAAATTATCTTCCGCGAAGGGCGGCGGCTACGGCGGCGTAGGAATAGAGGGTGCCGAGGCATATCACGGGAAGGCCGGATTCTGCGGCGGCGGCAAGGGCGGCGGACACGGTGGCGTATCCTTCGGCGGGGATGCCAAGGCCACGGAAGACGGCGGCGTATTCGTCGGCGGGCAGGGCCCGGGGATTGTCGGGGGTGATGCAGCAGACCCGCCCGGCGACCTCCGCCATCGAAGCGGCGGCGGCGGAATAGTCCTTATCGGCCATAATACCGGATACGAAGCAAATTTTCTGCCCCGGGAAATAACTCCGGATGCTCTCCAGCGCCCGGGCAATGCCCTCGGGATTATGGCCCCCGTCGGCGATAACGACCGGATTTCGGGACAGCAATTCAAAGCGTCCGGGCCAGCGGGCAGAAAACAGACCGTCGCAAAGGGCCTTCCGGTCGGGAGTGACGCCCAATATTTTCAGGGCAGTCAGGGCGTTGGCGGCGTTATCGGCCTGATACAGCCCCAAAAGAGACAGAGGAAGGTCGGTCATGCCGTCAAAATCGAAAACCGTGCCGGAAAGATCCGCTTTCCGGACGTACAGCGTATCCCGGGGGACGGTATAGACCGGAGCGTTTTTCCCCTCTGCCACGGAGCGGACGACGGCTTCGGCGGCGGGATCGCTTCCGCACCACAGGGCGAGGCATTTTTCCTTGATAATTCCGGCTTTTTGGGCGGCGATAGCCTCTACCGTATCCCCCAGAAAGGAGGTATGATCCAGAGAAATACCGGTGATGACCGACAGCAGGGGGCGGTCGATGACGTTGGTGGCGTCGGTAAGGCCTCCCATGCCGCATTCCAGGATGACGTAATCACACTTCTGCTCCTTGAAATACAGAAAAGCGGCCACGGTGAGGATCTCAAATTCCGTGGGGCGGTCCGGTTCTGCCTCGGCGGCGGGGGCAAGGAGGGTGACGAGACGGGCAAAGGAATCGTCGTCGATCTCCCGGCCGTTAACGGTGATGCATTCGTTACTCCGGCAAAGGGCGGGAGACGAAAAACGGCCTACCCGGAATCCTGCGGCGGACAGAAGGGAGGCCAAAATCACGCAAAAAGAGCCCTTTCCGTTGGTTCCGGCCACGTGGACGGCGGGAAGCATTTCCTGGGGATTCCCCACGGCGGCGCACAGCCCCTGCACCCGCTCGGTCCCCGGCTTGCAGAAGGCCCGGTTCGTGCCCTTGAGATATTGAATTGCTTCGGGATAATTCATCCTTTGGCCTCCTTATACGTGGGTGGGGGGGGGACGGGGAACGGTGTTCCTTTCTTTTCACGAGAAAAGAAAGGAACCGAAAGAAAAGCGAAGGCCAACGCAATTCTTGCGTTGGGGAAAAATGTTAGAAAAAGAAAATTTGCTAAGAAGGTACCGCCCCTCAGGTCGGCGGCACCTTCATGGGGGTTGGGGAAGCGGGAAAAGAGGCGCAATACGCTTTCGGGAAGTATTCCCCCCCCCCCGTGATAGCTTTTTATGATATCCTTTGCGCAGGAACGACCCTTCCCAAAATCACTTCATCCGCTCCAACTGGGCGGAGACGGCCTTATTGCGGAGAAGAAGCCACAGAAGGAGCCATTCCAGCACGCCGACGATGAGATAATTGATCCCCCGCCAGCCCATAAGGGCGAAGAAGGGCATGGCGTAAAATTGGGAGAGGCCGAAGGTTTTGATCACGACCGAACCGAGGAAATGGGCAACGGCAACCGAAAGACCGGTGCGCAGGAGCAACGGCGTCTTCCGGAACAGACGGAAACAGATCCCGCCCGCAAGGCCGATCACGGCGGCCCCCAGGGTGACCAGGGGGTTGATCTCGTAGCCCACCATCAGACACCCCACCAGATCTGCCACGATCCCGGTAACGGCGCCGGCGGCGGGGCCGAAGACCGTCCCGGCCAGGAGAATGGGCAGATTTTCAAAGGAAAACCGCATCACGTCTCCCACGGGGATCTTAAGATATTTGCCGCAGACGATGCTGATTGCCGCCAGCAAAGCCGCGGCGAGCATGATCTTCAGCGAACCGAAGATGACCTTTTGTTTTTTGCTTTTTTGCATAAAAAAACCTCCTTCCCAACTCATAAGCAGGTAGGAGATACGATCCTTCTATCTGTGTATGAAGCGGGATGCAAAACACAGACCGCAGTTCGTACGAACGTTTCGTCCGACCGGCAACTCCCCGTCCCGTCGGCACTGTAACGCCTGTGCTTTTACTCTTCAAGACATCCGCCTTTTGCGGATATATCAATATTATAACACAAAATTTTCGTTTGTCAAGAGGGTTTTGTAAAAAAAGAATTGACATTAACGAAAAAAAGAAGTATAATAGAAGCAGAAAAAAACCGGGAGGAAAGCTATGAAGGATCTGAAAACGCTGGCGGAGACCGTCCGCCGGGAAAACTGGAGTATTTACCGTATTGCGGAATTTTCCGAAGGAACTGCAAGGGAAATCGTTCTGCGGGAGGGAAACCGATGCAGCAATTCCTATTCCGTGGCCAAGGTCTTCACGGTAGCCGCCGTAGGACTGCTGCGGGACGAAGGGAAATTAACCCCGGAAGAAAAAATTACGGAGATTCTGCGGGACGAAATCGCCGTAGCTCCCGCGGCAGGCTGGGAATCGGTCACGCTGGATCATCTGATGCGTCACCGCTGCGGTCTTCCCCGGGGATTTTTGGATATCGACTGTTGCGACAGCACCTCCTTCGGGAGGGATTTCCTGGGCTATACCCTGGCACAGCCGCTGAATTGCCCGCCCGGCACGGAGCGAAGTTATTCCGACGGAGCGTTTTATCTGGCGGCGCGGGCGGTGGAAAACCGTTGCGGAATGCCGTTGGATCATTTTCTGTGGGAGCGGCTTCTGGAGCCAATGGGATTCCGGGAGGCGGCCTTCAGCCGTTGTCCTCTGGGACACGTGCTCGGCGCCACGGGACTGTATCTGCAGGCGGAGGACATGGTAAAGATGGGGGGACTTTGGCTGAACGGCGGGGTCTGGAAGGGAAAACGTCTCCTTTCGGAGGAGTGGATCGCCCTGACCCGGGAACGGGGATACGAAATGAATCCCGTAGGCTCTCGGGGAGATTTTGGGAAAGGCGGTATGTACGGACAGATGCTTCTGGTCCTCCCCCGGGAGAACAGGGCGCTGGCCTGGCACGGTCACGATTCCGGAGGGAAGGAAGCCCTGGTCCGCCTGCTGACGGAATAGTTCAAAGTTTAATCAAAGTTTTCCCGTTGCAATTTCAAAAAACTATAGTATAATAAAGGAAAAGAATTATTTCTCGGAGGTTTTTCTATGGACGGATACGTATTTTGCCCCGATTTTGCGGTATGGCATAAAATTTATACCGTAAAAGATCACCCCGGCGTACTAAAGGTGGTGGTCCGCTCCCGGGGAGGCGTGCGCTACGCAAGGCTGAAGGGGAACGGTTGGGAAACGGACGAGATCCACAATTATCACGAGCCCTACGATGCGGCGATCCACGTCTTTTATCTGCCCGACGCCTGGCTGAAGCAGGGCGAAACGCTGACGATGTATTACCGCAACCGGACAAAGTCAAAATTCTGCGCCGAAGTGGGGCGTTACGCCTATACGGAATTTCTCTGCGACCGGTCGGAGATCCGGGAGGAGAACGACCTGATTCCCGAAATCTGCGATACCGGAATCGTGGCAGACGAGGCGAAGGAGCATCCCCTGGCCGACGGCATCACCTGGACGGAGGTCACCGGCCGGGATAAGGACGGCGCGGCCATGAAATGGTTCTATTTTACCGTGAAATACGGTAAGGGAACCTTCCGCTGCGGCACGGCAAACGACGGCGATCTGCCCAATACCGCCATCCAGACGGTGGAGGGACAGGCGCTGGCGGCCTGCGCAAAGGGAATCAACGTGGTAGGGGCCACCAACGCAGACTTTTTCGATATGTTTTCGGACAATCACCCCTCCGGCCCCGTCATCAAGGACGGCGTCGTGATCACCAACGGAGACAGTCACCGTGCCTTTTTCGGCGTGGACAAGACGGGAGAACCGGTCATCGGCGATTTCCGTCACGAGCCCTGGCTGAAGGGGAACATGAAGGAAGCGGTGGCAGGGCTTCAGCGGATTCTGAAGAACGGCGAGATCGGCGACGTTTGGCCCGGCGAGCGCTTCTGCTCCGACCGACATCCCCGGACGGCGGTGGGCATCACGAAGGACAAGGACGTGATCGTTTTTATCGTGGACGGCCGGCTCGTGGAGCATTCCAACGGCATGACCCTGTACGACGTAGCGGTGAAGCTGAAGGAGCTGGGGGCGGTCAACGCCATCAATCTGGACGGCGGCGGCTCTTCCACCTTCCTGGTGAAGGGAGACGACGGATTTAAGATCCGAAATTTCCCCGTCGACGCCCGCACGCCCGGCATCGTTGGCATTCGGGAGATCTACAATACCCTTCTGATCGTAGCAAATTCTTAAAGCAGGGAGCATTTTTATGAGCAAGAGAAAGACCGTCATCATCTCCAACGACGCTTTGGTGACGGAGGATTACGAATATCTTTGTACGAAGCCCTTATTTAAGGAGCTGATGGCCAAGGGAAGCTGGGTCAAAACGCTGAAAACGGTCTATCCTTCCATTACCTATTGCTGTCACAATTCCATGATCACCGGATGCTACCCCGACAAGACCCATCTTTACAACAACGAAGTGGACGAATGGGGCAACACGGATTGGGTCTGGGAACGGCATTACAACAAGGCCAAGACCCTGGTGGATGCGGCCAAGGAAGCGGGCTGCACCGTGGGCAACGTGTTCTGGCCGGTGCTGGGGCAGGATCCGAATATTGACTACAATATCCCCGAATATTGGTCTCAGACCCCCGACGAGCCCCTGACCGTGGCTTTGAAGCGGATGGGAACGTCGGACAAGGTCATCGAAGAGATCGTGAAGCCCAATCTGTATTACATCGACGGGCATCAGCGGACGCATCCCTTCTGCGACGAATTCATCTTCTCCTGCGCCCGGGATATGATTCTGAAGTACAACCCGGATCTGCTGATCCTTCACCCCGCCGGCATCGACGGGATGCGGCACCGTCGCGGGCTCTTCAACGAATACGTGACCGAACAGCTGGATTATACCTATTATTGGATCGAAAAGATCGTCCGGGCGCTGAAGGAGATCGGGGAATGGGAAAATACCGACCTGATCATCACCTCGGATCACGGACAGATGAACATGATCCGTCGGGCGAACCCCAACGTTCTGCTGGCGCAGAACGGCTTTATGACCGTGAACGCCGACGGAAAGGTGACCGATAGGAAGGCCTATATCAAGGCCGTCGGTGCTTCCGCCCAGGTATTTTTGACCGACAAAAGCGACGAAAACCGGAAGGCCGTCGAAACGCTTCTGACCGAGGCGGCAAAATCCAATATGTACGGCTTTGAGCGGTGCTATACCGCCGCCGAGGCCGCCGAAGAGGAACGGCTTGCGGGGGATTTCGATTTCGTACTGGAAACCGACGGCTACACCACCTTCGGCCCCGGCGTTACGGGGGATTATTTCACCCCCTACGACCTGACCGACTATCGGCTGGGCCGGGCCACCCACGGATATCTGCCCGATAAGGGCCCCCAGCCCAGCATGCTCTGCATCGGTCCCTCCTTCAAGGAAGGTGCGGTAATCGACCGCCGCCCCACCGTGGACATGGCCGCTACCGTGGCTCATATCAACGGCTGGTCTCTCCCCTGCGACGGCGAGGTCATCACCGAAATTCTGAAGTAAGAACGACGGGAAACGGTGAGGAACGGAGTTCCTTTCTTTTCACGAGAAAAGAAAGGAACCGAAAGAAAAGCAGAGGCGGACGAATTCCATTCGTCCGGGGCTGGGCAGGGGTAATGCTCTCGCCGAAAGGCGAACATCACTTGCCGTCAGGCAAACTTCACTGTGAAGCAACTTCACTCGCCGAAGGCGAACATCACCGATTTCGGCGGGGAGGGAAGTAACATTTGCGCAGGAACAACCCTTCCGTCACCTACGGTGCCACCTCCCCCTACACGGGGGAGGTATTTTTTTGGGCGCATTGCTCTTTTGGGGAGTTTTTTCCCTTGTGGCAGTTTTTAATAGTAACAAAATGCCGGTCAATCCCTTCCACCACTTCGTGGTCCCCCTCCCCTTACTAAGGGGAGGCAAGCATTACGCGCTGCCTTCTCTTTTATATTCCTATCCGAGAGCGACTCTGCGAGAAAATAACAACGAATCGGTGATGCGATATGTCCGTGCCTCCCCTTAGTAAGGGGAGGGGGACCGCCCGTGGCGGTGGAAGGGATTGACGGGGAGTGAGATACCATTTTGCGCTGAAGGAAGACAGAGAGGCTCGGCGGTTCTTGCTTTTGCTCTGCTTCAAAGAGAGCTTTCTTACCCCCACCACCAACGCCTTCGGCGTCGGTCCCCCAGCTACGGCATAAGTGTCGACCATCGAAAAATCCTGCGCCGTTGGCTTGAATTTTTCGGGTCTCACTTGTTCCCCTACCATAGGGGAAGGTACAATATACGCGCATCGTTTTTTAGGGCGCAATATCCGAGAGCGACTCTGCGAGAAAATAACAACGAATCGGTGATGCGCTATGTCCGGGCCTCCCCTTAGTAAGGGGAGGTGTCACCGCAGGTGACGGAAGGGATTGCCCGGGAGTGAGATTCTTTCCATTCCACGGAATC
>JAZPXN010000006.1:0-9780 GCA_045543655.1 Eubacteriales bacterium
GATCAAGGTCGCCCTTGTTGGTGATCCGAAGATAAACGACTTCGGTATGACCGGGTTCCCAAAGAGCGTTGGGATTGAGAACGTCGGTGGCGCCTTCGGCATTTTTCCAGCTGTTATCAGCCATCGTCTTGGAATATTCCAAATCGATGTCCAGGGTGCCGGATTTAATGACGTTGACACCGGTGGTGACAGAGTCGGTGAACCACGCGAAGGTGGTGCCGACCAGCATAGATACGCAGAGCATCAAAGAAAGAACGCTGAGTACCAATGCTTTTTTCGTATGTTTTTGCATACTTTTTTCCTCCTAAGTTGATATAGTTTTTTTTCGCAGAGGTGGGATACTCTGCGAAGAATATTATAGCATATTTTTCCTTGAAATTCAACTGTTTTCTAAAAAAATAATGGGATTTTACGGAAAAATTCAAACTTCCGTAAAGATTTAAAGGATAAATCGCCAAATATTTTGTAAAATGTTTCCTTTGCGCCGTATGAGAAGCCGTCGGATTTTCGGGCTGATCCTGGAGAAAAACAGAAGATTTGAAGAAGGATTCGCCGTCGGAAATTGCCGTCAAGTGGGGTTTTGCACCATGAAAACACCGGGAGATTCGCAGAGTATCCCACCTCTGCGAAAAGGAAACTCCTTCCGAAAATGGGGAATTCAACCAAAAACAGTACACATAAAAACAACTCCCGGCGGAGATTTTCCGTCGGGAGTTTTCTTCATTTCAGAAAGATTCCGGTCAGTGAATGACGCGGACGCGGATGATGCCGTCGATGGCCTTCATGGCCTGAACGGTATGCTCGGAAACGTGGGTATTGGTATCGATGATGGTGTAAGCGTAATTGCCCTTGCTCTTGTTCAGCAGGTTTTCAATATTGACGCCTTCGGCGGCCAGCAGGGTGGTCAGCTGGGCGATCATATTCTGCTGATTGAGGTGATGGACGGCGATACGCATAGCGCCGGCACGGGGGCAGGAACAGGCGGGATAATTGACGCTGTTGACGATATTCCCGTTTTCGATATAATCCACCAGTTGCTTGGCGGCCATAACGGCACAGTTGTCTTCCGCTTCGGGAGTGGAAGCGCCGAGATGGGGGATGCAAACGACATTTTCTTCCCCGATAAGGGCATCGTTGGGGAAATCGGTCACGTAACGGGAGACCTTGCCGGACTTGGTGGCGGCGAGGATGGCGGCGTTATCAACCAACTCACCCCGGGCGGCGTTGATGATGACAACGCCATCCTTCATCTTGGCGATCATATCGTCGTTGATGAAGCCCTTGTTGTCCTTCAGCAGAGGAACGTGAAGGGTGATATAATCGGAATTTTTGATCAAAGTATCCAGATCGTTGACGCGAACCACGTGACGGGACATGGAAAGAGCGCTTTCCACAGAAAGATAGGGGTCGTAGCCCACGACCTCCATTCCGAGCGCGATGGCGGCGTTAGCAACTCTGGCACCGATGGCACCGAGGCCGATGATCCCCAGGGTCTTCCCGGTGATTTCGGGGCCTACGAACTGGCTCTTGCCTTTTTCCACCAATTTTCCGACCTCGTCTCCCTTGCCCTTCAGGGTCTTCACCCAATCCATAGATTCGGAGATCTTACGGGAACCGAGGAGCAGAGCGGCCATGACCAATTCCTTGACGGCGTTGGCGTTGGCGCCGGGGGTATTGAACACCACCACACCCTGTTCGGCGTATTTATCGCAGGGGATATTGTTGGTTCCGGCACCGGCCCGGGCTACGGCGATGACGTCGGCGGGCAGGTCGTATTCGTGCATATTAAAGGAACGAAGCATGATCCCGACGGGAGCCTGAACGTCGGCACCGACGGTATAAGTTTCGTCAAAAGCCACGTCAGCCTTATTGCTGATGGCGTTGAGGGTAAGGATATTCTTCATGGTTTATTTGTTCTCCATTTCAAATTTCTTCATGAACTCGATAAGAGCCTTGACGCCGTCAACGGGCATAGAGTTATAGATGGACGCGCGCATACCGCCTACGAGACGGTGACCCTTCAGGGAAACCAAACCGGCCGCGGCAGCTTCCTTGACGAATTTTGCATCCATTTCTTCCGAACCGGTGACGAAGGGAACGTTCATGATGGAACGGTCCTTCACTTCCACGGGGTTGGTATAGAAGGAAGAATTATCGATGAAATCATAGAGAAGACCGGCTTTGTATTCGTTGATCTTCTGCATTTCGGAAACGCCGCCCATTTTCTTCAGCCAGCGGAACATGAGCATAGACATATAAATGCCGTAGCAGGGGGGCGTATTGTACAGGCTGTTTTCCTTGGCCTGAACGGAATATTTCAGCATGGTGGGGCAGCAGGGCAGGGGCTGCTGATCGTCCACGAGATCCTTGCGAACGACAACCAGCGTAACGCCGGCGGGAGCGATGTTCTTCTGGGCACCGGCGTAGATGACGCCGAATTTGGAAACGTCCACGGGCTCACTGAGAATATTGGAGCTCATGTCGGCAACCAGACAATCCACTTCGGGGAACTTGGTGTATTTGGTCCCGAAGATGGTGTTGTTCGAGGTGATGTGAACGTAGTCGATGCCTTCCCGGAAGGAGATCTTATCCACGTCGGGGATGTAGGTAAAATTCTTGTCCTTGGAAGAGGCGGCGATTGCAGCATCACCGTAAATTGCAGCCTCTTTCTGGGCTTTCCCTGCGAAGTTCCCGGTTACGATGTAATCGGCCTTCTTATTCTTCATCAGATTCAGGGGAACGGCGGCGAACTGTTGGGACGCGCCACCCTGAACGAAGAGAACGTAGTAGTTTTCAGGGATATTCATCAATTCACGGAGCAATGACTGCGCTTCGTCGTTTACGGCCTGGAAGGGTTTAGATCGATGGGACATCTCCACGACGCTCATCCCGGTGCCGTTATAGTCCAGCATTTCTTTCTGGCACTGTTCCAGCACTTCGAGAGGAAGAGTAGAGGGGCCGGCTGCGAAGTTGTAAACTCTCATATCATTTCTCCTGTTCTGCCTTTTCGGCAAGTTGTAATAGATTGATTATACACCCATTTGCAATTTTTTGCAAGTGCATTGACGGAAAAGTAATAATTTTGTAAAAATTAAAGGGGAATTTTCCTTGAAAAATGCAAGTTTTTTATTCGTTATGCAGGTTTTGCGACCTTTGGGGAAATCACACCTTACAATATATGCCCCGCAATCAGGATAACAACCAATACTCCACGGCGGTAAGGATAAAGAGAAAGGCAAAATTGAAGGCCGAAAACTGCAGAAGATAGCGGAAGGTCTTCCCCGGCGCATATTTGCGGTATTTGCGGAAGGTGATCAGACTTGCGAGGGAGGCGATCAGCGTCCCCGTGCCGCCCAGATTAACGCCCACGAGGAGGGGAGCGTAATCGGTGGTGAAATTCGAAAGCAATACCGCCGTAGGCACGTTGCTGATCAGCTGGCAGGACGCCACGGAAACCAGCAGGGGCTCTTTTTCCATCAACCCGGAAAGCAGCGTACGCACCGACTCCACCCGGGAAAGGTTCCCGGCGAAGATAAAGAAGAAAAAGAAGGTGAGCAAAAGGCCGTAATCCACTTCCTTCAAAGCCTTGCGGTCGGTAAAGAAAAGCGCTGCAGGAACCACCAGAAGACCGACCCAATAGGGGAACAGCCGAAAAACGATGGCCACGGAAAAGGCAAATAAAACGAGATAGAATACGTTGCGCTTGCTCATCAGCTTCCCCTCAGTGCGGGCCGACAGAAGCAGGGGACGGGCGGGGAAGCAGGCACAGCAGGCCAACAGCATCAGCACCGCCAACAGGAAGGGCGGGAACATGACCTTCATAAACTCCCCGGCGGGGATCGAAAAATAGGAATACAGATAGAGATTCTGAGGATTGCCAAAGGGAGTCAGCATCCCGCCGAGATTGGCGGAAATATTCTGCAGGATAAAGACCGGGGCCATATATTTCAGATTTTTCGTGGAATGAAGCACCGTATATCCCAGGGGGAGAAAGGTCAGCAGGGCCATGTCGTTGGCAAGCACCATAGAACCGATAAAGGTGATGATCACGAGGGACAGCACCGCCGCCCGGAGATTCCCGGTCAGTTGCACGAGACGCTCGGCGAGAATGGTGAAAAATTGCTTATTCTGCAGAGCGCAGATAACGGCAAGCGTGCAGAAAAGACAGGTGAGGGTGCGCAGATCCAGATACTCTGCGTATTGAGCGTCCGGAGGAACGAGAATCGCAGACCCGATTGCCAGAAGACCTGCCAGAACCATGACGGGATTGCTGCGGATAAACCGCCAGATCGCCCGGGGAACGGCGGCCACGGAAAAAGATTTCATAATTATAATTGCTCCTGAAAATTCATGGCTTTTATTTTACCACATTTTCGGAATTTTGTCAATCGATGACGAGAATGTGGAAAATTGTCGCAATTTTGACATGAATTCCCATTGACTCCGCAGTAAAAAAGTGATATTATAAAAGAAAAACGGAACAATGGAGGAAACGGAATGCGGTGGATCGTGGTTCAGAATATCAGCATCGTTCTGGTTTTCCTTGCGGCCTTTGCCGCGGTGATCTTTCTGGGGACGGAGCAAGGGAAAAAGACGCCCCTTCAGACCGACGGCGTGGCGCTGAGCGAAAAGACCGCGTGGGACGAGGCTTTGCCGAATCTGCCGGCGGGCGAGGATCCCACGGTATACGTTACGAAGAGCGGGACGAAATATCATATCACGTCCGATTGTAGGGGCCTGATCAACGCAAAAGAGATCATCGGCACACCCCTTTCGGACGCCCTGAAACAAGATAAAACCCTTTGTGCGCTCTGCGCCGAGGAAGAATGAAACAGTCGAAAAAGGACCGGAAAATCGCAGGGTTTTCCGGTCTTTCGTTTATTCCAAAAAGGAAGCGACCATATTCGCGTATTCTTCCCCCAGCGGCAATTCCAGATTCGTTTTCAGGACTCTGCGGACGCTTTCCTCTTCGGTTTTCGTAATGGGATTATAGCCGGTGCGGCTCTCTTGCCCCCAGAAAACACCGATGCCCCGCTTCTGCCAGGATGGGAGGCGGTCGAAATTGATCCCCCGGGAAAAGAGCAGCTCGTTTTTCCAGGCGACGCTTTTTCCGTCCAACTCGGCGGTGGCCTTGTGGGCATTCATCCCCTCTTTACGAAGCATCCAATAGCAATGTGCGTTCAGAGCGTTGCGGTGCGCATCCTCCTGCCGCCACAGAAAATAATCCTTCACCCGCTCTAAGTTGGGTAAGGGGACGATCCGGCAGTCGAAGGCCGCAATTTGTCCAAGGTCCAGGGAAAAGGCGGCACTGGCAACACCGGACAGTATGGAATCGTATTTGCGCACCTTCCGGCCGAAGGCGGTCTCGTCTTTATGGAACAGAAGAGAAATCTCATCGCTTTCGGTAAAGCCGTAGACCACCCGGAAGCCGCATTCCATCAGCGCCTTCACCGTATGGATCATCATATCCCGGAATCGCTCGTCAAAGGGCGCTTCGAAATCACAGATCTCCTTGGTCAGGCGGGAAAAGCTACGGCCGTCCAACCGGGCGACCAGATAAAGATCGCTGAGGATCCGTTGGTCGACGGACTCCTCGTAGACTCTCATCTTCCGATCCAGCTCTTCAAAATTCACGGCTCGTTCCTCCAATCCAGAACGGTCATCGTATTTCCGTCGTTCTGCACGTAATATAATTCGTCAAATCCCTCTTCGTAGGAAGGCACCTGCAGTTTATTGGACGTGGCGGCAATGGCCTTGGCCGGTACCCGGGCCTTCCCTTCCCGCAGTTCGTTGCGGGCAATGCACTCCTTCAGCCGAGATTCCATGAAATAACCGACGACCCGATATCCGGCGACCTTGGCCGGTTCGATATAGCGGCGGCGATCGTCGACGGTGGGGTTGGTATTGTCGACGGCAAAGCTTTTTCCGGAATTCAGACATTCCTCCACGAGCAGCTGCTCCCGATGTCGGGTCTTCAGAGTATCCAGATTGACCCGGACGTAATCTTTCGATAAAAAACGGTGATAAAAGGTGCTTTTTCCGCTCCCCTGGATCCCCATCAGAATCACAAGCGTTTTCAAGGGCAACGCCTCCTCTCTTCTTTTATGGATTCATTATAGCACAGGGAACGTCCCAAAAAAAGGACATTTCTCCAACTCCGCAAAAAAATTCAACGGGGGCAGAACCATCTGCCCCCGGTATGATTAAATTTACGTTGGGAACCGGAATCTTCTCAATCTCTTGGGAGATCTCAGTACATTGGACCGTACCTCGTTTCGAAAATTCGGGTCTGCCGGATCGTCCGGCCCGCACGGGTGTGCGGAAGTAATTACTTCATTGGAATCAAGCCTCGTATAGGACGGGGTTTGGATTGGTCAGGAATCACGGACCCTTTGCCCGGATCCCCAGATCATTCGGTCTGAAGTTTCATGAATTTTTGCAGATTCATACTCCGTATCCTTTCTGCTGAAAGGGCGTCTGATGAGTATTTTAAGGGGCGCTCCGCATTTTACGGATGCGACCCGTTTTACTTTTTATCAATTTTCATCTTTCGTTCTCCTTCACCGGGAAAACGACCGGTTTTTCATTCGGACGGGATTTTCGATTTAGGGATACCGTAACCCTTTGCTACGGCACCCGAATCAGATGTTCGGACTTCTCATCTTTCGGTTCTCCTTTCGGGGAACGGTTCGGGCAAGTCGTTTTGGGGCACCGGGCCTCTTGCCTCGGCAACCCTGCTCAGATGTTGGGACTTCTCATACTCCTCGTCTCCTTTTCAGAAAGCAACTCTTCCGGCCGGCTGTGTCCGCTTGACACCTGGGTGAGGATTTCCTCTGACCGGGGTTCTTTTCCTTGTGGCTTTATTATAGCATATCGCGGGCGCGTTGTCAAGGGGTTTTTTGCACTTTCTTATATCTTGTACACAAAGAAATTGAAATTTGTTTACTTTTTCGGTTATTTTGCACAATAAAATCCTAAAAAAACGGAGGCGTCGGACGGCTCTGCGGAAGAAACGGAGAACGACCGAGGAGCAATGCGAAATTCAGGAGGCATGCGCAAAAACGGGGAGAAAAGCAGGCGTTTCCACCTTGAGAGGAGCACGCGCAAAGGCGAAGGCAGGCGGCGGCATTGGCGCAGAAGAACATCCGGAACGGGAGGCGAGGGCGGGATAAAATCCTCGGATCTCCTCCTTCTCCGGCAACGTCGCCGGAAAGGAGGAAAAACGGCGAAAATACCGTTAAAACTCCGTCATACGTCTTCCCCGTCCCCCGCAGACACCGCATCCGAAACAAGGAAAAACCGCCCTCCCCTTCCGGGAAGAGCGGCTTCGCTTCGCTTGATAATCTGTCCCTGTTACCAAACGAGTTCTTTAGGAGTAAAGAACGAAAAACACACCGGGATACCGGCAGAGAAAGAGCGCCTTCATACCACGCTCTTTCCCCGCCGCCCAACTCCCCGAAGGGAGTTGGGAAGCGTAATTCGTTCAATCACGAAAACAGTACATTAGTCAACGATATTAAGAGTTCCGCTGCCGGTAGTAGCACCGATGGTCAGGGCATGACCGTTCTTGTGGACCGTAACGTTCGCAGGAACGACCAGGGTGTCTACGGTGATATCCGTGAGCAGATAAACCTCCGCGTTGGCAGACTTCGCTGCCAAGGTCACAGCGCTTTGAAGCGTAGTTGCGCCGTAGAATTCGTTGTAGAAGTTCCCGTTTCCGTCTTTGTAGCGGATAACTGCAACATAAGCCTCAACAAAACCTTCAACAACGGTAGAATCGCTGATTACGACAGAACCGGTAAGGGTGCTATTCGTGATTGCAGTGCAGGTATTACCGTCCTGATCCTTTGCAGTGACGGAGCCGCCGGTAATGGTAATAACCGTGCCGTTTGCGATGGTAGTACCATCGTTGTTCAGTTTCACGGTGGCGTAATTTTCGACATCAGTATTGTCGTAGTTCGAGAGAATGCAGTCCGTAACGTTGATTACGGCGTTCTGCCCCCAAACGTTGAGCGCAATAAGAGCGGTGATATCGCAGTTTTTCATCTCAACGGTCGCATTGGAAGAGCTGGAGGGCAGGTTGATGCCGTAGGTCGCCTTGGTGGAGCCGGTGAGCTTGACTTTTTCGAGGATCAGCGTACCATTGGTATTGTAGTTGATACCGCGCTGACAGTAGTCTCCGTCAATATCGATCACAGCGTTCTTAATGGTAAGATTCGCACCGTTTGCAGTATTGGGAACGTCGATGAAGCGAGTGCTTGATCCGCTCGTGAACTTGATCGTCTTGCTGTTTGCGTCAATGTATGCGTCCTTTTCAATGGAAAGGGTCGTATTGAAAGCAATATCAGCGGTAAGAACAACGGGCTTACCGTTTGCAAGGTTGTCTACGAGATCCGTCGCGGTGGAGACTTCGTAGGGCTTCACAGTCCAGGTGCCGTTGCCGTTGTCAACGACCTGACCCTTAGCGTAAGCGGTGGGATCCTTGTCGAAGGTACCCGCATTGATAATGTACTCACGGTCAGCACCGGTACTGAAGGAGGTACCGATATAATTACCACCGTTGATAATAATGGGATTGGTACCAAGTTCACAGAACGTGTTACCGCCATTGACGTAAATCTCCTGCTTGGTGAAGGCAAACTTACCGCCGTTAACGGTAACCTGAGCCTCACCATAGCTATAGATTGCGTAGCTGGTAATGCCGGTAGACTGACCCAGACCAACGTCAACATCGGCATCGTTAATAACGGTATTACCATTGTCACCGGTAGCAATAGCACCGTGATAGGACTTAACGATAGCACCATTTACTACCATTCTACCATAGTTATTAACAGCATACGAGGGGTAGGGTTTTTGGACGCCGGCCTCGTAAACGGGATCGGACTGAGGTGCGCCATACAAAGCCACGTCGTTGACGGTAAGGCTTGCGCCTGCGTTGTTGCAGATCGCAGAGCCGCCGTCGTTTCCAGCGGACTTGATGGTACCGTCGTTGACGGTGAGGATACCGTTATTGACAAGCACGTGGATACGGTTGTTGTTTGCATCACGCCCCTTAGCTCCGGTAATGGTCTTGCCGTTCAGGTCGAGGGTAGCGACCACGCCGGCGGGAACGGTGAGGGTCTTCTCAACGGTGATATCATCGGCAAGCTCGATCAGGCCGCCCTTGGCAAGAGCCGCTTCCAGAGAGGCAGCATTCGCAACCGTGGTAGCGAAGGTGGCGTCCTTATCGTAGTCGGGGCCGAAGGAGTCGTTTTCAGAATTGAGCTGAGTAGCCATCAGACTGAAGGACAGGTTGATGGAGGGGACATCGTTACCGCGATAGTTGGCTTCGTTGCCTACGGTTTCGGGCATATAAACGATGAGAGCGAGGGTCTTAACTGCTCCCTGATCCTTCATTTCGCCGGAAACGGTTTCGCCGACCAGTTTTTTGCCTTCCACGACAGCATTCAGAGCGGCGGCACGGTCAGCAAACGCAGCATTGGTTTCGACGATGTCGTACATCAGATAGTCGGCCAGATTGATCTCGTTGCCGAGAACGCTGGTGCCCTTAACGGAGCTCAGGACGTTCATGGCAAACTGATACTTCAGATCGAGGTCGCCCTTGTTGGTAATCCGAAGATAAACGACTTCGGTATGACCGGGTTCCCAAAGAGCGTTGGGATTGAGAACGTCGGTGGCGCCAGCGGCATCTTTCCAGCTGCCGTCAGCCATCGTCTTGGAATATTCCAAATCGATGTCCAGGGTGCCGGATTTAATGACGTTGACACCGGTGGTGAC
>JAZPXN010000007.1:0-30145 GCA_045543655.1 Eubacteriales bacterium
CGGCGGGAAGGTCGCTGATATAGGCCTTCCGATTCAGATCCACCGTCCGTCCTCCGTCTCCGAAGGCGGCGGTAACGCCTCCGTGATCGTCGTAGGTTACGGGGATCCCGTTGGCCGCAAGAAGGGAGGCTGCGGCGGAAAAGGAGACGGTGCGCAGAATCTGCTTTTCTCCGCAGAAGGGCGTGGGCAGGGTCATATCTTCCAATTTCCGCATGGGATCGTGCACGTAGACCCCGGCAGAGGGCATCGGTCCGAGGATTCGCGCCACGTCCCGGATCTGATCCCGGTTTTTAAGATGGGCGTTCAGGTATCCCCGTTCGTATGCAGGGGAGGAAACGTAATCGAAAAGATATTTCAGCTGATGGGGGCCGCTGTCGGCGGCGGTCATGAAATCAAAGGATTCCGCCGCAAAGGCCGGCACGTTTGCCCGGGGGCGGGGATAGGTATCGTTTTCGGTGAATAATTCGATCTCCCGGTCGTTGCACCACCGGATCTGTTGGCGGCAGAACTCCACGATATGCCCCTCCGGTTCCCAGGGAAACCGACCGGTGTAGTTCCAGTAGGGTGCACAGGAATAGCGCAGGAAGGGAGCGTTTTTGCCGGCGAGAATTTCGGTCAGCTCCAAGGCGTCTGCCCCTTCTCCGTCCCAGGAGGTGTATCCGGAGCAAAAGCCCAACTCCACCGTACCGTCGATTTCGTCCGCCGCCCGGCGAACCGCCCGGCAGAAGTCCTTCATGGAATCTCCCATAACCTTGATCCACGCCCGGCGGTAACGGCTCGCCTCCCCCGTAAATACGAGATCAAAGATCTCGTCCCGGTCAATTTCTTCCCCTACCTCCGCCCGAAACCGGCGGAGATGCTCGTCGCAGGCACACCCCAATCCCGGACGGATATTGAGACAGAGATCGTCGTCGATCATAATCCTTTTTGCGCCCGCCCGGATGAGATTCTGCACGAAGGAGCAATAATGTGCCGTAAACGCCCCGTCGGTGGGACAGAAGGCGCTGTCGGTAACCTTCCCGGTAGGGGAGGTGATGCGGGTGTAGGGAAAGCGGCTCTTCTGCCCGTCGGTCAAGGGCGAGCCAAAGCCGAATCCGTTGATCCAAACTCCCGTAGGGTATCCCGCTTTTTCCAGCCGGGGAAGCATCCGTTGTAATTCTGCGCAGATCTCCTCCTGCTCCCCCTCGTCGTAGGGGAAACCGCAGGCGTAGAAGACGGCGTCTGCGTCGATTCGTTTCAGATCCCGCAGATAATCTTCAAAATATTTTTCCATCAGCCCCCGCATAATGGGGACGAAAAGCTTGCGTTTCATTACGGTGCGCTCCCTTGCTCTTATAAAATTCATATCGTCGGGCAAAGGGCGGCAAGGAGGAAGGTCCTTGCCGCCCAACTCGTTGCGGAGGATTCGGATCAGAATTCTTCGTCGCCTCCGGTGCGGGTGCGGCGGTAGGCCTCGAAGCTGGGGTAGAGGGTATCGGAGACGCGGTCAAAGTAGGCGGAGGTGCCCTTCATCCGCGCGAGAATCCCGCCACGGTCCAGATGAATATCGTAATTATCCTGCAGGAAGGTTCGGAAATCCGAGACGGTGAGGGAGGGCTTGCTTTGCAGAAAGGAGAGGAGAATGTCCTGAATGGAGAAATCCTCCTCCTGCAGTGCAAATACCACGGTGTTCCCCGCGTTTTGCCAGGAGAAGCGGCCGTCCTCCTTCAGCAAAGAGGCGTAGAAAAGATCGTCGAAGGGGGCGTCGTCCAGGGGGGAGGTAAATCCGGCCTTGCGCAGAGAGTGTACGGTGAAGTAGACCTCGTTGCGCAGGGATCGGAAGACCCGTTCGCAATAATCCTCCATGGCTTTCCGGTCGATTCCCATACGCTCAAGCCGGGGAAGACCGACGTAATAATAGGGGCGGATCTCGACGATCTGCCTCTCTTTTTTCAGATTCGCCAAGGACTGGGCAAAGGTGGAGAGTCCGGTATACCGCTTGCATACGGCGGAATGGTCGGCTTCGTCGTCGGTGATCAGCAGACTGCGGAAATATTTCTCCGCAGAGGGCTGATTCTGCAGGACGTAAGACGAATACAGCGTAAAGCCCATCTGCTTCAGATTATAGGGGCAGACGGGGGAGACGTCTTCCGTCCGGAAGAGCTTGGCGTAGATCTCCTTGATCTCCCGGAAGAAATAGAAATCTTCGGTCAGTACGGACTTCAGCTTCGTCATCCGATCCGGATCCATGGGTGGATTCGTCACGGTATAAAGGCCGTTATGGAGGTATTCGGAGATCCCGTTGAGCCAGTTGATCAGGACCGTATGGCGGCGCTGTCCGTAGATTTCTTCGATCTGCTCCGCCAGATCGTCGGGGCGGACCGGCGCCATGGCGAAGAGAATTTCCCGCACGGCGGCGTCCCGGTCGAAGGTGCCGAAGCGGAGATTCGGCATCCGGCTGAAGGTGAGGGTGGGGTTTTCGCTGCGGGCGTCCAGCTTTTTCAGCAGATTATGCAGCTCGTATTCGTCCCGGATATCGTATCGCTTCATAACGGCGGGCAGATCCCGGATGAATTTATAGGTGGAAATCTCAATATTCCGGTACCTTCCCAGATCCAGGGCCTGATACAGCTCGGTGTAGTCCATGGCGTCGACGTTGTAATACCGCAATCTCTGGTTGTGCTTCCAAAGGACGTTCCGGGAGAGCATCAGCCGGTTTTCCCGGGTGCGGCGCACGTTGCCGTGGAGGGTGAATTCCGGATTTCCGGAAAGGCCGTGATCGGAAAGAAACCGGTTGTAAAGTGAGAAGAAATCGTCCAGCGAGATTTCGTTTTTGCAATAGGTTTCCAGCAGATATTCTTCGATGGCCCGGCGTTCTTTTTTTACGTAAACGCCGTTCACGAAAACGGAATCCCGGCGAAGCCAGCCTTCGATCTTCCGGCGGAGGGCCATGGAAAGATGACGGTCGGTCAAGGAATTTTCGGCGGGACGGTGTCCTCTCGTATAGCGGAGGTTCAGATAGTATTGCAGATAGGGAGACAGGGTGTCGGCGTAGAACTCCTTCGGCAGATCGTAGGTTTCAAAAAGATACCGATACCGATCCTCGGAAAAGGTCTGCTCCTGTTGCTCCAGATAGCGAAGCCCCCGGGATTCCGATTGACGGATCCGCTCCCGGGTCAGTCCCCGCTCGTCCCCGATCTCCTCCAGGGTTGCTCCCAGGAAGCGGCGGCGCAGGATCTCCATCCGGTTCCGGTATTTTTCCGGAACCTCCGGGCGGGAAATATATTCGAAGATCCCCGGATAGATCCATTCGTAGCCGCTGTCGGAAAGGCGGATCTGTCCGGTGCTCAGAAGGCCCTCCAGGCAGGCGGAGACCGAGGCCCGATCTACGTCGTGGGGCAGAAGAAGGCAGATTTTATCGTAGGAATAGCAACGGAACGGATCCTCCCGGTAAAGCTCCCGGACGTCTTCCGGACGGCAGGGCTCGTAGAGGATCGGATCGGTGGGGCGTCCGGTGGTCAGCGCCTTTTCCAGAAGAACGGCAGGGACCTTTTTTCGCAGCTCTCCGATGGCGTTGGCTCCAAGGTTCTTCATCCCGGCGACTTCATCCTTCGTTTTCAGCAAAAAAGCCCCTAAGGTGTGAACGCCGTTGTGCCTCAACGCGCTTCGGGTCCGGGGCGAAAATCCCGCGTCCTCCACCGTAACGTCGGGGATAATGCGGGCGTGCTCCCGGTTCAGCAGATATCCGGGGGTCACGTACCAGCCGGAAATCAGCGGACTTTGGATCAGATCCTTCCGGGACAGGGGCGGAATGGTTTCTTCGACCGTTTTTTCGGTGTCGGCGGCCTGCGGATCGCTTCCCGGGGAGGGCTTCGATTCCAGAACCTCCATCAGGTCCTGGAAGGATTTATTGCCCATATTGGGACATTTCATCAATTGCTCGTAGGAAAGTCGGAACAGGGCGTCAGCGGTCAGAACCTTTCCCCGGAACAGCGAGTTGACCACCCGGTTCGAAAAGCCGTATTCCCGCAGATCCTGCGGCTTTGATTCGTACGTTTGCCAGCGAAGGCGGAGGGCGTCCCATTCATATTCGGTATACATCGTTTCTCCTGCGTCTTTCGGTTGCTCGTTCAACCCGTCGTTTTTTATTCTAACAGATCCTTCGTCCCGATCGACCGATGCGTCGGCGTCGAGCCTTTCTGTTTTTATTATACCATAAAAAATTCTTTTTGTCACTATGCTGATGGCATGAAAATGCAACTTTTTTTAGATTTTTTCGTTTTTTTTAGTTTTTTCTACCATAAATGAACGGAGAAAGGTGGAGAAAGGGAAAAAGCGGCAAGAACTGCGCCTTGCCGCTTGGAAATAAGATAGGCCCGTTTCAGAAGGATCCTTCTGCCGCCTTGAAATTATAGACGGGTTTGATGCGGCGGACGATCTCTGCGGTGGGGCCGATATTTTCCACGATCTCATCCATGCTTTTGTAGGCCATGGGGGATTCGTCGAGGGTGCTTTGCGTCACGCAGGTGGAGTAGACGCCGGCCATCTGCTTTTCGTATTCCTTCATCGAAAGGCGCTCAAAGGCGGCGGAGCGGGACATCAGCCGACCTGCGCCGTGGGGGGCGGAGCAGTTCCAGTCCTCGTTGCCCTTGCCGATGCAGATCAAAGAGCCGTCCCGCATATTGATGGGGATCAGCAGCTTTTCCCCGGCCTTGGCCGAAACGGCGCCCTTCCGCAGGATCATTTCCTTTACGTCGATATAGTTGTGGATGGTCTGGAAGGTTTCCCGCACCGACCAGCCGCAGCCCTTCAGGATGATTTCCGCCATCTTGGCCCGGTTGCGCTCGGCAAATTGCTGACAGAGATCCACGTCGTGGAGATAATTCTCCATCAAAGGGCCGTGGAGGTAGCACAGATCCCGGGGCAGGGTAGTCTCTTTGTGTTCGAATTCCCATTCCAGGGTCTTCAGGGCCCTTTCGATCTCGGTCTTCCGGCCTTGTTCCTTGTAGGTACGGATGATCTCCGCCCGTTGGAAGAGATATTCCTCCTTGCCCAGATTCAGGTCGACGGCGTATTGCTGGTAGATCTCCGCCACCTGGGTGCCCAGATTCCGGCTGCCCGAGTGGATGACGAGATACTTGTTTCCCTCCTCGTCCACGTCGAGCTCAATGAAATGGTTGCCTCCTCCCAGGGTGCCCAGGCTTCGCTTCAGCCGGGAGGTATGGGAGAGGTGGCGGTAGCACCTCAGCCGGGTCAGATCATACTCCTCCGCGATCTCCTCCCAGGTTTCCCGGCCGCAGGGGATGGTATGGACGACCTCGTCCAGTAATTCAAAACTGACGCCTGCCTTGCCGAGGCAGACGGTATACATTCCGCATCCGATATCCACCCCTACCATGGAGGGGACGATCTTGTCGGTGACCGTCATGGTGGTGCCGATGGTACATCCCTTGCCGGCGTGAACGTCGGGCATGATGCGGATTTTGGAGGAAGCGAAGGCTTCCGTATCGCACACCGTCCGGATCTGGGCGGCGGCCTGCTCCTCCAGGGTGGTGGCAAAGCACTTGGCAGTATTGAACTGCCCGGCGATTTCTATCATAAGTATCTTCCTTTCGTCGTCAGGATCGGGGAATTTGAGCCCCATGGAATAAAAATACGCAAGAGGAGCCTTCCTATGACCCCTCTTGCGTTGTCCTATTCGGCCGTTATGCCGCAACGGCGGCGTACCGCTCGCTCTTCAGAACCTCCAGCATGAAGGCGTAGGGATTGATATTCCCGCCCGCGATCATGGAGAAGAGCCGGGGAGTACAGCCTGAGACCAGCACCACGCCCTGCTCGTTTTGGGTGACGGGCTGCTGCCGGTTTCGGCTTGCCACGTTCCAGAAGACCACCTCGGGCAACCGGTAACCCGCCTCGCGGAAGATCCGCTTGGCGTATTCGAAGTTGGTTTCCGACGCGTCCTCGGCACAGTAGTCGAACTCCATGTCCGAGATGATATAGATCTTCCCGGGCATCTCTTCCTGGGGCACCGAATGCTTGATTGCGGTGGCAAGAATCAGCTCGAAGACCTTCTGCAGGTCGGTGTTGGCCACTTCATTGTAGCCGGCGCAGTACCGGACCTTTTCCCACAGATCCTTGCCCTGGATTTCCACCAGGCGGGGAGTGCGGGAGAAGGTGATGAAATGATTGCGGAAGGCGCCCCGGTTCCGTTCGGCGAAGTAGAGGCCGAGGGAGAGCGCCACGGCGGCGGGATTGGGGGAAGACCAGTCGCAGTACATGGACCCGGAGCCGTCGATGACGGCAATGGCGTTTTCGTCGTTGCCGAAATCCTCCAAAGCCTTCCAGGTGGCGTCAACGGCTGCCCGTTCGTCTTCGGTGGGAGTCCCGCGGAGAAGAGGGGTGATCATCTCGTAGGGCATCAGGGTTCCGGTGTTCATTTTCGCTTCCCCCCGGGCGACCTGTTGGATGAATGCGCCGTAGCGCTCCCGGTCGTTGCGCAGGAAGGCCTTGCGGTATTTGAACAGCGCCTTGGACGGCTGTTTTTCGTAGTCGAAGGAATATTCCTTCTTCCGCAGATTATTTTCGATGATGCGGATCTTCGCCCGCAGAGCCACCAGAGCCTTCCGGTAGGCGGCGTCGTTCATGCCGAAGGCGCGGGCGATCCGTTTGGCGGATTTTACGGTCTCACCGTTGGAGGCGTTGACCGAGGGAAGCCATTTCCCCAGAAGGGAGACCTCCCCGCCTTCTTCCAATGCGGCAAGGTCTGCTGTGAATTGGGTCTTCAGAGTCTCCAGCACGGCCTCTTCGCAAGGGGTATCCATGAGGACGAGCAGATCGTCGTAGCGGCCGTATTCGGCTACGAGATGCAGATTTTTCCGGACGGTTTCGGGCTCGTTTTCCCCAAGCCATTTCAGAATGACCCGGAAGATCCGGCGTTCGCCCAGACCTCCCCGGATATCCCGGACGAAAAACAGGAGCTTCATCGCGATCTCTCTGTCTTCCGCAAAGGCACGCAGGAACCGGGTCTCGATCTCGTCGTCGCTTGCACCGCGCAGGGCGCCGGCGGTGGCGAAGAGATCCAGACAATGGGATCCGGTGGTTTCGTAGGTGGAAGCGCCGTTCTCGGTGAGGGTGCGGTTGGCTTCCTGTTTCAGAAGTTCTAACATGAAACTCCCTCCTTTTCGGTAATTTGGTGAAGGTGGACAAGGCCCGCCCGGTTTCGGATTCGCGCCACGGGGATTTGAAGTCCCCTCGCATCGTTGTGTTGCTGTGCGGGCCTTTTTTGCGGCGGGTGGGAATTGAACCCACGACACTGAGATTTTTAGCCTCTTATCCTACCATCTGAACTACCTGCCGCGTTACAAGGCAAGGATGCCGCATCTCACTTGCGGCTCGTTTTCTTATAGAGACGCTACTCGGAAGATGTGGGCTGCTGTACTTGCCTTTGTTTTTACAAGACGCTTTCGGTGCCTTACCTCCGGGATGGCCGTGGCCATACTCCGGCATTCTTGGTGCGAGAGGTTGCTGTCTGCGTCTTTGGGGTGCCTCTCCTGCCACCTCGGAGTTCTCCAAGTTAAAGCTCGGCAAGAGCGGCTTACAAGACGTGGGGCTTGCGCCCGTAGGAGTCAGAACTTCCCTGACAAGGAATTTCCGTATTGGTTGCCGTTCACGTCTTTCTTATCTTGACGGCGGCGCCGTAAAGATTCGTTACAAGGCACGGTTTTCTTTCAATGAATAAGAATAGAAATTGCTGTTCGTGCCTTTGCGGGAAAACAAGATGCCGTTCCAATGTAAGCGGGGCCTTGCACCCCGCGCGTTTTCCGCTGACGGGAGCGGCTGTCCCTACGGGACGATCAAATCTCCGGAAGATTTGCTGTTGGCATCTTTTTCTTCCCCGATGGGGTGAAAGGTGCGGGCGGTTCCTGCCGCTTCCGGCATCCCGTGCCGGTGGGGGAACCGCTTCTTCGGGCGGGAAGACGGGCGGAGGGCTCCGATTGCCCGGGCCGGTTCCTTCCTTTTCCCCGGTCTGTACGTCAATAGGGTACGATTCCCGTTACGCAGACCGTATGGAAAACGGGCTTCAGCGATGAAATCGCCGTTGTGGGGTCACAGCCCCGTGCCCGTGCCCGGTGACCTCCCGGGCCGTGCAGAGTTACATTCTGCTGCCGGGGAAGGTCATCCGCGCCTTTCGTGAGACCATTCTACCACTTTTTTCCGCCTTTTTCACGGAAAAAAAGCTGCGAACGTAAAGAAGAACCCCCAATTTCCCCCTTTTTCGCAGAAAAAATGCAAAAAAAGAGAACGAAACGGCATATTCCGTATCGTTCTCTCGTTTTTTATCAATCCAGCCTGCAGGCCTTTTGCTTTTTCAGCCGCTCGACGATCAACTCCCGGAAGGATTCCGGCCCCGTCACCTCTGCCATCGGGCCGAAGGATAAGATCCGGATCACCATTTCGGTCTCGTCGTCCCGGGAATATTGCACCGTTACGGTATAATGGCCGTCGTCGGTCCGTTCCGCCCGCTTTTCGAAATGGGCGAAATGGAGCAGAAACCGCTCCAGGGCGTTGCGCTCGTCCCGAAGCCGGACGGTCACCCGGCGGTGAACCACTTCCTTACCATCCCCCTCGCAGGGCTTGTCGCCTTCGTAGGGCTGACAGTTCCGGATCCGGGCAAGATTTACGGTGGAGACCGACCGCCAGCCGGCGGTGATCATCCGGAATTTATCGTCCTTTTCCGAATATTCCAGCCCCAGAGGACGGCACCGGATGAACATGACCTTCCCTTTTCGGTTGGTCATTTCGAATTTGATCTGCCCGCCCCGGCGGATGGCCTGCAGGATCACCCGGAATTGCCGGATATATTCCTCGTCGCCAAAGGGATCTCCGTCGCTGTAGCGATCGTATACGAAATAATCGTCGGGGGTAAAAAGAGGCGTTACGTCCTTCCATTCCGGCAGATCGACGCCGAACAGACGAATCCGGGGATCGAGGGAGATTGCCTTCAGCCACCGCTTCTGAAGCTCGGTCAGGGGCATGGTGGGACGGTGCTTTAAGGGGGTCGTGCCGTCGGGACGGATCAATTGCCATTTCCCGCTCTTCAGGGCAGGCAGAATGGTGAGAAAGCTTTCGCCGAAGGCCCGCTCCGCCACGATCTTCTGCAGCTCCTTTTCGGAGCGCTCCCCGTCGATAACCCGGGCAAGAATGGCGGCTACCGTATTATAATAAGCGGAATACAGTTCGCTGAAGATCATTCCGGGACCTCCTCTCCCACGCCGTAGATGCGGTAGGTTTCCTTCAGATCGTCCCGGAATCGCTTTTCCAGTACTTTATTGGAAAAGTGCAGATCGGTGATCCGGCCAAGGAAGGTGCGGATCCAGGGAACGATTTCCCCGGAATCGTAAACGTCCGCCGAAAAGCGGTAGGTGCTTTCGTCCACCTTTTCCACGTAGCCCCAGCGCTTTTCCCGCTCCAGCCGTCGGACGATATGGTCCTCGCCTTCTTCTACCCGGACGGTAAATTCCACGTGCTCGGTCTCGTAGGGACGGGTGCGGTCGGCCCGGTAATTGACGCCCCATACCCGGTGCTTCATCCCCTCCAGCTCTTCCCGCAATCGGTCGAACTCGGGGACGGGCTCTTCCGGCGTCACGTGGGAAAGATAGTCGATGCGGTAGGACAGAAACCGGTCGAGGCCGGGATGATAGGCGATCAGATGCTGGCGCCCGCTCTGGACGCTGATATAAATCTTCAGGGGCACGATGCGGAAGGTTTTGTCCCGGTCGGAGCGGCCGTGATTGGTTACCGTCACCGCCCGCTTTTCCTGCATGGCCCCAAAGAGCGCCGCCAGAACGCCGCTGTCTATGGCTCCGGTGATATAGTGATGCTTAAAGGTGAAGGCGTCGGTATCGGCCTCGGTTTTATCCAGCAAAAAGGAGCCGATCACTCCGCAGGGCGCCACCTCGGAAAAATAATGCAGCGCTCCGTTCAGGTCGGAAAGGTCGGTCGTTTCGGTGCGGTGATAATAGACCTTCCGTCCCACTCTTTCTACCGCGATAATGCCCTCCCGGCAATATTCCTTCAGTTTTTTCCGCACCGTGGATTCGTCGAAAAGCATGGGGTCCTCGAAGGCGGAAAGATATTCTTCGTCGATTTGATTCAGTAATTCCGTCACCGTCCGCTTGACCGAGGGATCGTGCAGGATATCGAAAAGAATAAAATGAAGGGTGATATCCCCGTCGGTAAAGCTTTTCGCCTTCCACGCGTGATGAAAGGGGTTGTGGCGGATGGCGCGGCTGTCGATGGAGATGAAAACGCTTTTCCCCTCGGGCGTGCGGACGAAATTCATATGGTCTCCAAGCCAGCTTTCAATGCGGCGCTTTTCGTCGTCGTAGGAGCGGGCGCTTTTGGCTTGATATTCCTCCCGGCTTTTGAAGCCGTACACGTAAAAATCTCGCATATAGGCCCGGATTTTTTCAAAATTCTTCACGAGCTCACTGTAGGCAGACACCGTTTTTCTCCTCCCTTCCCACGAGGCTTTCTTCGGATATCAGTATATCACAAAATCCCCCGGGTGTCAATCACCCTAACCCCGTACGCGTTCATTTTACCGCATTGAGAGTCCCATAAACCGGACTTTTCTTATCTCGAAAAAAAACACGGCAGAGCCTGCATTGCTCTGCCGTTCCGTTTTATTCCGTTTTGTTCAGACCGTCTTTTGCGGAAAGGATGTGCTTGTGAAGCTCCAGCAGCTCCTTGCGGGTGGAAACTCCTAATTTTCCGTAAAGATTGCGGTTGTGGTATTTCAGGGTGGATTCCTTGATCTCCATGCTCGCCAGGATCTCCTTGGTGGTTGCCCGGGCAAGATAGGCCTCGTAGATCTCCCGTTCCGTTGGGGTCAGGGTATTCAGCCCCATAAGGAAGACCTCGATTTTCTCGGGAGAGAAGTCCCCCGTCACGGGGTGCATCAGCAGGGAGTCCTGCGTCGTCCGGGCTTCGGCGGAAGAATCTTCTTCGATCTGCCGGACGATCCTGTTCAGCCGTTGAAATTCGTTCATGACCAGGTGGATGCCCAAAAGGAACAGCTCGCTGATGATGTAGGAGATGGAAAGCATTTCAAAATCAATATCCACCAGCTGTTCGATCATCCAGACGCCCAGATTGGCGAAGACCGCAACGGTGAGAAGGACGGCGTGAGCGGTGGTGCTCATGGTTTTTTTGATCCAAACCCGCAAAACGACTGCCACCATAGCGGCAAAATAGCCCAGCAGATAGACGAGATAAAGAGGATGCAGAGGACCGTAGACCTTGACCAGCGTGGAAACGCCGTTGACCACTGCAAAGGAAACTTCTTCGTAATAAATAGGAAGGATTCCGGGGCTTGCGGTGATGAGAAATACGGCAACCGCCAACGCTCCCAGCGCTCCGTGGAGCCATTTCGGGTGCTTCGTTCCCGTCACGTTCAGAAGAATCATCAGCATGGCCAGGGGCAGAAAGACCGAGCCGAGATAGGAAACGCGGTTGGCCCAGAGCGCCATTTCCAGCCCCGTGGAGAGAGACAGAAAGGTGTAGCCGAGGTTTACCACGAAGACGGAGGAAAACAGCAGGACGAACCATCCCTTCGTCTTCCGGACCAGCAGACAGCAGGCTACGAGCAGCGCCAGCGAGAGGAGCGCGGCGACGCCGTAAACGGCGGCCAGGCTGGTGCTCTTCGCTCCCATGGCAAAAAGCGGCAACGTATCCACAAGATACGATTCCATAACTCCTCCTTCCCCGGACCACGTCTGCACGGCGGCAAAAGATCTCCGGAAATTTTGTTTTTTTCTCCAAAAACCACCCTTCCCCTCCTTTTGGTATGGGGACAAAGGGGTAAAAATACGCTATAATATTATTGCGGTACAACTTTATTATAACATACGCCTCCGGTTTTTTCAACCGTAGCGGCGCACTCTTTAGAAATTTGTCAAAGTTGTCCCATCCCTCCGAATCTCATACCCGAAAGGAAGTATCGATATGAAAAGCGTTACGTGGAAAAAATTCGTCGGCATCGTTCTGGCCCTGGCAATGTCCGTCGGCGTGCTTTCTATGGCGACTCTGACCGCTCACGCCGATTACGAGGACGGCATGGAATGCTGGTTCTGCGGTCATTACCATTGGGACGCATATTGCTGCGGTATGTGCGGTGCCTGCAGTCCCGACTGTACCGGCACAGAATGTTGCTTACTCACCCACTGTAACGAGTGTGGCGCCTGTGACAGTGATTTGGACGGTTGCAGCGAGTGCCGCATGTGCCCGGATTGCTACACAAGCAACGGTTGGCATTGTCTTGACTGTAACGAATGCTACTACGTCTCCGAGGAGGAGCTTTGCGGCATGTGTTGGCGCTGTGCCGACTGTATGGGAGGCCTTTGCGATAGCTGCGGCTTCTGCGAGGAATGCTCGGAATCTGAAAACATGCACTGCGTCGAATGCGAGAACTGCTATGCCTCCTACGAGCAGTGCGTCCTCGGATACAATCACTGCGAGGAATGCTGTGTGCTTTGCGAGCAGTGCGAAGAATGTCTGTACGAGGACGGCATTGAGCTTTGCGACGATTGCGGGCTCTGCGTGTACTGCTGTCAGGAGAACGCCGCAAGCGAGGGCTGCTCCTGCGGAGAATATTGCGTGGAGAGTCCCGAATGGTACGAGCATCTCTGCGCCGATTGCGGCAATGCCTATTGCGAAGTGGATCAATGCGAGGATTGCGAGCTGTGCCTGGACTGCTGTGAAGGCAATTCGGAATGCGCCGGTTCCCCTCCTCTTTGCGTGGAAAGCGACGATTACGAAACGGATTTCTGTATCGATTGCGGCGATTGCTTCCATAACGTCACGATCTGCGACGATTGCGAATCCGCCGGCATTCTGCTCTGCGACAGCTGCTGTGACCTGCGCCTGGAGGCCGAGGGATGCGACTGCAACGACCGTTGCATCAGCGACGGCGATATTGAGGATCATATCCGGAAGGAGCACGGGAACGCAGGCGTTCATTCCGCAACGCCCCGGAATTCCTGGGAGATGGACGGAACCCACCATTGGCGCCTCTGCCGGTATTGCGACGAGGCCTCCCATATCTCCAACAAGGCCCCTCACGTATACGATAAATACGGCATCTGCACCGTCTGCCGGTTCGATTCCCAGAAAAATATTCTGATCCTCAAGCAGCCCGTAAGCGTGGTTGCCAAAGTTTCGGATTACCACAACGCCACCGAAGACGATCCTCTGCATCCCAGAAACAACCTCCGCTCCTTCACCGTAGCGGCCCGGGGCACCGGAGCGCTGACCTATCAGTGGTATTATCAATACGGCGCCAGAGACTGGACGCCCGTGACCGACAGCTCTCCGGCAACCGTTATCGATACGGTCGGATCGAAGACCCATACGCTGACCGTCTCCGTTCCCATCGACAGCTGCTTTCAGGAATACGCCTACAAATGCGTAATCTCCGATGCCAAGGGAAATCAGGTCACGTCCAACGTTGCCTATCTGCGCAGCAGGCACGTGCTTACCCGGTATCAGCCCTCCAAGGGAGCGTTGGTCGATACCATCCACCGCCCCGACGGCAATATTGGCGTCTACGAATCCAAGGGGCATTACGCCTCCTGCGTGGGGGACGGCTGTGAGGAAGAACGGATCGTTCCCCATTCCTACAGCAAGCAGACCACCGTAATCGTAGACCGGAATACCGGCGTGAAATGGGTGGAACGGATCTGCACCGATTGCGGATTTAAGAGTTATATTCTTGATCACGTGCATTATTTCTACGATCCCGTCACCTACGAATGCCAGGTGGACACCTCTTATAAAAACGCAAACCAGCACCGTTTGAAGTGCCTCTGGCCGGGGTGCAACAAGACCACCCTGGAGGCCCACGACTACATGGGATGGCAAAGCCACGGCACCCCCTATTCCACCACGGATAAGGTGGGCGTTGCTTATCAGGAATGTCAGATCTGCGGTTACAGCACCACCAAGAGCCTGAAAACCCACGACGCTGCCCAAGACAAGATGGTGGATGCAAAGTGGACGCAAAGCACGGATCTGGTCTACGTAGAAAACGGATATTCCAGTTGTGATATCGTTACCGTCGGCACGAAGATCGTCATCGGCTTTGCCCCCTCCGAATATTCCAAGGCAGAACTCCTGAAGATGAAATTTCCGACAGTAACCCGTTGGAAGGCTACATATTACTGCGACCGGGGCTCTTCCGGATCCACGGTGGAACTGGACGTGACGAAAGGTTTCACTCTACAGAAAATCGGCAACGAACTGAAATGGAGCGTAACTATTCCCGCCTTTGCGGGACGTACCGGCGGCGGGATTCTGACCTTTACCCCCGTGGTGGAGGAATGTAAGCACAACGGCGGTACCCGTATCAAGAACGCCTCTCAACCCATCTGCACCCAGGACGGGTACACGGGCGATACGGTCTGCGCCGACTGTGACGGGGTTCTCTTCTACGGAGAAGAGATCGAAAGCGCAGGGAAACACGAAGGAAATCTTACCCTGATTCCCGGAACGGCAAAGGCGGGGACCTGTGAGCAGAGAGGATACGAAGGAACCTACCGTTGCGATCATTGCAATAAGAAGGTCCGGGGCAAATCCACCTCCCGGGTTCACAGCGGCAAGACCGTCACCAAAAACGCCGTAGCAGTCACCTGCACGAAATTCGGCTACAGCGGCGATATTTACTGTGAATGCGGCGTGCTTCTGCAGGAAGGGGAAATTCTCGCCCCCAGACATACCAATCTGCATCTTCTCGAGGCAAAGAAGCCCTCCTGCCAAACCAAGGGATATACCGGAGACTGGATGTGCTACGCCTGCAATCAGATCGTAAAATACGGCTATAACGTAGCGAAATCCGATCACGCCTGGAGCACGTGGGGCAAGACCAACGACGTATATCACCGTCACACCTGCGTGGTAGCTGGTTGCGGTGCTCAGGAAACCAGCCGTCACGTGGATGGTAACCGCGATCTGACCTGTGACGACTGCGGTTATTCCTGGGGTAGCGATTCTCCCGTGATCCGCAGTTTAACCTTCAACATCGATATTCCCGTTATCGGGCAAAAACCCGATTATACCAAATTTGACGGAGCTTCTTATTACAGTACTGGCGTAAGCGCTTATATGTACAACGGTGTGGAGTGGTTTGATGTCACCAACAATAAGCGCTTTGTTCCCGGTGGTGTCAATCAGGAGTTTAAGGAAGGCAATGTCTATAAGGTCACGATTCATTTTCGTTCAAAGCTTGGGTATGAGTTTGTTGAAGAAGAAGCAATGCTAGCCACCATTAATGGCCGGGAAGCAGCTGTGGAATATGTGACCTACGGTGATTTTGCTGGGATTTCCTACACCTTTGAAGCCCTCAAGCATATTCACACCATGACCCGCGTCAACAAGGTTTCCGCCACCTGCACCTCCCCCGGCAAGCAGACCTATTATCATTGCGACCTTTGCAATAAATATTACGAAGACGCCGCCGGAAGCAAGCAGATCACCGATCTTGCCTCCTGGGGCAACGTGGCGGCCCTCGGTCATATCGAATCGGATCTGAAATCCAATTCCACCCATCATTTCAAGATCTGCACCCGTTGCAACGTTGAGATCTCCGGCAGCAGAGCCGCTCACGGCGGCGGCACCGCCACCTGCCTTACCAAGGCGAAATGCTCTGCCTGCAAGAAGGAATACGGAACCCTTGCCCCTCACGATTTTGCCACCGAGGGCTGGCAGTTTGTCGACGATACGGGTCACGCCCACGTCTGCCGGGTGGAGGGATGTAATTTCCGGGGCGAGGTGGAGAAGCATAAGTCCAACCACGCCAATATCGAAGAGGCCGACGAGGTTTGCCTTGATTGCGGATACGTGATCACGCTTTCCAAAAACCATACCCACGCCCCTCTGGGCGGTTATCGGAACGACGGGGAAGGCCATTGGTATCTCTGCGGCTGCGGAATCGAGCTGGAAAAGGCTCCTCATACCGATTCCGACGGGGACGGTAAATGCGACGTTTGTCAATGGACCTTGACCGGAAACACCCCCAACGGCCCCATCTCCGGCGATCCCAACGCCCCGGGTACCGACGGTGACGGAAAGGGAAGCGGCGGAAGTCTGCTGTGGCTGTGGATCCTTCTGGCGGTTCTCCTTTTGGCGGGCGGCGGTGGCGCGCTGTGGTTTTTCGTTCTGCGTAAGAAGATCGGAAAGACTCCGCCTGCGGCCGATCCCCCTGCTGACGGGGAAGCGACCTCCGAATCGCCGGAGCAGGAGACCGATCCCGCGCCGGAAAACGATCCGCCACAATCCCCCGAGGCCTGATTCTTAACGCATATTCCGAGGTAATCTGTCCCTTTTGAAAATCGACCGCCGCGATTATTCGTCGCAGCGGTCGGATTTTTTTCTTCTCATAAGCCCTTGACGAATCGGAAAAGTCATGGTATAATAAGAAAAGATCGGCTGAGAAGCTTCGGATCTTTCGATGGCTCTGCGAATTTTTCCCCTCAGCCGCGTTTCTTATGATACCGAATATAATAACAGAACAGGAGAATACGTTATGGCAGAACCGAATCTGGAACGGGCGCAAGCCGTGTTCGATGCCCTTCGCCGGACGATGGACCGTCTCGAGTGGCATTATAAAGTAGTCAAGGATCTTACCCTTGAATGTGGCGCGAAGGGGGACGACCTTCCCATGGAACTCACCGTCAAGGTAGACGCGGAGCGATGCCTGATCCGGTTGATCTCCCTGCTCCCCTTCTCCATTCCGGAGGATAAGCGCCTCGACGTGGTCGTGGCCATCAGCGCCCTGAACAACGCCCTGGTGGACGGCTGCTTCGACCTGGATCTCGGGGACGGCGCCCTCTTTTTCCGCATGACCAACAGTTATGCGGACAGCGAGCTTGGCCCGGAGGTATTCGAATACCTTCTCTATTCCTCCTGCCAGGTCATCGACGAATACAACGACCGGTTTTTTATGCTGTCCAAGGGGATGCTCTCCCTGGAAAAATGGATCTCCATGATCACCGAAAACGGAGGGGAAGACGATGAGTAACGTATTGGCAAATCAGATATACTGGACCCTTTGCGACGCCCTCGACGAACGGGGCTGGTCCTACGAGAAAGAGGAGGATAAGCTCCTCGTCCATTTCGGCGTCCGCGGCAAGGATATTCCCATGCAGATCCTCATTCTCGTGGATGCGGACCGCCAGCTGATCCGCGTTATGTCTCCCATCGGCTTCCGGATGAAACAGGAGAACCTTCTCGACGGCGCCATCGCCTGCACCGTCGCCTCTTACGGCATGGTTGACGGCAATTTCGATTACGACGTTTCCGACGGCAGCATCGTCTACCGTCTGACCGCCTCCTACCGCGGCAGCCAGATCGGCAAGGGACTGTTCCATTACCTCATCGACTGTACCTGCGCCACCGTCGACGATTACAACGAAAAATTCCTCGGCCTCAACACCGGCGCCCTCACCCTCCAGGACTTCATCGAACAGGCCTGACCTGCTCGCAGACCCGTCGACACCCACCTTCTCTCGATTTCAGAATTTAAAAAGAATCATCGATTCCGAAACAATTCCCAGTTTCGGGATCGATGATTATTTTCTCCTTGGAAGACGCACCGGTGAAACGTGCCCGGCCGTACTGCGCGTGAACCGTATCGGTTTTGAACGGAGTTCTAAAATTTTCGGGTGAAAAAGGGAAAAGGATTGACATTCTGCTTTTTGTCGTGTATAATAAATATATATAATATTTCTCAAAATGGAAATGTACTGTTTATCGTACATGAAATCAAGTATTATGGAAGTGCAAAAAAAAGACCTCCGATGAGGTCTTTTGGAGCGCACGCTGCGCAATCGGCACAAGCCGACGAGTTGGATCAAATCCTTATTTGAACTCGTAGTGTAATTTTATAGGGAAATCAATTACAACGTCATTATATCACAAAAAGGAGCGCTTGTCAAGTATGAAAAAGGAAAAATTTTACGTTGGCCTTGATATCGGTACTGATTCCGTAGGGTACGCGGTGACCGACGATCGGTATAACCTTTGCAAATTCAAAGGAGAGCCGATGTGGGGTGTGACCTTGTTTGATGAAGCGAATTCCACAGCTGACCGGCGGGCCGCCCGGATAGCACGGCGTCGGCTTGATCGCAGGCAACAACGGGTTCGGCTCATTGCTGAATTGTTTGCTTCCGAGATTTCCGGGATTGACCCGGAGTTCTTCCGCCGGATCAAAGAGAGTTATCTGTATCCCGAATCAGAGGCAGAAAAGGTTCGCTTATTCGGTTCCTTTCCGGAGCAAAAGGCTTATGACGAGGCGTACCCGACGGTTCATCATCTCATTGTGGAGCTGATGAAAAATCCCGAGGCTCACGACGTCCGTCTGGTGTATCTTGCCTGTTCCTGGCTTGTCGCGCACCGCGGTCACTTTTTGAATGAAGTCGATAAGCGCAATGTCGATAAAGTTCTGGATTTTGAGACGGTTTACAAGGGACTTGTTGCGTTTATTACTCGTGACGGCCTCTCTCTTCCTTGGGGAGACGACGTTGACGTTGATGCCGTTGCAGAGGTTTTGAAGGCCGGTCGAGGAGTTTCGAAAAAGTATAAGGCCCTTTCTCTTGTCCTTTTTAAAAACGGAAAACCGCCTAAGCAGGTTGATGAGGCGCACGAGTTTAATTGCGATTTGGCGCTGAAGCTGTTGTGCGGAGGGAAGGTGTCCCTGAAAGATTTGTTTGGAAAAGAGTCTTACGGAGATCTGGAGGAAAAGTCCGTATCTCTTGATATGGATGAAGAGAAACTGTCGGAGGTTCTTCGTGGGATTGACGACGATGCGGATTTCATTGTCGCCTTGAAATCGGTATACGATTGGTCTGTTTTGGTCGATATTTTGAAGGGAAAATCCTCTGTCTCAGAGGCAAAGATTGCGGTATACGAACAGCATCGAAACGATCTTGCATTCCTTAAGAGATTTGTCCGTAGCTATGTTCCCGAAAAATAGGATGAGGTTTTTCGTTCTTTTTCCGTAAAGAATAATTACGCCTCCTACGTTGGGAAAAATAAGGTTCTCGGGAAAAAGGGATCCGTGGAAAAGTGCAGCGGAAAAGAGGATTTCTGCAAATATATAACTTCGATTGTCAAAGGTGTTTCTCCTTTGAAAAAAGATGAAGCTCTCTATGAGGATATGATGGATCGGTTGAGCGCAGCGACGTTTCTGCCAAAGCAGGTCGAAGGCGACAACCGTGTGATTCCTTATCAGTTATATTGGCATGAATTAAACTGTATTCTGGAGAATGCCCGGCGGTATCTTCCGTTTCTTAACGATGCGCAGGACGGGATTTCCGTAGTGGATAAAATCCTTTCTGTGTTTGAATTCCGGGTTCCTTATTACGTCGGGCCCTTGAAGGAGGCTTCTTCGAAATTGCCCGGAGCAAATCATTGGATGAAACGGAAGGCAGAGGGCCGGATTTATCCTTGGAATTTTTCGGAAAAAGTGGATCTTGATGCCAGCGAAGAGGCTTTTATTTCCCGGATGACCAACTCTTGTACCTATCTTCCCGGAGAAGACGTTCTTCCCAAGAATTCCCTGCTCTATTCCGCATTCTCCGTATTGAACGAGATCAATAATATTCGGATTAACGGAAATGCGATTCCGGTTTCGGTCAAGCAGGAGATTTATACCAACGTCTTTTTGAAACGTCCCAAGGTGACCCCGAAGCAGATCCGAAATTATTTGATCTGCAATAATTATATGCGGGACGAGGATCTGCTTTCCGGGCTGGACGTTACGGTGAAATCCTCGTTGAATTCCTTTTTCCGTTTTCGCAGGATACTGGAAAACGGACTCCTGACTTCTTCCGAGGTGGAGGAGATCATTGCCCGCGCCGCTTACTCGGAAGATTCCGGGCGAATAAAAAAGTGGCTTCGAAATCGGTTTCCGAATCTTCCCGAAGAAGAGGTTCGATACGTTTCCGGATTGAAGCTGAAGGAGTTCGGTCGGCTTTCCAAAAAGTTTCTGTGCAATTTTGAAGGAACGGACAAGGAAACCGGAGAGGTATTCACGGTGATCCGTGCTCTGTGGGAGACGAATTGCAATCTGATGCAATTGCTTTCCGATCGGTTCAGCTTTGCGGAAAGAATTGAAGCGGAGACTGCGGAGTATTACGATGCAAATCCCAAGGATTTACGGGATCGAATGGATGAAATGCGTCTTTCCGGCGCGGTCCGTCGGCCGATTTACCGGGCGCTGGATATTTTGAAGGATATCGTAAAAGTGCAGGGGACTGCTCCTGCAAGGATCTTTGTGGAAATGGCCCGGGGAGGCACCGAAGATCAGCGGGGGAAGCGGACCGAATCCCGGCTGGAGCAGCTTCGGGAGCTTTACAAGAAGGTGGATTGCGAAGACGTCCGGGAATTGAGCCATATTCTTGACGCATGGGGGGATTCTGCCCACAATCGCCTGCAAAGCGATAAAGTATTCCTCTATTTCATTCAATTGGGACGGTGCTTGTATACCGGGGAAGTTATCGATTTCTCATCGGTTTTGTCCGGGGACGGTGCGTATAATATCGATCATATTTACCCCCGTAGGTTTGTTAAGGACGATAGTGTTCTGAACAATAAGGTTCTGGTGGATTCCAAAGCGAACGGCGAAAAGGGCGATTCCTATCCCATAGCAAGTAAAATTCGCTCTGAAATGGTCGGGCTTTGGGATCGTCTTCACAAAAATGGGCTTATGACCGACGAAAAATATAAGCGCCTCGTTCGGGCCACGGACTTTACCGAAGCGGAAAAATATGAATTCATCAATCGTCAGCTGGTGGAAACCCGTCAATCCACGAAAGCGGTGGCTGCGCTTTTAAAAGAGCTGTATCCGGAAACGGAGATCGTTTACGTAAAAGCAGGGCTGGTTTCTGATTTCCGCCAGCAGTTCAAGATTTTGAAATCCCGTCAGGTGAACGACCTGCATCACGCCAAGGATGCGTATCTGAATGTTGTTGTAGGAAACGTATGGCACTCCAAATTCAGCCGCAACTACTATAACCCCCAAGCAGATAATAACGTTAAACCGGAGATCGTTTTTACTCAATCCTTGACGTGCAGGGGAAAAACCGTATGGGAAGGGGCTGCAGATAAAGATCGCGTAGTAAAGGTTCTTCGAAAGAATACCGCACACGTAACCGTTTATTCTTATAACAAGCATTCCGGGCAGAACGGTGGACTGTTTGACCAGAACCCGGTTTCTGCAAAAGAAGGCTTGATTCCCTTGAAGAAAGGGCTTCCCACGGAGATCTACGGGGGATACGATAAGGTAACGGTTTCCGGTTTCGTATTGGTGCGTTATCGCATCGGAAAGAAGCGGGAGGTTACGTTTGTTGCGCTGAAGCTGATGTATATGTCCCGGTTCTTGTCGGATCCCTCATTTGCCTTGCAGTACGTTGCCCGGGAGTTGGGGGAAAAGGCCTCGGAGATTGAGATTCTGCTGAATCGTCGGATTCTCAAGAATTATACGATGATTTCTTTGGACGGCGCCCGGTTTTGCATTCGTGGGAAGGCCGGCGTTTCGGCTCTTGGCCTGATGAACTTGATGCCGTTCATGACCTCGACGGAAAATGAGGACTATATCAAGAAACTGGAATCTTTTGATGAAAAGCGAAAAAAGAATTCCAACCTCGTATGCGATGAGCGTTACGACGGGATTTCTCCTGTCCGAAACGTGCAGCTCTACGATCATTACCTGGAAAAACTGTTGACGTGGCCCTATAACAAGCGCCCTGCAGGCGAGGTCCTTGTGGAAAAACTGAAGAAGCATCGGATGGATTTTGCAAAGCTCGACGTCTTCGCGCAGACGGAGATTTTGCTGCAGATCCTGGGAGCTTTTGGCCGCATGAAGCAGGTGGATCTGAAGGGATTGAACGAGAGCTCCTCTTCCGGACTTACAAATATGTCTTTGCATCTTTCGAACTGGAAAAAAGCGTATTCCGACGTTCGCATTATCGATACGTCTGCCTCCGGATTGTATGAGAAAACGTCTGAAAACTTGCTGGGATTGTTATGAGCTGGCGTACCGTTGTTATAACGTCACGGTGTAAGCTGGATTATAAGATGGGTTTCATGGTCGTCCGCGGGGAAGATACGAAACGGATCTTCCTCGACGAGATGGCCGTGCTCCTCATTGAAAACCCGGCGGTATCCCTGACCGGCTGTCTTTTGGAAGCACTGACGGAAAAGAAGGTTAAAGTGATCTTTTGCGATTCCAGACGAAACCCCGCTGCAGAGTTGGTTCCTTATCGCAACTGCTACGATACTTCAAGGAAGATTAAGGCGCAGATTGCTTGGCGGGATGACGTGAAAGGGGCTGCATGGGCGGATATCGTCTCGGAAAAAATACGAAAACAAGAGGAATATCTTTCCGATCTCGGAAAAAACGGTGAGGCCGCGTTGTTGCGCTCCTATCTCCCTCGGGTGGAATTTGCCGATGCGACGAACCGGGAAGGCCATGCCGCAAAAGTGTATTTTAACGCTTTGTTCGGGATGGATTTTACCCGAAGTGAGGAGAACGTAACCAATGCTGCGCTGAATTTTGGATACAGTATTCTTTTGTCTGCCTTTAACCGGGAAGTTTCCTCCCACGGATACTTAACTCAATTGGGAATTTTCCATGATAATATGTTTAATCATTTTAATTTGAGTTGCGATTTGATGGAGCCGTTCCGGGTTCTGGTGGATCGCTGTGTGAGAGATCATGAATTTCGGGTTTTTACAGGAGAGGAAAAGCGTCTTTTATTGGACGTTTTGAATCAGACGGTGTCGATTGATCAGACAAGGCAAACGGTATTGAATGCGATAAAAATCTATTCCAGAAGCGTATTTGATGCGTTGAATGAAGGGGATCTTTCCTTAATTCGTTTTTACCGGGTTGAAACATGAGTTATCGTTTTATGCGTATTATGGTGTTTTTTGATCTTCCAACAGAGACCCTGGAGGAAAAACGGGAATACCGAAAATTTCGGAAGACGTTGCTGAAAAACGGATTTTTAATGATGCAGGAATCCGTTTATTGCCGCATGCTCCTGACTCCTTCCGCGGGAAAAACCGTGATGGACGTTATTCGGAAAAACCGGCCTTCTTCCGGCATCGTTCAGGTCTTGACGGTAACGGAAAAGCAATTTTCCGGCATGGAGTATATTACGGGCGAATTACGTAGTGACGTTATTGATAGTGATGACAGGCTGATAATATTATGAAACTTGTATATGGAGAAATGGGGCACGTCCTCACCTTTGAGGCTGGATATGCCGTAGAACTTGTGGTGGAAAACCGGACGATGTTCCGGCGGATGGTGAATGACTTTTATCTTCAGCTGGACGGATTGTCTGGAGGTTTCGTGCTGTCCGTTGAGGAAAAGCCGGTTGAGATCAGCCGCAGTGCGGATATGGTTACGCAATTTGCTCCTTTTGACATTAATCGGAAGTCGTTATTGACGAAGTTGTGCTCCTTCTTGGAAAGGCAGGCGCAGTTGCCGGAATACTATATGGAATCTCTTCAACTCCTGGATCGAATGGAATTATTGGTTGAACGTCTTTCGGAGGGGCTCTCGGTAGAGCTTCAGTGCGGGAAATTGGCGATTGGCCCTATTTTGCGGGCAATTGGGATTGAAATATCGGAAGAAGGGAAAGGGGATTTAGAGCGGCTTTTTGATTATATGAACTTGGTGCGCGATCTTGACCGGGATCGATTGTTTGTTCTGGTGAATGCTCGAACCTTTTTCCCGGATGAGGAGATGCGTCTATTCTTGAAAACAGTTTGCGCTCATGATTTTAAATTGCTTTTGTTGGAAAGCACTGCTTCTCCTTCCTTGCCGGACCTAAAGCGTTACGTCATTGATGAAGATTTGTGTGAGTTTTAGGTTGACAAGTTGTGAAAAATGTGATAAAATAAGGATGAAATCCCTAACGACACGCTTTCGGCAATTCGTAGTATTGCTTTCTCAAATTGTGATTTGAGGTTTGAGAGTAGTGTAATTTTATAGGCATCTCAAACAAACTTACCTATATGTAAGCTGATTTTAGAGTTTGAGAGTAGTGTAATTTTATAGGGATCTCAAACTGATGAAGATTTTGATAAAGCACCAGATGAGTTTGAGAGTAGTGTAATTTTATAGGGATCTCAAACTAGTGCTGCCGGCACAGCTCCATAGTCCCCGTTTGAGAGTAGTGTAATTTTATAGGGATCTCAAACATGAACGTTCCTGGCGTCGACGTTCCGCAGGTTTGAGAGTAGTGTAATTTTATAGGGATCTCAAACCGGCAAAATTACAGACGAGAAAGAGCGTTTGTTTGAGAGTAGTGTAATTTTATAGGGATCTCAAACGAAGACCAGAGTGCAGAAGACCCCGCCGTCGTTTGAGAGTAGTGTAATTTTATAGGGATCTCAAACGTTGTCTGTGCAGATTACGCACGAGTTCCAGTTTGAGAGTAGTGTAATTTTATAGGGATCTCAAACATTTTGAACGGGAGAAGAAGCGACGGGAAGGTTTGAGAGTAGTGTAATTTTATAGGGATCTCAAACACCGCAGGGAATGTCAATAAATGTGGTAATGTTTGAGAGTAGTGTAATTTTATAGGGATCTCAAACAGGTGACGGACGTATTACCTATCTCAAAAAGTTTGAGAGTAGTGTAATTTTATAGGGATCTCAAACCTGAACCCGACGCTCCAGCTTTTGCACACCGTTTGAGAGTAGTGTAATTTTATAGGGATCTCAAACAAGAGCAAGCACGGGAAGGCTATTCTATAGGTTTGAGAGTAGTGTAATTTTATAGGGATCTCAAACTTTAGAGCGGCTTAATGGAAACATTAAGCAGTTTGAGAGTAGTGTAATTTTATAGGGATCTCAAACATATACGCCCGAAAAGCGGAATGTGAGGTGCGTTTGAGAGTAGTGTAATTTTATAGGGATCTCAAACCTATGGTGACGAACTCCGCAAGGACGGACTGTTTGAGAGTAGTGTAATTTTATAGGGATCTCAAACAACGTTCGACAGAAACATCCAACTGACCAAGTTTGAGAGTAGTGTAATTTTATAGGGATCTCAAACGAAGGCGTCTCGTCGGTACGTCAAATAGTCGTTTGAGAGTAGTGTAATTTTATAGGGATCTCAAACGATGCGGTGAACAACTATCAATCGCAACTTGTTTGAGAGTAGTGTAATTTTATAGGGATCTCAAACCTGTCGGCCGCCGCGCGCTGCCCCTGCTTGTTTGAGAGTAGTGTAATTTTATAGGGATCTCAAACTATTCCACGATTTCCGCTATATCGATTTCGGTTTGAGAGTAGTGTAATTTTATAGGGATCTCAAACGGAAGGAGTGGTGATTATGAAACGAAAAACGTTTGAGAGTAGTGTAATTTTATAGGGATCTCAAACTGTGACAAACTGATCCTTATACTGCTGATAGTTTGAGAGTAGTGTAATTTTATAGGGATCTCAAACGAATTGGCATCCGGTTAAGTTTAGTATAGCGTTTGAGAGTAGTGTAATTTTATAGGGATCTCAAACGCCCCCATTGCGGAGCAGATATGCGAGGTGGTTTGAGAGTAGTGTAATGTTATAGGGATCTCAAACATCTCTTGACCGAATACCCACAGTTCATCGGTTTGAGAGGAGTGTGGTTTTATGGGGAAGTCGGTTTTCAGATCGTTCGATAGCAACAAAAAGCTCGGGTTGATGCCCGAGCTTTTTTTTCTTATAAGTTTTATTCCGGCTTTGTTCCGTTTCCGGTGGGCGGATAGCAGACGAGCATTTCTGCGCCGTGACTTGCAATATCACCGGAACCGTAAGGAACAAACAGTTTGTCTCCGCGACGAACCGATAGCACCTCTTCGCCCACCGTAAGATCACCGCCGCAGGTCACGACAAGCGTGACGAAGCTGTCCGGAGCTTTTATCACGCCGCCGCAGCTCAATTTTTCCAGCGCAAAGCAAGGTGTATCCGAAAATCCCACAAGACGCTCCCGTCCGACGTCTGTACGGCAGCGCTCGACGACGTATTTGCTCCGCGCCTCTGCCTCACTTATTCCGTCGTAAAGGAAGCACTCGAATAGCGCTTCCTCTCCTGCACCGTAGTGAAGCTGATGGGGAGTCAGTACCTCGCCCGATCCCGTTGTTTTTTCCACCCGCATGGTAAAATCCGTAGGTTCCTGGATCTCCAGCAAAAAACATCCGGCACCGATGGCGTGAGGCGTTCCTGCGCGCACGAGGACGGTATCTCCCGCCTTTACGGGAATACGGTGCATCCATGCCAGCATTCCGTCAATATCCTGTCTCTCGTAAAGACTTCTCCACAGAGTTTTCGTGATGCCCTCCTTAAATCCGATATAAACGGCGCAATCCTCCTTTTCACGGGTTGCGAGGATATGCCAACACTCGGTTTTTCCGTATCCGACGCCGAAGTGTGCCGTTGCAAATTCGGCGGTTGGATGGACCTGGATTCCCAACCGCTCCCCGGCGTCGAGCAGCTTTATCAGAACGCCGCTGTCGGATCTGCCCGGCCCGAGGTCCTCCATGGATACAACGTCGCAAAGTCGCATGCGGCCTCCGTCAACGGATACCTCGGTAAGCCCCTCTCCCTCGGTGTAGTTTCGGTTTTTTGCCTCGACGAAGGAGGAGATCCAATCCTCGGGCGTTCCCGTATCGGCGGGGTTTTCCTTGCCTAAAAATGCATCGATCAGTTTTCCGCCGCGGTACGTGCGGCGAACGCGGGTCTCACATTGAAAGAGGATCTTTGTCATTTTTTCGCCTCCGTTATAATTACGACGTCATTGGCAGGCACGGTGACGTCGCGGCGGATCCCATCCGCGCGGATAGATCCGCAGACCTCGGCATCGGTGTAATTGAACACAAATGCGGCAATATAACCGTCATTTTCACAGATGCGAACCTTCAGCGGTGACGTTACACTGTAGGTGCGAAGCCCGTATATTTCGGCAACCGTTTCGGTAAGACAGCGAAGATTCGAACCGTTTTTCGCATATCCGTAGTAGTGATACGAGGTTATGGATATTACCTCGCCCTTTCCGTACCTTTTTCGGATAACGGCGGCGTGACCGTCGGAATATTTCGCGATGCATTCGCCGCCGCGAAGCTCGGCAAGGTCACGGCCGAAAAAGCCGTCGTATTCCTTTCCGCCAAAGCGGAAGGCAAGATCCGTGTAATCGGCGTCCATAAACTCCCAACCGAAAAGATCGTTTGCTTCCCCGCCGGGAAGTTCGGAAAGCAGCATTGAATTTTCATCTATGATTCCCGTCTTGCCGTCGCAAACGACGACTCCGCCGTTTTCCACGTAACTTCGAAGCTTTACGCATTCCTCATGGGTAAGAACCAGCTTCGAGGTGAGAAATATCACCGAATAACCGTCGATTTCGTCAAACCTTATGATATCACAGGGGACGTCGCAATCGTACATGGAACGGCGGACCCCGTAAATACTCTCGCAATAAAGGAGCTTGTCATCGTTGGAAAGAGCGTTCTGCATATGCTCACTGACGGGGTCGTAGACGACCGCCGCCTTGGCTTTGCGCGGTTTAAGGGGGCCAGTCTCCTTCATGATCCGTCCGAACTCCGACGCGGCTTTAAGGCGGACGGTGGAACGGTTCTTATAGTCCACGAGCCCCCGTCCGAGGGTTTGAAGCCCCTTGGTGAAGGGGCGCCACATCCAGTATATAATCCCCGTCGCGCCGCCGCTCACCGCCTCTGCACACCAAGTGCGAAGCTCGTTTGGACGTACCGCCGTCGTGGGACGGAGAAGGGTCTGCAGGTGGGTCTGCATCTCGGAAATGCAATACCCCTCTCTGCCCGATGCATCATAGTAGGCATCGAATATTTCCCATCTGCGCTCGGGTGGAAGGGTGCCGGAGCTCTGCTTGGGATAGAAAGACATTCCGATCTCGTCGACGACCTCCTTGAGTCCGTAATCGTCCTGCGGTCTTCCGTAGGTCACTCCCGTGACCTGGGAATGAATGTTGTCGGAAATCAGCGCATGCGTGCGGTCCTCGCTCCGAAGGGCGTCACACCACTTTTTGAGGAAGCGCTTGACCGTATCGTTTTTGAAGGCGTTCCAATCCGCCATAGGCATAATGCTCATCCATTTCCAGGTCTGATAGTCCACCTGCCCGAATTCGGTATAGGTGCGCTCCCAAACCCGATTGAGATTTTCAATGGTTCCATATTTTTCCCGAAGCCATACGCGAAATTCGTTTATTGTCGGTTCATCGAAGGAACGGAACATGGTTTCATTGAATACGTCGTAGGCTACAAGGGCAGGGAATTCCCGATACGCCCTTGCCGCCTTTTTGAAATGCTCGCAGATGAGCTCGTTTACCTCGGGATGAAAATAGGACAGAAATCCGAAACTGTCCGCCCATCGCTCCACGTTGCCGTTTACGTCCCGGGCATAGTATTCGGGTTTCATGAGAAAATCGGGAATATACTCCATCACGGTAAGCTGTCCCGCAAGTTCCATGATAATGTCGATCCCCATACGTTCCGCGATTTTCAAGAGCTCTCTGCCCGTGTTGAACGGATAGAATTCGGTCTTTTCTTCCCACCAGAATGCGGCGGGCCAGACAACGCAGGTGTTGAATCCTGCGTCCTTCATCCCCGCGAAATTCTTTTCGATATCCGCAAGCGTGTCCTCTCTTGTGAGCTTGAGGACCGCGCCCAATCGGAACTGATTCATAAAAACACCTCAAAACAAATCTTTTCTCCATTTTATCACAAATACACCGTGGCGTCACGGCTTTATTTGTGTAACGCATTGCATTTTTTGATAAAATTATGAAAAGTATTGCATTTTTTGTTCCGATGTGATAAAATAACGTTGAAGAGAGGTGAAAAATCGCAATGGAACAGTTTGGAATACACCGGTTCGACCGTGATTTTATGAACGGCAAAACCTTACACGTCCGCCAAAAGACGGGGCATACTTCCTACGAGATGCATTGGCACAGTTACTACGAGCTCATCTTTTACAGCGGCTGCTTGGGCAAATGTATCTTGAACGGTACGGAATACGAGATCAATAACACCGCTCTTTTCCTGATGACGCCCATCGACTTCCATGAAATCATCACAGAAGACAAAGAAGGGTCGTTTTCGGAGACGATCTCATTCACCGAGCAGGCAATCGACAAAGGGCTTGAAATAACGAAAAATTTAAGCGCAAAATATATCGCCGAACCGTCTGCGGAACTCGTAGGAGATATCCGCCGCCTTTATGAGATCTTCAAAAGCAATTCGCCCTGCCGTGAACAAAAGCTTTCCCATCTTCTCGGACTTATCCTTTGCGGCATTGCCGAATCGGATACTCCCGCAGTACGGGAGAGCGACGTTCTTTCCCGCGAGGTAAGACAGACCGTCACTTATATGCACGATCGCTTTGTAAGCGACGTCACCCTTCCCGAAATTGCAGACACCGTCGGTGTTTCCCCGTCCCATCTTTCGCGAATTTTTCATAAGCAGGTCGGTGTTAAGTTCAAAAAGTATCTGACCGGCCTTCGCATCGGATACGCCAAGCGACTGCTTGCGGATAGCCCACTTTCGATCCTCGACGTAGGATTCGAGTGCGGATTCAACACTCCGTCGCAGTTCGTAAGAGCCTTCAAAGCCTCCACCGGCATTTCGCCGTCGGACTACAGAAAACAAAAATAACGGGTCCCCCTGCCAAGGGAACCGAATCCGAAAAAGTGGGCAGAATAAATAAAAATTCCAAAAATTGTTGCCGATATTTTTCGTTTGCCGTGTCAAACTATGTTTGCAATCGAGTGATTGCGAAATCGTGAGAAACGCCAATGCGTTTTACAACAAGGAGTGGAAAAAGTTATGGCTAATAAGCACGTCGTTCCCGCAGCGAAAGACGCTATGGAAAAGTTCAAGATGGAGACCGCCAACGAAGTGGGCGTGAACCTGAAGCAGGGCTACAACGGTGACCTGACCTCCAAGCAGGCCGGTTCCATCGGTGGTCAGATGGTCAAGAAGATGATCGAAAGCTACGAAAACAACATGAAATAACTCTGTTATTTTCGGATAGCGCAATAAAAAGCGGCGGCCTTCCGGGGGATTCGGAAGACTGCCGTTTTTTT
>JAZPXN010000008.1:0-75924 GCA_045543655.1 Eubacteriales bacterium
TGGACGAAAGTGGGAAGTTTTTCTAAACTTATGCAAAAGCGGCGGGGGACGGGAGACGGGACGGGGGACGGGACGGGGGACGGGACGGGGGCGGGGAGAACGGTATTCCTTTTCTTTCACGAGAAAGAAAAGGAACCGAAAAGAAAGCGGAGGCCGACGAATTCCATTCGTCGGGGGTTGTTGTAAAGCGTTGGGAGGTGGATCTGGAGGGCGCGGCGTGTTCGGCCGCCGTGACGGATGAGATTGTTCCGGCGCTTTGTTACTATTAAAACCTCCATAAGGAAAAATACTACCCGAAAGAGCAATGCGCCCAAAAAAACACCTCCCCCGTGTAGGGGGAGGTGGCACCGTAGGTGACGGAAGGGTTGTTCCTGCGAAAATGATACTTTCTCAATTTTTCAACTTGCAATGCGCTATATCAAAGAGCGACGCGCTAAAATTCTGCCTTCTCCGGAGCGCCATGCGACGGGGAAGGTGGCGCGGCGTGTCCGGCCGCCGTGACGGATGGGGTTCCGTGGGAGCAAATGATACTTCTCGGAGTTTTTCGAAATAAAATGCACAACCCCAAAGGGCGATGAGCGATCGTCTGCCTCCCCTTAGTAAGGGGAGGTGGCAGGCGTAGCCTGACGGAAGGGATTGCCCCTTCTCAAATGTTACTTCCCTCCCCGCCGTAACCGGTGATGTTCGCCCTGCGGTGAATGAAGTTGTGGGGCAGTGAAGTTCTCCTTCGGAAAGTGAAGTTCGCCTTCGGCGAGAGACGAGCCCTGCCCAGTCCCCCGCACAAGGATTGTGCCGGCTTCTGCTTTCCTTTCTCGTGAAAGGACATTCCCTCTTCCGTTAAATCCGGACGCCGTAGATTTCCCTCTTTTCCCGATAGAAGGCCTCGAAGGTGCCGTTGTCCAGGTGCCGGCGGATATCCTCCATCAGCTTGTTGTAGAACCGCAGGTTGTGGGCCACCACCAGCCGGGCGCCCAGCATTTCGTCGGCCTTGATCAGGTGCCGCACGTAGGCGCGGGAGAAGGTGCGGCAGGTGGGGCAATCGCACTCGTCGTCGATGGGAGATGCATCATTTTTATATTTTTCATTGTTAATGTTGATAATTCCCTTCGAGGTGAAGAGATGGCCGTGGCGGGCGTTCCGCGAGGGCATGACGCAGTCGAAGAAATCCACCCCGCGGTACACTGCCTCCAGGATATTTACGGGCGTTCCCACCCCCATCAGATACCGGGGCTTATCCTTGGGCATGAAGGGCTCTACCGCCTCGATGATCCGATACATTTCCGGCGCCGGTTCTCCCACCGCAAGGCCGCCGATGGCATAGCCGTCCAGCCCCAATTCGGCGATCTGCTTCATGTGCTTGATCCGCAGATCCTCGTAGGTGCAGCCTTGATTGATGCCGAACAGCATCTGCTTTTTATTGATGGTTTCGGGGAGGGAATTGAGACGGTCCATCTCGTTTTTGCAGCGCACCAGCCACCGGAAGGTTCGCTCGCAGGAGCGCTTGGCATAGTCGTATTCCGCAGGGTTTTCAACGCATTCGTCGAATGCCATGGCAATCGTGGAGGCCAGATGGGACTGGATCTGCATGCTTTCCTCCGGCCCCATAAAGATCCGGTGTCCGTCCAGATGGGAGGCGAAGGTCACCCCTTCCTCGCTGATCTTTCGCAGAGACGAAAGAGAGAAGACCTGGAATCCGCCCGAGTCGGTCAGGATCGGCTTGTCCCACCGGGTGAATTGATGAAGTCCCCCCTGGGCGGCCACGATATCGTCCCCCGGCCGGAGATGCAGATGGTAGGTGTTGCAGAGCAGAACCTGGGTTCCCAATTCCTGCAGATCCGGGGCGGAAAGCCCTCCCTTGATGGCCGCCGCCGTGCCCACGTTCATGAAGACCGGCGTTTCGATGGTTCCGTGCACCGTTTCAAAGCGACCCCGCCGGGCCGCCCCTTCGGTTTTCAACAAAGTAAACATATTTTAAAATCCTTTCTACAGGGAAAACAGCCCTGCGAACCAATATAAAACGTGAAAGGAAGCCAAAATCTCTGAAATCAAAACTACCCCAACGCAGGCATTGCGTTGGCCGCGGCTTTTTCTTTCTTTGGTTCTTTCCCGATTATTGCAAAAACATGGCGTCGCCGAAGGAGAAGAAGCGGTATTTTTCTTCCACGGCGTGCTGGTAGGCCTTCAGCACGAATTCCCGCTTGGAAAAGGCGGAGATCAGCATGATCAGCGTGCTTTCCGGTAGGTGAAAATTGGTGATCAGCCGGTCGATGACCTTGAATTCGAAGCCGGGGTAAATGAAAATATCCGTGTCTCCGCTCATGGCCTTCAAGGGCAATCCCTCCCGCCCGGCGGTCTCCAGCACCCGGGTGGCGGTGGTGCCGACGGCAGTAATTCGCCCGCCGGCGGCCTTGGTCTCGTTGATGAGGTCTGCGGTGGCTTGAGGCAAAATATAATATTCCGAGTGCATCTTGTGGGTGGTGGGATCCTCTACCTTGACGGGGCGGAAGGTGCCAAGGCCCACGTGGAGGGTCACGTAGCCGATTTTGACCCCCTTATCCCTCAGCGCCTGCAGTAATTCCGGCGTAAAATGAAGCCCCGCCGTGGGTGCGGCCACCGATCCTTCTGCCTTGGAATAGACCGTCTGATACCGCTCCGAATCCCCCAGCTTTTCATGGATATAGGGGGGCAGAGGCACTTCGCCCAGCGCCTTCAGCTTTTCGGTCACGTCGCCGCCGTCGGGTGCGGCAAAGGAGATGATCCGGTTGCCGTCGTTCTGCACCTCGATGACCGTGGCCGTCAGATCTCCCAGCAGTAAAATCTGCCCCTCCCGGGCGTTGCGGCCGGGCTTGACCAGGCATTCCCAGCGATCGTGGGCGTGGGGGCGGAGCAGAAAAATCTCCACCGCGCCTCCCGTGGGTCGTTTTGCCTGCAGACGGGCGGGGATGACCCGGGAATCGTTGGCAATCAGACAGTCCCCTGGCCGGAAATAGTCCAGAATATCGTTAAAATGCCGATCGGTATATTCCCCCGTCGCCCGGTTCAATACCAGCAGCCGACTGGCGTCCCGCTGCTGCAGAGGCGTCTGGGCGATCAGCTCCTCCGGCAGATAATAAGAAAAATCCGATAATTTCATAGCTTCGTCCTTCGTTTTTTTACTCTTCTTATCAGTATACCACATTTTTTCCGAAAAAGCAAGAGGGGAGGGCGGCGAATACCATTCGGCGGGATTGGTTGAAAAGGCGCTTGGTTACAATACTATCCCAGCGCCACGTCGAGGGCCATCATTACCGAGAAGCCCAGGCCGAAAAAGATTGGTCCCGGCGTGGAGGGGGCGTCGCTCCATTGGGGGATCAGCTCTGCGGTTACCACCCAGATCATAGCCCCCGCCGCAAAGGACAGAAATACTGGGAGGGCCGGGGTGATCAGGCTTGCCGCCAGCAGGGTGACCGCCGCCCCCAGGGGCTCTACCGCCCCCGACAGCACTCCGGCGCCGAAGGCCTTGAAGCGTCCGCATTTTTCCGCCCGCAGGGGAAGGGAGATCACCGCCCCTTCCGGGAAATTTTGCAGGGCAATGCCCGTGGCCAGGGCGATGACCGTAGCGCCGGTGATCTCCGGCTCTCCCTTCAGAAAGCCCGCCAGCACCACCCCCACCGCCATCCCCTCCGGAAGATTGTGCAGGGTGACGGCGAAGACCAGCTTTGCCGTTCTTTTCCAGGGGGATTCCCCGTCGGCGCGCCTCCGCTTTTGCAGCAGGCGGGGCATCGCCCGGTCGGAAAGCAGAAGAAATCCCACTCCCAGCCAAAAGCCGCCCACCGCCGGCAGAAAGGCCCAGGGTCCCAGATCGCCCGACCGCTCCATGGCGGGGATCAAAAGGCTCCAGACCGACGCGGCGGTCATCACTCCGGCGGCAAAGCCCGTCAGCGCCGTACCGATCCTGCCGCTGTGAGGGCGTTTCATAAAAAAGACGCATCCGGCCCCCAGCGCCGTGCCCAGAAAGGGCAGGAGAAGGCCGCTTATTACGGTTATCACGTTCATATCGTCGCTCCTTTCGGTCTACGACAGAATATGCCGAACCCTTCCGTCCGGTGCGGAATAGTATGGAACGAACGTTACGGAAGGGGGTGGTTGCCATAGAGCAGTATCAAACAGAATAACACCTACCAACAGGAAAAGGACGAGGAATTGTGAAAATTCTTCGTCCTTTTTTCTTGACAAGCACTGCATTTGAAGACACAAACGCATATAGTGAAATGTTTTACTTTCGCAAAACGTGAAATAATGTGCTATCGCACATTGTGAAATATCTCGCTCTGCTCGATGTGAAATGAAATTTGCCTACGTTCGCGTAAGCGAACATTTCACATTTGCGATGCAAATATTTCACCGCGAAGCGATTTCACTTGCCCGCAAGGGCAAATTTCGTTGCGTACCTGCTTTACAGCAGGTACGCCAAGGGGGAATTTTTATGAAAAAACCGTTATTCCGGGGATCTGCCACGGCGCTGGTAACGCCGTTCAAGGGGGATGGAACGCCGGATCTGGAGACCCTGGGGAAGATGATCGAATTTCAGATCGCCGGGGGGACGGCGGCGCTGGTGCCCTGCGGAACTACGGGGGAGAGCGCCTGTATGACCCGGCGGGAGAGGCTGGCGGTGATTGAATACACCGTATATCGAACGGCAGGACGGGTGCCGGTAATTCCGGGGACGGGAACCAACGATACGGCCTTATCTGCGGAACTGACCCGGGCAGCCAGGGACTTCGGAGCCGACGGCGTTCTTGCGGTCTGCCCCTATTACAATAAGCCGGAGCAGGACGGCATCCGAAAGCATTACGAGGTTCTTGCGGATTGCGGCGTTCCGGTGATCGCCTACGACGTACCCTCCCGGACGGGGCGGGCGATTGCTCCGGAGACGGCAGAGGCGCTGTCCCGGGACGGCGGGATCGTCGGCATCAAGGCGGCGGGCGGCTCAGCCTCGTGGGTGGCGGAGGTTCTGCAGCGATGCGACGGGGAATTGCCGGTCTATTCCGGGGACGACGGCTGCATCCTTCCTTATTTGTCCTTGGGGGCGTTGGGCGTAATTTCGGTGGCCTCCAATCTCTTCCCCCGGCAGGTGTGCCGGTTGTGTGAGCTTTGGTTTTCCGGCGATACGGCCGGGGCGGCCCGGGAGCAGCTGCGGATGATGCCTGCGGTTCGGGCTTTGTTCTCCCGCACCAACCCCATTCCCGTCAAAACGGCGATGGAGTGGTTGGGGTATCCTCCCGCCGTCTTCCGCCTTCCTCTGACGCCCCTTCCCGCCGACGAAAAAGAAGGGCTTTTCCGGATCCTTGAGGCGTATCGTGAAGGATGATTGGGGTGCGCCCCCATCCGCCGCGGCGGATGGGGGAATTGAAACGTTTCATCCGCGCAGGAACAACCCCTCCGTCGCCTCGGGAAGGTTCTTACCCCCACCACCAACCGCGTTGCGGTCGGTCCCCCAGCTACGGCATAAGTGTCGACCATCGAAAAAGGTCGGCGTCTTCGACTTGACTTTTTCGGGTCTCACTTGTTCCCCTACCATAGGGGAAGGTGCGATTGGGCGCATCGTTCTTCGCGAAGATCGTTTCGATTTCGTAGAATAAAAAGCATCTCACTCCCGGTCAATCCCTTCCACCGCCACGGGCGGTCCCCCTCCCCTTACTAAGGGGAGGCTCGGATATAGTGCATCCCTTTTTATAAATACTTTACCGTGGAGTTGCTCTTGGATGGGTAGTAACATTTTTCGGGGAAACAACCCTTCCACCACTTCGTGGTCCCCCTCCCCTTACACAGGGGAGGTAGATCCGGGGGCGCATCGCTCTTTGAGAAGATGCTTTCGATTTCATGGAATGGAAAGAATCTCACTCCCGGTCAATCCCTTCCGTCACGGCGGTCGAACACGCCGCGCCCCTCCCCTTACTAAGGGGAGGCACAAAGGTAGCGCAACCCCTCTTTATAACCTTTCTATCGCAGAGTAACTCTCGGATATTGCGCCCTAAAAAACGATGCGCGTATATTGCACCTTCCCCTATGGTAGGGGAAGGGGGACCGACGCCGCAGGCGTTGGTGGTGGGGGTAAGAAAGCTCTCTTTGAAGCAGAGCAAAATCAAGAACCGCCGAGCCTCTCTGTCTTCCTTCAGCGCAAATGTTACTTCCCTCCCCGCCGGAATCGGTGATGTTCGCCTTGCGGCGAGTGAAGTTGCTTCACAGTGAAGTTTGCCTGACGGCAAGTGATGTTCGCCTTGCGGCGAGAGCATCCCGTCCCCGTATATCGGTGATGTTCGCCTTCGGCGAGTGAAGTTGTTTCACAGTGAAGTTTGCCTGACGGCAAGTGATGTTCGCCTTGCGGCGAGAGATTATCCCCTACAACCTCCCGGTACAAGAATTGTGCCGGCCTTCGCTTTTTCTTTCTTTGGTACTTTCTTTCTTGTTCTCGAACAAGAAAGAAAGTACACCCCCCGTCCCCTCGCCCGTCCCCCCTCCGTCCCCTCGCCCGCCCCCGCAAAATCATAACTTTTTTTAACAATGCGGCGGCGGGGGAGATTTCCATGGAAAAATTCGCCGGAAAGTATTGCATTTTTCGGCGAATTATGATATAATGTAGATAATTGTGTCAGAATTGTATGAATACGGTTCTGCAAATACCATCAGCAAGAGAGGAAAACGGCATGAAGGATTTCGTTATTTTGGCAGATCTGACCTGTGATCTGTCGGAGGAATTGCGTCAGTATTTCGGCGTGGAGGAATATATTCCCGGCTACGTGAATATCGACGGAAAGGAATACACCACGTATCTCGATTGGAGTCAGATTCCCCGGGAAGAGTTTTATAAAAAATTAGGGGACAAGAAGGTCAAGGTTACCAGCGCTCCCCCCAATCTGGAGGAATATTGCCAGGTCTTCTCCAAGCACGTCAAGGAAGGCCGCGCGGTGCTGAGTATGTCCATCTCCTCCCGTATTTCCGGGACCTACGACCACTCCTGCGTGGCCGCCCAGCGGGTGAAGGAGGAATACCCCGATGCGGAAATCTATTGCTTTGACTCCTATCGGATGTCCGCCGCCTTCGGGATTCTGGTCTGCTACGCCCATCAGCTGAAGAAGGAAGGCAAATCCTTCGAGGAGGTTATTGCGTGGCTGGAGGAGAATAAATACCGCGTCCATCAGATGGGGCCCATCGACGATCTGATGTTCGTTGCCCGCCGGGGACGGATCACCATGGGCAAGGCCATTATGGGATCCTTTGCCGGAGTCAAGCCCATGGGCGACTGCAACGCAGAAGGGTACACCACCGTTCTGACCAAGGCCAAGGGCATCAAAAAGGCCTTGGAGATCACCGTTCAGTATCTGAAGGAAACGGCCACCGATCTGGACGATCAGTTCCTGATCATCGCCCATTCCGATCGGGAGCTGTACGCTAAGACTCTGAAGGATATGATCAAAAAAGAGGCCCACCCCAAGAAGGTCTTTATCACCGACGTCTTTTCCGGCTGCGGCACCAACATAGGCCCCGGCATGATCGGCGTTTATTATCTCGGCGCCCCCATTTCCGAGGATCTCTCGGCGGAAAAAGAGGCCATGAACAAGGTCTTGGGCAAATAAAATCGGAACGCTTGGAGTATTTATGATCAAAACGATTAACGGTCTGCATTATCGGAATCTGATCGATTACGGGATCCGCAATCTGTCTTTGTATTGCGATAAGGTCAACGACCTCAACGTCTTTCCCGTGCCCGACGGCGATACGGGAACCAATATGGTGCGGACGCTGCAAAACGGATTTTCCGCCATCGACGGCCTGCCCGGGAATCTTCCCGAGCTTTCCCGGAAATTTGCCAAGGCGGTGGTGTTCGGCGCCCGGGGAAATTCCGGGGTCATCGTGTCTCAGTTCTTCAAGGGCTTTTCCGAATGCCTTTACGAGGCGGAGGACGCCGATCCCCGGCAATTCGTCGGGGCGCTGGAGGCCGGCGTGAAATGCGCCTACCGGTCGGTGTCCCATCCCGTGGAGGGAACCATCCTTACGGTATTGCGGGAATCGACGGAGTTCGTCCGGGGCGAGGTGGAGAAGACCGGTTCCTCCGTCCGGGAGATCAACCAGGTCATCGACCTTTTCCTGGAACGGGCGAAGGCTTCGCTGGAAAATACCCCCAATCTTCTGCCCATCCTCAAGTCTGCCGGCGTGGTGGACAGCGGCGGGGCGGGGATCATCTACGTTTTTGAGGGGATGAAAAAATACCTCAATAACGAAACCGTCGCCGCACCCGTAAAGGAGCAGGAATCGTCGGAATTCGTGGATTATACCAGATTCAACCGGAGCTCGGTTTTCGAATTCGGTTATTGCACGGAGTTTTTGCTCCAATGCACCGACGGGGCGGAGCCGCTGGACTCCGACGCCTTCCGGGAGGAGATTTTGTCTCTCGGCGATTCGGTGGTCACCGTCTTTGAGGACGATAAGGTCAAGGTTCACGTCCATACCCAAACGCCGGAAAGGGTGCTGGCCTACGGTCATCGCTTCGGGGAATTTTTGTCTCTGAAGATCGAGAATATGAGCGTTCAGCATTCCGAGACCGCCCCCACGGCGGAGATCTGCGGCGGGGTCTCCGAGACCGGGTTTGCGGTGGTTGCCGTCACCCACGACGCCGCCGTCCGGGATCTGTTCCTCAATATGGGCGCCGACGTGGTCATCTGCGGGGACAAGAACAGCCAGCCCTCTACCAAGGATTTTCTGAAGGCCTTCGAAACCACCGGGGCCAAGGAGATCTTCGTTTTCCCCAACAGCAAAAATTCCAATCTGGTGGCCCTGCAGGCCGGCGGCTTTTACGCCGGCGGATCGGTCACCGTCTTCGAATCCAAATCGGTGGCGGAATGCTACGCCGCCCTGTCCATGATGGACTTTGAGGCCGAGGATAAGACCGAGTTGGCCGAGGAGATCCGGCAGATCATGGCCAACGTGTATCCCGTGGTCATCTCCAGGGCTTCCCGGGATAGCAATTTCGGCGGGACGGAGATCAGCCGGGACGATTTCGTGGCCTTTACCGGGTCGGACGTTCTGTGCGCCGCCCGGGAGCGCATTGCCGTGGCCGTCCGCACGGTGGAAACGGTGTTGCGGGAAAGTGACCGGGATACGGTTACGCTGTTTGCCGGCAAGTCGGTTCCTCAGGAGGAATTGGATTCGGTCTCCGCTTACGTGGAAAAGCATTACCCTCTCACCGATCTTGATATCATCGCCACCGATACGGACTCCTTCGATCTGTTGCTTTCGTTTGAATAAAAATCCCTTGAAAATAAAATAAAAAGGATGGAAAAATCATGCGAGTACTGACCAAAAAATGGCAAATTATCCTGTACGGATGCGCCGGCATTGGCGTGAATATGCTGAATATGATCGTCGGTTCTTACCTTTGCTCCGCCCTGCTGACCGGCGGCTTTGCTCAGGAGGATATCGGATTCTGGACCTACACCGATAAAAATCTGGTGGTGGCCGGGATCTGGGCCACGCTGATCCTCATCGCCAAGGCGGTGGACGGGATCATCGATATTCCCCTCGCCTCCTTCACCGATAATCTGAAGACCCGTTGGGGCAGACGCCGTCCCGCCATTCTCATCGGCTACGTCCCCATGATCATCGCCTACCTGCTCTTCCTCGTGCCCATCGATAAGGGGCCTACGGTGCTGAATACGATCTGGTTTGCGCTGCTTCTCTGCGTGTTCTACGGGGCCTATACCCTGACCATGGTCACCTATTACGCCACCTTCGCCGAAATTCTCGACAACGACCGGGACCGTCTGTTTTTGTCTAACGTCAAGTCGATCTGCGACGTGATCTATTTCTCCATTTCCTTTGCGCTGGTTCCGGTGTTCGTCAACGTCAGCCGGATGAATATCCGCTGGGTTGCGTTGCTGTTCCTGCCTCTGGCCGCCAGCATGTTTATCGCTCTGTTTTTGATCAAGGAGCCCTCCACCAAGGACGGGATCCCCGCCGATTCCAAGGACGCCAAGGGCGTGGGCTTCATCCGATCTATGACCTATTCCTTCCGGAATAAGAAATTTATCTATTGGATGGTCTGCGCTTCGGTGATGAATTTCGGGCTGCAGCTGTTTTTGAGCGGCATCAACGAATTCTTCTCGTCCACGGGGCTGAATATGACCTTGATCATGGCCTCCTCCTTCGCCCCCGTGCCCTTTACTCTGCAGATCTATAACAAAATGGTCAAGAAAAAAGGCATCAAGTTCGGCTTCCAGTACTGTCTGCTGGTCTATTCCTTCGCCATGGTGCTGATGTTCGTCTGCCGGATGCTTCCCCTGCAGATTATGACCCCCGTGGCGCTGGTGTGCGGGCTGATCGTTTCCCTTGCCATGGGCACCTTCTTCTCCATTACCTATACCGTACCCTCCCAGCTGGCCGCCGAGGAAAACGCCCGGACGGGCATTTGCGCTTCGTCCATGTATTTCGCCGTGCAGGGGCTTTTTGAGGGGGTCGCCGCCGGCCTTGCCTCCGGCCCCATGCTGGTCTTCCTCAAGCAGCACAACGGCGTGCCTTATATGACCCTCATTATTGCCGTCGCCTGCATGACCGCCTTCGTCCTCGCCTGCTTCCTGCCCAAATCCATGGCCACCATGGGGATGGAGAAGAAGCCGGAATAATCGCCCCTTCTGCGCAGAAAGAGTATCTTACTCCCGGTCAATCCCCTCCGTCACGGCGGCCGAACACGCCGCGCCACCTCCCCTTACTAAGGGGAGGCCCGGACATAGCGCACCCCCTCTTTGTTGCTATTCTGTCGTAGAGTGACTCTCGGATAGTAAAACTCCAAAAGGACGTGCGCTCCATTGCACCTTCCCCTATGGTAGGGGAAGGGGGACCGACGCCACCGGCGTTGGTGGTGGGGGTAAGAGGCTTTCTCATTAAAGTCAAATCTTATTTGGAGCGATGCGCTGTTCCTCTACCTCCCCTGTGTAAGGGGAGGGGAACCACGAAGTGGTGGAAGGGTTGTTCCGGCGCAAATGATACTTCCGTTCCCCCATAATCGGTGATGTTCGCCTTCGGCGAGTGAAGTTGTTTCACAGTGAAGTTTGCCTGACGGCAAGTGATGTTCGCCTTTCGGCGAGAGACTTATCCCTATAAGCCCCCGGCACAAGGATTGTGCCGGCCGCCGCTTTTTCTTTGGTTCTTTCTTGTTCCCGAACAAGAAAGAACATCGCCCCCCCCTATTCTATACGTAAGGATCAATGTATGACACGGTTTCAAAAGCACATCCGGGAAAATTGCCGGCTTTTGGCAAGATCCCCCCGGACGATGGAAACGATCTACGGCATCGTCTTTTCCCACGGTGACAATCTGATGACCGTGGACGCCTCCCTCGTGGGGGCAACCTCCCGGAAGACCTACCGGCAGGCCCAGGCCGAGATCGAGGCCGTCGCCCGGTCGATTTCCGTTGCTCTGGAAGGGAAGACCGGCCTTTGGATCGGCCTTTACGGTGAGAATAAGCCTTCGTGGATCGTGCTGTTCTGGGCGATTCTGAAGAGCGGAAACACCCCCTATCTCATCAACCTCCGTCAGCCCGCCGAATTCGCCGCCTCCGCCCTGGCCGACCTGGAAGCCCCCCTCACCGTTGCGGTGGCCGAGGCGCCCGAGGCTTTGGGCACGCAGATTCTGACCTACGGCGAATTGCTCCGCTCCGCCCCCGCCTCCGCCCCCGAGGTTCCCTTCGGCGACGGCTTCGCCCTGTCTACCTCCGGCACCACCCTCAGCAAAAAAATCTGCATTTATCAAGGAAAAAACGTGGCCGCACAGATCCTGACCGTGGACGGCATGCTGGAGGATAATCCGGATATCGTCCGGGATCGCAAAGGGGAGATTCGCCACCTGATGTTCCTGCCCCTCTATCATATTTTCGGGCTGGAAGCGGTCTTTTTGTGGTATTCCTTCTTCGGCTCCACCTTCGTTTTTCCCCCGGATATGAACCCTCAGAATCTCCTGCGCACTGTCCGGGATCATTCCGTCACCCATATTTTTGCCGTCCCTCTCCTTTGGGCGGCGGTGGAGAAAAACGTCCGCAAGGAGGCGGCCTCCGATCCTAAAACTCTGAAAAAGCTGGAGACCGGGTTGAAGATCTCCCGCACCCTCCAGGATCTTTGCCCCGTCTTGGGCAAAAGGATCGCCGCCCGGCTCTTCCGGGACGTCCGGGAAAAGCTTTTTGGCGATTCTATCGTGTTTTGTATTTCCGGCGGAAGCGCCGTCAAGGCCTCTACGCTTGAGCTGATCAACGGCATGGGATACCACCTCTGTAACGGCTACGGCATGAGTGAGATCGGGATTTCGTCGGTGGATCTTTCCCGAAAAATGTCCGACCGCGTGAAGGCCACCATCGGTCGCCCCCTCTCATCTGTCGCTTACCGCATCGATTGCGACGGACGGTTGCTGGTTCGGGGAGAATCGGTTTGCGGACGGATGTCCGTGGACGGCATGGATTGCCCCATGGGCGAATGGTTTAACACCGGGGATCTGATGACCAAAGACGATCAGGGCCGCTATCTCATTTCCGGCCGGGCCTCCGATCTGGTCTTCGGCGAAGAGGGAGAGAATCTGAATCCGGATCTTGCCGAGCAGGCCTTCCAATTGACCCAAGCCAAAAATTTCACCGTCACCGGGGACGAAAACAACGAAAAGCTTATGCTCGTCGTCCAGATTCCCGAGGATATGACCGACGAGGCCCGGGAATTGCTTGAAGCCGAGATCAAGGCCGGCAACGACGCCCTCCCTTCGGCTTATAAGATCAAAGAAATTCGTTATACCGCCGACCCCATCATGGCGCCCAAGGATATCAAGGTCAGCCGGGCTCGCCTGCGCCGACAGATCAAAGACGGCACCGTCCGCCTTTCCGATTCCCTCACCGCCTCTGCCGTTTTCCGTCCCGCCGGGGCCGACTCCCCGCTGAAGGGGGAGCTGCGGGCCATGTTTGCGGAGATTCTTCATATCGCCCCCGAAGCGGTTACCGATACCGGTCATTTTATGAACGATCTTGGGGGATCGAGCCTGGATTATTTCGCTCTCATCGGCCGCATTGACGAGACCTACGGGGTGACGTTGGAATTTGAGATGGAGAATTTTTCCTATTGTCTCAACGATTTCGTCCGCATCATAGGGGAGAAACGAGCATGATCTACAAAGAGATCCTCCGCTGGTACGGCATGCTTTCCGGCTATCCGCTGTATCTGGCTTTTTTCAAGCGCAAAACCTATTACGAGGATAAGTCCGTTCAAGGCCGCTTCGTTAAGGGCGGGGCGCTGATCGTATCGAATCATTATCACGTCTGCGATTTTATCGTTAACGCCGGTCTGTTTCCCTTTCGGAAGCTGTACGTGGTGCTGAAGTCCGACGTTTACAAGCACAAATTCGTCGCTTGGGGGATGTCCATTTTCGGCGGCATCAAGTCCGACCGGGACAGCATGGGCATGCGGTTTATCGACGAAAGCGTTGCCCACCTGAAAAAGGGGCGCATCGTCCAGATCTTCCCCGAAGCCTATATCACCCACGACGGGGAGATGCGGGAGTTTAAAACCGGCTATATCATGATCGCCCAGCGGGCGGATCTGCCCATCATTCCCGTCGTCACCGACGGCAATTACGGCTGGAACAAGCGGGTTCACGTCATCATCGGCAAGCCCATTCTTCTGTCCGATTATTGTTCCGCCGCCAACCCCAACCGGGAGCAGATTACCGAGCTGAACCGAATCGTCCGGGACAAATGCCTGGAATTGCAAGCCGAGTTGCGCCGCCGGATTGCGGAAGACACCCGGAAAAAGAAGTGAAAACAAAGGAGAACCGATTATGAGTCCGTTGATTTTTTCGTTGTATCCTCTCTGGGAGGGTCTGATCATGTCGTCTCTGCGGGGCGTGATCCTGGGGATCCTGCCCATCGTCTGGGGGGTCGTTGTCACCGTTATTTCCCTCTATTTCTTCTGCTTTTTTGCGCCCAACGCCATCGTGGGCTACGTGGTCTACGTCATGCATCTCAAGCGCACCCGCAAGGACAAATGGACCCGGGCCTGCTCCTGCGACCAGGCCGACCATCTCAGCATGTACGATACGGGCATGGCCTGGAGCGAGGAGCATAAGGAAAAGAAAAAAGACGTGCACATCGTCAGCGAGGGGCTGAATCTTTACGGCGAATTTTACGATTTCGGTTCCGATAAAACGGTCATTCTCGTGGCCGGTCGCACCGAAGGGCTTCGGTACGGATATTATTTCGCCCGCCCCTATTCCGATTGCGGCTACAACGTGCTGACCATCGACAACCGGGCCCACGGCGAAAGCGAGGGCACTTATAATACGGTGGGATTCGAAGAACATAAAGATCTTCTGGCCTGGGCAAACTATATCCACGAAAATCATCATTCCGAATCCATCGTCTTTCACGGCATCTGCATCGGCTCTGCCGGTTCCTTGTACGCGCTGACCAGCGAAAATTGCCCCTCCTATATTAAAGGCATCGTGGCCGACGGGATGTATCCCAATTTCTGGGAAAGCTTCCGCAACCATATGATCGAGCTGAAAAAGCCCATGTTCGGCCTGCCCTTTATCAACGCCTGGATGGTGCTTCTCACCGGACATTCCATGAAGCGCGGCCCCATTGACGTGATTCACAAGCTGGATCGCCCCATTCTGATGCTTCACGGCCGGCAGGATCTTTATTCCCTCCCCTCGGAGGCGGAAAAGCTGTACGAAAAATGCGGGAGCGAGACCAAAAAGCTGGTTTGGTTCGACGTGGGCGGCCATTCCATGCTCCGTTTTAACAATACCGAAGAATACGACGGCGCCATCAAAGAATTTCTGAACCGGTCCGTGGCGGCTTAAAGAGAGGTTTTTATGCAAATTATCGTTGCTATTTTTACCAACCCCTGCGTGGTAGCCTGCATCGGCGGCTGGATTACCGCCCAGGTCATCAAGACCGTTCTGCACGCCATTACCTACAAAAAATTGGATTTTCGCCGCTTGCTCGGAGACGGAGGTATGCCCAGCGGACACACCGCCACCGTCACCGCCCTTGCGACGATGTGCGGCCTTACGGAAGGCTTCGGAAGCTCTGCCTTTGCCATTTCTGCCATCCTTACGGTGGTCGTCTGCCGGGATGCGGTGGGCGTTCGCCGGGAGACCGAAAAGCAGGCTAAGATGCTCAATAAGGTGGTGGATGCTTTGGAAGAGACCTCCGGTCAGAACATTTCCGACACGCCTTTGAATACCCTCGTGGGCCATTCTCCCTTCCAGATCGCCGTCGGCGCCGTCATCGGAATCACCGTAGCCATCCTGCTCCACTTCTTCGTATTTTAAATTTGTCAAAAGACGTGATAGCAATCCCCCGCTGTGCGGGGGATTTTCCGTTTCGGATTCCTGACAGGACTCCCCGTAACCGGGTTCAAAAAAGCGGTGCCGAATTCACGGGCGACGATGCGTAAGCGTTTTGCCTCCCCTTAGTAAGGGGAGGTGGCACGGCGTGTTCGGCCGCCGTGACGGAAGGGATTGACCGCCGCAAACTAAATATTCATTCTCCCGGTCAATCCCCTCAGTCTTGCCTGCGGCAATCCAGCTCCCCTTACTAAGGGGAGCCTTGATGGGTATGCCGCGCTCGATTCCTATTCTCGATAAACACCTCTGTATACAAAACCCCCGGAAACCGAAGTTTCCGGGGTATTTTCATGGGGATAAATTCAATGCTGATATTGATGTTGCTCCTGCCCGTCTTCCTGTTCCAGCAGGTAGGGAAGAAGGTCTTGCGGAGGCAGGGTCAAGGAATCGTAGATCTCTTCTAACGCCTCGATCTGACGGCGCAGGCCGTCGTCTTCGGCCATCAGAGCGTTGACCCGGGCCGCGAAGCGAATCGACTCCGGCGTTGCGGTGTTTAAGGTAATATATTGTAGGATCTCTTCGGTGGATAGCTGATTCATCGGTCTTCTCCTTCTCTTAAAAATCAAAGATCACGCCGTCCTCGGCGAAGATCTCCGACAGCCGCTCGTTGCGCTTGCTGACAGATTTCGATACGTATTCCCGGGGGGATTCGGTGGTGAAATCCCCAAACCGCAGCTCCCGCAGGGGTCTGCCATCCTTCCCCCGCCGGTCCAGCCGGCTTTCCAGCCGTTGCCAGTCTTCCTCGGTCAGATTCAGCCAGTCAACCCCCCTCAGAAGCATCTTCGTGGTCGTAAACAGCTCTCCCATGGTGGGATCGCCGTCGGTGATCAGCGCAATGGCGTCCTTCTTCGGCAGATTCCGGTAAAGCACCAAAACCCCCACCGAAAGCCACGCCAGCACGATCTGCACCGCACTGCGCCCCGAAAGGATCTCGTCAAAGCAGCGGTTCAGATGGGCCTGCCGCTCTTTTTCCTCTTCCTCCCGGATCAGCCGGCCGAAGCCGCCGTCGGTGACCGGCTCTCCGGTCAGGATCTTCCCGCCGTCTGCCGTGTGCACGACGCCGTATTCCCCCTCCGCCTTTTCCTGTAATTGCTGGAGAAATTCCCGTCCCCGGGTGCTTTTCCGCAGAAGGGAGAAATAATAATTCTTCAGTACCGCAAACATCCATTTTTGCAGGGATTCCGGGCTTTTTTCCATGTCTTCCCGCTCAAAATATTTGCGGCGGATCCGCTCCACGATCTGAATCTGCGCCCCGGAAAGGCAATCCTCCACGTCTTCCTCGCAGGGGAAGGAGGACCTTCGGGCGTAAAGATATCCGGGGAACATCTGCTGCATCACCTCAAAGGTGCGCTGATAGCAATTGTCCGGCGAGGCCGAAAAGGCCTCCTCCCGGATGCAGAGAAAATCCTCTTGGGTGAGGTTGTACATCGTTTTCCATTCTTCCTTTTTGCAAAAAGTTTTGTGAATTCACTACCATAACGCCGCCCCCGCCCTTTTTTCGCAGGCGCGGCGCAAATTTTTATTCTTCCCCCAAAAAGACGTCGTTTTCGTATCGGCCGGCCTTGGTGGAGCCGTCCGGGAAGGTGCAAATCATTCTCCCCTGGCGCATTCCGCGATCCCAGATGCCGGAAAGAGAGATCCCGTCGGAAAAAACGTAGGTGCCCGGGCCGTGCATTTTCCCGGCCTGCCATGCTCCGGAATATACGTCGCCGTCCGGGAAGAGGTTCGTGCCCTGACCGTGACGCAAGCCTTCCGCCCATTCGCCCGTGTATTTTCCTCCGACGGCAAAAGAATAAGTACCCGTTCCGTGGGGGAAACCCCCGGCCCAATCTCCTTCGTAGACGTCGCCGTTGGCGTAGTCCATTCGTCCTCTTCCGTGGCGTTTTCCCTCTGCCCATTCTCCGGTATAGCGGCTCTTATCAAAAAAGACCTCCGTTCCCCGGCCGTGGCGCTTTCCGTTTTTCCATTGCCCCTCGTAGGTCTCTCCGTTGGCAAAGCGGTAATATCCCTGACCGTTCCGCTTCCCGCAGGCCCAGTCTCCTTCGTAGACGTCGCCGGTGTAGTATTCCATCCGGCCTTTTCCGTGCCGCTCCCCGTCTTTCCATTCTCCGGTGTATACCGAGCCGCTGGGAAAGGTGTAGGTTGCGTATCCGTTCGTGTCTGCCATAAGCTTTGTCCTTTCTCGTTGTTCTGTGAGGAGGTTCTATCGTTCCACCTCGGACGAAAGAATTCCGTCGGCCTCCGCTTTTCTTTCGGTTCCTTTTTTTCTCGTGAAAGAAAAAGAACACCGTTCCTCTTCTATAATCTGTGAAGTTCGCCTTGCGGCGAGAGGCTTCCTCCTATACCCCCCCCCGACGAAAGAAATTCGTCGGCCTCCGCTTTTCTTTCGGTTCCTTTTTTTCTCGTGAAAGAAAAAGAACACCGTTCCTCTTCCATAATCTGTGAAGTTCGCCTTGCGGCGAGAGGCTTACTCCTATGCCTCCCCCCCCGACGAATGAAATTCGTCGGCCTTCGCTTTTCTTTCGGTTCCTTTCTTTTCTCGTGAAAAGAAAGGAACTCACTTCTCCTTCAGATACTCTGCGAAGACCTCTCCGGCCAGCTTTCGGTCTACGTGGGGCGCCACGAAAAGATAGCCCCGCCACTTGCTTCGGTTGAAGGCCTCGGTCCATTGCTTGATGCGGTCGATGGCCTCGTTGGCCGGGATTTCCCGCCGCTGCTTGTCCACGATGGTCAGACGAAGATCGCTTTCCAACGGGGGCTGGAAGGATAAGGCAAAATCCAACGGATCAAAATCGATCTTCTTCCCCCGGGCACGGTAGGCCGCTTCCAGCCGCCCGGCAATTTCCTTCCGTTCGGCAATCAGATCTTCAATGGAGCAGCGCTTCATAAATTCCACGTACCGGGCAATATGCTCCGGATAGAGCGTCCTCCGGGGCCAGGTCTCCGCAAACTCCCGCAGGAGTGCTTTTTGTTCCTCCGGATTATCGATTCGTTGCATTTCTTTAAGAGTGGAATCCAAGGCGAGATCGGCCGGTTCTTCTCCAAAGCTGTCGGCGGATAACTCCAGCGCCCGCTTCCATAGGGTTCGCCGGGCAAAGTTCGCCATGATCTTTTCCAGGGTCTTGGTCTTCGCTCCCTCTGCCGCAAAGGGGATCTTCCGGGAGTGATAGAGCGCACTCAGCTCCTGATTGTTCAAAAAGAGAAAATCACAGGGGTGCTTGATCTGCCCCACCCGCACCAGGGCGTAAATGGCGTCCCGCATCTGCGCCTCCGCCGCCAGGATCTTTTGGTGCCGGTACATATAATGATAAAGCATGGAACGGTTGAAAATCAACTCTTCTACCGTAGAAAGCGCGTCGGCCGTGATGCCCAGCCGATAGTCGGTAATCCCGTCCTTCTCGGTCCTGCAGATGACCAGCTTCAGCAAGAAACGCTCCACTCCGTAGGTCAAAGCAATGCCCGAGGTGTAGCTGTCTCTTTGGGTATAATCCAGCTTGTCCGCGTCGAAATTTCCGTTGATCACGTGGGTCAGATAGGAATATTGCACCCCGTCGTCGGTGCCGTTGACCGCTCCGATGACGATATTCGCCGCCCGCCGCAGAAGATCTCTCGCGTCGGTCCGGGTCTTGATCCCGGGATAATTATTGATATGTTTCCAAAAGAAATTGACGAAGGCGTCGGAGGTGATGATCAAATAGGAAAAAATTTCGTGGGGAGAAGGGGAGACCGGCTGCCCCGCCTCCGCCAGAACCTCCTCCCGGATGGCGGCAAATTCCGGCATTCTGCCGTACACCGCCTCGGACAGATGGGAATAGGGACAGTGCCCCACGTCGTGCAGCAGGGCTGCCAGGCGGACCAGGTGGATCTCCCCCTCGCCAATCACGTGGCGCACCTCCTTGCGGGTGCGGGCGTCGTCGTACAATTGCTCCATCATCCGCGCCGCCACCGCCATGGTGCCGAGAGAATGCTCAAAACGGGTATGCCGGGCGGCGGGATAGGTGGAATCGGCAAGCCCCACCTGATTCACGTTCCGCAGGCGCTGGAACAGAGGAGAGTCGATGAGCCGCACCTCCCAGGGGTGAAATACCACCGACCCCCAGATGGGATCGTGAATGATCTTTTTTCCCCTTCCCGTGGGGGCGTACCCCCGCAGTATGGTGCGGACGAAACGGTTGATGCGGGCGCGGAAATCCTCGTTCATGGCAGATCCTTCCTTTCTCTTCCTTTATTATCGCATGAAAATCCCCCGCCGTCAAGGGTTTTTTGTAACTTTTTTGCAACGATTCCGCGCTTTTCTTGATTTTCCCCCGTCCGCTATGGTATAATGAAAAAAACAAAGGAGGCGATCTGCATGATCCGAAGAGACAAACAGAATTATTATCTTGATATCGCCGGCACGGTCTGCGAGCGGAGCACCTGCCTGCGGAAAAATTACGGTGCCGTCATCGTCAAAAACGATTCGATTATTTCCACCGGCTACAACGGTGCGCCCCGGGGTCGGCAGAATTGCTCCGACCTGGGCTGGTGCCTGCGGGAGCGGTACAATATCCCCAGCGGCGAGCGGTACGAGCTGTGCCGTTCGGTGCACGCCGAGGCCAACGCCATCATCGTCGCCCCCCGGGAGGAGATGATCGGCGCTACTTTGTATATGGTCTGCAGAGATCCCAAGGACGGCTCCGTCGTTGCCGGCACCAACTCCTGCTCCATGTGCAAGCGCCTCATTATCAACGCCGGGATCTCCACCGTGGTCATCCGGGATACGGAGAACGATTACCGGGTCATCGACGTGGTCAAGGAATGGGTGGAGAACGATACCTCCCTCGACCTCCATTCCGGGTATTAAAAGTAAAAATCGTCATATTGTACAGAATTCACACCTTTACTTTGGCAATATCGACAATTATGTGAAATTTGGCCTAAATTGAGAAAAAATACTTGACAAACTGCCCTGAGAATTGGTATAATATAGAAAGCAGTGAGTGCGCCTTTTTTTCGGGGAATCCACAAGATTGTTCAAAAGCAAAGGGGTCCGTGCCGTCCCCTCCCCGGGAAACGGTGTATGAAAAGAAAAAAAATCATTTCATCACAGAAAGAAAGAGGTAATCTTATGAAACTTGCAAGAAGATTGCTGTCGGTTCTGCTGGCCCTTCTGATGGTCTTCGCTCTCGTCGCCTGCGGCGGCACCGGCGATACTCCTTCCGACGGCGTCGACAAGAATCCTGACAAGACCCCCGGCGGCTCCTCCGACAAGGGCCCCAACATTCAGGATACCGCCACCTTTGAACCCCCGGAACGTCCCATTGACGAGATGACCGGAAAGAATTACATCATCATCCAGCACGATGAAGCGGATAAGCCTTTCGGTTATTCTCAGGACTCCAACATGGGTCTTCAGGTCACCGAGCGCCTTGCGGAGGTCATGGAGCTCTACGGCTGTACGCTGGAATTCTATCCGATTCCTTATAACACCTCCTTCGCCTCCCAGCTGCAGTCTCAGATGTATGCGGAGAACGGCGGCGATCTGATCTTCTCTGCGAACAACGCCATGCTCCGTCACGCCCTCGGTACCGGAGGCTCCACCTCTCTGTGCGTAGATCTGTTGCAGGTCGACGATATCATCAACTTCTGGGATTTCAATAAGTGGGGCAACATCACCGCCAGAGAAGCCATGATGGCCGGCGGTACCTTCTACGGCGTTTCTCCCGCTCTGTGGATCGACCGTACTCCTCTGCCTTACTATACCGTTGTTTATAATAAGGATATGGTTGAGCTGGCCGGTGCCACCGATCCCCAGGAATACTGGGAGAACGAGGAATGGGACCGCTACGCCATGGAAGACGTCATCGTTGCCACCACCGACGAAACTGCCGGTATCTGGGGTATGACCGCCACCATTAACCACATGGTCCGCGCTACCTTCCTGACCACCGGTCAGACCCTTCTGATCATCGATAAGATCAATTCCGACGGCACCGTGGATTGGTCTCACGGTCTGGAATCCGGCGAGGCTCAAGAATCCTTCCAGTGGCTGAAGCAGACCCTGACCACCAACGCCAAGTGCTTCAACAACGGCGCTTCCACCTGGGCTACCTGGGGCGCCTGCACTCCCTTCAACGAAGAGCTGAGCGCCATGGCTCTCACCCGTCCTGCGGATATCTTTAACGACACCGTTGTCAACGGCCCCTCCAACTTCGGCGTGATCACCTGGGCCGGCGAAGAAGCCAACACCCTCACCGGTTATTACGAAATGGTCGCCACCGTCGCCATTCCTCTCTTCGCGAAGAACGTGGAGCATTCCGCTTATCTGATGTACGATATTTTCGAAGGCATCGGCGACGTTCAGACCTACGACGACGTGCTTGCTTACTACGGCGAAACCTACTTCAACTCCGATATCGATCTGACCTGCCTGGTCCGCGAAGGCGCCAAGCTCCAGTATTCCTACTGGCCCAACGGCGTTGACTCCGTCTGGACCGGCATCAGCGACGGTCTTCTGACCTCCTCCTCCATCTCCAATCTCATTGGGAAGTACGTCACTTCCACGGACAAGGAGATCGAAGAGCACGTCATGCCCAACCAGGTCGCCCTGGCCGGTTGGAAGGAACTGGGTTATTTCGATTGATCCGTTCCATTTCTTTCTAATCTGCTCTGCAAGCCCGGAATTTTTCCGGGCTTGCTTTTTTATTCGGGGCTTGCGGCGGCAGGGGATCGGGGAGGAATTTGTTAAAATGCACAAAAACATCCCGCCTGATTTGGCGAAAACGCCGATTTTTCTCGCCGGTTCGGCAGGAAGCCGGGAACCCCCTTGACAAACCTCCGGGAAAACTGTTATAATAAAAATAATTCCCCATATCTTGGGGAAATTTAGAAAAGAGAGGTACATGCAATGAAACTTACAAGAAGACTTCTGTCGGTTCTGTTGGCCCTTCTGATGGTCTTCGCCCTCGTCGCCTGCGGCGGCGATACGAAGCCCTCCGACGGCGTTGACAAGAACCCCGACAAGACCCCCGTTTCCGACGGCGATAAGGGTCCCGATATTCCCGAAACCGGTGATTTCGAGCCCCCGGAGCGCCCCGTGGACGAAACCACCGGCAAGAACTACATCATCATTCAGCACTCCGAAATCGAAAATCCCTTCGGTTATTCTCAGGACTCCAATATGGGTCTTCAGGTTTCCGACCGGGTCAACGAGGTTTGTGAGACCTACGGCTGCACCATCGAATTCAGTCAGATGGCTTACGAGGATTCCTTCGCCTCTCAGCTGCAGGCCGCCATGTTCTCCGAAAATTCCGGCGACCTGGTCTTTGCCAACAAGAACGCCATGCTCCGTCGCGCTCTCGGTACCGGCGGCTCCTCTTCTTTGATGCAGGATCTGCTCCAGGTCGACCACATCATCAATTTCTGGGACGCCAATAAGTGGGGCACTCTCACCGCCCGGGAATCTATGATGGCCGGCGGCACCTTCTACGGCGTTTCTCCCGCCCTGTGGGTGGACTGCACTCCTCTGCCTTATTATCAGGTCGTTTATAACAAAGATCTCGTCGAACTGGCCGGCGCTACCGATCCCCAGGAATACTGGGAAAACGAGGAATGGGATCGGGACGCTATGGTTGACGTCATCACCGAAACCACCGACGAATCCTCCGGAATCTGGGGCATGACCGCTACCGATTATCACATGGTCCGCGCCACCTTCCTTGCCACCGGGAAGCTGTTGGTCAATATCGATAAGATCAATTCCGACGGTACCGCCGAATGGACCAACGGTCTCACCTCCGGCGAATCCGCCGAAGCCCTGACCTGGCTCAAGCAGACGTTGGCTGCCAACGTGAAGTGCTTCAACAACGGCTCCTCCACCTGGACCACCTGGGAGTCTCACATTCCCTTCAACGAAGGCCTCTGCACCATGGCCATGACCCGTCCCATCGATATCTTCTCTTACGTGGTCGTGGAAGGTCCCTCCAATTTCGGGATCACCACCTGGGCCGGCGACGAGGCCAATAACCTGACCGGTTATTACGAACAGGTTTATTCCGTTGCCATTCCTCTGTTTGCTCAGAATATCGAGCATTCCGCCTATCTGATGTACGATCTGTTCGAGGGTCTGGAAGGCATCGAATCCTACGAAGACGTTCTCGCTTACTACGGCGACACCTACTTCAACACCGACCTTGACCTGACCTGTCTGGTGCGTGAAGGCGCCACCCTCCAGTATTCTTACTGGCCCAACGAGGGCATCGACGGCATCTGGTCCGACCTTGCTTCGGGGCTGATGAGCTCTTCCTCCATTTCCAACATGCTGAACAAGTACGCCCCCACCCTCAACGCTCCCGTGGAACTGAACATCGTTCCCAACTCCGTGGCTCTTGCAGGCTGGAAGCAGGCCGGTTATTTTGATTGATCGTCTTTGCTGACGCCGGAGCGCGATTCCGCAATCATCTTACCCGCCCGGGTTTTCCGGGCGGGTTTTTTCCTTGATTTCCGGGGAGCAGTTCGTTGAAATGCACAAAAAAGAATGCCGGAATTGTGCATAGTGCCAAATCTGCGCCCCGGCGGGGCGAGGACGCAAAAAATACTTGACAAATCCCCTCAAAAATTGGTATAATATATGAAGAGAAGCATGGCGTACGCCGCTTTTCCGGGGAAAACCAAAGGATTGTTAAAAATCAAAGCAATCCGCGCTATTTCCTTTTCCGGGGAAAAGGTGTATCATAAGGATAAGGTGCAACCATTTAATCACATAAAGAAAGAGGTAATCGTTATGAAACTTGCAAGAAGACTTCTGTCGGTTCTGCTGGCCCTTCTGATGGTCTTCGCCCTCGTCGCCTGCGGCGGCACCGGCGATACTCCTTCCGACGGCGTCGACAAGAATCCTGACAAGACCACCGGCGGCCCCGCCGAAAAGGGCCCCGATATTCAGGATACCGCCACCTTTGAACCCCCGGAGCGTCCCATTGACGAGATGACCGGGAAGAACTACGTGATCATCCAGCACGACGATCTCGTGAACCCCTTCGGCTATTCTCAGGACTCCAATATGGGTCTTCAGGTCTCCGAGCGCGTTATGGAGGTCATGGAAACCTACGGCTGTACTCTGGAATTCTACCAAATCCCCTATAATACGTCCTTCGCTACCGCACTGCAGTCTCAGATGTATGCGGAGAGCGGCGGGGATCTGATTTTTGCTCACAACAACGCCATGCTCCGTCACGCCCTCGGTACCGGCGGCTCTACCTCTCTGGTGGTGGATCTGCTGCAGGTCGACAATATCATCAACTTCTGGGATTTCAACAAGTGGGGCAATATCACCGCCAGAGAAACCATGATGGCCGGCGGTACCTTCTACGGCGTTTCTCCCGCTCTGTGGGTAGACCGCACGCCTCTGCCTTACTATTCCGTGGTTTATAACAAGGACATCGTGGAGGTTTCCGGCGCTACCGATCCCCAGGAATACTGGGAGAACGAGGAATGGGACCGCTACGCCATGGAAGACGTCATCGTTACTACCACCAGCGAGACCGACGGCATCTGGGGCATGAGCGCCAGCCTGAACCATATGGTTCGCGCCACCTTCCTGACCACCGGGCAGACCCTGCTGATCATCGATAAGATCAATTCCGACGGAACTGTGGACTGGTCTCACGGTCTGGAATCCGGCGACGCTCTCGAAGCCTTCCAGTGGCTGAAGCAGACTCTGAACACCAACTCAAAATGCTTCAACAACGGCCAGGGCAACTGGGCTACCTGGAATACTCAGACGCCCTTCAACGAAGAGCTGTGCGCTATGACCCTCACCCGTCCCGTGGATATCTTTAACGATATCGTGGTCAACGGTCCTTCCAACTTCGGCGTCATCACCTGGGCCGGCGACGAAGCCAATACCCTTACCGGCTATTACGAAATGGTCTCTGCCATCTCCATTCCCCTTTTCGCCCAGGATATTGAGCATTCCGCCTACCTGATGTACGACCTCTTCGAAGGCCTCGGCGATATTCAGACCTACGACGACGTGCTTGCTTACTACGGCGAAACCTACTTCAACTCCGAGATCGATATGACCTGCCTGGTCCGCGAAGGCGCCAAGCTCCAGTATTCCTACTGGCCCAACGGCGTTGACTCCGTCTGGAGCGGGATCAGCGACGGTCTTCTGACCGCCTCCTCTATCTCCGGTCTGGTGGCGAAGCACGTCACATCCACGGACAAGGAGATCGAAGAACACGTCATGCCCAACCAGGTCGCCCTGGCCGGTTGGAAGGAACTGGGTTATTTCGACTGATCGTTTTTACTCCTTCCTGAACTCACTTGGCAAGCCCGAAGATTCTCCGGGCTTGCCCTTTTTCTTTTCCGCAGAGCCTCGCAGATCGGAAACCGGCAGTGAATTCGTTAAAATAGACAAAAACACCTCTTCGAATTTGGGCACAGTGCCGATTATTCTTTCGAAATCGGTGTGAAATCCGCAAACCCCTTGACAAACGGCCGGAGAAACTGTTATAATATAAGATACAAAGCCCCCGCACCGGGGGAAATATTAAAAAGAGAGGTACCGCAATGAAACTTGCAAGAAGACTCCTGTCGGTTCTTTTGGCTCTTCTGATGGTCTTCGCCCTCGTCGCCTGCGGCGGCACCGGCGATACGCCCTCCGACGATCCCGGTAAGGATCCCGGCAAGGATCCCGGCGCCAGCACCGGCAACAACGACGTTAACATCAAGCCTACCGATGAATTCGAGCCCCCGGAGCGTCCCGTTGACGAAACCGCCGGCAAGAACTACATCATCATCCAGCACTCCGAAATCGAAAATCCCTTCGGCTATTCCCAGGACTCCAATATGGGTCTTCAGGTGGCCGACCGTATCAATGAGGTCTGCGAGACCTACGGCTGTACCATCGAATTCTCCATGTCTGCCTACGACACCAACTTTGCTTCCCGTCTGCAGGCCGCCATGTTTGCCGATAATTCCGGTGACATGGTCTTTGCCAACAAGAACGCCATGCTCCGTCAGGCCCTCGGTACCGGCGGCTCCTCTTCTCTGATGCAGGATCTGCTCCAGGTCGACCACATCATCAATTTCTGGGACGCCAATAAGTGGGGAACTCTCACCGCCCGGGAATCCATGATGGCCGGCGGCACCTTCTACGGCGTTTCTCCCGCCCTGTGGGTGGACTGCACTCCCCTGCCTTATTATCAGGTCGTCTATAACAGAGATCTCGTCGAGCTGGCCGGCGCCACCGATCCCCAGGAATACTGGGAGAACGACGAGTGGGACCGTGAAGCAATGCTTGACGTTATCACCGAAACCACCGACGAAGCCGCCGGTCTCTGGGGTATGACCGCTGCTCTGGGCCATATGGTCCGCGCCACCGTTCTTACCACCGGCAGACCCTTGGTTATCGTTGACAAGATCAACGCCGACGGTACCGCCGAATGGTCTCGCGGTCTGGAAGACGGCGACGTGCTCGACGCTCTTCAGTGGCTGAAGAATTCTCTGAACGCCAACACCAAGTGCTTCAATAACGGACTTGGCGACCGGAGCGGCTGGACGGCCCACGAGCCCTTCGACGAAGGCCTCTGCACCATGGCTATGACCCGCCCCATCGATATCTTCGCTTACGTGGTCGTGGAAGGTCCCTCCAATTTCGGGATCACCACCTGGGCCGGCGACGAAGCCAACACTCTGACCGGCTTCTACGAACAGGTTTATTCCGCCGCCATTCCTCTGTTTGCCCAGAATATTGAACATTCCGCCTTCCTGATGTACGATCTGTTCGAGGGTCTCGGCGACGTGCAGACCTACGACGACGTCCTCGCTTACTACGGCGACACCTACTTCAACAGCGAGCTTGACCTGACCTGCATGGTCCGCGAAGGCGCCATCCTCCAGTATTCCTACTGGCCCAACGGCCTGGATTCCGTCTGGGGCAACATTGCCGGCGGACTGCAGACCGCGTCCTCTATGTCCAATCTGATCAATAAGCACGCTCCCTCCATCGACGCTCTGATCGAAGAACACGTTCTTCCCAATCAGGTCGCTCTGGAAGGCTGGAAGCAGGCCGGTTATTTCGATTGATCCTGCCGATCTTCCTTTTTGCGCTGTCTTTCACAAGCCCGGAGATCTTCCGGGCTTGTTTTTTTTGTGTCCCGGAGTGCCGGAGCGCAGGTCTTTCGGAAGGGGAGGGGCGTCTTAAATTCCCGGAAGGGCATTTTGGTGAAATAGATTCGTTAATATGCACAAAAGCACCGGGATGAATTTGTGCATAGTGCCGATTGTTTCCGGCGAATTGGTTCGAAAGTTTGAAATCTCTTGACAAACTGCTGATAAAACTGTTATAATATGTGGTACGGAATTCCCCAAATGGGAAAAATAAATCTTAAGAGAAGAGGTATTTGCATGAAACTTGCAAGAAGACTCCTGTCGGTTCTGTTGGCTCTTCTGATGGTCTTCGCCCTCGTCGCCTGCGGCGGCACCGGCGATACTCCCTCCGACGATCCCGGTAAGGATCCCGGCAAGAATCCCGGCACCAGCACCGGCAACAACGACGTTAACATCAAGCCTACCGATGAGTTCGAGCCCCCGGAGCGTCCCGTTGACGAAACCGCCGGCAAGAACTACATCATCATTCAGCACTCCGAAATCGAAAATCCCTTCGGTTATTCTCAGGACTCCAATATGGGTCTTCAGGTTTCCGACCGGGTCAACGAGGTTTGTGAGACCTACGGCTGCACCATCGAATTCTCCATGTCTGCCTACGACACCAACTTCGCTTCCCGTCTGCAGGCCGCCATGTTTGCCGAAAACTCCGGCGATATGGTTTTCGCTTACAAGAACGCTATGCTCCGCAAGGCCCTCGGTACCGGCGGCAGCACTTCTCTGATGCAGGATCTGCTTCAGGTCGACCACATCATCAACTTCTGGGATGCCAACAAGTGGGGCACCCTTACCGCCCGGGAATCCATGATGGCCGGTGGTACCTTCTACGGCGTTTCTCCCGCCCTGTGGGTGGACTGCACTCCCCTGCCTTATTATCAGGTCGTTTATAATAAGGATATCATTGAGCTTACCGGTGTCACCGATCCCCAGGAATACTGGGAGAACGAAGAGTGGGACCGTGAAGCAATGCTTGACGTCATCACCGAAACCACCGACGAAGCCTCCGGCATCTGGGGCATGACCGCTTCCATGGAGCATATGGTCATGGCTACCTTCCTGACCGCCGGTAAGCCCTTCGTTGTTCTGGAAAAGGTTAATTCCGACGGTACTGCCGAATGGTCCCGCGGTCTGGAAGACGGCGACGTCCTCGACGCTCTCCAGTGGCTGAAGAACGCCCTGAACGCCAACACCAAGTGCTTCAACAACGGCACCGGCACCTGGACCACCTGGGATGCCCATACTCCCTTCAACGAAGGTCTCTGCGCTATGGCCGTGACCCGTCCCATCGACGTGTTCGGCTACGTGGTCGTGGAAGGTCCCTCCAACTTCGGGATCGCCACCTGGGCCGGCGACGAAGCCAACACTCTGACCGGCTTCTACGAGCAGGTTTATTCCGTTGCCATTCCTCTGTTTGCCCAGAATATTGAACATTCCGCCTTCCTGATGTACGATCTGTTCGAGGGTCTCGGCGATATCCAGACCTACGACGACGTTCTCGCTTACTACGGCGATACCTACTTCAACACCGAGCTTGACCTGACCTGCATGGTCCGCGAAGGCGCTGTCCTCCAGTACTCCTACTGGCCCAACGAGGCAACCACTGCCATCAGCAATATCTCCTCCAACCTGCTGACCGCCGGCTCCATCACCACCCTGGTCGGCAAGTACGCTCCCGCCAACGACGCCGCGGTGGAAGAACACATTCTTCCCAACCAGGTGGCTCTCTACGGTTGGCAGCAGGCCGGTTATTTTGATTGATCGTCTCTTGACGGTTGATTGACCGAATCCCGCAGATCTTTGCCCGCCCGGATTTTTCCGGGCGGGTTTTTCTGCCTTTTTTCGAAAAAAGACAGAGGTTTTTTGCAAAAACTGTCTTTTTTTGCCTTGACAAACGTCGGAGAAAAGAGTATAATAATGCGGTGACTATGGAATATGGAGAACGACCTATGAAATTTCAATGGAAACAAAATTCCCTGGCTCTTCTCGCCGCTTTTATCTGGGGGACGGCCTTCGTCGCCCAGGATATGGCCGCCGGCCACGTGTCGCCCTTCGCCTTCAGCGCGCTGCGGGCAACGGTGGCGGTGATCGTATTGGGCGGATTTTTGCTGATCCGCCGGGCGGTACAGAAGAAAAAAGGTACGTATAAAAAAGAAAATGCAAAGCTCCTCTGGCTGGGCGGCCTGGTCTGCGGCTTCTTTTTGGCTTTGGCCGCCAATCTCCAGCAGTTTGGCATCTCCGCAGACAGCGGCGCCGGTAAGGCAGGCTTTCTTACCACCATTTACGTGGTGTTGGTTCCCATCTTCGGCTTGTTTTACGGGAAGCGCAACGGCTGGAACGTCTGGGGCGGCGTCGCCCTGACGGTGGTGGGGATGTATCTGCTTTGCGTGAAGGGCGATTTCACCGTTGCCCCCGCCGACCTCTATCTTATTGCCTGCTCCGTGGCCTTTGCCCTGCAGGTCATCGCCGTGGACTACTTCGCCCAGAAGGTGGACGGCATCGCCCTTTCCTGGACGCAGTTTATTTTCGTGGCCCTCTTCTCCGGCATTTTTGCGCTGATCTTCGATCGCTCCTTCACCTGGCAGGGGGTCTACCGTTGTCTGCTCCCCTTGCTGTACGTGGGCGTTCTCTCCAACGGCATCGCCTATACTCTGCAGAACGTGGCGCAAAAGGACGCCAACCCCACGGTGGTGTCTTTGATCTTCTCTCTCGAGTCGATCTTCAGCGTGGCCGCCGGCGCTCTTTTGCTTAACGAGGTGCTGTCGGTGCGGGAATATATCGGTTGCGCCCTGATGATGGCCGCCGTGGTGCTCTCTCAGATCCCCTTCTCCCGTCGCAAAAAACGAAACGCTTGAATAATTTCCGCCTCTGTCGGTTGACAGAGGCGGTTTTTTGTGGTACAATAGTATATATTGTATACGATACGGCGATCCCTTCGGAAAGGAGGCCCCCTATGGATGATTTTTGCGCAGCGGCGGTGCAGCGCCTGCTCACCTGCCCTTGGTCGGTGGAATATCGGGAGGAGACCGGATCCACCAACGCCGTCGTCCGCAGGTGGGGCGACGAAGGACGTACCGAGGGACAGGTTCTTCTGGCCGATCGGCAGACCGCGGGCCGGGGGCGGCTGGGGCGGCAATTCCATTCCCCCGGAGGCACCGGCGTTTATCTTTCGGTCTTATTGCGCCCCGTGGGTGGGTCGGAGGAATGCTCCTTTCTCACCGTCCGCGCCGCGGTGGCCGCCTGCCGTGCCGCCGAAGCCTTGGGCGTGTCGCCCGGGATCAAATGGGTGAACGATCTTGTGCTGGAGGGACGGAAGGTCTGCGGAATTCTGGTAGAATCTGCGCTGACGCCCGGAAGTGATCGGCTGGATTACGCCGTCTGCGGCGTGGGCTTCAACGTATTTTCGCCGGAAAACGGCTTCCCCCCGGAGCTGGAGCCGATTGCGGGAGCATTGTTGCGGGATTTCGATCCCACCGCCCGGGCCCGCCTTGCCGCCGCATTTCTCAACGAATTTTACGCTCTTCTCGCCGAAGACCGGATTTCGGTTCTCGAAGAATACCGCCGCCGATCGGTGCTGATGGGGCGTCCGGTGATTTCTCCTGCCGGAGCCTTCTCCGGGACGGCTACGGTGACGGGGATCGACGACGAGGGAGGCCTCGTTCTGCGCCTTGCAGACGGTACGGCGCGCACCCTTCGGTGCGGGGAAGTGAGCGTGCGGCTTCATGAATAAGACCCGACGCCTGGCCTTGATTGCCCTGTTTTCCGTGCTTTTGGGCACCTTTTTGTCTCAGCTTTCCATTCCAACGCCCCTGGGCATTCCCCTGACCCTGCAGACCTTCGGCGTGGCGCTCTGCGGCCGGGTTCTGGGAAAGGGATCGGGCACGCTGTCCGTCGCTTTGTGGCTGGCCCTGGGTGCCGTAGGGTTTCCCGTGTTTTCCGGTTTTCAAGGGGGAGTTGCTCCCCTGTTCGGCCCTACCGGCGGGTTTTTATGGGGGTTTCTCCCGTTGGCTTTTTGTTGTGGCCGGCAGGGAGGATGGTATTATCTTACCTCCCTTGCGGGGTTGATTTTCTGTCATTTGCTGGGAATTCTATGGTTTGCCAAAACGGCGGATCAGACCTTCCTGCAGGGAGCGGTGACGGTCTCGTTGCCCTTCCTTTTAAAAGACGTTTTCTGTGTCGTCCTGGCCGGTCCTTTGGGGAATCGGCTGAGGAGGATCGCGTTCCGATCCTGATTTATTTGGGAGAAAGGAGATTCTATGCTGAAAAAAACGATTGCCGCAACGCTGGTGCTTCTGATGCTTTTCGGCCTTTCGGCCTGTGGGAATTCCCCCGCCGTCGGCGTGGACAGCTCGTCGTTGGAGCCGTTGGTGATTGGTGGTATTGGCTATTTTTCGGATGCGCCCGACTCGGTGGGTCAGTCGGTCTACCGGGGCGCTCAGACCGCCGTGGAGGAGATCAACGCCACCGGCGGTGTCAACGGATTCCGGCTGGTGCTGAATTTTCAGGATTCCAAGGACGATTCCCGTACCGCCCTTTCGGTTTACGGAAAATTGCTGGATAACGGGATGAAGGTGCTGATCGCCGGCGGTTTTGAGGAGACCGAAGATCTGATTCCCCTCACCGCCCGGGACGGGATTCTGACCCTGACCCCCACTCTGACCGGGGCAGAGGCCCTGGGCGCCGGAGGGAACGTGTTCCGGGTCTGCTTCTCCGATGTTCGTCTCGGGACCGAGACCTCCAATTTTCTGGCCGACCAGGCTTCCGTCGGCCGGGTGACCGTTCTGTTTTCCGACGCAGGGGCGGAGCAGGCCCAGGCCTTTCTTGCCGCCTATTCCGGAAAAGGGGTGGCCGAATCCCTCTCCATTCCCTCCGGCCCCGCCGCAGACTATACGGAGGTCGTGGATCACCTCTCCCAAACGCCGCCGGAAATGCTCTATCTGGCGATGTCCGAGGCGGAGACTCTGGGATTCCTGCAGGCTTACGGCTGGAACGGCACCTCTTCTCCCGTAAAAATTCTGGGGAACGTGGGCGTGGAATCCTTGCCCGGCCTCCTTGCTTCCCCTGCTGCGGCCGAGGGCTTGTATACCTTGACCCCCTTTTCTGCCGATGAAACGACGGCGCTGGTGCAGAATTTCGTGGCTTCCTACGAGGAAAAATACGAGGCCCTCCCCGACCGCTACGCCGCCGAAGGCTACGACGCCGTCTACGCCGTGGCCGAAGCCTTGAAAAAGGCGGGAATCACCCCCGATACGGTGGGAGACGATTTCGGTAAAAAAATGATCTCCGCCATGACCCGCATCACCGTCAACGGCGTTACCGGCGCGATGTCCTGGACTGCCGACGGCGAAACCACCCGCATCGCCTCCTTCAAGGTTCTGCGTAACGGCCGCCAAGTGCCCTTCTTTAAGGAAGAAAACGCTTCTTTCTGACCGATTTTTGCCCAAGGGCTTGATTTTTTGTGAAATATATGCTATAATAGTAAAAAATTGATTGTCGTATAGGAGTAAGACCATGCAAATTTATGAAGAACTCGTGGCCCGGGGGCTGATCGCCCAGACCACCGACGAGGAACAGATCCGGGATCTTGTCAACAACGGCAAGGCTACCTTTTATATCGGCTTCGACCCCACCGCCGACAGCCTTCACGTGGGGCACTTTATGGCCCTCTGTCTGATGAAGCGCCTGCAGATGGCCGGAAACCGTCCCATCGCCCTGATCGGCGGCGGCACCGCCATGATCGGCGACCCCTCCGGCCGCACCGATATGCGCTCCATGATGACCAAGGAGGTCATCGATCATAACTGCGCCTGCTTTAAGAAGCAGATGGAACGCTTCATCGAATTTGGCGAAGGCAAAGCGCAGATGGTCAACAACGCAGACTGGCTTCTGAATCTGAATTATATCGACTTTATCCGGGATATCGGCGGATGCTTCTCGGTGAATAATATGCTTCGCGCCGAATGCTTCAAGCAACGCATGGAAAAGGGACTTTCCTTCCTGGAATTTAACTATATGCCCATGCAGTCTTACGACTTCTACTATCTCTATCAGCATTACGATTGCAATCTCCAGTTCGGCGGCAACGACCAGTGGTCCAATATGCTGGGCGGCACCGAGTTGATTCGCCGCAAACTGGGCAAGGACGCCCACGCCATGACCATCACTCTGCTTCTCAACTCCGAGGGCAAGAAGATGGGCAAGACCGCCAAGGGCGCCGTATGGCTTGATCCCAACAAGACCTCTCCCTTCGATTTCTATCAGTATTGGCGGAACGTGGAGGATGCCGACGTTCTGAAGTGCATCCGCATGCTGACCTTCCTGCCCCTGGAGGAGATCGATAAAATGGACGCCTGGGAAGGCAGTCAGCTGAACGAAGCCAAGGCGATTCTGGCCTACGAGCTGACCAAGCTGGTTCACGGCGAGGAAGAGGCCGAAAAGGCGCAGGCCGCCGCAAAGGCCCTCTTCTCTCAAGGGGGCGACAGCGCCAATATGCCCACCTGCACCTTGACCGACGCGGATTTCACCGATGGGAAGATCGATATCCTGGCCGTGCTCGTCAAGGCCGGGCTGAATCCCTCCCGCGCCGAAGCCCGCCGCGCCGTAGATCAGGGCGGCGTTTCGGTGGACGGCGAAAAGGTCATCGACAACAAGACGACCTACGTCAAGGCCGACTTTGCCGAGGGCAAGGTGTTCCGCAGAGGGAAGAAGGCTTATATGAAGGTCATCGCTGAGTAAAGCGCCGTCCAAAACGTCGTTCTTTTCCGTCGGCCGCACCGCTCGACGTACTTGTAGTACGCCTTCGGGTGCCTGCAACGAAAAATAACTTCCGTTTATGAACGGCTTGCAGGCTTGGTTCTGTCCAAAACGTCGTTCTTTTCCGTCGGCCGCACCGTAACGGCAGACGCAAGCCGCAAAAGCGTGCCACGCACAAAATAATTAGGATCAACGAAAATCCCCGAAGAAGATGTGTTCTTCTCCGGGGATTATTATTTACGTAAAATCTGCGATATTGATGACTTTTTTCCCTTTTGTCTTCGCTTTTTGCATGAGCCGGTAGGAATTTCCGACGGGAGAGGCTACGTAGAATACGGCGACGTCCGCTCTTTCCAGCATCCATATGTTTCTTTTGCTGATGGCAAATCTTTTTGGAACGGTTTCCAATCCCTCCGGATAAATCGTTTGCTCCGGTACGGTGTGTGCGTTTTCTCTTGGAAGATAGGCCAATACGACGGAATATCTGACGGAAGTGTCTTTTTCGGATATTTCCCTTAAGACACTTTGAACCAGGCGGTCGAAATTTCCTTCGTTTCCAACAAGAAAGTGTTTAACCTGTTCGCTTTCGATCAGATTCGAGATAACCTTTTTTAAATTTGATTTTACGGTGAGAGGAGTGTCCCGGTGCCCAAAAAAAACGGTTGTCACAAATTGTTTGCCTCTTTTCTTCCAAAAATATTATTGTAAATCCGAATCGGATATATGTATTATTTTAACATATCCGAAAAGGATATACAATACTAATGTATGAACAATTTAGCACAAAAGAGGGATTGTAATGCAATTAGACTACGTTATAATCGGGAACCGCATCCGGGAAGTGCGGAAGGCTAAAAAGTGGACGCAGGAAATTCTGGCGGAAAAATCGGGCATTGAGCCGTCGAACATTTCTCACATTGAGCGGGCGGCGACCAAACTGAGCCTGCAGACCCTGGTCAGCATTGCAAATGCGCTGGAGGTTTCGGCCGACGATCTTCTCTACGGGAATTTGCAAAAATCCACCCACGTTTCGGCAAAAATTATCGACGAATTGCTGTCGGATTGCACACCGGACGAATTGGTTGCATTGGCTGAGGTTCTGAAGACCACGAAACACGTGTTGCGCACAAAAAAATAAGGATCAACGAAAATCCCCGAAGAAGATACGCTCTTCTCCGGGGATTTTGTTATTAAACTCAGATGTAGATCCGGTCGCCGTCGTGCTTCAACTCCGTGATGACGGGGCGCTCCCGTTAAGGCTCCCCTTAGTAAGGGGAGCTGGATTGCCGAAGGCAAGACTGAGTGGATTGACCGGGGGAAAGATAATTTATTTAGTTTGTGGCGGTCAATCCCTACCGTCACGGCGGCCGAACACGCCGTGCCACCTCCCCTTACTAAGGGGAGGCATACGATAGCGCATCGCCGTTCCGGATGCTCCGGTATCGTTTCCGGCACCCGTTCTCCGGAAGCGTATGCAGTGAATTCGCATCCGTCGGCGTAAAAAGAAACGAGCCTCCCCGGGGGAGGCTCGTGGCGTGATTTTCAGGCTCAGATATAGATCCGGTCGCCGTCGTGCTTCAGCTCCGTGATGACGGGGCGCTCGGCGGTGGTTCTGTTGGGGCGGTGCATGATGAAATATTCCTTGCCGTCAAAGGCTTGGAAGATCATTCCGTGGCCGCCGTCTTCTGCGGAGAGGGGTTGGTCGAGCACCGTCCAGTTGCCGTCGATTTCTCCGTTGTCACTTTTGCAGATCAGCTCGGTATAGCCGTTGGCGTTGAAGGAAGACCAGATTGCCAACAGATCGTCCCCGTTCCGGTAAAGAAAGGGGCCGTCGGTGACGAAGCATTTTTTGCCCTTCCGGATGTAGACGGAGTCCTTGTAATCCGAGCCCTTCCAGAGCAGGAACGGCGCGGAGACGGGGGCGGAAAGGTCTTCGGTCAATTCCACGGCGCAGACGGTGCCGTCGGTGATCTGCACCCATTCGTGGCAGAAGATCATGTAGGGCTTGCCCGATTTGTCCACGTAAAAGGTGCCGTCCAGACACGCCCAATCCGGCGGGGTGATGGGGTTTCCCGAGACCGGAACGAAGGTGCCGTCGGGGCGGTCGGACACCAGAATATGGGTGCCCCGGTGCTTTCCTTCGGCGGCGAAGGAGGCGAAAAGATAGACCTTTCCCCGGTATACGTGGGCTTCCGGCGCCCACGCGTCCCGTTCCCCCCAAAAATCGGGCGTGATTTCAAAGATGCTTTTCGGTTCGCTCCAGTTTTCCAGATCGGTGGAAAGATACACGTCAAAGCCGGTCTGCTTGCCCCAGTAATGGGTTCCGTCGGTGGGGGAGACCCGGGAGCCGTAAAGATAATATTTCCCTTCAAAGGGCAGGATAAAGGGGTCCCGGACGTTGATCTCATTCAGCTTCATGGCGATTTCTCACTTCGTTTTTGCAATCAGCTCCCGCAGCTCTGCCTGGGCCCGGGGGGCGCCCGCAACGACGGGAGAGGGATTTTCCAGGGACACGGGGTTCCCCTCGGTATCGGTAATAACGCCTCCCGCTTCGGTCAGAATCAGCCCGGCGGCGGCGTAATCCCAGGGGGACAGCTTCAGCTCGAAGAAGGCCCCGGTGCGGTTTACGGCGGCGTCGCAGAGATCCAGGGGGGCAGAGCCCATGCGGCGGATATCCATGGCCACCGTCAGAAGCTCGCCGATGATCCGGGCGGTGCGCCGGGCCAGATCTTCGTAATAGGGGCAGGTACCCACGCCTACCACGCAATCCTTGAGGGCCGTGGGAAGCACCCGGAGGGGTCTGCCGTTTAAGGTGGCTCCCTTGCCCCTGACGGCGCAGTAATATTCCTCGCTCCAGGGGTTATAAACGATGCCGACGGCCTGCTTCCCGTCCCGGAGCAGGGCCACGGAGATGCAGGAGCGGTTGAAGCCCTTGACGAAATTGGTGGTGCCGTCGATGGGATCGATGATAAAGCAATCTCCCGTGGAAATATCGGCCTTGAGATGCTCCTCCTCCCCCATGAATTTGGCGGCGGGGTGGAGGGCGGTCAGGCGCTCGGTCAGCATCCGTTGGGTATTCACGTCAAATTCGGTGACCAGATCGCTGTGATTGCTCTTTTCTTCGGTTTTTTCCGGCACGGCGGATTTGACGTAGGCGCCGGCGGCGCGGACGATGGGCTCCATGGCGGCGGCAAGCTGTTGCAGATCCATAATATTCAATCCTTTTTGCGGTTTTTCTTTATTATACAGCAGTCTTCTCTTTTTTGCAATAGGAATTGTTGCTTAATCCTTGTCCTTTTGTTGCAAAATCCAGTCGTTCCTCGTCAATTGCATATCGCAGGTGCCGCCCCCCTTCCGGGTACGGCGGAAGCCGGCGGCGGTAAATCCCTTGACGGCGGCGGGATTGGCGGTGGAAAGGGTAACGTGGAGGGAATCGATCCTCTGTCCGAAGGCTCGTTCGGCCAACAGACGCAGGGCGGGGGCGCAATACCCCTTGCGGCGGTGCCGGGCCAGCAGAATGATGCCCACGTTATGCTTCCCCCCGTCGAAAAACCAGGAGATCTCTCCTACGGGGGTGCGGCCGTCGGCGATGACGGCGTAGAAATTGTCCGGTTCCCGGTCCATCCAGAAATCGTACCACAGGGCCCACGTTCCCCGGGGAAAATCGATGCATCCCGTTTCGGGGTGATAATCGGGGGAGGGATCCTTGAAGCGGTTGAAGGCCATGGTTTCGGGATCGGAGAGCAATTGCTCCCGGAAGAGCAATTCGTTATATTGAGGCAGATACAGTCGCAGTTCCATTACATTTCCTCTTCCTTGACGACGATCTCCTTGCCCAGCCGGAAGGACCAGATGCGGCATCCGATCACCGGCTTATCGTAAAGGCGGCGAACGGCGGCGGCGTAGAGATTCAGCTGGCGGGAATACCGTTCCAATAATTCTTCTTCGGTGGCGCGGTCGGATTTGAAATCGACGATCAGGTAGCCTGCTTCGGTCTCGCAAAGAAGATCGATGGCCCCCTGCATCAGCATTTCCCCCTCCTCTCCGGGGTTGCCGGAATAATAGGAAACGGGGATCTTGCAGACGAAGCGCACCTCTCGGCGGTATCCCAGGGAGCGGCGCAGGGTCTCCATTAGGCTTCCCTGCAGGAATTTTTCCAGCATTTTGGGGTCAACTGCCTTGGCCGAGGCTTCGGTCAGATGGCCTTGGGCTACGAGGCGCCCGATCTCTTCCTCGACCGGCTTTTCGAAATCCGCAAACTGGCAGTAGGTGTGGATGGCCGTCCCCGCTTCGGCGCCGGTCAGGGCGTTTTCGTCGAGAAATTTCGGACGGGAAAGGGGCGGCTCCTGAATCAGCAGGGCGCTGTCCGGATCGGCGGGGGATTTTGCAATCTCGGTCACCGAAACCTTGGCCGGCACGGTGGAGAGATGCCCGTTATAGCGGTGGGTAAAGCGGCGATTCAGCTCTTCGGCCGACAGTCCGCACCGGATGGCGTCGGTCTTTTTTACCGGCTCCACCGTCTCCGGAACTCCTGCAAAGCAGACCCGTAGCGGGCACTCTGCCGTCTCCGGGGCCAGCCAGGGCGACCGAAGTACGCCGGCGTCGGGATGAGCCACGGTGCGGTCGAAGATCGGGGTGCGGTAGCTGTTGGTCTCCAGCCGGTCGATATACCGGACGGTGCCCTTTTCGCTGTGAAGACCGTGCTCGGCCAGCTTTGAAAGATCGGCGTTGCATCGGCAGATCAGCGTCAGCCGATCCCGCGCCCGGGTGAGGGCTACGTACAATATCCGCAGCTCCTCCGCCACGTCCGACCGGTCGGCCCGTTGAATGATCAGCTCCCGCATCAGGGTGGAATATTCGGCGGTCTCGCTTTCGTTTTTCACCTTGGAGGCCACGCCGTATTCGGTGTCCACCCGGACCTTGTCGGTATCGTTTTTGAAGGGGCGCTCGATCTCCGGCAGAATGCACCAGGCGTATTCCAGCCCCTTGGATTTGTGGATGGTGGTCAGACGGACGAATTTCCCCTCGGGGGCGGCGCCGGTCTCCCGCACGTTGTCCGAATCCTTGGCGCGCCGGGCAAATTCCAGAAATCCGAACAATCCGTCGCTGCGGGAATAGCGGCAGGCGAAGGAATAGAATTTCATCAGATTGTTCCGGGCGGCGGGGTTTGCCGCCGATTCCAGCGCCAGATAATCGGTGCCGGTATAGATCTGCCAGATCAGCTTTGGAATCGGCAGATTTTCCGCAAGAATCCGGTATTTTTCCAAGACCAGAAGGGCGTTCTTCGCTTCCTCGTCTTTTTCGGCGTAGCTCTTCAGCCCTTCGATCAGAGGCCGCTTCGGAGCGGCCAGCCGTGCCCTTGCCACCTGCTCGGAGGAGAGGGAAAAGACGCTCCCCGTCAGCGTCACGAACAGGGCCAGATCGTCCCAGGGATCGTTGATGGCGTCCAGGAAGGCCAATACCCCGCAGACCTCCGGCGTATTCAGAAATTTTTCTCCGTCGGAGGATAGCAACGGGATGCCGCAGGCGCGGAATTCCTCCTCGTACAGCGGCGCAGACTTCGAGCTGCGCAGAAGGATCGCCACGTCGGAGTATTCCATGGGACGGGGTCCCTTCCGTTCCTTATCGTATACCGTGGCGCCTCCCTCCACCGCGTCCCGGATCAGCTTTGCGCAGAGCCGGGCTTCTCCCCGGTAATGCTCCTCGTTCAGCCGCCCGGCGGTGGGCAGAATCAGCAATTCCGCGTCGGGCTGCAGTTCTTCCTCCTTGGAGAGGGGAAGGTCTGCGGCAGGAGGAAGGGTCTGCTCGTAGGCGGGGGGATAGGGCAGGGCGTCGTCTTCCTCCCGACCGGGGAAGAGCATTTCGTCCTCTCCGTATTCGATGCCTCCCACGGTGGGCGTAAACAGCCCCCGGCAAAGGAAATTAACGTAATCCAGAATCCCTTTCCGGCTCCGGAAATTTTTATTCAGGGGGATGAGGCGGCAGGTTTCCTTTTTTCGCAGGAAATTGGCGGAATTGGCGCCCCGGAATCCGTAAATGCTCTGCTTTACGTCTCCTACGGCGAAGCAGTTTCCGTCGGACACCGCCCGGAAAAACAGATCCTGCAGGTCGTTGACGTCCTGATATTCGTCGATCAGCACCTCGTCGTAGGCCTGCCGCTCCGCAAGTCCCACGGGGGTGGGGGTGAATTCTCCGGTCTCGTGGGAATAATCCGCCACCACCAGCCGCAACGCCAGCTGGGACAGCGACGAGAAGGAATAGGCCGAGCGGCGGTGCATTTCCTCCAGCACCTCGGACTGATAGGCCGTCACCGCGTCGAACAAAAAGAGAAGGGCAGGCCTCATCTGGGCCAGATCCTCCTCGGACTGCTCCTTGGAAATATAGAAAAGATCCTTTTGCAGAAAAGCCTTCAGCCGGTTTCGGTATTCCCGGTAAAGATGAGCCTCCATGGGGGCGTCGGCTTTGACGGAGGGCGCCCGATCGAAGGTCGATCCCTTCACCCGGCGGACGACCTCGTCCCAATCGTCGTTTTTCAGCGCCTCGAGGATGCTTCGCGTCAACTCCCGGTCTTCCTCCACCACGTTCCGACGGTTGTCCTCGTCAAAGACGCCGGAGGTAAGGACGGTGTCGAAGATCCGGTCGTATTCTTCCAAAATCGGCTCCAGAACGGCGCAGACGGCGCTGCACCACCCGTCGGCGTCGGTCAATCGGGTCTTTTGGCGCTCCAACCAGCGGTCGGCAAAGGGGATGGTCTCCAGCTTCCGGGCTACGGTCACGATGGCCTTTTCCATGTTTCCGCTGTCCAGGTCTCCGCCAAAGGCGCGGACGAAGGCGTCGAAGCCCGCCGGGAAATTCCGGTAATATTCTTCAATCTGCCGCTGAAGCACCGTCGATTGCAGAACCTTCAGCTCGGTCTCGTCGATGACGCTGAAATCCGGCGCAACGCCTACGTGCTGGAAATTGCGGCGCAGAAGATCCATCCCGTAGCTGTCGATGGTGCAGATTTTGGCCTTGTAAAGGGTCAGGGACTGACGGCGCAGATGGGCGTCCCCCGGCCTTGCGGCGGAGCGGGCGGCCAGCTCCCGGGCAATGCGTACCCGCATTTCTCCGGCGGCGGCGTTGGTAAAGGTCACGATCAGAAGCCGATCGATCCTTCCTCCCTCCTCCACGAATTTGCCCACCCGGGCGGAAAGAACGGCAGTCTTGCCGGAGCCTGCGGCGGCGGAGACGAGAATGTTCCCGCCCCGGGTCTCAATGGCTTTTTCCTGGGCTTTGGTCCAGCTTGGCACGGTCGTCACGCTCCTTCTCCGTCGGGTTTCGGGTTGGTCTTTTGATTGGATCTCTTCCCGCCCTTTTTCTCGGAAATCTTCTTTTCGGCCAGGGGGATCTCTTGAATCTCGGGGCGGTGGCAATAATCCTTCAGGTCGCACCGCTCGCAGCTATTGTAAAGGCTGCCGATCTTTTTGGGATTTTTGGCGGTCTGTCCCTGATGCAGGGCGTTGCCCATTTTCTTTAAAAGCTCGGTGATCTCTTCGAATTTCCGGCCGAATTCCTCGGCGGTCATCAGAAAACCGTCGCTGTTTTTCTTCAGCTTCAGGAATTTCCAGGTTTCCGTATCGTCCATGGCGGAGAGGATGGCGGGATCTTTCAGAAAAACGCCGGTTCTGGGGGTCTCGTCCTCCCATTGAAGCATCACCGTCTCCGGGTTCAGACTGCGCTTCCCCGCGGAGGTTTTGGGATTGGAGCCGATATACTGCACCCCGGCGGGCAGACTGGCTTGGCCGGGGAAGAGATTCTGCTGCAGGGCGTAAAGATACATCAGCATCTGGATATCAATGCCCTGCGCCACCAGATCGAAGGAGAATTTCTTCTCCCCGGTTTTGTAATCGACGACCCGGATATATTTCGTTCCGTCCTGCTCGTAGAGATCGATGCGGTCGACGACGCCGGTCATCGACAGCGTCCCCCGGTCGAGGGGAATCCGAATGGGATCGATGGAGTCGTCTCCCACCCCTACCCCCTGCTCGAAGGCAAAGGGGCGGAATTTGGAATGCTCGAATTCCTTGCGGAACAGCTTTAAAAGCCGCTCGATCTTCTTCATCAAGGCTTCGAAATAGCTTTTAACGGTGGCGGGAGGCGTCTCGTCCCCGTAAAACTGCTTCAGCTTAGCCTCGCCAAAGGCCGAAACCCGCTGATGCAGTTCCTCGTCGGTGCAGTCCAGCCCCTCGGCGATGATCGCTTCCAGGGCTTCGTGGACGATATTTCCCCGGTTTGCCGGATCCAGCTCCGCCTTCCTCCAAGGGGAAACCTCGATGCCGTACCGCAGGAAATAGGCGTATTGGCATTGATGATATTTGTCGGCACGGGAGGCGGAGACGTAGAGATCGTCGGCGTAGATTTTCCGGGCGGTCTGGGGAGTCAGAGCTGACTCCTCCCGTCGGGTCAGCAGCTCCGCGTATCCTTCCCGTTCCTTGAAATAATCCCCCAGCTCTTCTACCGGAGTGCGGGTGTGGAGGGCAAAGGCTGCCCGCTCGCTCTGAATCCGCCGGGCAAGCAATTCGGGGTCGTCGGCCCGGAAGGATTCTTCCTTCAGGCCGGGGAAGATCTCCCGCATCCGATGCACCACGGCGGAGGGCGCCGCTTCTCCGCCGATGACGGCGGCGTAGGACAGATACAGCTCCTCCCGGGGGGCGGTGAGGGAGAGATAAATATAGAACATTTCGTGGCGGATCTTATCGTCGGTGGTCTCTCCGATCTCGAAGTCGGCCAGCTCCTCCCGATCCTTGTCGGTCAAAAGCCGGTTGTCGTCGATATTCCGGGGGAAAACCCCTTCGTTCAGCCCCAGGATAAACACGCACCGGGGGGAGATCATAGGCAGCGTCTCGGGAGACCCGGCGGTGACCTCGTCAAGGGAGGTGGGAAGGATGGCCACGTCGTGGGTGTCGATGACGGCGAAGAACAGGTCCCGGTATTCCTTCAGGGATACGGGATCGGCTCCGGCGGTCAGCACCATTTCGTCCAGGGCCAGGATCAGCTGCTCGTAGACCTTCCGTTGACGGGCGGCCAGCTCGTATTCGCCGAACCGGCGGTATCTTTCCGAATTCTGCTCCAGAATCCCCGCCACGTTCAGCTCCTCTAAGGTCTCGTAAAGGGCGGTGGAAATGCCGCGAACGTCGGCGTTCCGGGTTTTTTGCTTGAACCGCTCTGCCGTGCCGATCACCTTCCGACGGACGGCTTCGGCACCCTCCCGCATCCGGAGATCCTCTTCGGTTTCTTTTTCCACGTAGCCGCCGATGGGACGGGTGAAAGGGGTCTCGAACCGGTTGTAGCGCACCGTCCACACGTCCACGTACCGCTCAAACCAGGAGGCCTGCTCGGGAGTGCAGACGAATCCGCTCTTCACGAAGGACACCACCGCATCCCGGGAATATCCCTCCGCCGCCATGGAAAAAAGGGAGGCGATCATGGGGATGGGATTGCGCTGGCGAAGGGGCGTTTTGCGGTGGTAAAACAGGGGAATATCGTATTGGCTGAAAACCGGGTCGAGTACCCCGGCGTAATCCTCCAGCGACCGGACGATGAGGGTGAAATCCGAATAACGGTAGCCCTCGTCCCGGACCTTCCGGGCAATGACCGAGGCGGCGTATTCCGCTTCGTCAAAGCGGTCGGAGCCCCGGTAAAGGTGAATCCGTTCCGGCGCTTCTCTGCTGATTTTTCCGGCAGGATCGGCGTATTCTCCCTCCAGAAGGGCAAATTCCTCCGAGGAAAAGGAGGCCTTTTCCTGCAGATTGATAATCCGGCATTCTTCCCCCTCCCGGCGGCAATAGGCCGTAAGCTTTTTCGCTTCCTCCGCCGAATCCGCCGTAGGGCCGGCCTTTTCGGGATCGACGGTGTCGGTGGGAAGGATCACCGTCACGTCAGCGCCGTTTTTCACCATCTGCAGAAGGATCTTCCGTTCCCGGTTGTAAAAGGTGCGGAAATTGACGGCGTAGACCGCCTCGTTTTCAAAATCTCCCGTAGATTCCAGCAGATCTCTCAGCCGGGCGGGGGCGTCCTCCGGGTCGAAATACCCTTCGGAAAGATACCCCTCGTAGACCTGGCGGATCATGGCCAGATCCAGCAATTTCCCGTTTTTCGTCTTCCGGGCGGTGTCCATCAGATCGTCGGCGGAGATGCCGGCGGCCTTCATCTCCTTGATGGCGCCCAGCACCAGGGCCAGGAATCGGGGATTCCGGTAATCCGGCGGATAATATTGCAGGGACGGCGATACGGCGTCGAAGGCCTTTTTCAGAAGAACGGTTTTTCCCCCTTCCCCCAAAAACCGGGCGGGGACGCCGTATTCCGCAAATTTCGTCCGGGCCAGGGATTTCAAAGAGGTCACGTTCAGGTGCCGGGAGCGTTTTTCGCCGATCCGGTCGAGGAAATACCGCTCCGTGGCCACCGTATATTGGTCGGGCACGATGACCGTCACGGTCTGATTTTCTCCGTTCCGGTCGATGCGGCGGCAGATCTCTTCGGCGGCGTAGGCGGTCTTTGAACAGCCTACCCGGCCCAGAATCAACGTCAGAGGCATACTTCACGTTCCTTTCATCCGGGCAATTGCCGGAATAGGTTCCAGATCATCCAGCTTGCGAAAAATCCGCAGAATAAGCCGAATTTCCATCGTTTCAAGGTCTTGCTTTCCCGCTTCCCCATGCGGTCGAGAGCGTAGCCGCATATCAGAAGCGCTCCTTCCGCGCCCCCCGTAAGCAGGGTCAGAATCAAAAATACCGTTTCCATTTCCGCCCTCCCTTACAGCCACGAGAGCAGATATTCCGCAAAGGATTTCTCCCGTCCCGTCACCGTGACGAAGAGATCCTGCAGCGCAACCAGCAGAAAGCCGGGGAACAGAATTCCGCAGAAGACGGCGTTCATCTCCCACGCCCCCGCAAGATCTCCGTGCATCAGAAGACTCATGGCCCGGGTGACGCCGCAGCCGGGGCATTGCAGCCCCACGAGGGTGGAGGGACAGCGGAAAAATCCCCCTTCCACCGCCCCGTAGGGGATCAGGGCGAAGGCCAGAAGAAGCAGGAGATAAATAAGGATCCGCAAAATGCGGAAATAAACCTTCTTCTTTTGCATAAAACCTCCCGTGGAAACAAATACTTTGTTCAAAGGGGGATGAAGCATCCGTGTTGAACAAAGTTGAGATCTGCGGCATCAATACGTCGGAGCTGACCGTATTGAACGAGGAAGAAAAAACCGCCCTGCTCCGCCGCATCAAGGAGGGGGACGAAGGAGCCCGGACGGCCTTCGTTCAGGGCAATTTAAAACTGGTGCTGAGCGTGGTTCAGCGCTTCACCAACCGGGGGGAAGACCCCGACGATCTGTTTCAGATCGGCTGTATCGGCTTGATCAAGGCGGTGGATAATTTCGATCTGTCCCAGGACGTGCGGTTTTCCACCTACGCCGTGCCCATGATCATCGGCGAGATCCGCCGGTATCTGCGGGATAACAATTCCATCCGGGTCTCCCGCTCGATGCGGGATACGGCCTACAAGGCCTTAGGGGCCAAGGAGCGGCTGACCGCCCAATGGAACCGGGAGCCGACCGTCGAGGAAATCTCCTCGGAGCTGGGAATGCGCCGGGAAGAGGTGGTGGTGGCCCTGGAGGCCATCGTGGATCCCGTATCTCTCTTCGATTCGGTCTATAACGACGACAGTGACACCATCTATCTTATGGATCAGGTGCGGGACGTGCGGGAGACCGAATCCAACTGGGTGGAGGAGATCTCCCTGCGGCAGGCCATTTCTCAATTATCCGATCGGGAAAAGAGAATCTTGGCTCTGCGGTTTTATTCCGGCAAGACCCAGACCGAGGTGGCCGCCGAAATCGGCATTTCCCAGGCACAGGTTTCCCGGCTGGAGAAAAACGCCCTGAACGAGATTAAAAAATATTTGTAGCAACGGCCGTTTCCGAGGAAGAGTTATTCTCCGTCCCCTTCGGAAACGGTTTTCCGTTCCTTCTTTTTTTCCTCCCGCAGAGCGGCGGAGCGAAACCGGAGGGCAATCACCGTTGCGGTAAGACCGCAGATCAGCGCCACCGTTACCGCGCCCACCGCAAAAATGGCCGTTGCGGAATCCCCTTGGGAAAAGGGGGATACGATCACGTCGAGATAATTCATTTTTTGTCCCCCCTATGAAGCCGGAGCCTCGCCCGCAGGTCAAAGAGCCGGCAATGGTCGGTATACAGCGCAATGCTGACGGCGGCGGCAAGCAGAATGATTCCGGCGCAGACCGTTCGCAATGCCTGGGATTGAGTCAAGGGATAAAAGCCGGGCAACGCGCCTACCAGCAAAGCCAGGGAGCAGACCGCCGTCCCCATATGGGGTTGCTCGGGCAGGGCCGCCGTAGCGGTTCCAAGGCAGACGGCAGAGGGGACCCACAGGGCCGTGAGCCCGATGCAGTACAGCCAGGGAATATGGGTGAATACCGTCAGCAATACTGCCGCCGCGCCGAAGGCCGCCGCCACCGTTTTCCGGGGGCCGAAGCGATCGGCCAGAAATCCGCCCACGGCCCGTCCCGTCATGGCGCAGGCCGCCGGGATCAAAAGGAGCCATCCCTTCGCCCAGGCGGGGGGAAGAAAGGCAACCGTCAGAGCGATGGCCAGCAGCGGAATCAAGGTCAATCCCAGCTTCGCGGCGTCGGGAAAGAGCCCGGTGACGCTGTGCCGGAAGGAGCGGATCCGCCGGGGATATTTCCGGGCCTCCGCAAATAAGAAGCAGGCAAGTGCCATCCCCGTCAGAAGAATCGCCAGTATCCATCCCTTCAGATTGGTCTGCCGGGACAAAACCGTTCCCAGGGCGGCGCCGAAGACCCCCGGGGCGATCACGCCGCCGATCCGGGTGAAATATCCCCGGGCGAAGGCGACGCTTTCTCCCAATGCTCCCGTGTGGAACAGCGCGCTCCCCAGCGCGGCGGGGAAGAGGGTAAACCAAGCCCATTTCGTGGGCAGAAGGCAGGCCGCGGCCACCAAAAGACACCCCACGGCCTGGGAATGGATCCGGGGAAGCTCGTCGAGGATCATGGCCAAAAAGGGGCGGCAGCCGTAGGACAGAATCAAAAAAATCAGATATCCGGCGCCGATCAGCACCGTGGTTCCGGCGGTACGGGTGAAGACGCCGGCCAACAGGAAATAGCAGGCCAGGTCTACCGCCAGATGGGCGACGCCTTCGGTGATGCAGGCTTCCTTGCGGGGCATGGGAACCCTTCTTTCTTTTTTAGAGTGTATTATATCTTAAGTATACCATTTTTTCTTCGCAATGTCAAGTTTTTGCCCCGTTTCCCTCTTGACTTTTTCGGTGAAAATATGGTAAAATAAGAAGCAGAACAAATTATTATGCAAAAGGGAACGATTATGCTGATCTTTCATCCCCTGACCCCGGAAATGATTCCCCGGCTGCGGACGGAATTTTCCCGTCCCGTTCCCCGTACCTGCGATTATTCCGTGGGCGGGATGATGCTCTGGCGAGACTATTTTCAGGTCTCCTTTGCCGAGGTGGGGAATTCGCTGATTTTCCGGCTTCGCCTTCCCGACGGCACCGAGGCCTTTCAGGTGCCTGCCGATCCGGATCCTGCCTTGATTCTGCAGATCCGGGAGCATTGCCGGGTCGCAGATTCGCCCTGCCGCTTCGCTCTGGTCCCTGCCGAGCGGAAGGATCTGTTTTTCACCCTCTTCGATTCCGTTACCGTTACCGATCAGCGGGAGTGGTACGATTATCTTTACCGCAAGGAGGATCTGATCACCTACGCCGGTAAAAAATTGCGGGGTCAGCGGAATCACGTCAATAAATTCCTGGCCGCTCATGCCTCCTGGGATTTCGTCTCCGGGACGGTCGCAGACCTTCCCGCCCTTCGGGAGTTTTACGGGAAATTCAAGGAATTTAACCGGAAAGACGCCCCCACCTGGGTGGAGGAGGAGCGAAAGATGGAGGAGGTTTTCGACCGCTTCGGCGAGTACGCCTTTCATTGTGGAATCCTGCGGGCAGACGGTCATATCGTCGGTTTCTCTTTGGGGGAGACCGTGGGGGATACCCTTATCGTCCATACCGAAAAGGCCGACCGGAACGTACCCGGCGCTTATCCTATGCTGGCTTCCCGGTTTACCGAGGCCTTTGCGGGGCCGTCCGTCCGTTACGTCAACCGGGAGGACGATTCCGGAGACGAGGGTCTGCGGGCGGCGAAGCTGTCCTATCACCCCTGTGCCTTATTGGAAAAATCTTTGATCGAAATCAAATAACGCAAATCTGAAAAGCGAGGTATTCGTGATGAAAACACCCATTCCCCGTCCGAAAAAATTTCTCCGGACCGACCGTACCGTCCCCGCGGCCTTCGCCGTTACCGGCTTTGATCCGGTCTTTGAGCCCGCCGTCCGGGTTTTTCGGGATTACGCCTTCCGCGCCTTTGGAGAAGCCGTCAACGGTTCCGGGCAGATTTTGCTGGATCTCGTCCCCGATCTGCAGGACTCCTATACGATTTCCGTGGGAGATGAGATCGTCGTCTCCGCTCGGGATAACGTGGGGATGAATCACGCCTTCGCCACCCTGCTCCAGCTGGTAGAAGAGGAAGACGGCGCCCTGGTTTTGCCCCGCTGTGAGATCTCCGATACCCCCGACAGCGATTGGCGGGGGCTGATGGTGGATCTTGCCCGGTGCTGGCACGAGGCCCCCTATCTTTTCGCCGTGGCCGATCTTTGCTGGCTTTATAAGATCAACCGTCTGCAGTTACATCTGACCGACGATCAGGGCATCCGCTTCCCCTTCCGCTGCTTCCCCGAGGTGGTATCTGCGGAGCATTATACGGAGGAGGAACTGAGATCCCTGATTGCCTATTGCTCCGACCGTGGCGTTTCCCTCGTTCCCGAGATCGATGCTCCCGGTCACGCCCGGGCCTTCAATACCAACTATCCCGCCGTATTCGGCACCGCGCCCGAGCAATCCTCTCAGAATACCACCGCCCAGGCCGCGATCGTTTCGGGCATTATGCGGGCGGACGAGGTCACCTTCGACGCCCTGAACAAGATCTTTACCGAGGTGGCGGAATTCTTCTCCGATTCCCCCTATATCCATATCGGCGGTGACGAGGCGGACATCCGGAAATGGGACGAATGCCCCGTTTCGGTGGCTTACCGGGAGTCCCACGGGCTGAAGGACGTTCACGAGCTGTACGGACATTACGTCGCCCGGCTCTGCGATATGGTCATCGCCCTTGGCCGCACCCCCGTGGTGTGGGAGGGCTTTGCCAAGGAATGCAATCATATGATCTCCAAAAAGGCGCTGGTCTTTGCCTGGGAGTCTTATTATCAGCTGGCCCCCGATCTTCTGGCCGGCGGATTTGATATCGTCAACGTGGCCTGGAAGCCGCTCTACGTAGTGCCCCGCGCCAAAAAGTGGGATCCGGAGGAGATCCTTGATTGGGAAAAGAACGTCTGGACCCATTGGTGGGAGAAATCCGTGGCCAGCGTGACCCCCATCGAGGTCTCCAAAAACGCCCCGATCCACGGCGGACAGATGTGCGTATGGGGGGATAAAATGCAGCCTACGGCCTCCTGGGCCAAGGTGGCCACCCGCGAGGAAATGATCCGGGAATCCTACGCCGATCTCCGCTACCGCCTGCCTGCCCTTGCGGAAAAAACCTGGAATTCCTACAACTCCCCCGACAAGGCCGCCTTTATGGCCGATCTGAAGGCCCGGGACGCCCTGCTGGAAAAGATCCTCTGATCTGCCACCCTTTGCTTCTATCGTAAGAAACGGCACGTACCAAAAACGGTGCGCGCCGTTTTTTTAGCCAAAAATACACCTCTCCCGTGGGTGGGAGAGGTGTGGAGATCTTTGCTTTTCCGGGATTATTCGGCGGGAGCTTCTTCGGCGGGCTTTGCGGCAGGCTCTGCGGCAGGCTCTGCGGGTGCTTCCGCAGGCGTTTCTTCTGCGGCGGCTTTGGCTTCTTCTTCCGCCCTTGCGGCTAATACGGCGGCGTAGGCGGCTTCCTTTTCCGCTTCCAGCGCCTTTTTGGCCTCATAGCGAAGATGCTTGTCCTTGCCAAGGCCCAGGATGGGGATGAAAATCCCGGGCAACAGGAACAGACCCAAGGTATAACCGATGCCCCGGCCGAAGGATTCGGACAGCTTCTGAATGGTGATGATAAACACCAGGATATTGATGCCGGGCAGAAGCATAAACAGGAAATAGGCCCCGTTGCCCCAGGCCACGTTGAAAAATTCGATGGCGCCGTAAACGGGAATCAGATTGGCCCAGCCGGGACGGCCGGCTTTGGTATAAATTCTCCACCAGGAGACGATCAGCAGAACGAGATACGCAAGGCCGATCAGGATGCCGAGAATCAGGAAGATCAGTCCGACGACGCCTGCGCCGTCAAAGCTGATGTTGCCGGGGTTGAACCCGCCTGCGCCGCCGCCCGCACCGTCGGGGGCTCCGGCCATGCCGGGTCCGTTGACTGCCGATTGCATTTCTTCAAACATTTTGAGTTTCCTCCTCTTTTTTCGGTGTGAATTCCATGCCCTTCACACTCTTTTCTTTATTGTAGCACATTCTTACAAAAATGTCAAGAACTTTTGCAGATCGGAGGGGGATTGTCGCATATTCCGAAAAAAAAACAGGCGATTTTTCCATAAAAATGCAGAAATAAAACTTGACAAATCCGCCGTTGCTTGCTATAATAAAAGAAAAAAAACAGGGGGAAATTCTTATGAACGTAACCGTACAGGATATTCTGAAGCTGGAAGGTCATTATCTCGGCCGTAAGGCTCTGTTTGGAGATCTTCACAATCACGCCGACACCAGCGACCGCAGTGACGGCACCCGGCCCTTGTCTCATTGGAGAGGGGCGCTGGAGGCGCTGAAGGTGGATTTTGCCGCCATTCTCGACCACGGTCAGGTGGAGCATATGTACAAGCCCGAATGGGAAGACGGTCTGTTCCTGGGCGCTACCGAGCCCGGCACCTGGTTTACCGACAGCAAGGCCGAAAAGCCCTGCATCCACTATAACATTCTCTTCGAAGACGCCAAGCCCATGGAGGCCCTTCTGGAGGCCTTCCCGGAATACGAATACACCGGCGGCGAGCACGGTCGGTTCAAGTATCCCAAATTCACCCTGGAGCGCTTCGGGGAGTTGGTGGATTTCATTATGGCCAACGACGGCTTCTTCGTTCATCCCCATCCCAAGCAGGTCATGGTCTCCGACGATCCGCTGGATTATCTTTTCCGGGAATATACCGGGCTTGAGGTGATTTACGGGGACTACCGCAACGATATGACCAAGGCCAATTATCAGCTTTGGCTGGAGCTTCTTGCTCTGGATAAAAAGGTCTACGCCACCGGCGGCAACGATAACCACGCCGTGGCCTCCGACGCGGGGCTGACCTGCATTTATTCCGAAGAAAAGAAAAACAAGCGCTATATTCAGCATCTCCGGGAAGGGGATATCACCTGTGGCTCCGTGGGCATCAAGATGTGCATGGGCGATACGAAAATGGGCGGCGAATGCGACTTTGCCAAGCAGCGCGTGGTGGTAGGCGTTTCCGATTTTCATCGCAGCGTGAAGAACCCCGAGCACGGCTATCGCATCGATCTCTATAACGATAAAGGACTGGTCTGCAGTAAGGAATTCTCCTGCGAGGAGCCCGCTTATCTGGTGGCCGCCGCCGACGTCAACGCCAAGTTCTACCGGGCGGAGGTCGTCGACGTCAACAACGGCTACCGCATCGGCATCGGGAACCCCATCTGGAATTGCCCGCCCGCTCCCGAAGAGACCGCCGAATAAGCGTTCTTTCCCTGAAAATCAAGATTTCTTGCGCCTCTCCCGCACGGGGGAGGCGTTTTTTTGCGCATCGCCCGCACGGGGGGGGTAGATTTTGGGGCGCATTGGCCTTTCGGGAAGTATTTTCCCTTGTGGAAGATTTTTAAATAGTGACAGAAGGGCGGTCAATCCCTTCCGTCGCCTACGGCGCCACCTCCCCTTACTAAGGGGAGGCACGAAGATAGCGCCGCCCCTCTTTGTTACTACCCTGTCGCAGAGCGACTCTTGAATCGTGCGACATTAAAAAGATGATGCGCTGCATTGCACCTTCCCCTTTGGAAGGGGAAGGGGGACCGACGCCGCAGGCGTTGGTGGTGGGGGTAAGAAGTTTCTCTTTAAAGTAAAATCTTAATTCGGACGATGCGCCCCCAGATTTGCCTCCCCTTAGTAAGGGGAGGTGGCAGGCGACGCCTGACGGAAGGGATTGACCGCCGCCTTGTCACCATTAAAATCTTCCACAAGGAAAAGGCTCCCCGAAAGAGCGATGCGCCCAAAAAAGAATATGTTTCCCCTATGGTAGGGGAACAAGGAAGGCGTTGGTGGCGGGGGTAAGAAGTTTCTCTTTAAAGTAAAATCTTAATTCGGACGATGCGCCCCCCAGATTTGCCTCCCCTTAGTAAGGGGAGGTGGCAGGCGAAGCCTGACGGAAGGGATTGACCGCCGCAATGTCACTGTTTTTATTTTTTTAATCTATCATGCACAAATCAAAGAACGATGAGCCCCAAAAAAACCGCGCAAAATGCCCCTCCTCCGGTGTAGGGAAGAGGGGCAAATATTCTATTACTGATAATCCTTGGTGAAGGGCTGAACCTTATAGAATTCCCGGTGTTCGGGCTCGAAGAGAATATCGGTGACCTCGTCGAGGATCTTGGTGACCTTACCGGTGGATTCCTTGCGGAGAATGACCCGGATGCCGTCGCAGGACCAGCCCTTCGTATCGTTTCCGCCGATCTGGGAGACCATCTCGACGACGGTTCCGTCGGGGAAGGAGGCGATGCCCTTGATGTTGGTCTTGGCGGTCAGCTTCTGGAAGCGGGAGTAATTCTTATACAGGGTCTCGGTCTCGGAATCGAACATCCACAGATACCGGCCGGAGGAAGCCCAGTATTTGCCGGGCTGGCCGTAAACGGGAGAGAAGGCGTGTCCGCCGGTTTCTCCGTTGGCAAATTTATCGCCGGAGCCGTTGATGCGGGAAATCTTGGCGTCCTTGGTTCCCATGCCGGAGACCGTGGCGGCGTAAACGCCGTCGTCTTCCAGGACCCACAGCCATTCGTTGACGGGATCCCAGCTGACGCCGTGGCAATAGAGGCTGGGAATGGAGGAGGAGGGTCTCACCTCTCCGGCAGACAGGGGCACGTAGGCCAATGCGCCGGGATCGCTGGAGCAGGCCACCACCACGTCGCCGTTGGGCAGCATTTCAATGGAGTGGGGGCCGTTTCCGACGTTGAACTCCCAAAGGAGGGATTTTTCTTCGTAGTCGATGACACCCGCCCAGCCGGAGGAGGAGCAGGCGATGATGACGTCCTTCTCGTAGTAGGGAGAGTAGCGGTATTTGGCGGAGTCGATGCCGGCGCCGGGCTTGATCCTGCAGTTGGGATCGTCGTCGGAGTCCCATTCCCACACCACGGCCACGTCGTCGATCTTCAGGTGCTCCAGATTATCGATGCAGGCGTCGAGATCGTAGATCACGATGCTGTGATTGGTAATATCGGTGGCGATGAACTTATGCTCCATATCGGGATCGAAGACCACGTCGTCGGGATTGGCGGGTTCTTGCTTGTCGTCGGTCTGCTGACCGTCGTCGGCGCTGCCCGAACCGGTGGAGGCGTCTGCGGAGCCGGTGGAGGCGTCTGCGGATCCCGTATCGGTGGGAGTTTCCGTCCCGCCGCAGGCTACGAGGCCGAAGACCAGGATCAAACACAGCAGAGCTGCTAAAATTCGTTTCATAAAAACATACCCTTTCCTTTTTTAATTTTTTTTATTATACCAATTTTAAGGCAATTTGTCAAGCGGTTTTTTCAGATTCGAAAAATCCTTCCCGGTTTTTCCTCTCTTTTCCCCCTTTCCCCCTTGCATTTTTCTCCGAAATGTGGTATGATATAGGATATAAAATAAACCGTAAGGAGAAATCATTATGGAATTCAGCGTAAACCATCCGATCCTGTTCGTGCTGGCCGGGATCGTCGTGGCCGCCGTTTTGGCCCAATCGGTCTTTTTCCTGATCAAGGCCTGGAAGCGGGGCGTGGCCATCGGCATGGAGAAGAAAAAGCTCCGCAGCATCGCCCTGACGGCCGGGATTTTTACCGTCGCCCCCGCCGTGGCCATCGTGATCAGCGTCATCGCCCTTTCGAAAAAGCTGGGCGTGGCCCTGCCCTGGCTCCGGCTGAGCGTGGTCGGGTCTCTTTCCTACGAGGCCATCGCCGCCGAGAATACCTCCCTTGCCATGGGGCTTTCCGGCAGTACCGCCCCTAACGCCTCTCAGTACGTCACCATCGTGTGGGTCATGACGTTGTCGATCCTGGTAGGTATCTGGCTGGTCCCCGCCATCTGCAAAAAGCTTCAGGGCGGCATGGGCAAGCTGGAAAAGCGGGATAAAAAATGGGCGGATATTTTCCAGTCCGCCATGTTTATCGGTATGATCGCCGCCTTCGTGGGCTTCGTCTTCTGTGACGTATCCGACGCCTTCTCCGGGGATTTCACCGGGCTGATTCCCGTCTGCGTCATGGCCGTTTCCGCCGTCATTATGGCGATCTGCGGGCTTCTGGCCGGGAAGTTCAAAAAGATCCATTGGATCTCCGATTACGCCCTGCCCGTGTCCCTCGTCGTGGGCATGATCAGCGCCATTCCCATCACCGCATGGTTGTCCTGAAAGGAGCGTGGATACGATGAAAAAACAATTGACTTATATGGATCAGGTCCATCGCTGGGGTACCGTCTGGAATCTTTCCATGATGGTGCTGCTGCTTGCCTTCCCGGCGGCCATTATGCTGATCTTCAACGTTTTCCCCGATATGAACGGTCTGTTCCGAGGGCTCGTGGCCACCGCTCCCATGTATTGGGCCGTGGGTGTGATCGAGACGATTACCTATATCCCCATGCTGGGGGCCGGCGGATCTTATCTGTCCTTCGTCACCGGCAATATCTCCAATCTGAAGCTTCCCTGCGCCCTGAACGCGTTGGAACAGGCCAAGGTTAAGGCCAATTCCGAGGAAGGGGAGGTGGTCTCCACCATCGCCATCGCCGTTTCGTCGATCGTGACCACTCTGATCATCGTTCTCGGCGTGGTTCTCATCACCCCCTTGACCCCCGTACTGGAATCTCCCGTTCTGACCCCGGCCTTTGATCAGATGATCCCCGCCCTTTTCGGCGGTCTTGGCGTGGTCTTCGTTTCCCGGAATTGGAAGCTGGCCGTCGCTCCCGTGACGCTGATGCTCATTCTCTTTATCGCCATTCCCGCCCTCAACTCCGGCACCGTGGGCATCATGGTTCCCGTCAGCGTGGTCTTCACTCTGATCGTCAGCCGTATTATGTATAAGAAAAATCTGCTTTAATCCGTACCGAGGTGTATTATGATCGCTCTTTATATTATTCTCGGCCTCGTCGCCCTGTTTCTGGCGGTGATTCTGCTGCGCGCCGCCTTCTTTCGACCGAAGTCCTACCCCGTTTCCCAGGCTGAGCCGGAGGAATTCGACGGCGACAGGGCCGTTGCCGCCCTGCAGCAGCTGGTGCGGTGCAAGACCGTATCCTATTACGATCCCTCCAAGGAGGACGATGCCGAATTTGAAAAGCTCATCGGCCTTCTGCCCGGCCTGTATCCCCAGGTCTTCCGGGTCTGCTCCTTCGACCGCCTTCCCGACCGGGCGCTGCTCTTCAAATGGGAGGGGAAGGGGCACGATCACCCCTCGGTGATGATGGCTCATTACGACGTGGTTCCGGTCAATGAGGAGCTGTGGGAAAAGGATCCCTTCTGCGGAGAGATCGAAAACGGCGTTCTCTGGGGTCGGGGGACCCTCGATACCAAGGTCACCATGAACGCGGTGCTGTCCGCCGCCGATACGCTGATCGCCAAGGGCTTCGTTCCGGAAAACGATATCTATTTCGCCTTCTCCGGGGGAGAAGAGGTCAACGGCAAGGGCGCTTCCAATATCGTGGACTGGTTTGAGGAACGGAAGATCGATCTGGGCCTCGTGGTGGACGAAGGAGGCGGCGTTGTGGAGAACGTGTTCCCCGGCGTCAAGCTTCCCTGCGGCGTTGTGGGCATTGCCGAAAAGGGCATGATGAACGTGACCCTGTCCGTGGAATCCCAGGGCGGCCACGCCTCCGCCCCCAAGCCCCACACCCCCGTGGGGGTTCTTTCCCGGGCCTGCTGTAAGCTGGAGGCCAAGCCCTTCCCCATGCACGTTACCAAGCCTGCCGCCGAGATGTTTGATACCCTCGGCCGCCACTCCACCTTCCTTTATAAGGTAATTTTCGCCAATTTCGGCATTTTCAAGGGGGTTCTCGATCTGCTGGGACGCAAATCCGGCGGAGAGATCAACGCTCTTCTGCGCACCACCGTGGCCTTCACCCAGATGGAGGGGTCTGCGGCGCCCAACGTCATTCCCCCCTCTGCGTCCATGACCGCCAACCTGCGGCTTAACCCCGCAGATACGGTGGAATCGGCCAAGGCCCGCATCGAAAAGATCATCGATAACCCCGATATCACCGTCACCGTGGGAAGCAATATGAACCCCAGCCGGGTCTCTCAGACCGATTGTGAGGCCTGGGATAAGGTGGCAAAGGCCGTCTCCGAAACCTGGACCGGCTGCCTCGTAGCGCCCTATCTTATGGTGCAATGCTCCGATTGCCGCCATTACGGCCGTATTTCCGACAAGGTCTATCGCTTCTCCGCCATGGACCTGACCAAGGAGGAGCGCGCCACCATCCACGGAAACAACGAGCGCATCCGCCTCGACGCCGCCAAGCGGGCCGTGGAATTCTACCTCCGCCTCATGAAGCAGTGTTGATTTCCGTCTTCCCATCCTCCGGGGTGGGAAGATTTTTTTACGTTGACGGAATTTTCCGATTTTTTGATCGGAATTTCTATTGCAATCTTCTTTAAAATATGATATAATGGAATCAGAAAAAGACGGGGGAGACCCCGAGGAGGTATTTGTTATGAAAAAAATGAAGCAATTGCTTTGCGTTCTGCTTCTGTTGGCGTTGGCGGTTGGATTGGTGGCCTGCGGCCCCGGAGCGGAGCCTGCCGATACCGATTCCGACGTTGGGACGGATTCCGTCGCAGCTTCCGGTTCTCAAACGGCTGATTCCGACGACAAGGGGAGCGACAAGGAAAATTCCGACGCCGCCACCGACGACGTTGAGAAGGTCGAGGCTCCCAATATGTTCCTTGCCTGCGATCAGTATAACCAAAAGATCGTTCTGTACGATCTGGATAAGATCGAAGAGGGGGACGATCTGGAGGACGCACTGGTCTGGACGCTGGAAGACGCCGGATATTGCGCCGATATGAAATATCGGGAGGATACGGTCTTCGGCGACGTGATTCTGACCACCTGGGGGATCTATTCCTATCCCTCCGGGGAGACGATCTGGTATTGCGGCAATCCCGGCAATAACACCCACGCGGTGGAAATTCTGCCCGACGGGGATATCGTGTTTGCCAATTCCACCGGCGGCACCGTCCGCTATTTCAACTCCTCGGTCCTCGTGGACGATCCCAACGCTAAGAACATCCAGTGGAAGGATCACGAGCTTTACGGAGCCCACGGCGTGGTCTACGATCCCGAATACGAGACGCTCTGGGCGCTGGGAAGCAGGGAGCTGGTGGGCTATATGGTCATGGAAGACGGCATCAAGGAGGTCGGCGGTCTTGGGGCGATGCTTCCCGAAAAGAATCAGGACGGTCACGATCTTTCGGCCGACTATAACGATTCCCGCTATCTGTATCTGACCTCCTCCACCGTTCTGCGGTTCGATAAGGAGGAATGTAAGTTTACCGCCTCCTTCCCCCAGAGCAAAAAGCTCAGCAACGCCTGCACCAAGGGCTTCGGCAACAACGAAAACAACAACTTCATCTTTATCGTCTGCGACGGTAAGGGCAACGAAGGAAAGGACTGGGGCGACATGAGCATCGCCGCCTGGTGCTCCGATAAGGTCTATTTCGGCTATTGGCAGCGGGACAATTATATGAAGGTGGTCGAATTCGTCACCTCCACCCGCGCCTTCTACAAGACCCGTCCCTTCATCGGTACTTATCAGTAATTTCGCCGGGGCACGCTTGGAAGAGTGTGCCCCCGTTTTTTTTGCCGAGGTGCGAAAAAAGGAAAACCCTGGCGTTTATACTTGTGAAAACCCCTGAAGGAGGTTGTTTATGAACGAATATCTTGAAAGCATTGAAAAACTGATCTCTTCCTGGCTGCCGGCGGATTCGTCGGGCTTGCTCTCGATTCTGGCCGCCGTATTCTCCCTTGTGATGGCGATTCTGGCCGTCGTGGGCTGCTGGCGGGTCTTTTCCAAGGCCGGACAGCACGGCTGGGCCACCTTTATTCCCATTTACCGGGACGTCGTGCTATACCGCATCGCCTGGGGCAGCGGATTTTTCGTCCTGCTGACTCTGATCCCCGTGGTGGGCTGGTGGATCCTTCCCCTGGTCACCTCCTATAAGCTGGCCCGGGCCTACGGAAAGGGCTTTGGATTTACCCTGGGGCTTTGGTTCTTCCCCGGCATCTTCTATCTGGCCTTAGGCCTCGGAAAGTCCCGGTACCGCGGGCCCTTCCGTCCCTGAATCACGCTTATTCCTCTCCTCCAATTGTGTTTTGCCGGAGTCTTCGGACTCCGGCGCTTTTTTATTTTTTGCTTCTGCGAAAAGGGGGCGCCGGGGCGGTTTCTCTCTTTGAGGGAGGAAAGAGAAGTCTCCGGAGTCGGAGAAAAACTTTTTTCACCCTGCGAATCTTCAAAGCCCCTGCGGTTTTATAAGATACCAAGGCGAAAGGCCCGTCTCTCCGGGATTTACGAAGCCGTGCATCCCGGCGATGAAAAAAAGTTTTTCCGCCTTGCGAATCTTCAAAGCCGCCGCGGTTTTAAGATTCGTCCCTCCCCGGAGGGAAAAATCCGGGCACTCCCTATGCTTTCAAAATTTTTTATTGCTTGTCTTATTTGAAACGGTCGCGGGTAAAAACAAGCAAAATAACGTGATATCCACGCACGGGGGAAGGAGAGAATGAAATGAAAGCTGGATACATCGTCGCACAGGTCATCAAGAAGAAGCTGAAGACCTGGAGCCAGCGCAGCGTTATCAACTGGCTGGCCGCCAAGGTCGGAACTTCTGCCGCGAAGACCATCGTCAAGAAGGCTGCCACCGTCGGCGCGTCTGCCCTAGCAAGCTATCTTGCGGCTCACGTTTCCTGGCTGGGCTGCCTTGCCGGCCCCGTTGGCGGTCTTGCCGCCGGCGCCATCGGCTGGCTGTAACCGAGGGGCGTTGCTGATTTTTCAGTGACCTTCCGTTCGGCACCGATCCGGTGGGGGAGGGGTTCCGGCAGGGACTCTTCCCCCCGCTTCTTTTGTCTTATTTTCCGGTGCTTCCGGAAATTATCATATCACGTCCGTCCTCATGAAAGAGGTGATCTCATGACGGCAACGATCAAGCAGACGGCGCGGCCCCTGTCCCCCCGGGATATTACGCTGATCTACCTGCTGTTCTCGCTGTTTTTTGCCTTTGCCGGTTTTCTTTACGCCGATCTGACGTCGGACTCGGTTTCCTTCGATTTCAGCGGGATCGAAGCCCCCGGCATCGGACCGATTTTTGTCAATAATATCGCTTTCTTTTCCCTGATCTGCATTACGCCCTTTCTGAATTTTGCCATGAGCGCCGTTCAGTTCGTGGCCATCGGGAACAATATTTTTCAGATCCGGGAGCTGCCTCTCGGTCTGCAGGCGGCGCTGCTGTACCGGCACGCCGTCTTCGAGGTGATCGCGCTGATGCTCTCGGTCTATATCAGCTACGAGGTCTACCGCATTCTGAAAGATTATCTTCATAAATCGATCCGACCGGAACGAAAACGGTGGATCCGTATTCTGATCTGCTACGCCGCCGTAGCGCTTCTGACGCTGTCGGGCGCCTGTTTGGAGGGAACCGTAAATGTTTGAGCTGCACAATCTGAATTTTAAGTACGACGCCCCGATCTTCCGGGACGCTTCCTGTGAGATCCGGAGCAAGCGGGTGGGGGTCGTTGGGGGCAACGGCGTGGGCAAAACCACCCTGCTCCACCTGATGAACGGCGATCTCATCCCCGAAAGCGGTGCGATCGTCCTTCCCGGCGACGTATATTTCGTGGATTTCTCCGCGAAGAATTATTCCTACTTCACCCCCCGGGAGTTGATCTCCCTCTGCCGTGCCCTGGACCGTTTTGACGATCGCTTCGACGCCCTGACCGCCCTTCTGGGGATGGAGGGGATGCTGGATACCTGTCTGGGCAAGCTTTCCCTGGGGAGTCTGAAGAAGGTGTTTCTGATGCTGGGGCTGGCCTCAAAGAGCGAGGTTCTCCTGCTGGACGAGCCCTTTGAGAATCTTGACGAGAAGACCAACCGGAGCCTGACCGGATATCTTGCCTCCTGCGATAAGCATCTGGTGATCGTCAGCCACAACGCCCCCCTCCTGCAGGCCTGCGTGGAGGAGATCTACGAAGTGACCGAAGGAACGTTGGTGAAGCGATGAATACGGCGGTAATGACCTTTCAGCGCCTGCTGATCAAGCAGGAGCGGAAGTACGGCAAGGAGATTTTGGTAGGGCTTGTCCTTCTGGCGGTGTCGGTGATCGCGTATCTGATCCGTCCGGAGGTGGGCAACCTTCTGGTGATCACCTACCTCTTTATCACCTCCATTGCCGGCTTCGTGAAGAACGACGTCTTCTGGAGCGCCAACGATTTCCGTTCTTTGAATATCCCCGTCGGCTCCGCCCGGTATTTCGTCTTTTATCTGCTTCAGCGCTTCTGGTTGGATTCCGTGGTCTCAAACCTTATCGTGGGGGTGGGGCTGACGGGCTTCCTGCTCCTGCGGGGGCAGATGTTCTCCGCCGTGACCTTTCTGATCTACGCGGCCCTGTATTTCGGCATTTCGCCGGCCTGCAGTATCGTCTGCAGCAAGAGGAACAAGGCGGTGACCGCTCTTTGCGTCGTCTTTCTGGTGGCTGTGCCCGTCGTTCTGTGGCTGGATTTTGCCTTCTGGCATAAGATGACCGCTCTCTACGCCGGTGTTGCCGCCGCCGACGGACTTTGGTGTCTCGGCTTCAGTCTGGCCTGCTTCGGCCTTTTTACGCTGGTCGCCCGGGTCTGCAAGGGGCAGAAGAGCCACACGTATCTCCCCCGCATCTTTCTGTCTCCCCTGAAAAAACTCGATCTGTGGGTCTATAAAGAGTATCTTCTCAATTATAAGATGATCCTCGGCAACGTCTTTTCCCTGGCCTTGACCTTGCTTCTGTTCGCAGAGACCGACGATCTCGGGATTCTGAAGGCCTTTCTTCTGTGGGTCACCTGCGGCCATTCGTTTTTCTCCGGCAGGGAGAAGAAGACCAAGGAATTCACCCTCCTTGCAAAGGATCCCCTCTTCTGCGGAAGGGCCGGCACCGACGGGCTGTTTCTGCGCCGCAAGAAGTTTAAGGCCGTGCTTACGGGGAGCGTGATCCGTTTTGCCGTGGCGCTTCCCTTCCTGATCGCTATGGGGCTGGCCTCGGTGGAAACGGTCTCGGTCTTCGCCGTTACCGGTCTGATCAGCGCTCTTTTGGAGTGCTACTCACTCTTCCACGGAAGCTGGAAGGCCCGGATGCTGATCCATTTCGCCCAGTCCACCGTCCCCGTGCTGTGGGGTGCCGTTCTGCTGACGGGCTATCCCACGACCTTCCTTTGGATCTATCTGGCGGTAGCCCTGCTGATTTCGGCGGTGCTGTTCGCCGGCATGACCGTAAAAAACCGCGCCGAAGATCCTTCGGCCGTTCTGTGAAAGGAATAAGACTGTGAAAACCTCTTTCTTCCGCGCCCCCATCCTCGCCCTCAGCTCTATCGCTCTTGCGATGCTGGGCTTTTCCCTCCTCCCTGCGGAGAACCTTCTGACCGATATTCTGGCCGACAATCCCTCCTGGAAGATCGGCGCCGTTGCTGTGATCGCCGTGGGGTATCTCGTGATGTATCTCATCACCGTGGCGATTATGTCGTTTTTGGGCAGTCTGTTCTGCAAGATCGGCACCAAGGAGAAGGAATCCTTCGATCTGAAAAAGGCCAAGGACGTCAATAAGACGGTCATCACTCTGCTCATCGCCCTCCACGTGGCCTGCTTCGCCCTGCAGACGGTGACCCACTTCGCCGTATACGCCGCCCTGTTTTTTGCGGTGGGGCTTGCGATTATTTTCCTCGTTATGGGTTTGTATAAGAGAAGGGATAATCCGTCCCTGAATCTTTTCGTGGCCACCCTGCCTCTGACCGTCTACGTGGTCGGCAGTCTGGTTTACGGATTCTTTACCTTCTGAAAGGAGACGCCTTATGGCTGACGTTAATCGGGAGATTTCCCACCTTTCTGCCGCCCTCTCCCTGAAGCCGGGGGATGCGGTTTACGTGGTATCCCACCGTCCGGAGCGTTCCCTGACCGGGAAGCTGTTGGATGTTCTCTCCGGCGGCTTGGTGGATCTGGCCGGCGGCTACGAAGGCGGCGCCTTCCGCTATCTGGTGGCTACCGACCGGTCCGGGGATATTTACCGCATGGACCGGGGACAGCCGGTGAAGATCTGCGGAATTCCCCAATGGTCCTCCGACCGGAAGGACTCCTTCCGCCGGGTCACGGTGGACGGGGTCTGTTATAAAGCCATTCGAAAGGTTTCGGTGAATTAAGATGAAAAAGATCCTCGGAGCCGTTACGGCTCTCGTTCTTCTGCTGTCTCTGACCGCCTGCGGTGGAGGGACGGTCCTTGTCGGCGGCGCCGACGCCCTTGCGGACCATCCCGGATATTACTCCTTTACGCAGGAGGGGATCGTTACGGTGACCAATTACGATCCCGACGCTCCGGCCCACCTGCCTGCCCTGCAGGAGATGGTGGAATACGGCCCCAGCGCCGGGTTGGATTCCCCCGACGAGACGGTCTACTGCATTTATATCTTCGATTCCGAAGGCTCCACCCGGGAGAACGAGGCGTATTATTACGCCGAGCTGGCCGAGGGTACGATGGAGATTCTGGTGGAAGAAGATTATTATTTCCAAAACGAAGCCGACCGTAAGGCCACCGTGGACAAGCTGGTCGGAATCATTGACGAGGTAAGAAACTGACTATGCTCCGAAACATTCTCGCAGGCATCCTTCTGACTCTTGCAGCCGGTCTTCTGACCGGCTGCGGCGACGCTTCCGCCTCCGTGACCGATTCCTACACGGTTCGGGCTGAAAGCTCCCGTTTTCAAGGGAAGCTGGTTTCGAGCCGTATGGAGCAATACGATTTTGACGGCGCCACGCAAGAGGTAAAGGTCTCCAACGGACAGCGGATTACGGCGGGCACGGTGCTGATCACCCTTTCCGCCGGCGGCAAGGACGCGCTCTCTGCCGATCTGCGCACCGAGATGGATCTGTCCGAGGTGCAGGCCGATAAGGTCGAGGCCCAGCGGGAGCTGGAGCTGATCCAAAAGGGAGATTTCTCCGAATCGCCTGCCCTTGCGGGAGAATACGCCGCTTTGTCCGACGAATTCGCCGACCTTGAGCCGGAGATCCGTGCTCAGCAGATCGTGGTGGAGACGGCGGAGATCAACTACCGTTACGCCCTGCAGGAGCTGATCGACTCCGCTCCCGGCAACGATTCCATCCCTCAGGTTTCCCATTGGTTCGGGCAGGATCTTGCCCTTCGCCGCGCGGAAGCCGACCCCGCCACCAAGCGGGAAATGGACAAGCTGACCGCCCTTTACGAAAAGGAACAGGAGACCAACCGCCTTCAGCTGGACAAGCTCAACGCCCGTCGGACCGAGGTGAAATCCCTTCTGGATCATTTCCTCACAAGCCCCGACGTCGTCAGCCGTATCCGGGAACTGGAGGGGGAGATCGCCTCCTACGGAAAGATCGAGCAGGACTACGGGAACCGGGTCACGGCGCTGGATTCCGAGGGGATCGTCGCCCGCAACGACGGCTTGGTGGTCATCGAGGGGAACACCCTTTACGTTTACAGCAACCACGTGGAGTTCGTCTTCACCGCGCCTGCCCGGAATCTTCAGACCCTTCTGACCTCCGGCGAGGGGTACGGGCTGGAATACAACGGTCAACGGGTGGGGCAGGTCTCCTTCTCCTATTACGTCCCCGGCGAGGAGGACGATACCTATAATCTGGTCTATTCCGTCTCGGCCTCCCGGGACGTGCTTCTTCTGACCAATACCTACGCTTATATGGTTTCTCAGCCCAAAACCTACCTCCCCGCCGCCTACGTGGGGCAGAAGGCCGACGGTTCCTTTTACGTTCTTCGGGACGGGGTGGAAACTCCCGTGGAGGTGACGTATACCGAGGGGCAGTATCAGCTCCTGTCCGGGTTGAAGGAGGGGGATGAAATTGAGCGCATTTATTGAGCTTCGGGGCATCCGTAAGGTCTACAAAGGCCGCAATTTCTGCGTGGAAGCCTTGAAAAGCGTGGATCTTTCCATCGAAAAGGGCAGTTACTGCTCCATCGTCGGGAAGAGCGGCTCCGGCAAATCTTCCCTGCTGAAGATCGTCGGGCTTCTGGATTTCGATTACGAGGGCGATTTTCTTCTGGGGGGCGAGGTGCTGCGCAGGCACGGGGACGCTCCCGTCTCTGCCCGGCGGCGGAGGATCGGCTTCGTTTTCCAGGATTTTCAGCTGATTAACCGGCTTACCGTCCGGCAGAATCTGGAGGCCGCGTCGGTTATTAAGCTGGGCTACGTGGACAAAGACCGCATCGGGGAGGTCCTTCGGGCGGTGGAAATGGACGCAAAGGCCGAAAGCTATCCCGACGAATTGAGCGGCGGCCAGAAGCAGCGGGTCTCCATTGCCCGCGCCATGCTCGCCAAGCCCGACCTTCTTATCGCCGACGAGCCCACGGGCGCCATCGACGAGGCCAATACGGAGAATATTCTTCAATTGCTCGACCGCCTTCACGAGACCACCGATACGACCGTCCTTGTGGTTACCCACGACCGGGACGTGGCTCTGCGGGCCGACCGGATCATCGAACTTCGCGACGGAGTGATTTGCAATGATAGCCTACTTCTTTAAAAGTGCTTTTGCCACCCTGAAATACAATAAATTCCGCACCCTCCTCACGGGGCTTGGCATCTTCGTCGGCGTGGCCTCGGTGATCGTGATCGTTGCCTTTTCCGACAGCCTTTCGCATCATCTCTCCAACGAATTCAACCGTAAGGTGACGCTGGGACTGGCCGATTCCGTGGAGGGCACGGATTTTACGGAGATTATCACCTCCGACGGCATCCGCCGGGCGGCCGAAGAGATCCGCAAGCGCAGCGACGTTCTTTCCTTCGAGCAGGCCCCCGGCAGCAAACGGACCGACGTTCTCCTGCCCAACGGCTCCCGGCAGTACGGGGTAGACGTGGCCTTTGACGATACCGTGGCCGTCTCCGAAGGAGTGGGCTTCGATCGGGCCCCGGGCAACGCAGTCGTTGCCTATTGCGGCGAAGGAAGCGACGTCTCGCTTTATCACGTGGGGGACGCTCTGGTGGTGGGCGGCGTGGTCTATACCGTGGTCGGCACCACCTCCGATCTGACGGCCACCCTGTATTTTCCGCAACGCCTCGGGGGCGCGGTTCCCTATAGGGAGGCCTATGACGTGGCGGCCTTTTATCTTACTACCGATCAATCCGATCCCGGAACGGTGGACGCCGTGCTGGAGCGGCTGAACGCCGAACTGTCCGGAACCGCAAGATTCGTCAATTATACCGAGGGCGACACGGAATCTCTGAGCGGTATTTTCGCTACGATTTCTCTGTTTTTATCCCTTATCGCATCGATTTCCCTGGTGGTTTCGGCGATCAATATCGTCAATATCATGTATATCTCGATTCTGGAGCGGGCCAACGAGATTGCCGTCTACCGCTCCCTTGGAATGACCAAGGGCATGGTGGTCTACCTGTTTTTGGTGGAATCCTTCCTGATCGTCGCGGTCTTTGCCGCCCTGGGGTACGCCTTTGGCCTTCTGCTCTCCTGGCTGATTCTGGCCGTTCTGCAAATCCCTCTTTACGCCAGCCTTTACAGCCTGCTTCTCATCGTGGCCGTCAGCATCGTGCTTGGCATCGGCGCCGGCATCAAGCCCGCCCTGAAAGCCGCCAATACCAATCTTTCCATTCTCCTGCGCTGACCGTCTGAATCTGCTGATTCCTTATAAGTACCTCCAATACGGATTCCTTTTGAAACACAGCAACGCCGTCGCCGCCGGGGAAATCGACCCCGGCGGCAGCGGCGTTTTTCATTAGCGGGCGTTCCGAAAAGAAAACCCCGCCCAAGGCCGTCGTCCGGCCGGGGCGGGGTTCGTTTTTTTTGAAGGTTAAAAAACGAGGGTGGTGAAGGATTTGGGAGGGAGGCGGAAGGTTTCGCCCTTCAGGGTCAGGTCCTTTTCGAACTCGAAGGGGTTCACGATCACCGCCACGGTGCTGCCGTCGGGATTGCGGAACAGGGTGGTATTGGTGGACCAGCCCCCCTTGGTCTTCAGCATCACCGCTCCTTCCCGGATAAACCGGGCGAAGTGCTTGATGACGTAAAAATCCGGATTATAGCGGTAATTCCCGTCTTTGGTCACGGTGATCAGGGAATTCTGCCTCCAGCCCCAGGTGCTGGTTGCCCCTTCCATCAGCGCCATATTCCAATAAACGCAGGCCCGGGAGCCGTGCTTGAAATAGTGGTGCATCATTTCGTAGGAATAGCGGGCGTATTCCCAGGTGTTTCTGCCGTCGCCGCATTCCATTTCCCCGTTCAGCAGGTTCATTTCGGGATAATCCTCCGACGCCTGGGTAATGCCGAATTTCCCGGCCCACTGATAGCTGACCCCGGAGACGATCTTCCGGAAGTCGGGATTCTGCATGGCCTTGCCGAAGAACTGCCGATACCGGGAGAACAGAAGCCGATGGTCGTTTTCCGGTCCGTTGTCGGTGCCGAACCACAGCTCTGCCGAATCCCCCAGGGCGGGCGCAAGATAATTGACCATAAAATTGGTCAGCGCATCCCCCGTCCAAACGCAGGAGGGGAATTTTTGATCGGAATGATATTCGTTCTGCACGTGGATCTGGTCGATCTTCACGCCCTCCGCCCGGTAGGCCTCCAGATATTTTTTGAAATACAGGGCGTAGGCCCGGAGATTTTCTTCGGTCTCCACGATCCGTCCGTGGTTGCAGACCTTGGGGAATTTCATCCACGTGGGCGGGCTCCAGGGCGAGGCAAAAAACCGAAGCCGGGGAGAATATTCCATGGCCTCTTTGACGGCGGGCAGGATGTATTTCCGATCCCGGTCAATGGAAAAATGCTCCATGGCGTAATCGCCGTCGGTCTCGTTGTAGCTGTACCAGCTTTCGGCAAAATCGTTGGCGCCGATGGAAAGCCGGCAGAAGGAAAAGCCGCAGCCCTCCTCCGAAAAAAGCTCCCGGAAGATCTCCCTCTGCTTCTCTTCGTCCAGGGTGCGGATCGCCTGAATGCAGATCTCGCTCAGACAGCAGCCGAAGCCGTACAGCGGCTTGTCCAGGGCTTCCGAAATCTCCAGCGCTTCTCCCGTCGCCGCCACCCGAAGATCCCGCTCTTGCCAAAAAGAATTCTCGCAGGTCACAAACTGTTTCATATCTATGCCTCCGTCGGTTTTTTCTTTCATTATAACAAAAAACCAACCGCCGGTCTCGTCAATCCTTCGCAACCGCTGGCCATTTTTTGTCTTTTCTCCAGTATACCAAAAACCGCCGCCCGTGTCAAGCCTTCTCCGGATCCCCGCCGAAAAAAAGGATACCCGTGCTTTTGCGGGTATCCTTGGGGCAGGCTTATTGATAATCGGCGCACCAGACCCGAACCTTATAATAGGCGTCGTCGGGGGCCGTGCGGGTGATTTTGCGGACGGTGGATTTGCCCATGGGCACCAGCACCAAAATCTCGTTCATGCACCATTCCCGATGGACGGTCTTGCCGGAAATGACGGGCATTGCCACCATCACGTGATCGGCGAACGCTCCCGCCGCGGGAGCCGTCGTGATCTTTGCGGCGAGGGAGGAGCAGGGGTAGGTGGAAAGGAATTTTTCCTTCTCTTTATCAAAGAGGAAGATCCCCTCTGCGCAGGTGACGAACAGCGCCTGGGGATTTCCGTAGCAGGGGAACAGATCGTGCAGCCAGTCTCCGGTGACGTAGATCATCCCCTGGATCAGGGAAATGCGGGCGTTCTCCCCGGTGCCGGACACGGAAAACGCGCTGAGCTTGGTTCTTCCCGCCATCCAAAGCACCTGATATTCCGGATCCCACAAGGCGCCGTGGACGTTTTCATAGGAAAGGGTCTGGATCGGTTCCGTATTCCCTCCTGCCGCATCAAATACGGTGACCTTGTTGTCCGAGGTCGAGCCCACGATAAAAGTGCCGTCGGGCAATAATTCCACCGCATGGGGGTTGCTTCCCACCCGGGAGGTGAAAAAGAGGGTCTCTTTGGTTTCGTAGGAAAGGATCCCGGCGCCTCTGGGGCCGCAGAACAGAACCACCTCGCCGCCGAAGATCTCGCTGTCGCGGAGCTTCAGCCCCGCCGCAGAGGCCGTGTTTGCGTCCTTGTATTCCCAGATCACCGAGGAATCGTCGCTCCAGTCTTTTGCCAGATCCCGGACGAGCAAACGGCCGTTCTTCTGGTCGGTCAGCCCCACGAGATGGGGGGACGCCTCCAACGCCTCCTGGGGCGTTTTATAGGCAGGCCGGGCCGCTTCTCCGGATTGCGCCTCCGTATCGGGATCGGAGGAATTCCCCTGTGTGGCCTCGTCCGTCTGCAGGGTGGAAGAAGATCCTTGCGCAGAATCGGTATTTTTGGTTCCGGGCATTGCGCCGCAGCAGGGCAGCGTGATCAGCAGCAATCCCGAAAGAAACAGCGTAAATAGCTTTTTCACGTCGGACACTCCTTTGCGAAAGATATTATTTATTATACCAAAAACCGCCGTCGATGTCAAGCCGCCGCCCCCCCCGGCGGGATCTTGGCAGAAAAAAGATAGCCGGTCTTCCGCAAGGGAATCGGAGTTAGGTCGCCCCTCTCCGCCACGGCTATCTTCACAAAGGAAAGATGTCGGCGTATAGCCCGCGGATTACGCTCGAAAAAGCGGTTCCACAACATCTTCCGTACTTAGTATAGCAAATTTCTTGCAAATTGTCAAGCGGCGCAAAAAGACGAAGACCCCGCACACTTTATCACCCGGCTGAACTTGCTTAAAAAAGCATTGCCGAACAATGATCTTGCAGGATCTTCTGTAAATAGTATACCACAAAACGATCCGATTGTCAACCCGGCAGGAACGGGCGGGGGAACGTTTTAACGGGGCACGGCATAGGATGGAACCGGATCGGATCCGGAAATGAGGTATGATTATGCAAGAATTCGGAATCGACATTTCGGCCCACAAGCGGGGCTTCGACTTCGGAAAGGCCGTAGCCGAGGGGGTGAAATTCATTATCCCCAGAGGGGCGTATACCGCGCCGACGGTTATCAGAGGCGGCGGGCGGGATACCTGCTTCGTGGATTTTTACGAAAAATCCGTTGCCACGGGATTGCCCGTAGGCACCTATCAGTACGGCATGGCCGCCACCGAAGGGGAGGCCGTTGCCGAGGCGAAATATTTTGAAGAAAAGGTGCTCGCCGGCCGCAGGTTCGACCTGCCCGTCTATTACGACGTGGAGGACGCCCGGATGAAGGCCGTCGGCAAAGACGCCCTCACCCGGGTGGTAAAGGCCTGGTGCGATTATCTGGAAAGCCGGGGCTACTGGGTCGGCATCTACGCCAGCAGATCCTTTTTTGAAACCCATCTCAACGACGGCGACCTGCAGCGGTACGCTCATTGGGTGGCCGAGTGGACGAAAAATCTCACCTATCAAGGCAACGAAGGGGTCTGCGGCCTTTGGCAGTTCGGCGGCAGTACCAACGAGATCCGCTCCAATCTCGTGGCCGGGCAGGTGGTGGATCAGAATTATCTGCTGATCGACTACCCCGCCAAGATCCGCGCCGCCGGCCTGAATGGGTTTGCAAAGGAAGCTCCGAAGGAATCCTTCCTGCCGGAGCGGGGATATTTCCGCCGGGGCGACAACGGCCCGAAAATCGAGAAGATCAATCGCTTCTGGTATGAATTTTTTCCCGCCTACGCCAACGTCCTGAAGCGGAACGCCAAGGACGTCAAGGGCCCCGTCTTCGGCGAAAATACCGAGGCTTGGGTCAAGGAATTCCAGCGCCGCACCGGTCTTGAGACCGACGGCAATATCGGCCCCGTCACCCTCGCCAAAATGAAAGAATTCGGCTTCAAAAAATAAACGCCGAAAATCTGCCCCCGGGACCTGCAACGAAAGAAAGACAACCCATGGGCAGTAAAAATTGCTCGTGGGTTGTCTTCGTTTATTTCCTTTGAAGGGAGATCTTCGTGTTCACACTCCCGTCGTTTCTTTAAGACACGAAAAGGACGGTCACGATTGCGATAGGCTTTCGTGCGATGATCGGTAAATGGCCTCGATCAGCCGAAGGGCCTTTTTGCCCTCGCGGGCATCCACGAGAAGGGCTTCTTCCCCCCGAACAGCGGCAAGCAGGTTCTGAATCTGCTGACGGTGCATCTCGCAATTTATCGCGGCAGGATCCCTTGAGGTTCCTGCGTCGTTCAGCGCCTCGCCGGAAACCTCTTTGCCGTCCACCAGCATACGCTCGATCCGGTTATCCCTCAACAGCACGTAGCCCTTGTCGCCGTGGATCTCGATCCGTCGCTCAAAGCCGGGATAGGCGCAGGAGGAGGCCTCGATCACGCCAAGGGCGCCGTTTTCAAACTCCAGCATCGCGACGGCCGTATCCTCGACCTCGATCTTGTGGGACAGGGTCCGTGCCTTTCCCGAGATCTCCTTGACGGGACCGACGATATATTCCAAAAGGTCCACGCCGTGAATCCCCTGGTTCATCAGCGCGCCGCCGCCGTCAAAGGCCTTAGTCCCCTTCCAGGGGGAGGAGGCGTAATACTCCTTACTTCGATAATACTTCATATGAAGGCTGCACAGCGTCACCCGCCCGAAGGCGTTTTCGGCAAGTAGCGCCTTGACCCTTTGCACGTCCGAGGAAAAGCGGAGCTGAGAAATGACGGTCAAAAGCTTTCCCGTCCGGTCGCAGGCGGAAACGATCCTGTCCGCACTTTCCACCGACAGCGCCATAGGCTTTTCCAACACTGCGTGCTTGCCGTGCTGCAATGCCGCAATTGCGTTCTCTGCGTGAAAGCCGCTTGGCGTGCAGATGCAGACCGCGTCAATCTCCGGATCCGCCAGCATTTGGCCGTAGCTTTCATAGGGGTGTACGCCGTACTGCGCGGCAAACTGCGCCGCTCGTTGTGCGTCGGCATCCGCAGCACCCGCAAGAAGCGCCTCGGGAAGGGCGCGAATGGCACTTGCGTGGACGTGGGCGATCATACCGCACCCTAAGATCCCGAAACGGAATTTACGTTCCTTCACTATCTACTCCTCAATTCTTTTTCGGCGCTTTTCTGTCGTCCTCGGAGCCGTACCAGATGCCGCCCTGCGTCTTGTCGGTATCGCCTTCCAACAGCTGCTCATAGTTCTCCGTGACCTTGCGGAAGGCCTGCGCGTAGAGGTCGATCCACTCCTTGTCGTAATGCTTGAACCAGGGAGCCGAGATGCAGAATCGCTCCTCGGATACGGCCAACGCCGGCTCCTCCTTTCCGTCGTCCTGCTTGGGCACGCTGGGGTGCGTGGGGTCAAAGGTTTTGAAATAGCGGTGGGTATGGAGGCAGAAGTTGCCGCCTGCGCGGCACTTGAAGGCGCCGTTGAATTCTGCGGTGACGGCTTCGGCAAAGCGGGTGGCGGAGAGACCGCCCAGTTGCTCGGGGAAGTAGGCGACGTGGGGCGTATAAAAGCCGCCCATCATAGAGCCGTCGGCCGTATCCACACGCAGGGGCTTAAGACCGGGGAGGCGCTCCAGCTGATCGTAAAAATAATTCATGGCCTCGCGGATGTGGACGCAACGCTCGTCAAAATATTTTAACTGCACTCTGGCAATGGCGGAGCAGACCTGGTTGGCGCGCCCCTTCACACCCCCGAGGGCGATGTGATAGTAGTCCTTCAGATCCTCGCATTCCTCAATAAACTTTTCGTTGTTTCTCTCGTAGTGACCAAAGGCGATGGCGCGCTCGTAGAGCTTGCGGTCATCGGTGACAAGCATGCCCATCTCACCTGCGGCAAAGAGCTTCCAGCTCATCATAGACATGGCGGCAATGTGGCCGAAGCATCCTACCTTTTTCCCCTTATACAAGGTTCCGTGGGCGTGGGAAACGTCCTCGATCACGTAAAGGCCGTGTCGGTTGGCAATCTCCATGATCGGATCCATATCGCAAGGATAGCCGAAGTAATGTACCACCACGATGGCCTTGGTCTTCGGCGTAATGCAACGCTCCAGGTCGGTGGGATCCATGCTGAGCATCTCGTTAATGTTGCAGAATACCGACTTTGCGCCGAACCAGGCCGCCTGGGAAACACTGCCCCAATAGGTCTTTGTGGGACAGATGATCTCGTCACCCTCACTGAGGCCTATGGCAAACATCGCGGCAGTCAGAGACATGGTACCGTTGGTAAAGGCCAGGGCGTACTTCCTCCCCTGCCATGCGGCGAATTCCTCCTGGAATTTGATGGTAATATCGGTGTTGGAGAACTTGTTGTTCACAATAACGTCCATGGCGGCATCATAATCCTCCTGGGTCATGATGGGCCACTTAAAAAGCTCCTCGGGAGCGGCCTTTTCGATGACGGGCGTGCCGCCAAGCAATGCTAATTTTTCCATAATATTCTCCTTTTCTTTTTCGACTTTTTTCCGTCAGAGGCGCACCGCGCGGGAGGGCGGAGTGCTCTCTTCGCTCTGCTCGGGCCCGCAGAAGGGATCGCGCCGTTCCCGTTGGGCTCAAGCATCCGTTTGTTTATTCCGCATCCTCCAGCTTCAAGAGCTTGATGGCGTTCCCGCGCACGAATTTATAGTAGTTTTCTTCGCGGATCCGCTTGTCCCGCAGCATCTGATCCAAAAACGCATCCAGTTCATAGGGGAAGCGGTTGAAGCTTTGGCAAATGTCGCAACCGTAAAGCAGACGGTCCGAAAACTCCTCAAAGAATTGCTCGGTATAGTCCGGGTCACGCATGAGGGCATTGGCGCCGCTGCCCGCGGAGCAATCGCAATACAGGTTGTCGTATTTGCGCAACAGCTCGATCAGGCGACCTTCCTCGATCTTGCCGGAGGGATAGTCGTTGCGGTTGCCGGAGTCCACGTTGGTTCCGATCTCTGACCAGAAGGGCTGGGAGTGCCCCAGGATCTTGAGCTTTGGGTGTTTTTGCAGTACCCGTTCCAGTCTCGGCAGCCCCGGATCGTCCACAATGCCGTAGCAACCGCCAAACCGCGGAGCGATGTGAATGGTCACAGGCATATCGCAGGCCTCACAATGGGCAAACAGGTTGTCCAGCATGGGGTCGTCCGCATATAGCTGGACGGTCAACTCGCCCATGCCCCTGGCGCCAAGGGCCTTATAGTGGTTCAGAAGAAGCGAAAGATTCGCATCGGGCCGGTTTCCCAAAGCGCGGGGATCGATGCCGCAGAACCACAGAAATCGATCGGGATACTGCTCGGTCATGTGTTTGCACGCGGCGTTGGAGATCTGCTCCTGATGATACTCCGGGGAAACAAGGGGGAGCAATACGCCCTTTTCGATGTTCAGGTCATCGTAAAAGCCAAGAACCTGCTTCGGCGAGACCCAGGGCACCCCGTTTCGCCAGATGGGTGCGTATTCCTGAAACAGGATGGCGTGTGCGTGAACGTCGATTTTTTTAATCTTTGTCATTTTTGCGTCTCCTTCCAACAAGCAAGACTACAATATTATATTACCATTCCGAAACGAAAAAAGCAAGTGACGATGTTGTTCTGTTTATGGACGATATTGCACTCTTTTTCTCTTTTAAAAGAAAAAAGCATGATTTCTCTGCAATATCGCAAAAGAAATCATGCTTGATTTAGGAACGCTTCTTTTTGGGGGAGACCCCCTTGACCTTTTTATAGCAACGGTAGAAATAGCTGATATCCTCAAAGCCGCAAAGATAAGCGGTCTGCTGGATGCTTTTTTTTCCCTCGCGCAGCAAGGCCTCCGCCAGAGAAATGCGGTGCTTTGTGATATATTCCACCGCGGTCATGCCCATTTCTTCCTTGAAAAGACGGCAAAAATAGTATTTGCTGATATTGCAACACTCCGCCAGCTCGTCAATGGAAAGGCGGCGGTCATACTCCTTGAAGATCTTTGACAGCGCCGGGGCCAGCAGTTGGGCGCGCCTCAGCCCTTCCTTGGAAAGAAGGCGCGAGCCCTCCGTATTGCGAAAATCCCGCAAGAGCAACGTAAAAAATTCACTCATCAGATGATAGACCATGCTGCGGTAATGCTCCCTTTTCGCCTCCAGCTCCCGCACCACCTCCCCAAGGATCCACCCCATACGGGGGTTGTCGCGGATCACGTGACAAAAGGATTGCCCCTCGGTCAAAAGAAGCTCTCGCAGATCCGGCCCGGCAGGATTGTTGGAGACAAAGAAATCAAGATCCACCATAATCAGAAAATATCTGCCCCCATATCGATCGGTTTCCAGATTTGCGTGCAGCTCATAGGGATTTACCAGCGTAATGGTGCCCTCCTTGGCGATGATCACCTCAGAGTTGATGATTTGCATTATGGAACCCTCGTACACGTATTTGATCTCGATCGCCTCGTGAAAGGCTCTGCCCGACAGACTGGCGCGCTTGTCCGCCGCATAAATCTTAAAATTCTCCGTCTCATAGGAAACGTCCTGCTGCAGGCGGTCGTTTTCATCTTTTCTCATTTTTTCACCTCGTTTGGACTTGCTTCCATTATAACACATTATGGATTTTTTTTCAAGGGTCCGCTTGAATTCTCGAAAAAAAAGTGCCGATAAAATCGACTGACCCCACAAAATGAACCACGATTGGCGACCGTGACCCCAAGAAAGCAACCCATGGGCAGTAAGAATTGCGTGGGTTGTCTTCGTTTATTTCATTTGAAGGGAGGCCTTCGTGTCGGAATTCGTGTCGGAATGGGGGACTATTACGGTCGTCTCCCTCGCTGCGGCTCGGGCGGGGTTCGGCTCTGGATGTCCACCGGACATCCATTCACCCCCTCGGGCTTCGACTCCCGCAATCTCTGCATATAAAAAAAACAAGGATACCCATCCTTCGGACGGATATCCTTATTTTTTGGTGGAGATTACGGGATTCGAACCCGTGACCTCCTGCTTGCGGAGCAGGCGCTCTACCAACTGAGCTAAACCCCCAGGGGTTTCTATTGAAAAAAGGCTCGCAATGCAAGCCTTTTTTCTGGAGCAGGTGAGGGGAATCGACCTTGTTTGCGGACAAGGCGGCCTCGGCTCTGACAGTCCACCGGACTGTCATTCACTCCCTCGGCGTTCGATTCCATAAAGATCGTGGACGGTTGGGGAATGGAGAAAAGGTTTATTCTCTATAGAAAAAAATGGAGCAGGTGAGGGG
>JAZPXN010000009.1:0-1503 GCA_045543655.1 Eubacteriales bacterium
CGTTATGGAAGAAAAAACGAAAAACGACAAGGAATCCTTGTTGAAATATTGGAATTCACACCGCGGATGCGATTGTTAAAACAATGGAGGTACTTATGAAACGAACAGACCTTTTTCGGAAGCTTTTGTCCGGACTTCTCACCGTAACCCTGGCTCTCCCCCTTCTCTTTGGCTGCACTCCCGCACCGGAAACGCCGGGAACGGATACTTCCGCCGGATCTTTGGTGCAGGGAAATTCCTCCGAAGGCGGCGCCGGTTTCTCTTCAGATCTCCCGGAAGATTCCGACGTTGACGGTGGTGATGCCTCCTCGGATGCGGCAGACTCCTCTTCAAGTCGACCTTCCTCCAACACTTCTTCCGGCAACGCCGACGGCTCCGGGGCCTCCGATGCGGGGGCGCAATACGTTGCGGAGAAGAAGATCCTGAACAAAGCCATGGGAATCCGGGGTGCCAAGGCCGAAAGCTCCAACGAACAGGTGGCCACGGCGAAGGTTTACAGGGATTCGGTGGTGGTTTCTTCCCATCGGGGCGGAACGGCCGTGATTACAGTGACCGACTATTTTGGATTTACCTCAAAGATCAACGTTTCGGTCGACGCCGAAAAGAAGACCCTTACCTGCGACGTTGTTAAATGTGCCCAGGATTTTATTGAGGTGGGGTTGGATTACGGGGCCAAGGGGAATAATTCCGCCGACGATACGAAGGCGTTCCAGGACGCCATCGACGCCGCCAAGCCCGGGCAGACCGTCTACGTCTACCCCGGTCGCTACAAGGTGTCTCTGCTTTCCATGCGGGAAGGGGTCACCCTGCGGATGTACACCACCATGACCGACGCCTCCAAGGGTTTTACGGGGCAGGTGGCTGAGGATTTCAACAAAAACAAAATTGCCGTCCTTTCCGGCACCCGGATTCTGAACTGCAACAACGAGACCCCGGGACGGAACGGAAGCAGTAATTTCAAGATCATCGGCGGTGGCATCGACCTGAATCTGACCGACCGTTCCTGCTTAATCTTCGGTATGGCCAAGAACGTCACCATCGAGAACGTGATCTTCAAGGATATTAAGAACGAACATGTGATCCAACTGACCGGAAGCACCGATTCCGTGGTAAGAAACTGCATTTTTGCCGGATTCCTATGTGGTGACGTATTTTACCGGGAGGTCATTCAGGTGGAGCCCTCCACCAGCGGAGCCACCGGACGACCCGGGCCCCTTACCTTTGGGGTCGGTGAATATGCTCTGCCGAAGAATATTACGATCACCGGCTGTTATTTCGGAAAGAGTGACGAGGCCGGCGCACCCCTGATCGCCATCGGTCACCATTCCCAGGTGGGCGGAGCCAACGTGACCGGATTCAAAATCACAAATAATATCTTCGACGAATGTCTTTACGCCGCCATTCGGTATAACAATTTGGTGGACGTAGAGATCTCCGGCAATCTCTTCCGCTCTACCGCCGCCTATAAGAATCCCACCCAATATTCCGAGGCGGTGGATCCTG
>JAZPXN010000010.1:0-17993 GCA_045543655.1 Eubacteriales bacterium
GGGGATTGGTTGTAAGGAGTTTTTTCAATAGGAAGGTACCGCCCCTCATGAAGGCGGCACCTTCGTAAAGCGCAAGTAAAAAAATTTTAAGTGAGATTCTGTTGCGCATCACATAGAATAAGTGCGTTCAAGAAGACGATGCGTATATTGCATCCTCCCCTTTGGAAGGGGAGGGGGGACCGGCGCTTGCGACGGTGGGCGGGGTAAGAAGGTTCTCTTTGGAACAAAAATATCTCTCTCCCGGGCAATCCCCTCCGTCAGGCTCCGCCTGCCACCTCCCCTTAGTAAGGGGAGGCAGAACGGTTGCTCATCGTCCGAGATAATATTTTACTTTAAAGAGAAATTTCTTACCCCCACCACCAACCGCTTTGCGGTCGGTCCCCCTTCCCCTTCCAAAGGGGAAGGTGCAATGGAGCGCGTCCTTTTTTTGGGGCACACAGTTCGAGAGTTTCTCTCGGATAGAAATACAATAAAGAAGGCAGTGCGTAACGCATGCCTCCCCTTAGTAAGGGGAGGGGGACCGCTTGCGGTGGAAGGGATTGACCGGGAGTGAGATTCTTTCCATTCCATGAAATCGAAAGGATCTCCTTGAAGAGCGATGCGCCCCAAAATATACCTCCCCCGTGTAGGGGGAGGGGGACCGCTTGCGGTCGAAGGGTTGTTCCGGTGCAAAGGATACTTCCCTCCCCGCCGTAATCGGTGATGTTCGCCTTCGGCGAGGGGTCTTACCCCCACCACCGTCGCCGTTGGCGCCGGTCCCCCTTCCCCTACCATAGGGGAAGGTGCAATGGAGCGCATCGTTTTTTAAGGCGCACTATTCAAAAGGAACTCTCGGATAGAAATACAAAAAGAAGGCGGCGCGTAACCCCTACCTCCCCTGTGTAAGTGGAGGTGGCGCCGGAGGCGACGGAAGGGTTGTCCCGGTGCAAAGGATGCTTTTTTAAGTTTTTCAAAAGATAATGCACAAACTCAAAGAGCGATGCGCTAAAACCCTGCCTTCTCCGGAGCGCCAGCGAGGGGGAAGGTGGCGCGGCGTGTCCGGCCGCCGTGACGGATGGGGTTCTGTGGGCGCAAATGATACTTTTTAAAATCTCCCAGTAGGATTGACCGGGAAAGAGATCCCCGTCAGATCTTTTTGCGGAAGCGGAAGAAGGTGGGAGAATTGAGGCGGGCCAGGAGTTGGGGAACCCGGCGGCGCAGGTCGATGCCGGAAAGGATGACCGTGCGGGTGGCGGCAAGGTGGTTAAAAAGGTCGGCGCCGCCCTCCAGAGTGGACTCTTTCCCCGCCAGAAGGTCGATATCCTCCACGATGAAGATCTCGCACTCGGTTTTCGCCTCCGCATCCTCGTAGCCGGGGAGATAATTGCGCAACAGATATTCCGAGACAAATTCGTAATTCACCCGGGAAACGGCGCGGCCACTCTCCGCCTCCAACCGCCGCAGAAGAGCGGTCTTGCCGCAAAGACTGGGGCCGTCCAGGCAATAGATCCCCTTGGGCAGAGAAACGAAAAAATCCTGCAGATCCCGGCCGGAATAACGCTTTCCCAGCAGATGACGGGACCAGAGGGATTCGGTTTTTTTGGTATTTTTCATGGGAATACACCGCCTTTTTTTAATTGATTTGAGAGAATACCGTCCCAAGCCCTTCCCGGATCACCAGATCCGCCGCCCCGTCGAAGGGGGTGGGAGAGCGGTTGACGATCACGAAGCGCTCCCCCCGGAATTCGGTCAGAAGAGAGGCCGCCGGATGCACCGTCAGCGAGGATCCGCCCACGATCAGAAGATCTGCCGAGGCGATGACCTGCCGAGCGTCTTCGAAGGAAAAGCCGTCCAAGGGCTCTCCGTACAGAGTCACCCGGGGGCGCACCGTCCCCCCGCATTGGGGACAGCGAGGCACAAGCTCCGGCGTTTCCAGGATCTCCGGGCCGAAGGACGCCCGACAGACCGTGCAATCGTATTTCGAGGCCGTGCCGTGCAACTCAATGACCCGCTTACTGCCGGCGGCCTGGTGAAGCCCGTCGATATTTTGGGTCACCACCGCCTGCAGACGCCCCTCCTGCTCCCACCGGGCCAGGGCCTTGTGGACGGCGTTGGGGGCGGCGTTGGGGAAAAGCATATTTTGCCGGAAGAATCGGTAAAATTCCTCCGGCTCTTGCAAGAGACACGCCCGGCTCAGATAATATTCCCGGCCCTTTTCCCGGTATAACCCGGAGGAAGAGCGGAAATCGGGGATCCCGCTGTCGGTGGAGACCCCGGCCCCGCCGAAGAAGACCCCCTTTTCGGCCTGCTTCAGCCATTGCCCCAGGCGGGCGATATCAGAAGAGATCGTCATCGTCCAAGTCCTCCAGCTGGGGCACCAGGATATCCCGGATCTCCCGGATCTGCTTCAGAGTCATCCCCTCCAGCTCGTCCACCGCCGCGCAGACGGCGTGGCACAGCGCAGGGGGCGTCAAGGGAGAGAGGCGGAAGACCTCGTACTGAGCCTTGGCCCGGGTTACGTAATCCTCCTTGGTCTCCAGGTCGTTGCGCCGCAGGAAGGCCTCCAGAAATTCGTACTTGAGAGGGCCTGCGGCGGAATCGGGGATCTCCGGCGCCGGGGGAGGCATTTTTTTGCCCATCCGATAGTGATGATATCCCCGCAGAAGCTCGTGGCGGCAATCGGCGGGCAGGAATTCGTTTTCCATAAATTCGCTCACCCGGAACCCATCCTTGATGGCCTTGTGGAGGATGGGAAGATAGATCATATCGGTGATCTTCACCGTGGGGACGGCCTTCACGCTCTTGCGGATCCGCTGCACGGTGCCGGCGGTGACCGAGAGATAAACCTCTCCGTCAAAGCGGTGGATCAGCCCCAGGTCGAACAGGGTCTGAGGCGCAGAACGGGGAATTCGGAAGACCAGTTTCCGGTCGTCCTCTCCGGCGGAGGCAACCTCCAGAGAAGAGAGATAATCCACGTCGTCAACGGTCAGCCGACCGGCAAATTCCTGCAGCCTTGCGGTGGTGATGCACCGGGGATTCAGCGTCTTGCGGTTGACGGCGCCGTAGATCCCCTCCAGATCCCGGCTGACCAGATGCAGGCGCTGAAAATGGGCGAAGGTTTCCCGGGCCTGCTTATAAGTATAAGAGAATTCGCGCTGGATCTCCGGCACGGAGACTCTGTCCCGCTGAGACAGAAAGCGCTTGTATACGGAATCGGACATTCGTTACACCTCCTGGGCGGGATCGATCGAAACGACCCCGAAATTAAGTCCGTGAATGCGGGAACCGAAATTTTTGTCCATATGCCAATGACCGAAAAACCAATGGCGGAAGTCCACGCTCCGGCGAACCCGGTCAAGGAAGGCGGTCAGATCGGCGTCGTGGGGATCGTACTCCGGCTCCATCAGATCGATGACCTCCCGGGGGGCGGTGTGGGTCAGAATAAAATCCACCCGGTTGCCCCGGCTCATCAGATTTTGAGTGGCAAGGGCGATCTCTTCCTTGGCAGGGATCTCCCGGCGCCACCAGGATTTTCCCTCGGCGCGGGTCTCCCGGTCCACGCTGTAGGCGCCGCCCATGGCAAAGACGGTGCGCCCGTCGATCTCGTAGATCTGCCCCCGCATCAGATGCAGAATATTGGGCCGGATGCGGTGAACCGATCCCCCCTTCCATTCCTCGACGGGAAGGGCTTCGAGAAGATCGAAGTTTTCGTGATTTCCGTCGCAGAAGCAGATCGTATAGGGGCGGGCAGCCAATTGATCGAGAAAGGCTTCTTTTCGGGGATCGTCGGCCGAAAGATAGCCGAAATCCCCGCAGATGAACAGATAATCTCCCGCGCTCCAGGTCTCTTCGCCGTCGTAGGCGGCGTGATAGGCGAAGCGATTGAGATCTCCGTGGGTATCGCCGGTAAAATAGAACATGACCGATCCTCCTTTCCGGCAGGCGTCTCCCCTCCGGATCACTTCCGGATCCGGGAAGGGGGCGCGTAGGTGTATTTGGGGTCGGCAAACCGCACCTGGGCAGGGCGGTCGGCAGGGTTGGCGACGGGGCCGTCAAACTCGGGACAGAGATAGCACCGCTCCATATGGGAGCGCAGCACGTCCTCCCGCATCTGGGTGACGATGCATTCCCCGGCGTCGATATGATTCAGAGAACTGACGGGGACGAGGGGCACCGTATCCTTTTCGTACCGGTCAATGGTCTCCCCGGAGCCGTTCAGGGCGGAGACGGGGGAGATAATGGTCTTCTCGCCACACTCCCGGGAAAACTCCCGCTTGGTCTCCGGGTTGTTGGTGCCGAAGAAGACGTGGGCGTTCAGATTGTCCTTGATGACCTCGGCGGTCTCCTTGCCGTAAACGTGGCTCAGCTGAGCGTAGGATTGCAGGATCAGAAGGAACCAGATGTTCCGTCCGCCGCAGGCCGAGATGACCTTGTCGAAATCGTTGAACTTGGGCAGATTGCCGAACTCGTCCAGCAGGAAATAAAAGGGGCGGTCCAGCCGTCCGGACTTGGAGCGGGCCACGCCGATCAGCTCGGTGTAGAGATTGGAGAGGAACATGCTGATCACGTCGTAGTGCAGGCTTTCCTCGTCTTTATAGGCCACGAAGATGACCGTGGGACGACCGTCGTCCAGCTCCTTCATTTCGAAGGTATTGGTGCAGGTAATGCGGCGCACGGCCGTATCCCGGAAGCGGTTCATCAGAGAAGCGAACTCCGAAGAGATGCATCGGCGGGTGGTATCGGCCTGCTCGATGATGCACTTGCGCGCCAGACGGTGGGCGGGAGACTTGGACAGCTCCCGGCGGGAGAAATATCCGTTGTCGTAATTGGTGCGGGAGTCGGTAAAGGAATCGAAGACCCGCAGAACCGTATCGAAGGAGAAGGTGTCCTCGGTAATCAGCCCCTCGGCAGAATCCTCCAGCATCCCGTAGAGAATGGCCCGCAGAAGATCCCGGGCGGAATTTTCCCAGAAGGGATCCTTAGTATTCACCGTGGGAATGACCGACAGGGTAAAGGCGGTGATGCCCTTTTCCAGCTCGTCGTAACACCCGGCCTTGTGCTCCTCGATATCCAGATCCAGCTCCGCCTGATCCTCGTAGATCCGACCCTGGAACCGGTTTCGGGGACCGTCGGAGGTGTCCACCACCTCCACGGTGTCCTCGGCGTGGAGATATTCCTGATAGGTGCGATAGAACTTGGTCAAGGGATTCCAGCAATCGCTGTTGCGGTAATTGGTGAAATCCAGAAGGATCACCCGATAACCCGCCTCCTCGAATTTGGCGGCGTTGGAGATATATAACTCCTGCTTGGGGTCGCTGATGACCATGGAGGGCTTGTTTTTCTTATTCCGAAGCACGTTCAGGGTGGGCACCACGTAGCCCGTGGTCTTGCCGCTTCGGGTGGCACCGATGGCCAGAAGATGGGTATCGGGGATGAAGGTCACGTCCAGACTGCCCTTGGCGTTCCGAGTGACACAGATGGGGATCCCGTCAATCTCCTGCTCCCCCAGCCGGTCGTAGCGGTAGGTGTTGCCGGGATGATTTTCCCGGAATTCCGGGACCGAGAGCAGACGGGCGTTCTCGTAATCCCGGAACAGGTCGATTTTACGCATAGTGGCTTCCCCCTTTATAGCCGAATTCCCGACGGGGCTCGGTGATGTTGCGGGCGGTACAGACCGCCTTCAGATGCTCCGGAGTGATGATTTCGGTCTTTTCGAAGACCGCTTCCCGCAGAGCGCCGTCCAGAATCCGACGGATCTGACGGGTATCGTAGCCGGAAAGGAATTCCCGGCAGCCCTTTCCCAGCGTCACGCCGGGACGGCCGAAGCCGGCCAGACGGGAGGAGAAGATATCCTCCACCACCCGGGGCTTTTCCGATTCCCGAAGCCGCTCCACCCGGACGGTGTCGCAGACCTCGGCCAGCTTATCCACCACGGGGGTGCGCTCGGAGGCGAAGAGCAGGAACCGCAGCCCGGAGAGATCCAGGGAAACGGGAGGCTGAAACAGCTTGAAGCGCTTCCGGTATTCCCCGTCCAGCACCTTCATAAGCTCCTCGCACCGGGACTCGTCCAGCTCCTCACAATCCTTGATAAAGAAGACCGTGCGGTCGGAGCGGGTCTCGGAAAGACCCCGCAGGAAAATATTTTCCCGGCCGCCGAAGAAATCCTCTGACGTCAGCGTGCCGGCGTCGATCTCCACCACGGCGCATTCCGAAAAGCCCCGCAGGAGCATGGTCCGATAGAGGTCGGAAAGATAGGGGTCGGGAGCGGAAATCAGAAGGGGCATCCCCGCCTCGGCGGGACACTCCCGCAGGAGGGTGACGTTGCGCAGAATCTTCTTCTGCTCTTCCTCCCGGACGAGGGGCATCCCCTCCACGCAGGAATCGGTGAAGGTCAGCCGCCCCTCCCGCAGGTCAAAGGGCAGGTCGGACAGGGCCACGATTGCCTCTAAAGGCTTGTTCAGCAGAAGCTTTTCCTTATCCTCTGCCGAAATGACCCGGGAGAAAAGCACCTTGGCGAAGGCCTGGTCGTAATGATTGCGCTTGATGGCCCCCTGACCGAAGGCGCGGTCAAGGATGCGGGCTTCGGGGCGTTTGCAGATCTCTCCGTCGTATCCCCCGGAGGCGACGATATGGTCGAAGGCCTGCTTCTGTCCCGCGTGGCGCAGAACGGTGGAGAGGGTATCGAAATACCGTGCCTTCCGGTCGGCGTCGTAGGCGATGCCCATGAGATTGGAAAACAGGTCGTTCCATCCCGCGGCCAGACGCAGACGCTTGACGGCCGTGTCGGGATCCCGGCAGACGCAGATGCCGTGCCATTCCAGGAAGGAAAGCAGGGCCATGGCGTCCACGTTGCCGTTCAGGGCGGTGGCGAACAGGGTGGCGGAAACCGATTCCCGGGTCAGATGCCGGCGCTGGGGAAACAGCTCGTCCTTGACGGCGAAGGCCTCCCGCTTCTGGGCAAGCACCGTCCGTTCCAGGTCGGAAAATTCCACGGTCTGCCCCGACTGTCCGGCGAACTGCACGGTGCGGCTGAACCGCTGATAGGAGGCGGTATCCCGGATTTCCCGAAACGCCTCGCCCTCCGACACCCGGTAATAATCCTTCAGAACCGGATTATCGGAAAGACAGAAGACCCGGGCCAGCTCTCCGAACATCTCCTTCCGGGTCCGGTCGGTCATAAAAGAGCCGCAAACCGCATCCAGCAGATAATACTGGGTGAGGAAGGGCTCCAATAAGTATTGGTGCGTCATACCGTGTCACCTCCTGCGGCCTTGATCCGCTTGGGAACGAGAATTCCGTCGATCAGGCCGTATTCCCTGGCCTCCTCGGCGGTCATGGTGTAGTCCCGGTCGGTATCGAGAGCGATCTGCTCCACGGTCTTTCCGGTATTCATGGCAAGGATGGAGTTGAGCCGCTTCCGGGTATGCTCGATGTGCTTGGCGGCGATGATGATATCCGAGGCCTGTCCCTGGGCGCCGCCGAGCGGCTGATGGATCAGAATCTCGCTGTTGGGCAGAGCCAGGCGCATCCCCTTGGAGCCCGAGGACAGAAGGAAGGCCCCCATAGAGGCGGCCAACCCCACGCAGATGGTGCGAACCTCGCATTCCAGGGAATTGATGGTGTCGTAGATGGCCAGGCCGTCGCTGACCGATCCGCCGGGGCTGTTGATCAGTACCGTCAGCACCCGTTCCTCTTCCGGCAACCCTTCGTCGATCATCTTCTGCTCGATGTAATGCATCTGCGGGATGACCCGGGCGGCAAGGCCGGTTTCGATGACGCCGAAGACGTAGATCTGGTTCTTCCGGAGAAGATACTGATCCGACAGAACCTCGGACATGGGATAGTCTTTGCTCATAGAAAGCTCCTTTCTTTCTCTTTTACACAATCCGTTTTCTCTTACAACTATTTTAACTGCTTCTTCGGCAGTTTTTCGCATAGGGCGACGAAAAGAGCCTGCGGCGGGACCCTTTTCGGATCCTTTGCAGACTCTTTTCGGAAGAATATTTGATTTTTTTCGGGCTTTACCGCAGATAGGGAGGAAGATTCTCCCGGTATTCGCTCATGCGGATGATCTGGCAGGAGCGGAACTGATAGGGCAAAACCCTTTTGTTGGAGCCGATGATCTCATCGTAGACCGAATCGGTGGCCACGATGATAAAATTGGAATCGGGCTTCCGTCCCTCCCGGATCTCCGACCGGTAAGACTCCATTTCATATTTGACCCAGTCGGCTTCCATATAAGAAAGATCCGACAGAACCACCACGAAATGGCGGGCCCGGTCGAGGGCGCTGTCGATGGCCGAGGCGTATTCCGACTTGGACAGGGCCGGCAGGGACAGCTTGCTCCAGAAGGGAACGAGCAGATGCTCCTGACAAAGGTGGTAGATCTTTTCCGCCATGTCGGAGTCCTCGCTCTTAAAGCTGATAAAGACGTCGTAATCTCCCGATCCGGCCACCGTCAGCCCCAAAAGGCTCCGGATGCCGTTTTCCGCCGTTTCGTTGCCGGCGGAGGCGGGGTCGGGCTGACCCGCCAAGGCCTGGCGGATCTCGGCGATGCGGTCGATGCATTGGGAGGCAACCTCGGAGGCCCCCACGATGCGGCAATAGTTTTTCAGCCGCTCGTAGCTGGTCAGAAGGCACTTAAGGAATTCCTCTCCCGCCATGCCCTTGGCCTGCAGAACGTCGAAAAGCTTATTGCCCTCCTGCATAAAATTGGCCACCGACTGAAGGATCTCTTCGTCCTCCGACAGAACCTTGCGATCCGGACGGACGTCGGCGACCCGCCCGCCCCGGGGAGACGATTCGGAGAAAATATACCGACCGGTCTCCCGGAGAAAACGGACGTCTTCTTCCGAATATATTCCGTTGTCAAGGTTCACCGCCGGGAAGAGGTTCTCGTAAATTTCCCGGAACTTCTCCTGATCCTCTCTGCGCTGAGCAAGATCGTAGGGCTGAGTCACGTCGCCCCCCGTCCACTCGTCCACGCAGGCGGCCAGGATCTCATGCTCCTCGAAGATAATGCGGAGCATCAGTGCCGCAGAGATCAGATCGTCCTCGGCGTGGGTACGCAGGGACTGCACGACGGCGCGCACCCGGCTCATCAGGTTGGACAGCCCGGCCTTTTTCTCGGCGTCGGGAAGGCCGTGATAGCCGGAAATATAGGGCAACAAGCGGCAGACCTCTTCCAGATCCCTCCGGTTTGCCGTCCCCTTCCGTCCGACCCGGGCGCAGACGATCTCCATCGCCTGGCAGAGCGCCTCGTTGCGCTGAGCAGAATCATCGCCCTGCAGAAGCTCGGACAGCTTTTCATATACGAGCTTTCCCTTTAACTCGGCGCCGCAGACCTCCTCGATCCGGGCGACGACGGAATCGCAGTCGAACCGGTCGGAATCGTACAGGAACTGTCGGTCGGAAAGATAATAGCGCAAGGAGAAGGAAAGATCGGCGGTCAGAACGACGGGCAGAATGGGGATGGCCCGGGTCTGAGCCCGGTCGAAGGCCAGATTCAGCTCGTTCAGCGCATGAGGAGAACGGGTGAACTCCTCGGTGACGATCGGGATAAAATAATCGGTCTCCGAAAGGGCGTCCACGACGGCCTCGGCGTAACGGACGCCGGAAGAGAGGGAGCGGTGCGCGCAGAAGACGCGATACCCCTTCCCGGTCAGCGTTTCATACAGCGCATCGGCGTATTCCCGCCCATCCCGGGCGGTGTAGCTGAGGTAAAAATTATATTTTGCCATACGAATTGACGTCCTTTCCTGAAATCTTCCCTCAAGGGGATCGGGGTCAAGCCTTTTCGATCTTATACCCCAGCGCCACGATGAGCTTTAGCGTCTCCATGGCGGTATTGCGGTCGTATTCCTTCTCCCCTTCGGGCAATTGATCGTAGGGGATCAGGCAGGGATGGGTCTTCTTTTCGTCGCTGCGGGCAGGACCGTAGACCCAGCCGTCGGCAATGCGGCCGGCAGACCAGTTCTCGTGCACGTTCTCGGCGATCTTCTCGGTCAGCAGGGTCAGCTCCCCGGGAAGCACCACGGCAGAAGTATCGATGGGTTTGGGCTCGTACATGGTCAAATCTCCTTTTTGGATGGGGCTTCGCCCCTTGCGGAGCGAAGAACGAAACGTATTCACAGCGGCCTTTCCGGCCTGCAAATTGTTATAACCCGGATCAAAGGGCTATTTCGCAGATCCTTTTCTCCTTTTTTCAGCGGCCTTGCAGATCTCTTCCTTGAAGAAAAGCGCCGTGTTTTCATCCTCGTAAACGAAGGTATTCCCCAAGGCCTTCTTCCCCTTGGCGTACAGGATCTTCTTCGCCTTTTTGGGATCCCCGCCCAGCAAAGCAACGGCCTCGGCCTCGGTGATGAATTCCCCGAAGGCGCAATGGGGGCGGTCGTTGTTCTTGAAGACCCGTCCCAGCGTTTTCTCCAGTACGTCCAGAGCGTCTTTCCCCTTACTGTAACGGTAGCTTTCCCGCAGACAGGGGTGCAGCTTCAGAGACATATGCTTGTGACTGCCGGTAACGTCCTTGTAATTTCCGTGGAATTCGGTGCGACGGAAGCCCCGTACCCGGGTAAAGGCGCACCAGCGGCGGTGCTCCAGCCAGGCCAGGTCGGAGATCTTCCCGCCCAACGGGCTGTTTTCCCCGTTCCGGTTGTCGGGAGCAATCAGATAATATTTGTATTTTTTACACTGCTTTTCCACCGACGTCCGATGGCTACGGGAGGCCTCGTCCGTATCCGCAAAGACGGAGGTTTCCACCATACCGGAGGAAAACACCTTATATTTCAGATGCATGGCTCGGCCCAGATTGGCCCAATAGGAATAGTCGCGGTTATTGTTGTCGTTCTTCAGATCCGATTCTTCGTAACGGTGAACCTCTTCGCTGGCTTCCTTGGCCTGGGAGGCGGCGTAACCGGCACCGGCGCCCTCGGCCAACAGCTGATGCTCGGTCATCATGATATTCTTATAGCTGTAGACCTCCTTGCGGCTGCCGAAGGCGTGCATATAGATATCGGGGGAGGCGGGATCGTAGGAATAATGCTTCTTTTTCCGGTTGAGGGTATCGCACAGATCGGAATCGTAAACGACGTAGGCGATGACCGTCCTCTGCGCCCCCTCCTTGTTCTCAACGTGGTGCTCGCCCACCCGCTGACGGATCTTTTCGGCGATGGCCACGTTGTCCTCGTCGGATCCCAGAGAGACGATGAAATAGTCGGTATTCAGAAGGCGCTCGTTGTCGTCCTTGTTATCCATGCGCCAGAAGGAGCCGGACTTGACGTCGGAGGGCAGATACTGAACGGTGGCGTAGGGATCGGTGGACTGATTGCTTCCGTCCGTATCCCAGCGCAAAAATTCCCTGCGCTCCGCCTCCGCAGCCCGTCTGCGAGCCTCGAAATCCTTCCGCTTGACCGAATCCTTCCCGTCTTCCTCCGACAGGGACTCCACGACCTCCACGGTCTTACGGATTTCGGGGTTGATGTAGTCGATCTTTTCCCAGAATTCCTTAAACGAATCCTTGGAAACTACGTTGATATTCAGCTTATAATCCAGAATCTGCCCCATCCAGTAGACGGCCAGGAACAGCTCGGTGCCGATGGTTCCGTTCCCCAGAATGGTGACGTTCAGCGCCTTCTCTTCCTCCCCCTTCTTTGCCACCAGGGGCTCGTAGAGGGGCAGCTCCACCAGCAGATTAGAGACCAGATTACGGTAAGAATGAACGGGCGTAATGAGCGGATCCTTGGCCTTGTCCCAACGGGGAGATTCGTGAAGGGCGGAGAACACCTGCCGCTCGATGCGGGTGTAAAGATCCCCTCGGCAGAAGAGATATACGTCGGCCTTTTTCAGACAGTAGCGGTTGTTCTCGTCGGCCAGATCCACCAACGTCTGCAGATTGGAGACCTCGGATTCGTCGATAAGGAAATAGGTACGCTTCCCCCATCCCCGTTTGACGATATGGGCGATATCGTCGGGCACGCAGACGGCGCCCATCTGCTTGGCCTCGGCCAGGCGCTCGGAGCGCTGCTCGTCCTCCTTATCCTCGTAGGCGTCGGTGAAAATATAGGTGGCTCCCTTCTTTTCGCCGGAATCCTGCAGGCTCTTCATCAGGGCAAGAGATTGCTCGTTCAGCTCGCTGAAATAGATCTTTTCGCTGAAAACGTTCCACCGGGCGGACCAAAGCCGCAGCCGGGGGAAGATGCTGGCCAGCATTTCAAAGAGCAAGGCGCCTCCAGCCACGGGAGCCAGGAGATTCAGCACCGACGCGTAAATGCCGTATACGGTAACCGGAAGGCTGTCCGCGCCGCAAAGCTCGGCAAACATCGTGCGCCCGTTAATAATATACTCCGTATAGTCTTCATCCATACTGAAGGTCTGCAGAGCGTGGGAAAAGCTGTTGAAGATCTCTTCCCAGACCGTAAGCCCGGCCTCCGGCGAGACGAGAATGCCGTAAAGCCCCACCGCAAAGCGGAGACACCAGACCGACGCCAGAAGGGAGGCGGAGACCCCCAGCCAGCCGATCCGGGACTGAGACCGCAGCAGTTTGACGAAAAACAGAACCATGGTCAGCGCGAAAAAGGCGACGGAGAATCCGCAAAAAAACCAAAACAGCCAATAACTCCCGGGATCCAGGGGATTTGCCGGGGGATTGAGGGCGTGGAACAGGGCGTCCACGATGGCCTGAGCCTCTCCGGATAGCCCGGAGGCGGCAAAAAAGGACGAGAGAGAAAGCATAGAAAAACTCCTTTCGGACGTTTAAGAATCGGGAAAATCAGAAGAAATCAGCGGGCGGAGCGGAAGATCTCTTCGATCTCCCCGGCGGTCAGATGGTTTTTATCCAGCAGCTCCTCCACCAGACGGTCGAGAACGGCGCGACGGCGGCCGATCTCCTCCTCAGCCCGATTCAGCTGACGGGAAAGAATCCCGTTGACGGCGGTGCGGACGGCGGGATCCTTCAGATCCACGGCCGTATCCCAAACCGCAAGCTCACCCTCCATACCGAAGGAGCAAAGAATCTGCTTCGCGGTACGGGTAGCGGCCACAAGATCCCCGGCGGCTCCGGTGGAAAGCCCGTCCTCCGGGCCGTAGCACACGGTCTCGGCGGCACGGCCGGCCAGAGAAATGCAGATGGAATCCAGCAATTCCTTTCGGGTATAAATGGCCTTGCCCTCCTGATCCCCGTGCTGCATATAGCCGCCGTGATCCCCGCGGGGAACCACGGTAAGGTAGGAGGGAGTCTCCCCGGTCAGCAGGCACATCAAAGCGTGCCCCGCCTCGTGACGGGCCACCCGGGTCAGCTGGGCGGCATCCCAATGACGGACGTCGCCGCTGCGATAGGATTCGAAGGCTTCGTCGAGGGAGTCGTCCTCCACCTTCTTTTTGCCCAGACGCAGAGCGGTGCGCAGGGAAAGCTCGAAGACCGAATCCAGATCGGCCAGGCTCATACCCACCGAACGGACGGCCAGATTTTCCAGCCCCTGCTGCGAAATCTTCATGACGGCCTTGTGTCCGTCGATCTTCTTTTTCATGAAGCGGATCCGGTCGGCCCGGGTGGGCAGATCCACGAAAATGCGGCGGTCGAAGCGGCGGACGAGGGCGGGATCAAGGCTCTTTGCGCCCCCGGCTTCCACGTCGAAATTGGTGGCGGCAAGGACGAATACCGGCTTGGAGGGATCGGCCCGGAAGCCGTCCATTTCGGTCAGAAAAGCGGTCAGAATCTCCTCGGAGGAGCCGCTGTCTCTCCCCCGGCGCTCCTTGCCGATGGCGTCGATCTCGTCGATGAACAGCACGGCGGGAGCGTATTTGCGGGCGGTGCGGAAGATCTCCCGGACGTGCTCCGGCCCCTGTCCCTCAAGGGGCTTGAGGAACTGATTCCCCTCCGCGGAAAGGAAGGTAACGTCAGAGGCGTTGGCCATCGCCTTGGCCAGCAGGGTCTTCCCGGTGCCCGGAGGGCCGTAAAGCAGAATCCCCTTGGGAGGACGCAGACCGGCAACCTGGGTTTTTTTGGGATTTTTCAAAAAGCTGACGAAGAATTTCAATTCATCCTTGGCGTCTTCGGCGCCGATGATCTCGTCGAAGGTCACGTCGGGACGGGAGATCCCTCCCAAGACGCTTTCGGAATCTTCCGCGTCAAGGGCGGTGCTGAGCTTGAAATCAAACAGACGGATCCGGGCTTCCTTGCCGCCGCAGGTCAGATCCTGGTCGGTCTCGTAGGAGACCACCTTGCTGCTCCGGGTCAGGCGTATCAGGCTTTTTTGCAGGTGCAGCTCCCGGCAGATCTCGGTCAGCTTCTCCCCGAAGGCCTTGGGGCCGTCCAAAAAAGAAACCACGCCGCGAACGCCGAGGCGAAGATAAGAGACCTCCTCCTCCCGGACGAGGGAGCGGTCGGCCTGCAGAAGATAAACGGGCAGATCGGGGTATTGGATGCGGGTGTACCGGAGCAGATCCCGGGCTTCGGAATCCGCGTCCTCCGGATTCAGAGAACGGCGGTCGTCCCGGACGCCGAGGCAGGGGTCCAGCAGAAGGGCGGCAAATTCACGGTTCTTCAACGCCGCCTTCGCCTTGCTCAGCGCCGATACGAACTGCAGCTCGTAGGCCTCTCCCCCCGGCAGCTTCCGAGCCATTTTATCGGAAACGAAGGTCAGAATCCCGGCCTTTTCCGGCGCGTGAAACAGCTCGTCGATCTCTTTCTCCCGGCCGGTATTCACGGAAATGCGGATCGATTCCAGATCCCGGATATGGCAATCGGTCAGCTCCGATTCGGTCAAACGGAACAGCTCGTGCAATTCTTCCATCAAAAAGGCCTCGGCCCGGCTTCCCACGGTGCGGGCGTCGGCAGATCCCCCTTCGGCAAAGAGAAGGGAGGTGTAGACCTCCGGATCCACGCTGATGCGGATGCCCAGCTTCGACCGGAGCCGGTCGGCCTGCCGCAGGAGATTCTCCCGGGCGATGCGATGAAGATTCCAGGCGTCCATGCGGTTGAACATCACCACGTTGCCCGAGGCGAACCGGGAGCAGATGGCGGCGGGGAAATAGGGCTGTCCGGTGGTGGGATTGACGTCGTCCTGCAGCGCCTTCAGCACCACCTTCCGGGGCACGGTGGAGAAATCCCCCGACTCGTTGCTCTCGTAAAGCCCCCGTCCGGCGTTGGTGGTGAAGATCAGGATCACGTCCCGCAGATACAGCGTCTCGTCGGTATTGCTGTCCCGGATCTCCCCGGCGTCGAGGATCTGCAAGAAGAGGTGAATGATGGAAATATGGGCCTTTTCAATTTCGTCCAAAACCACGATACAGCGGGGATTTTCCTTGATAAATTGGGTAAAAAGCCCCTCCTTGGCGTCTTTGAAGGTGCCGTCGGAGCCGATAAACTCGTGGGCGGCGTATTGGTCGGCGTATTCCGACATATTAAAGGCGCGGCATTTGATCCCGGTGATGGTCTCCACGGTTTTGGCCAGAAGCGTTTTGCCCACCCCCGGAGGGCCGGCAAACAAAAAGGAGGCGGGACGGCGAAGATCGGGGTCGACCATCCGCTGCAGCTCCGCGCGGAAAAATCCTTCGGCAAAGACGCTGACGGCGTTCTCCTGACCGAAGATTTTCGCCGAAAGCTTTTCCCGCAGATCGGTGACCCTTTCGGTCAGCTCGGTAATCTTCCACTTAGGATCGCTTCGGCGGGACATCTCCCGGGCAAATAACTGATCGAAGCGGGCGTCGGCCAGCGCCTTTTCCGGGTCAGCCTCCGTTGAAATCTCCCCGTCAGCCCCGTCGGGCAGGGCATCCCCCGCCTTCCACGCCATACAGCGCTGAAGCCCCCGACCGGGTCGGTGGAGCATCTCGTTGAGCAGGGCGTCGGCGGTCAGAATAAAATTCTTCTTTTTCCCGCCCTTCTCCTCCAGCTGAAGCAGGCAACGGGACATATAGAGATTGTCCAGATAGGGCCGCTCGCCGGGGTGCAGGATCGCATCCCGCAGAAGGGCGCTCCAGACCTCGTAATTCGCCCCGCGCACGTCAAGCATGTACTTGCATTTCAAAAGCTCCGCAGACAGCTCCTCCCCGGATTGCAGGGCTTTAATCAGCACGAGCAAAAACCGTGCGTCGGTCAAAGACGGACGGCCGGGAACGACCTCGGTGGCCTCCCGGAACAGCACGCGCAAAATATCGCTGGTATTGACTTGAGAGCTCATTTCGATCCTCTTTCTTCCGGCCGGAGCCGGTTATTTTTATTTCTTCCGGAAATGGCAAAGCAGCCCCGGAGAAACGGGGCTTTGCTCAATCTTCTCTTTTGCGGCGGATTTAACCCTTGTATTCCTTGCCGTTACGGGATTTTACGATCTTTTCGGAAAGGGTCTTCGCCTCTTCCTCCGCGGCGGCTTCGGCGATAGCCTCGGCCTCCTCCGGCAAAAGCCCGGCGGCGCCAAGACGCTCCAATTCTTCGTCGATCAGCTGAAAAGCGCGCACCAGCCGACAGCAATCGGCACATTGATTCATATGGCCGTAAACCCGGGTCGCCAAGGCGATCGCTTCGGGGGTGACGGAGGTCATAGACACAAAATCCAGAATTTCGTCCACGGTCAGATGATCGGAAAAATCAGTTTCTTTATTTACGTTGTTTACGTTATTTTCAGAACACATTTTACAACAAACTCCTTTGATCGGCCCTTCCCTTCGTCACGCCGGAGGGATGGGATCGGAAACGGTCAACTCAAAGATCTTTTCAATTTTTTTCTCTTTCCATTCCGGCCCGGGGGACCGCCGCTATTTTTCGGGCGATCCCGGGAGTGATCGGAATTTTTATTCCTGGGCGGGCGACCCGGGGGTCTTCCCCCCTCCGGGGGTCCCGTCCGTTTTCTTCTTTTTCTCCGCAGGCAGCTTTTCCACCGCCTCGGGCATGGAGCACCAAAGCCCCTTGTCGATGCGGTTGATCCAGTCGCTGACCGAAGCGGTGCCGCCCTTTTTCATGAACAGATCCTTGAATTTCATCTGTCCGTAGGGCACGCCCCGGTCGGAGATCTCGACAAGACGTTCTTCGATGCGGCTTCTTTGCCGGTCGGAGATCTCCATCCAGGAGATCCTTCCGGCGACGGCGGAGATTTTTTCCCACATCGCGTTCAAGGTGTATTCCGAAAAGGCCAGCGATACGACCTCGGAGCATTTGGAGGCCTTGTATCTCCCCTGCAGAACGTAAAGCCGGTGAGCCAGCCACGCAAGGGTCTTGTATACGCCCACGTCGCTGTCCAGCACCCGGCGGAAGCATTCGGCCGCCAACTCCTCGGAGATCACCCGGTCGGAAATATCCCCGTCGGAATCGGGAAGATCGATCTCGTTGCCTTCCTTGTCGTAAAGGCCGTCCTGGGCGTTCCGCTTCTTGAACCAGGGCGTGATCACCCCGTTCTTCTGGGAATCGACCACCGCGCAGAGCCAGGCGTGATATCCGGCAGGATTGAACACCAGCGCGCTTCCGGGGCCACCGGGCAAAAGAAAGCCGTGGGTCCCCTTCAGCACCTTCGCCTCGAAGGCGGTCTGAATGCGGCACTGCAGGTCGGCGTCGTTGTAGATCTCCTTGGATCCCCACACCTTCTTCCGGGCCTCAAATACCTTATAGGTAATGAGGAACAGGGTGGTAAACTTGGGGGTTTCCCCCAGAACTTCCTCGACCATCTGGGCGTATTCTTCCGTGGTAAAGTACATTTTGGACCTCCATCCGTGTTATCTATCCGTTTCGTACTAAACTATATTAGTAGAGATATTATAGCATAATTTGGAGGAGCCGTCAAGACGCTTTCCCCAAAAAACCGGCAAAATCCGAGATTTTATGCAACTTGCGCAAAATCGCGGCAAAAATTATGGACAAAATCACGAGGGCGTTTGGGAGATGATTTTGCAAAAGCCACCGGTCGTGGGAAAAATTCGTTGCAGTCCGGATTCCGCGGCTCCGGGCTGTTTTTTTGAGGCCTCACACCAAGAAACCCATTGAAAAACGGTTTTTCGCAGGGATTCAAAAAAAAATTTTCCGGGAGGGGGGG
>JAZPXN010000011.1:0-4580 GCA_045543655.1 Eubacteriales bacterium
GCCGCCGTGACGGAGGGGGTTTTTCTGCGTATTGTTACTATTTTCACACGTCAGAAATAACTTTTCTCCGGTCGGCAATGCACTACCGCCTGCCTCCTTCGGAGCGCTTAGCGACGGGGGAGGTGGCGCGGCGTGTTCGGCCGCCGTGACGGAGGGGGTTTTTCTGCGTATTGTTACTATTTTCACACGTCAGAAATAACTTTTCTCCGGTCGGCGATGCACTAACGCCTACCTCCTTCGGAGCGCTTAGCGACGGGGGAGGTGGCACGGCGTGTTCGGCCGCCGTGACGGAGGGGGTTAAAAATCAAGATTTACCGCAAACTGTGCGTTCTGCTCGATCCATTCCTTCCGGGGCTCGACCTGCTCGCCCATGAGGATGGAGAAGACGGCGTCGGCACGGACGGCGTCGTCGAGGGTGATCCGGCGCAAAGACCGGCGTTCGGGATCCATGGTGGTTTCCCACAGTTCGTTGGGGTTCATTTCACCGAGACCCTTGTAGCGGTTGATCTCGATCTTCATATTGGGACGCTCCGCCCGCATTTCTGCGGAGATACGGTCCCGCTCCTCGTCGGAATAGGCCACCTTGGTGGTCTTGCCCTGAGAAAGCTTATAAAGGGGAGGCACGGCGGAATACACGTGCCCGCCTTCGATGAGGGGCTGCATATAACGGAAGAAGAAGGTCAGAAGCAGGGTACGGATATGAGATCCGTCCACGTCGGCATCGGCCATAATGATCACCTTGTGATACCGCAGCTTTTCCAGATTGAATTCCGAGCCCAGCCCGGCGCCGAGGGCAATGATCAGAGGCTTCAGCTTGTCGTTATCGTAGATCTTTTCCATCCGGACCTTTTCCACGTTCAGCATCTTACCCCACATGGCCAGGGTCGCCTGGAAGCGGGAGTCCCGGCCCTGGTTGGCGGAGCCTGCGGCCGAGTCACCCTCTACGATATAGATCTCACAAAGAGAGGGATCCTTTTCGTTGCAGTCCTTCAGCTTATCGGGCATCTGTCCCGATTCGAGGCCGGTCTTGCGGCGGACGTTTTCCCGGGCCTTGCGGGCGGCTTCCCGGGCGTTCTGGGCGTTCAAGGCCTTTTCGATGATCGTCCGGGCGACGGAGGGATTTTCTTCTAAGAAATCCGCCAGCTTTTTGGACATCATCTGAGAGACGACCTTACGCATTTCGCTGTTGCCCAGCTTGGTCTTGGTCTGGCCTTCAAACTGAGCCTCGGTCAGCTTGACGGAAATGACGGCGATCAGACCTTCCCGCACGTCCTCCCCTTCCATCAGCTGATTGCCTTCCTTGATCATCTTCCGGGAGACGGCGTAATCGTTGAGGACCTTGGTCAGCGTGGTCTTAAATCCTACCTCGTGGGTACCGCCCTCGGTGGTGTTGATGTTATTGGCAAAGGACAGGATCTGGGAGCTGTAGGAATCGGTGTAAAGCAGAGCCACCTCTGCCGCGTTGTCCTCGTTATTCACGGAAATGTGGATGACCTCGTGCAACGCCTCGCTCTTGCGGTTTTCGTTCAGATATTCCACGAAGGATCTCACGCCGCCGTCGTATTGAAGATCGGAAACCACCGGTTCCTCGCCCCGCTCGTCGGTGAAGATAATGTGGATGCCGCCGTTCAGAAAGGCCTGCTCCCGCAATCTCTTCAAAAGCACGTCGTATTCGTAGGCCAAAGTCTCGAAGATCCGGTCGTCGGCCAGGAAGGTGACCTCCGTTCCGGTTTCGTTGGTTTCACCGATGATCTTTACGGATTCCTCGGGCTTGCCCCTGTTATACCGCTGAAAATGAATTTTTTCGCCGTCGTAAACCTTAACCTCCATCCATTCGGACAGAGCGTTGACCACCGACGCGCCCACGCCGTGAAGGCCGCCGGAGACTTTATATCCCCCGCCGCCGAATTTGCCGCCGGCGTGAAGAATGGTATAAACCACTTCCAGCGTGGAAATTCCCATCTTCGGGTGCTTCCCCGTAGGCACGCCCCGTCCGTCGTCCCGGACCCGGATAATATTGCCGGGCAGGATGTTCACGTGAATGTGTTTACAGTAGCCGGCCAGGGCTTCGTCGATGGCGTTGTCCACGATCTCGTACACCAGGTGATGCAGACCCTGAATGGAGGTGGAGCCGATATACATCCCCGGGCGCTTACGCACCGCTTCCAGACCTTCCAGAACCTGAATCTGAGTTTCGTCGTACTTCGTCTCGGTTGCCGCTACGTTGTTCGTCAGTTCACTCATAATAATTCCTTTCCAAAAAAATATGTCAATTGTTATTTTTTTACTTTTATAATTTACTTAATTCTTCGACTCTTTTTTTCACAGTTTCATCAATTTCATTGCAAACGGATCGGAACCCGTCCCAAATCCAGGAATTTTTAAACCGGATCACCATAATTCCCATGCTTTCAAGGTATGCGGTTCTTTCTGCATCTTCCCTTTTTCCGTTTTCCGTATAATGTCCGCTCCCGTCCAGTTCAATGACCAGTTGGGCTTTTGCACAATAGAAATCCGCAATATATTTACCAAGAACTTTTTGCCGGGCAAAATTATATGGATAGTCTTTCAAAAAATCATACCAAAGATGTTTTTCTTCTTTCGTCATATTTCTCCGGAGAACCCTTGAAATAGGAACTATTTCTTTATTATATTTCCGTTGTCGCTCCATTTTTCCCTCCAAAGTATCATTTGCAGGGGCAATCTCATCCGTCACGGCGGGCGGACACGCCGTGACACCTTCCCTTACTAAGGGAAGGCAACCGTAGCGGCCACCTCGCTTGAAATGGGGTTCCGGAAGAGAATATCTCGGATATTATATCATTAAATGACTTGTACGTATCTTTTGGCTTCCCCTAGTAGGGGAAGCTGGCGCCGCAGGCGACTGATGAGGTTGACCGGGAGTGAGATACTTTTTTAATAGTAACATTTGCACAGGAACAATCTCATCCGTCACGGCGGCCGTACACGCCGTGACACCTTCCCTTACTAAGGGAAGGCAACCGTAGCGGCCGTCTCTCCTGAAACGGGGCTACGGAAGAGTAAATTCCGGATAACTTAATTAAATAAAGGAGTTGAGCTATCGTTTGGCTTCCCCTAGTAGGGGAAGCTGGCGCCGCAGGCGACTGATGAGGTTGACCGGGATGTTGTTACTCCCCGTCCCTCCCACTCAACTCTCCATTAATACTTCGATACGCTTCTGCAGCGTAGAGGAGGCCAATTGGGAGAGGTAGACGGTAGAGACGCCCTGTGACCGGCACACGATAAAGGACTTCGGCAATTCGTAGCCGGCGGAGACCACCCACCCTGCCTTTTCGGCCTTGGCGAGAAATTCCCGGGTCTTTGGGCCGTAGGTGGTTTTATCCAGATCGAAGATCCCCACGATCTCGGCGGTATTGATCAGATACCCGGAGCCGATGTGGAGCATTCTGCCCCGCATCATACCACTTCGCCTCCCTTGATGCGGAAGATCTTCGCCTCGGCGAAATCCCCCGTATCCTCACAGCAGGACAAGATCACCTGCCGTCCCCGGATGCGCTCGATAATATAACTGCGGCGGTAGGGGTCCAATTCGGAAAATACGTCGTCGAACAGCATGATGGGGAATTCCCCGGTGGCCTTCCGCAGCAGATCCGCTTCCGCCATCTTCAGCGCCATCACCACCGACCGTTGCTGGCCCTGGGAGGCGTAGATCTTGGCGTTTTCGCCGTTGACGTAAAGATCGAAATCGTCCCGGTGCACCCCCGTGGAGGTGTGGCCGGAATAGATATCCTTTTCCCGGTTGGATTTCAGAGCGTAGAAGAATTTATCCTCCAGATCTTCAAGATCCCGGGCGGGCATCCGGCAGACCGTTTTATAATCAATATCCAGCCGTTCCCGTCCTCCGGAGATCTCGTCCATGACCTTTTGGGCAAAGGGGATCATTTCCGTGATATATTCGTACCGCTTCCAGGCAATTTTCGCCGAAAGAGAGGCTATTTTTTCATCCCAGATGTCCAAGGCCTCCTTTGCGTCGATCCGTTCCCGGTATTGCTTCAGAAGGGCGTTGCGTTGCTGATGGACCTTATTGTATTCGTTGAGCAAAAGGAGCATATCCGGCTCGCACTGACACAGGGCCAGATCGAGAAATTTGCGCCTTAATTCCGGCGAACCCTTGACCAGTGTCAAATGATCCGGGAAGAAGAGAACGGCAGGAAATTGCCCCACGATTTCCCGCGGACGGACGGCAACGTTATTCAGGAATATCTCCCGGCGCTTATCGTCGTAAAACTTCATGACCGGACGGTACAACCGGCCGTTGCGCTCGTATTCGCCGTAAATGGCCGCCCGGTGCTCGCCGATCCGAAGGAAGGGACGGTCGTCGCTGACCCGGAAGGATTTGCAGGCGGAGAAAAGCCACAGCGCCTCGATGACGTTGGTCTTTCCCTGGGCGTTGTCACCCAGCAAAATATTGACGCCCGGCGAAAATTCGAAATTTTGCATCTCGAAATTCCGGAAATTTTGTAATTGCAATGACGTTACGTTCATTTGACTCTTTCTTCCTTTTCGGAATAATATGTGGGAGAACGGGGGGGGATGAA
>JAZPXN010000012.1:0-3164 GCA_045543655.1 Eubacteriales bacterium
ATTGCATTCGTCCGGAGTTTCGCAGGGGGAATGCTCTCGCCAAAGGCGAACATCACTTTTCGTAGAAAAACTTCACTGCCCGCAACTTCACTTGCCGAAGGCAAACTTCACTGCCCCGCAACTTCACTTGCCGAAGGCAAACATCACCGGCAACGGCTTGGAAAAAGTAACATCTTCGCCGGAACAACCCTTCCACCGCAAGCGGTCCCCCTCCCCCTACACGGGGGAGGTAGATCTTGGGGCGCACCGTTCTTCGAGGAGATCGTTTCAATTTTGTAGAATAGAAAGGATCTTACTCCCGGTCAATCCCTTCCGTCACGGCGGCCGTACACGCCGTGCCACCTCCCCTTACTAAGGGGAGGCAGAACGGTTGCTCATCGTCCGAAAGAAGATATTACTTTAAAGAGAAATTTCTTACCCCCACCACCGTCGCCGTTGGCGCCGGTCCCCCAGCTACGGCATAAGTGTCGACCATCGAAAAATCCTGCGCCGTTGGCTTGAATTTTTCGGGTCTCACTTGTTCCCCTACCATAGGGGAAGGTGCAATGGAGCGCATCGTTTTTTAAGGCGCACGATTCGAGAGTTTCTCTCGGATAGATAAACAATAAAAAAGGCGGCGCGTAACGCGTACCTCCCCCGTGTAGGGGGAGGGGGACCACGAAGTGGTGGAAGGGTTGTTCCCCCCGAAAAATGTTACTTCCCATCCGAGAGCGACTCTGCGATAAAGCATCAATGAAACGGGGATGCGCTATGTCCGGGCCTCCCCTTAGTAAGGGGAGGTGGCGCGGCGTGTTCGGCCGCCGTGACGGAAGGGATTGACCGGGAGTCTGATACTTTCCATTCTCCCGTTGTCGGTGAAGTTTGCCTGCGGCAAGTGAAGTTGCGGGGCAGTGACGTTTTTCGGAGAAAAGTGATGTTCGCCGTTCCGGCGAGAGCCTCCCGATCAGCGGCACCAGCGGTCGACGGCCTCGGCGATGCGGTCGGCGGTGTCCTCGTCGGGGGCACCGCAGGCGAGATACAGACCGGTGGGATCGAGGGTCTTGACCAGCCGTTCGGCGGCGGCCATATCGGTATGGGAAATGCCGATCAAGAGGACGAGGTTCTTCTTTTTGTCCTGAATCTTCCGGTAAGTATCGAACCAGCAGGGATCCCACATGGGGGGCTTGCCGTCTCCGGGAGACCATTGGATGCCGTTCAGACCCTCCAGATTCAACAGCATATCCAGATGGGGCAATTCGCCCACGCCGTCCAGATGATAGACAGAGCGGTCTAAAACCTCGGTTTGCCGGGTCAGGTGGGGCAGGATGAATTCCTCAAACTGGGCCGGGGAGATCATATAGGAAAAATCGCATTGAATGGGAAACCAGGGCTTGACCGACGGGAGGTTGATCCAGGAATTGAACCGCTGACCGGCCTTGCGGATGCGGTCGGCCTCCCCTTCGAAGGCCTCGAACCAGAGATCGGTGACCCGGTCGGTCATTTCCTTGACCTCGTCGGGGTAATCGTAGAGATCGTATAACAGATTTTCCGTTCCCCGCAGGGCGGCCACCACGTCGAAAATGCCGCCGATGTCGGAGAGGGTGGTATTGAATTCCGGGCAGGAGAGAAGCTCGGTCTGGATGCGTTCGATATGCTGCCAGGCCTCGCTTTGACGGTTCAGGGCGACGGCGGGGGGATTCTCCCAATCGTCGATGATGGGGTTGCGGTCAAACCAGACCGTATTGGGGGCCAGCCGGAAATTTCCGCCGATGCAGGCGGCCAGAGAGCCGGGGCCGAGATTGGTGAATCTGCTGGGGACGGCGTCGGCGGCAAAGTAGGTATTTTCCACGCGGCGCCGGGCCCGGGCGGCGATATATTTTTCGTCCAGCCACTTCTGCTCCAGGCTTGCAGGGGCGGGGAAGGGGGTTGCGGACTTTTTGGGGGCGGTAATACTGAGCACCGGCCGGGAAAGGGGCTCCCGGTTCCAGAATTTTTCGTAGGTTTCCAGTTGCACTGCGTATTTCTGTTCCATAAAATCCTCCGGATCAGGCGCTGAAATTGAGCAAGGTATGGCAGTCTACATTATCATAGTAGCAAATTCAAAAGACCGTGTCAACCTACACGGTCAAAAAAATCGGAGGGGGATGTGACTTTTTTGTGAATTTTTACAAAAAAATCACCCCTTTGAGGGGGAGATCTCTCGCCGTCAGGCGAACTTCACTTGCCGTCAGGCAAACTTCACTGTGAAACAACTTCACTCGCCGTCAGGCGAACATCACCGATATACGGGGAAACGGTGTTCTTTCTTGTTCGGGAACAAGAAAGAACCAAAGAAAAAGCGGAGGCCGACGAATTCCATTCGTCGGGGATTGGGCAGGGGTGGTTCTCTCGCCGCAAGGCGAACATCACTTGCCGTCAGGCAAACTTCACTGCGAAGCAACTTCACTCGCCGTAGGCAAACATCACCGGTTACGAGGGACGGGAAGTATCATTCGCGCCCACGGAACCCCATCCGTCTCGCTTCGCGAGCCACCTTCCCCGTCGCATGGCGCTCCGGAGAAGGCAGAATTTTAGCGCGTCACTCTTTGATATAGCGCATTGCAAGTTGAAAAATTGAGAAAGTATCATTTTCGCAGGAACAACCCTTCCGTCACCTACGGTGCCACCTCCCCCTACACGGGGGAGGTATTTTTTTGGGCGCATTACGCTTTTGGAGAGTTTTTTCCCTTGTGGCAGTTTTTAATAGTAACAAAATGGAGGGCAATCCCTTCCACCACTTCGTGGTCCCCCTCCCCTTACTAAGGGGAGGCAAACGTTACGCACTGCCTTCTCTGTTATATTCCCATCCGAGAGCAACTCTGCGAGAAAATAACAACGAATCGGTGATGCGCTATCTTCGGGCCTCCCCTTAGTAAGGGGAGGTGGCGCGGCGTGTTCGGCCGCCGTGACGGAAGGGATTGACCGGGAGTAAGATACTCTTTTTGCGCTGAAGGAAGACAGAGAGGCTCGGCGGTTCTTGATTTTGCTCTGCTTCAAAGAGAGCTTTCTTACCCCCACCACCAACGCCTGCGGCGTCGGTCCCCCTTCCCCTTCCAAAGGGGAAGGTGCAATATACGCGCATCGTTTTTTAGGGCGCAATACCCGAGAGTTACTCTGCGATAGAAAGGTTATAAAGAGGGGCTGCG
>JAZPXN010000013.1:0-19474 GCA_045543655.1 Eubacteriales bacterium
CACCATCGAAGGCATCCGTGCCTATGCAGAAAAACTGAAGGCAGCAGGCTTTACCGTTGATCCCGAAGTGATGGATACCGAAATGATGGGTATGACGGTGTATAACTACATTGCATCCAACGGTAAGGGCGTGAGCGTAACGCTGACCTTCAGCAACAGCGCATCCGCACTCAACTTTGAAAAGGAATAATACAGCAAAACAAAACACCCACAGGGGCGGTGACGGTAAAAACGAGCCGCCTCCGCAACCAACAATGCGAATCGAAAAAGATATCGGTTCGGAAAACCCAGAAACCTGGGCGGGTTCTGGGTTTTTTCGTGTCATTTTTCACGGTGGGATTCAAAAGATCTCATTTCCCCCACAAGACCTTTGGAAGGCCTTGAACTAAAACATATTGCGAATCTTTGATTTTGATATTGTTAAAGGTAGTAAAGAAGTAAGTAAGCACTTGTCTTTTCAATAAAAAACCTTGACAAATTCCGAAAAAGAGTGTATAATATATCTGTTTTCAGGTGCAGGCTTCGGCTTTCATCTGTGATTCTGTCTTTTTAGAGAAGTATTGTGAAAAAGGATTTTTAATAACCATACTGTAAACGAGGTAATGCAGATGAACAGCGATAAAAAGAAACTTGAATTTTTGGATTGGGAATTTGGCGTTTTCTTCCATTTTGGGATTCGCTCATTTTTCCCCGGGCACAAGGATTGGGACGGAAAAGAAATGCCTATGGAAGCATTCAATCCCACCGAGCTTGACTGTGAAAATTGGCTTAAAACGGCAAAAGCAGGCGGCGCAACCTATGCCATTCTGACCTGCAAGCACCACGACGGCTTTGCTCTTTGGCCTACCAAGCACTCTGAATACAGCGTTGCAGGATCACGTTGGAAAGATGGCAAGGGTGACGTTGTCCGTGAATTTGTTGATGCCTGTCGCAAGGTAGGGTTGAAAGTAGGGCTATACTATTCTCCTGCGCAATGGGGAAAATATGCTATCAGCTTCAAAAACGCTGAAGAATACGACGAGTATTTTATAAGCCAGATTCGAGAGCTTCTTACCGGATACGGTAAGATAGACTATCTTTGGTTTGACGGTTGTGGTTCTGAAGGGCACGAATACGATAAAGCTCGCATAGTTAAGGCAATCAATGAATATCAGCCGGAGATTCTCACCTTCTGCGATCCGGAATGGAGTCCGGGCGTGCGCTGGATCGGCAACGAGGACGGATATGCTTCCTTAAACAACCCGCTTGTCGTAAGCAGTACGGATTTCTCTGAGCTTTCAACAGAGGAACAAAAATTATCGTCGGCTATGTTTCTGCCGGCAGAGTGTGACTGTAAAATACGCAACACTTGGTTCTATGATGACAACGAGGAAACGCTCAAATCGGTAGATGAGCTTTTTGGTATGTACGAAATGTCGGTGGGACACGGTTCTAACTTCCTTTTGAACATCGGGCCGGACAACCGGGGCCTTCTTCCGGAGGCAGATGCAGAGCGCTTCCTTGCGCTTGGAGAGCGGATCCGAGCTTCTTACGGCCAACCGCTGGATTTCTCCGCTCCCGTAAAAGAAGGCGATGCTTACGTTATCACTCACAAGGAAATGGACGAGCCCTCCTGGGAAATTCCCGCCGAAAAGAATCTTTCCAATACCCTTGTTATCAGTGAAGACCTTACCCAGGGCCAAAGGATCACCTCTTTCTCCGTATATGCATATCTTCCCCGCTACAAGAAGAAAAAAATACAGGTATTTGAGGGAAAAACGGTTGGACACAAGGTGATCTGCAAGTTCAGCCCGATTCGTGCCACAAAATACGAGGTTGTAATAAATGCCTCTAATGGGGAACATAGAATAAAGGATATCAAAGCGTTCTACGTCAAATAAGTGATGATACCGATCTCTTTTTCGGTGCAACTTGCCAAAAAAATCCCTTGCGCCACCGGTGCGGGGGATTTTTTGCTTCCATCGTGGTCAAGGAATTTTCAAGTTGCAGAGTTATGAGACCGACGAGCGTTGCTCGGCGCGGCGGTCTAAAAAATCAAGCACCAACGGATGCGCCGATTTTTTAGGGCACCGCAAGAGGGAGAGCAAGTGTAACACACTTGCGAGAACCAAGCGCCGCCGGGACTGAAATCTTCCGAAACCGAATACTGTTTATCTTGTGCATAGGGATGATCCGTGTACTCTTTTGCTTAAAATGCTTGACAATTTTTGGTTTTATGATATAATTGTAAAAAGGAACGCAGAAGCAAGGCTTCGTGTCCTGTCCGCGGATTTAGCAAAAGAAATACGTAAAGATATGGGGGAAATATTATGAAGAAAGATCTTTCTTGGATGAAAGGAAGCTTTGGTCTCAGTTCTCATTATACGCAACCGCTGGTTGAAAAGCGTTCCGAGGGGCAAATAACTTACGAAGAAGCCATTGATAAATTAGACGCTGAGAAGCTGGCGGATAATTTAATGAAAATGGGTTGCACGCATTATATTTTTACGTTGACACACGCCACCCAACATTTGCCTTTTCCCTGCAAGGCGTTGGATAAAATTTTGGAAGGAAGAACTTGTAAACGGGATTTTATAGGGGAATTGATCAAAGCCTTGCAAGTGCGGGGAATTCGGCTGATCGTATATTATAATCACGCCTGTAACGGGAATGACGACGTAGCGTGGAAAAATGCTTGCGGATACGCGAAGGGCGGGAAAGAGTCTTTAGATAGATTTGCGGAAAATATATGCAATATCGTTCGTGAGATTTCTGAGAGGTACGGAGAGGGGATCTCCGGTTGGTGGTTTGATTCGGGATATTCCGTAGATCCAAGAGGTCCGCACAACTCGATTACGACGGATATGAGCGATTGGTTGTTTCCTTGGGAAAGGCTGGTTGCGGCGGCGGAAGCGGGCAATCCGAATGCGGCTGTTACCATTAACTCCGGAATCGGCGAGCATTTCCGTTATTATGACAAAATAGATTATTGGGCGGGCGAAATGAATCGGCTGGACGATACGCCCGTTTATGAGTCGGACGATCTACAGCAAACCCGATGGTTGCCTATTGAGGGACGCGCGTGGGCATTGGGAGACCACTGCAAAGATTTTTTACCGTCGGCATATAAAGAAGAAGAGATAAGAAAGTATTTAGAGGTACAATTAAAAGCAGGGAATATGGTAACCTTTAACGTGTTGACGGATTTTGACGGTACGATAAACCCGGCGATCGTTGATTTTTTTGAGAAAATTTAACCGTGAGCGAGAATCTGTTTTTCCCGCCTCCGCAACTACAAAAGGAACCTCTCTTGCCTCCCAAGGTGAGAGAGGTTTTTTGTTTCCGTGTGCAAGTTCAGTTCGGTCCGTTCGAGAGACCGCGTTCTCCGTTTTGCGGACGGGGTCTTTCTCAGCCAGATTTTCAGCTGGGTTGCGGACACGGCGGTAACGCTGGTTTTGTATTGTGCCCGTTACCGCACCGAGGCTCATCTGCGGCGGGCGATTCTGAAGGAGCCCGAAAAGCCGAAATCCCTTGCGCCGTAAAACGCAAAAAAGCCCTTCCCGCTGGGAAGGGCTTTTCGTACCGTCGGGGAAAATCGACAAATAAAGAAAAAAATGGGAATCTTGCCGGAAAACGCTTTACAGGCGCTTTGGTTTGTGGTATAATAGAGCAAAAATACGGATCTTTACGAGGTGTCTTATGGCAGAAATTCTGGAAGTTATCATGATCGTCAGCTTCGGGGCGTCCTGGCCGCTGAACGTGCTGAAATCCTACCGCGCCCGGACGACGAAGGGGAAGAGCCTGGCCTTTTTGTGTCTGATCTTGTTCGGCTACGTCGCCGGCATCGCCTCCAAGCTGATCAACGAGGCTTATATGGCGCAGATCGGTGAAAAATGGTACGTGCTTTTCTTCTACGTTCTGAATTTTATTATGGTCGGAGTGGATCTTCTCCTCTACGTGCGCAATTACCGGCTGGATCACCGGAAATCCGACGAAAATCAATAACGCGACGGTCCTTTCCCCGGCTCTGTGTCGGGGGGATTTTTTTTGCCCTCTGAATCCTTTGAATTGTGGAAAAAAACCAACATTTCTCGTATATTTCCATGTCTCCGGGGTGTCGCTCTTGACTTTTGTCTTTTAGAGTATTATAATATATATCCATAGTGTTCAATTTCAAGTAGATTATAGACGATTGCGTTTTTATCGTTTCGGGAGGTGATGATTCCGGTGAAAGTTCTGCGCGTCATATCGAAGACCTTGAGCACGCTTCTGCTTGCCGTAGTGGTGCTTCTCGCCGTTTTGTTGGGCGGGGTCCGGTTGATCGGCCTTACCCCCTATACGGTGCTTTCCGGTTCCATGGAGCCGACCTATCACGTGGGCTCGGTGATCTACGTCACCGACGTGGATCCTGCGGAGCTGAAGGCCGGCGATCCTATCACCTACACCCTCTCCGGCGGCGTGGTGGTCACCCACCGCATCGAATCGGTGGAGAACGAAAATACGCCGAGCCTTGCCTTCCGCACCAAGGGGGACGCCAACGATACTCCCGACAGTGCCCCCATTCCGGCGGCGGCGGTCATCGGCAAGCCGATCTTCTCCATTCCCTATCTGGGCTACGTCTCCGAAGCCATCCGGAATCCGGCGGGACTGATCCTGATCGTTGTGGTCTGCATTGCGATCCTGATTTTGTCCATGGTGGTGGACAGCATCCTTGCAAAGCCGGAACCGTCCGCCGATCCTCTTGCGGGAGATGAGGGGCCGCCCGAAACTCCCCCCGAAGAATCTCTTTAATTACGGTAATAAATGCCTCTGGCACTTTTACATAAAAATTTTTTTACATGGAGGAAACACACATGAAAAAGAAGTTACTCACAGCCGCGCTCCTGACCGTTACGGCTCTGACCCTCGTCGTGGCCAGCGTCCTCGGTACCATCGCTTACCTGACCGCATCCTCGGCCGTTTCCAACACCTTTACCGTTGGTAACGTTGCCATCGATATGTGGGAAACGAAGGTTGACGAGGATGGTACCCCTGTAAATCCCGCAGCAACGACGAAAGCGAATGTTTACAAGCTTGTTCCCGGTGAGAAGTATATGAAGGACCCCACCATTGAGGTCAAGTCTACTTTGAACGGGGAAAAGATGTATCTTTTCGTTAAGAGCCAGAACGGTATCCGCAACATCGAAGAAGGAAATCATGCCGCCCCTGTTTCAGATGCTCTTCCTTCTATGCGTCAGCAGATGGAAAAGAACGGATGGGTTCAGCTGCTCACCAGCGGTGACGGCAAGCAGATCGTTTGGGTTTACGGTACTCGTAACGATCAAGGCGTTATCACTCCTGTTGCCGTTGATGCCACATATCAACAGGATAGATTTGTCATGGCAAAACAAGAGGGCGCAGCTCCTACTTTTTCTACTGAAAAAGGCCCTGCAGGTCAGATCCAGCTTTGTCAGTTCTTTAAAATTGATAGCCGTTATTCCGATCTTTCCGAACACAACTCTTCCATGGTAGACTTTACCGCTTTTGCAATTCAGATTTCCGGAATTGATTCTGCTGCTGACGGCTGGGAAGCCGTCAAGGCTGCGCATGAAAACGCAACGGCAATCGTAAACCCCAAGAATCCGTATGATGACGATGCAGATCCCTACGAGGAGATCCCGAAAGTCAATCCCTGACGAACCCCTTAATTAACGTTTTGAACCAACCGGATCCCTCGGGATCCTGAAATCGAACCGAAAGAAGGTGAGGCAATGAAAAAGCGCATGATCTGGCTGCTTGCGGCGGCGTTGGTGCTGTTCGTGGGCGTTGGGGCAACGATCGCCTATCTCGTTGCCTCATCGGGTACGGTGCAGAATACCTTCACCGTAGGCAGCGTCACCATCACCCTGACCGAGACCACCGGGGCGGAATATAAGATCCTCCCCGGGGCCACGCTGATGAAGGATCCGGCCGTCACGGTCAAGGGTGGCAGCGACGATTGCTGGGTGTTCGTCAAGATCACGCCCACCGGCAATTTCGAGCAATATTGCACCCATACCCTCCGGAGCGAATGGACTCCCCTTCCGGGAGAACCCGGCGTTTATTATCTTTCGGCGAACGGTTCTGCCGTAGATCGGATCTACCGGATCCTGCACAACGACCGGATCACCGTTCGGGAGACCTTGACGGAGGAAGACCTGAAGGCTATCACCGTCACCCCCACCCTGGATTTCACCGCCTATGCGATACAGCGCCAGGGTGTGGATACCCCGCAAGCCGCCTGGCAGATTTTGAGAGAGGAGGGATAATTCATGAACGAACGCAAGCTGATCAAATTTAATCTGTACATGAGTTTTATCGTCTTCTTCCTTCTCGTGGGGATCCTGGTGGCTACCACCTTTGCCTATTTTTCCAGCACCAAGCAGATGACCAATACCTTCACCTCCGGGACGGTAGAGATCACTCTGAGCGAGGCCGCCGTCAAGCGTATTGATAACGGCGATCTTGTGGAGGATCCCTCCCAGCGCCGGATCTTCGGCACCGCTGACTCCGCCTTCAACGATTACGGCGTGGTTCATCCCGGCCAATCCATCTACAAGGATCCCACCATCACCAACGTGGGCAACTCTCCCGAGTGGATCGCCGCCAAGGTGATCCTGACCGACGGACGGGGAGACCTGACCAAGATCATGGGCTACGACGGATACGAGGATCTCGATATCGAGCTTCTACTCTCCGGCGGACTTCTGGACGAGAAGGTTCACTTCGGCATCTGGAACGGCATTCCCGACGTGTGCTACAACGACCGCTATGCCATGATCCAGCATTCCAATGCCTCCACCGGCGTTTTTGAATTTTATTTCTTGATGCTCCAGCCCGTTCAGCCCGACGAATCGGTGGTGATCTTCGATCATATTTCCTTCCCGGATGACTGGAACAACGCGGATATGCAGCATCTGATCGACCTTGCCGTCCACGTGCAGGCCTTCGGGGTGCAGACGCTGGAGCTGGATAACTGTATGGACGCTATGGTCAAGGCTTTCCCCGAGCATTTTCATCTCAACTGACCCCGATTCTTAAAATTTTGCAGAAAGGAGGACTCTTTTTATGAAAGCTTCTGTTTTCAGCCGCGTTCCCAACCGGATTATAGCCGTAATTTTGGCGCTTTCTATCTTCTTCGGTCTGTGGATCGGCGGCCCCGGGTCCGTCCTTTCCGCCACGAAAACCGAAGAGGCCTACGTTGCCATGGGTGGGGAACGGGTGGATTCGGTCATCCTGGAGAACGATGCAAAGCTCCGCTTTGAGGCCGTTTCCGAAACGATTGCTTCGTCTTATCAATGGCAGATCCGGGATTTTGAGGATAAGGATCGCTGGATCAATATTGCCGACGGCCTTTCCCGCTATCTGTGGGTCACCCACGCGCTCGTGTCCAGCATGACCGATGCCGCAGACACCGTATCTCTGCGTTGCCGGATGCTGGTGGGCGGGGAAGAGGTCGACACCGACCCTGTCGCGGTGACCGTTTCCTGGAAGGTTCCCGAGGAATCCGGGATGCCCTCCTATCATTCGCAGTCCTCCACGCCCAAAATGCTTTTCAAGAGCCTCCGCGCCACGGAAGAACTGCCCACCTATTCCATCGTCATCAATTATCTTTTCGACGATAACTCCATGGCCTTCGAGCCTTACGGCGCTTCGGTCGCCGCCGGCAGTGATTTCAAGGCTACCATCAAAAGCCCCATCGTGGTCGGGTACGATCCCTTCCGCCGGGTGGGGGAGGACTACGTCTCCGCAAACGAGGTGGTCTTCGATCTGACGGATATCCGGGAGAACGTCACCGTCAACGTTATTTACGAGCCGGCGCTGGTGAATTATACGGTTCACCACCACCTGCAGAATATTCTCGACGATGAATATTCGGTCAATTACGATAAAATCACCACCGGCAAGGCCTTGACCGGGTCGCTGGTGGGGGATAATCTTGCTTTGACCGAGGCCGAGCTTCCCGGCTTCAAGCCCCTGGCCTACGAACGGCTGGAGGTTGCGGCGGACGGCAGTACGGTCATCGAGATCCGCTACGACCGGAACTATTATCTCGTCGATTTCGATATGGGCGGCGGCTACGGCACCGAGCCCGTATATACCCGTTACGGCGCTACGGTGGGTGCGAACGTTCCCACCCGCCACGGTTATATTTTCGACGGATGGGAGCTGGTCTCCTACGGAGGCGAAGAGCCCACCGTCGAGCAGAAATCCAAATACGCCCTGCAGACCGGGGGCACCGTTGAAGTGCCGGCCGCAAATCTGCGCTACAAGGCCCGCTGGATCGTTCAGGAAACTACCTATACCATGGTTTTCTGGTGTGAAAACGCCGACGATCCCGGCTACAGCTACTGGGGCTATCTGGAATGTTCCGCCCTGTCCGGCTCCTACGTGAACGGGGAAGACCGGATCAAGGAGGTTGCCGGCATCAGCGACGAGGCCTATTTCACCTTCAATTCCGCCAAAACCGATCGGAACGTGCTGGTGGAAGGGGACGGCTCTACCATTGTCAACGTCTATTATACCAGAAATTATTATACGATCACCTTCAAGGCGCCGGGCAAGTGTACCATTGATACCGAGCACGTCCATACCGACGCCTGCAGGGAGGATATCTGCGGTCTTGCCCATTCCCATACGGTGGAATGTGTGCCGGTGCTGACCTGCCCCAGAGAAGAGCATCTTGCTCACACCGACGCCTGCCTGGTCTGCGGTTTCTCCGAGCATATTCACGGCTCCGCGGACTGTGACTGTAAGAAGACGGAGCACACCCACGCCGTGGCCTGTTGGGAAAACGTGGACAGAGAGCAGACGCCCTCCGGTGCACCCTCCAACCCGGAAAACGGTGAGATCTATCGCCGCAGAGGCATCTTCGGCGGCAATACCTATTATATCTATCTGCTTGGACGCTGGTACGTTTACAGTGGCCGAGGGGTCTCCTCGGGCGACGTGGTGGATCCCTCCTGCGGGCTGGAGGCTCATAGCCACGGCACCGATTGCTCCTGCGATCAGACCGAGCACGCCCACAAGGAATCCTGCTACCGGGATACCCTCCATACCCACGTCTCCTCCTGCTACGGATATTCCTGCGGCAAAGAGGAGCATGCGCATACCGACGCTTGCTACCGGTATATTTGCGGCGTTCCCGATCATACCCACGGTTCCTCCTGTACCAGATCCTCCAGCACCAACGTGGTCAAGACCGTTTACGCCAAATACGGCCAATCCCTGAAGAATCTCTGGCCCGTGACCGACGGTAATGGGGTCACGTATAACAGCGGTCAGCGTTGGAGTCCTTCGGACTCTTCCTATTATAATGCGGTTCTGGTCTATATCGCCCAGATGCCCCCCGACGATTTCACCCTGACGCTGAACACCGCCAATTACAAGACCTTCACCATGCAGTATTATCTGCAGGTTCTCCCCGGCGCTCCCTATGACGCGGAATACGGCGGGAAATACTACAAGCTGGATAATACCGTCGTCGCCAATTATAACTATATTACCCGGGCGGAGGACTTCTTCGATATTGCCGGCTTTGAGCAATATGCCTCCAGTCCCGCCTTCGGAAGCAATAACCAGATCACGACCAACGCTTCGGCGCTGACCGTTAAGTTCTATTACGACCGGGTCACCGACCATTCCCTGCAGTTCAGCAACAACGGCATCGTGATGGAGGACAGAGAGGTATACGGCATCGTGTTCGGCGCTCCGCTGAAGGATTATAATTTCACGCCTCCCTATCCCGATAATCTGGAGCCCAACGCCTATACCTTCCGGCAATGGTACACCTCTCCCGGCTGTTTCCCCGGTACCGAAGTGAACTGGGATACGCTGACCATGCCGGTGGGGAATCAGATGCTCTACGCCAAATGGGTTCCCGTAACCCACCGTGTCCGGGTCTTCCGGGACGATTCCATGACCGATCAGATCGGTACGGATCAGATCGTGGATCATAACGCCTTTGCCTCTGCCCCCGAAGGAAACGTGGTCAACGGGCAATATATCTTCCAGGGCTGGTTCTACAAGGACGTGGTCAACGGCGAGACGGTGGAAAAGGCCTTCACCTTTAACGGCATCCCCGTGACGAAGGATCTGGATATCTACGCCAAGTGGAGCTCCCACGTTTCGGTGAAATATAAAATTTATTATATGATCGATGGCACTGATATTCAGATTGCCGATCCCACCGAGGGCAGCACCATTGCCGGGAACAATAAAACCTTCGACGCCAAGGCCGGAGACCAGTTGTACCCCGGATATCAGACCGGGTACTATCCCAAAACCAGCAGCCATACCGTCACCATGAGCGCCGACGGAAATTACGAATATATCTTCCGGTACGTTTTCGTGGAGTCCATGCCCTATAAGGTGCGGTATATCAATGCGGAAACCGGGAGTCCGATCTTCGACGACAAGGTCGTGATGGATAACTCCCTTTCCGTGGTCACCGAGACCTTCCTCCGCTACGATAAGATGATGCCTGACGCCTATCAGAAGCGCCTGGTGCTCTCTTCGGACACGACCGACGCCGACGGCGACGGGATTTACGACGCCAACGTCATCACCTTCTATTATCATGACGATGCGGAGCACGCTTATTATCGGGTGGTGCACTATATCCGGAATATCACCGGCAACACCTATCGGGAATACCGCTCCGAAGAGGCCACGGGCGTGATCGGAAGCAGTTATACCGTCAATGCCCTGACCCTCACGGGCTTTGCCTACGATCCTTCCAAAACCACCATTAACGGCACCGTCGTTTCCGGAACGGGAAATACCGTCTCCGCTACGCTCACCGAAGACGGTGCGTTGATCGAGTTGTATTACGACCGTCTTTCTTTCCCCTATACCGTCCGTTACGTGGATAGCCACACCGATGCGGATCTCTATCCCGCGAAGACCGGAGCCGCCGTTTTCGGGGCTCAGATCGTGGAATACGCGCTGAATCTGGAATCAATGGGATACGAGCTGGTCAGCGACGTGGCAAAGACCGCTACCATCTCTGCCAACGTGGAGCATAATATTATCGAATTCCTCTACCAGGAAAGCACGGCTTCTCTGAAGTATCAGATGGTGGGTCCTGCGGGAAGCGGCGCCCTCAGTCAGTATTCCGAAAACCTGACCGCCATCAGCGGCATGCCCATCGGCTCTGCTCCCATCGTAAACGAAGGATTTATCTTCCTGGGCTGGTATACCGACGCTTCCTGCACGGTCCCGGTGGACTCTTCCTGGGTGGAGGGGGCAACGAACCGCATCGTTCCCCGGAAGTCCGGCAACGTCTGGACCGCCGCTACCTACTATGCGAAGTTTGCCGCACTGGAGACCGACCTTACCGTTACCACAAAATCCACCGCCGCCTCGGATTCCGATCAGGCCTTCCTGTTCCGGATTCAGGGCAAGCCCGGCACGGATACCGAAGGGATCGATCTGATGATCTCGGTCATCGGCAACGGTTCGGTCACCGTAACCAAGCTCCCCACCGGGGAATATACCGTCACCGAGCTGACCGATTGGTCCTGGCGGTATGAAAACGCTGCTGCACAGCGGAATATTACGCTGGAATACCGTCCCGAAGGCAGTGAGCTGATCTTCGACAACAGCCGGGAAAACCCTTTCTGGCTGGACGGAAATGCCGTAAAAGACAACCGATTTTAAAAACGAAAGGAGGCAATGAAAATGGCCGGACGTCGCAGAAAACAGAATAGCAGTCGGGCCGTGATCATTGCCCTCTTCCTTTGCCTTGTGCTGGGGACCTTCGGCGGCGTTTTTGCCTATCTGATCTCCCGCCCGGCTCCTTTGTCCAATCAATTTACCCCCGCCGAGGTTTCCTGCAGCGTGGAGGAGCTCTTCCGCGACGGAGTCAAAAGCGACGTGAAGGTGCGCAACACCGGAAACGTGAACGCCTATCTGCGGGCGGCTGTGATCGTCACCTTTGTGGATGACGGTGGGAAGGTTCTCGCCGGCTCCCCTAAGGAAGGGGTGAATTACACCGTCGTTTGGGGATCCTCCGGCTGGACCTTGGGTTCCGACGGATTCTGGTATTACGCCGATGCCGTGTCTCCCGATGGCGTTACCGCCCCCCTGATCCAATCCGCTTCGCCCGTTTCCGTCCCCGACGGATACCGCCTCAATCTGCAGATCGTGGCCTCCGCCATTCAATCGGATCCCGAAGCCGCGGTAACGGCGGCCTGGGGCATCACCCCCGTGAACGGGAAGATTCTTCCCAACTGAATAATACAAAAAGGACGGAGATTGCTCCGTCCTTTTTTAGTGGAATCATCCGTTGGTTTTTGCCGCTTTGCGGTATTGGTTTGGCGTGCATCCGGTGCGTTTGCGGAAAAGGGTGCAGAATTGGGAACGGTCGGAAAAGCCCGCCGCCTCCGCTACGGCGGATACCGGAAGGGCCGTGCCGGATAAAAGGCGCTTGGCGAGGGCGATGCGCTCTGCGGTTACCGCTTGATGGAGGGTCATGCCCGTATGGGTCTTAAAGAGGCGGTTGAGATAGACGGCGTGATACCCGAACCGGGCGGAAATCGCCTCGTTGCTCAGGTCCCCGTCGTAGTTTTCCCGGAGCCAGAGCAGGACCCTCTGCACGGTCTCCGGAACCTCCTCCCCCTCGTCTCCGGTCTTTCGGGCGAGCGTGCAAAGCATCTGCTTGATCAGCGCCGAGGTACAAGCGTCGGAGGTAGGAGAGGGATAGGCGTGATGCCGCAGGCATTCCTCCGCTTTTTCCCCAAGATCAAAGGCGTTGTGCAGGACGATGAAATCCCCCAACTCCTCCGGTGGATCGTTTTCAAAGATCAGAGCGGGGTCGAAATGCTTCAGGCTGTGAAGGGGACTTAAAGCCTCGGTTTTTTTCGATTGATTCCGGGTCATATCGAAGTTCAGCACGATGGCCTTCACCTGCCCGTCGAAGGAATAGGGCGTTCCCGGCCGGAAATACAGAACCGTTCCCGGTGACAGGGGAAATTTCCGGTCCTCCAGGATAAAATTTGCCCGTCCGTCCAAGACGTAAAAGATCCGGTAATCGTAAGCCTTCCGCGGAGGGATATTGGAAAGTACCCAGGGCTGTAGCTCGCAGTATCGCAGGAAGGGGTTTGCGTCGCACAATTTCATATTTTGTCCTCCCAGGTTTATTTTTCAAACTTTTTAGTTTGTATTTCGTATTGATTATAGCACGAAAAAGTTGTATAATCAAGAGGGTAGGCCGGATCTTTCGTTATTTTTTTGCAAAATCGGATCCGGGAATTCAAAAGCCCGGAGGGGAGAAGCGGAATATGGGTGGATGGAAAACGGTCGCCGAGGTCTGCGGAGGGATCGCTACCGTGATCGGTTTTTTGATTTTTCAGCAGAAGGACCGACGGCGGATTCTGATGATGAAGCTGATCTGCGACGTGCTGTGGCTGCTGCATTTTTTATTGTTGGGAGCTTATTCCGGGATGGTGCTGAGCGTCGTTGCCGCCGCCCGGGAAATTACCTTCCGGATTCTGGACCGACGGGGCAAGCGGCGGAGCATTTTCTGGCTTTTCCTGTTCCTTGCCGCCAATATGCTCCTCGTTTTTTCTGCGTGGAACAGCCCCTGGAGTATATGCTCCCTTATTTCCGGGCAATTGGCGACCCTGGCCTTCTGGCAATCGTCGCCTCAACGCACGAAAATTCTCTCGCTATTCGTCTGCCTCTCCCAAATCACCTATGCGATTGCCGTCGGCTCTTACGCCGCCGTTGGCAACGAGATTATTACCCTGGCATCCATCGGAATCTTCTTTTTCCGCTATTTTTATGCGAAACGCAACCGAAAGGAGTCTGAATCATGACCGAGATCGTCAAGACCGGAGCCGGACACGGAATCGCCGTTGACGGCCGCATCGTTGCCCGCATCGTTCCGGCGGCGGGTGCTCACGATTTTTTTAAGCCGTTGGAGGGGGGCGCGTGGAAATGGATCCGCCGCACCGATATTCCCACCGACCGGATGCGAATGGAGGTCGTCCTTCTGGGGGATCCCGATTTTACCATGATTCCTGCGGTCAGCTACAACGGAAACGGTTGGGGCGACGTGCCCGAATACGTGGGAGATCGGGCGGAAGACGGAACGCCCTGGTCCTTTGCCTCCCACCGGGTGACGATTCCCGCCTGCACCTACAGTGAAAACGCCGCCGTCAGCATCGCTCTGATGGCGGAGCCCAACAGCAATTCCGCCTGCTCTCTTTATAAGACCGACGAGGGGGAAAAGCACGTGCTGATTTTCCCCGAGGAGGAGCAGCCCAAGACCCTTCAGCGCCATTTCTGGGGCGAAGCGTTTCAGGGCACCATGGCTCCCACCGATTGCTTTGAGGGCATCCTTCTGGCCTATCCCTCCGACGGCGGGAAGCACCGTTACCGGGGACTTTTGGATTTTGCATGGCGCTATTACGGCCATCCTATTGCGCCGCCCCGGAAGGCTGAGGAGCTGTATCGGCTCTCCATCGCCTATACCCGTTTCCTGTTTGCCCGGGAGCGGGACGGCTTTGCAGGCTTCGTTTCCGGCTCACAATGGCATCCCGACACCCACGCCTATAAGAAAAAAGAGCATTATTACGAGATCGGCTGGGTGGGGCAGAGCGCTTCCATGGCCAACGCCTTTCTGTGGGACTATCTGGAAACCGGCGATCGGGACAATCTGGAGATTGCCCTGGAGGTTCACGACGCCTGGCTGAAATATACCGAAACCAACGGGGACTTTATTTCCGCAAAAATGGGCTATCTGCCTTCTCTGACCCTGCCCTACGAGACCATGACCCCCGACGACGTAGACCGCTGGACGTGGGGCGAGGACCAGTACGAATCGGTGCTGAATAAGGTGGGCAAGCCCCAACTCCGGGACGAGAAGGGGAGACTTCTCATCCGTCACGACGCCTGCAATCTGGGCACCGGCGCCGAGGGGTATTTCGAGGCCTACGATCTGCTCCAAAAGGTCGGCATCGACAGGCCGGAATATCTGAAAGCGGCCTTCGATACCTGTGATTTTGCTCTGAAGAGCCAGGACGAAAACGGGTGCTTTGCCAAGGCCTGGGACGGGAAGGGGAACGAGCTTGCCAAAAAGGGCACCATCGGATGCTTCCTGATTCTGCCCCTCGTGACCGCCTATCGGAAATCCGGCAATGAGAAATACCTCACCGCCGCCCTCCGTGCCTTTGATTTCTATTATGCGGAGCTGGAGACCTCCGGCTTTACCACCGCCGGGGCTTTGGATACCTACAGCATCGATAAGGAATCCTCCTCCCCCCTCCTTCGGGACGCCTTGGCTCTCTACGAGGTCACCGGGGATCGGGCGTACGTTGCCAAGGCCGAAAAGATTGCCTGGTATCTCTGTACCTGGATGATGCATTTCACCGTGGAATATCCCGAGGATTGTCTCATCTCCAAGCTTGGCTACGATACCTTCGGCTCCACCAGCGTATCCACGCCCCATCAGGCGCTGGATCAGTACGCCCTGCGGGACGTGCTGTCCTTCCTGAAGCTGTATGAGATCACCGGCTTTACGCAATGGCGGGAACGGGCGCTGGCCTTCTGGTGCAACGCCTGCCAGGGAATTTCCGACGGGACCCTTTTCCTCAATAAGCGCCTCCGCCCCGCCGGTTCCCAGGACGAGGCCATTTTCCACACCCGCTGGGGACGCCACGCCACCAAGCCCTTCAGCCCCTCCCAATGGCTTCCCGCCTGGCCCTGCGCCTTCCGGCTGGAGAATCTCCGTTGGCACCCCGATTGGACCTTCTTCAACGAGGGACTGACTGCGATTGAGGGAGCCGTGTCCAAGATCGAAAAATAAGGAAAAAAACGGACATCTTGCCGGAAAATACTTTACAGACCCTCCGATTTGTGCTATAATAGACTCAAATACGGATCTTTGCAAGGTGTCCTATGGCAGAAATTCTGGAAGTAATCATGATCGTCAGCTTCGGCGCGTCCTGGCCGCTGAACGTGCTGAAATCCTATAAGGCCCGGACGACGAAGGGCAAAAGCCTGGCTTTTCTGTGCCTGATTCTCTTCGGCTATATCGCCGGCATCGTGTCCAAGCTGGTCAACGACGCCTATATGGCGCAGATCGGTGAAAAATGGTACGTGCTTTTCTTCTACGTGCTGAATTTCGTCATGGTCAGCGTGGATCTTCTTCTCTACGTTCGCAATCGCCGGCTGGATAACCTCCGGACGAAGGAGTAACTATGAAAATCGTCGAAAACGTCGCCTACGGCTCCCATCCCGCACAAACGTTGGATCTTTATCTGCCCGAGGGGGCGGTAAACAGCCTTTTTCTGTATTTTCACGGCGGTGGCCTGGTCGCCGGGGATAAGGGGAACGAGGCCTCCGTTTTTGCACCCTATCTTGCGGAAAAGGGCGTTGCCGTGGCTTCGGCAAACTATCGGATGTATCCCCAGGCCGATTACCCTGATTTTATTCGGGATGCGGCTCTTTGCGTAGCGTGGGCCAAGGGTTACGGAACCCAGTCCCTCTCCTGCGATACGCTTTTCGTGGGCGGCAGCTCGGCGGGGGGATATCTTTCCATGATGCTCTGCTTTGACCCCCGTTATCTGGCCGAGGTTGGGCTGGACAACGGAGCGATCGCCGGCTATTTTCACGATGCCGGTCAGCCGACGGCCCATTTCACCGTGCTGAAGAACCGGGGGATCGATCCCCGCCGGGTGATCGTAGATGAAACGGCTCCCCTTTATCACGTGGGGACGGCGGCGGTTCCTCCTATGCGCTTTATCGTATCGGATCAGGATATGAAGAACCGCTACGAACAGATCATGCTCACCCTTTCCACCCTGAAACATCTGGAATACGAGGGCTTCGATCACGTTGTGATGCAGGGGAAGCATTGTGCTTATTGCAAGCGGCGGGACGACCGGGGCGAGAGCGTTCTGGGACAAATGATCTTTGATTTTATCCAAAGCGTGGATGCGTAAAAAACGGCTTTCGTCCGGAAGGGGCGGGAGCCGTCGTTTTTTTGGGAAGGTCGACCGAATTCCCATCTCCGTTGTTTGAAGGGCCGTACCCTTTGGGGGAAAATTACCGTATCCTGAATATTCGGAAGAAAAGACAACTTTTCCACCGTATTTCGGAGAAAATCCGGAATATTCCGGAAATTCTCCTATAAAAACCGGAGATTGCCTCTTTACAACGCGCCGGTTTTCTGTTATAATGAAAAAAAAGAAAAAGGAGTTTTTTCTATGAGAGATTTTTTTGGAAAGAACGATCCGATTCGCTTCCTTTTTCCCATTGACGGGGATTGCATCAACGCCAACGACGGTGTTGTGACGGGAACTTCCGTCCGCATTTCCGCATCGGTTGCCGCCCCTTCCGGCCATACGGTAGAAATCTGCGGAAAAACCGCTGAATACCGGGATGGAGCTTACCGGGCCGAGGTGGAGATCTCCGACCGTGAAACGGGCCTCGTTGCAGAAGACAAAACCGCCGGTACTGCCTGCCGCGTCACCGTGTTCCGTCTGCAGAATCCCATGGGAGGCTATCGGCTTTCGTCGGACGATAATATTATTTTTCTCTGTGATATCAACGATCACAAGGACGAATACACCTCGATTTTCGATAATCCTTACCTTGCGGTCTATAAGGCGGCCCACGACCGTTACGGCGCCAAGGCCCATCTGAATCTGTTTTACGAATTCGACGAGAAATCCCGCTCCTGTTTCAGCGGCGAGCGGAAATATTTCAATCTTTCCATGATGACCGATCAATTCCGGGAGGAATTCCGGGCTAATGCGGACTGGCTGAAATTTTCCTTCCACGCCAAAAGCGAATTCCCCATGGAGCCTTACAAGTACGCCGACGGTGCTACGGTGATGGCCGATGCAGAACCCATCCTGCGAGAGATCGTCCGATTTGCCGGGCCGGAGGTTTTAAGCGCCTGCACCACCGTCCATTTCGGCGAGGCCAACGAATCCGGCGTCACCGCCTTGCGGAAGCGGGGATATAAGGCCATGACCGGCTATTTTGCGCCCACCGGCGCCCCCGTGGCCTACTACGCGCCCCGGGATCTGATCGAATACGTTTATCACCGGGACTTCTGGAAGGATACCGAAACCGACGTTCTCTTCGGCCGCATCGATATCGTGCTGAACAGCAAGACCCACGCCGAAAACATGGAGATTCTGCGGGATACCGTGGCCTCGCCCACCCGGGGAGGCTTCGTTTCGGTGATGATCCACGAGCAGTATTTCTATTCTGACTATCAATATTATCTTCCCGATTTTGCCCAACGGGTATTAGAACCCTGTGCCTATCTGGCCGAACACGGCTACCAAGGCCGCCATATCAAGGACGTGGACGGTCTGGGAGATCTGCCCGTCTGATACGAAAACAAAAAAGAAAACGCCCCATCCAACGTATGCAGGTTGGATGGGGCGCTCGCTTGGCAATCTGTCCCTGTTACCAAACGAATCTCTTTTAGGGGGAATAGTATGCGTGTTGCCGGCTTCCCGGCAGACAAAGAGCGCCTTCATACCACGCTCTTTCTCTGCCGCCCATCCCTCTCCGCAGAGAGGGATGGAACGGAAATCAAAGACGAATGCTTTAGTTAAAGCTGTAGATGCCGTTGCTGGGATTGACGGTGTAAGAGACCCCATCAGCAATCGTAATGATTGCACCGGGAGAGCTCTGGGGCCAAATGCCGTAGTTGTTTCTGGAACTGGTGATAGAAGAACCGCTGTTCACGTTAACAACGGAGTTTCCGAAGAAGCAACGAACGGCAATGTAGTTGCTGTGCAGGGATGCGCCGTTTACGTTCAAGGTACCGGTGGTATAAATGTCAACGGCATAGTTCATACCGTAGCCTCCGGAGGTCGCACTACCGGTTTCGCACACAACCTTAACACCTTCACCCAAGGTCACAACACCGGTTTCACGGATGTTGATGGGCGTATAGCGATAACTGGTATTCCAGGCGAAATTATCATTGGTCAGAGAAATAGTTCCTTCTCCGACGATTTCGAGATTGCCGCTGACGCTGAACAACTGAACGCTCTCGTCAGAGGTGCTGGTCGAAATAATATCGTGGCCGTTAAGATCGATTTTTGCGCTGACATCCTTCGCAACAACAAAAGCAGTAGCCGCGGCAACGTCTACGGTGATATCATCCGCGAGGATCACTTTTCCGCCTGCGGCAAGGACATCATTCAGGGCAGTGGCGTCAGAAACCTTATAAGCGCGGGTCATGGGGTTGTTTTCGATGGTTACGGTACCGGTAGAATCGGTCACCTTGATATAGTCATCATCTTCACCGAGGTAGTCGATGATGGTGTTGTTCTTAACAACAACAGCAGCATCGCCTGCGCCCGCCATTCTTACAAAACGTTCATTGATACCCACAGCGGTGTTACCGGTAACGGTTACGTCGCCGGTGTAAGATCCGTTGTGGACGGTAAGAAGCATACCGTGGAGAACGGTGTTTTTGATTACGTTATCGGTGATGGTAACG
>JAZPXN010000014.1:0-1887 GCA_045543655.1 Eubacteriales bacterium
CGTTCCCGTGTTCACTCCCATTGCCGTGGTGGGCGAACCGGATGAAGATGCCGACGCCGCGCTGGCAGAGTTTACCGGCAGCTCCGCCCCCGTCCCCCCCCCACCGTTTCCCGCAACGGTGTCTGAAAAAAAAGAAGCGCTGAAAGACCGGAGTCCTTCAGCGCTTCGTTCGTTTTTTGGTTTTATTCTTCTTCGCTTTCGTCGTCGGTGGCGTATTCGTCGGCATCGAATTCGGTGGAATAGTAATCGTCCAACGCTTCCCTGGCTTCTTTTTCCAGGCGGCGCTGCTTCAGCTTCCGGACGATCAGGGCCACGGCTACGACGATCAGGATCCCCGTGATCACCAGAGAGACGATCAGGACGATCCGGCGGGCCTTCCCGGATTTTTCCCCGGGTTCTTCGGATCGGGTGCGTTTAAACAGGTCGAAAAATGCTTTTGCTTTGGTCATGGTGTCGAGAAAATTCATGGGAACGGCCTCCTTTTTTGCGTTCGTTGTGTGTACGGTGGTTTTCTTCTTTTATTATAATCCAAAAAAAATTCCGATGCAAGAGGATTTACAAAAATTTTACAATTTTAAGAAATTTTTAAGAATCGAAGCTCCAAAAACCCGGCAGAATTTTGAATTTTTTTCCCGGGGGATTGACGGCCGGGATTTTTTTCGGTATAATAAAAATAGAAACGAGGCAAACTCGTAGAAAACGAGGTGAAATTATGGCAATCCGCTTGAACGACGATAAAGAACTGGTGGCCCAGATCAAGGAAGGGCTGAAGGCCAAGGGGGGCTATTGTCCCTGCCGGCTGGAAAGAACCGAGGAAAACAAGTGTATCTGCAAGGAATTCCGGGATCAGATCGCCGACCCCGATTTCGAAGGATATTGCCATTGCCTGTTGTACTACAAATCCAAAGATTGAGAGGAATCCGTTATGGTAGAGAAGATTACGAAGGACAATTTTGAAGCGCTGGTCGTAAAAAGCGACAAGCCGGTTTTGCTGGATTTCTGGGCTTCCTGGTGCGGCCCCTGCCGGATGCTTGCCCCCACCGTGGAAGAAATTGCCGAGGAAAATCCCCATCTCGTCGTGGGAAAGGTCAACGTGGACGAGGAGCCGGAGCTGGCCCGCCGATTCGGCATCACCTCCATCCCCACCCTCATCGCCTTCGACGGCGGCACCGTCATCGGACAGACCGTCGGCGTCCAGCCCAAGGAAAAGATCTTGTTGCTGGTAAAATAACTGCAATTGAAAACGGTCCGGGGTACGCGCACGGTACCCCGGATTTTTGTATACAGAAAACCACGCGATAGTCGCGTGGTTCAATAGAGGCTATTGCCGATGAGTAGAAATTCAAAGCGAAAAGAGTTTTGAGAGGAAACGGTTGCGCAGAACGCATAAATTGAACGTGGCACCTCCGTTGAGCCTCCCCTTAGTAAGGGGGGGCAGGGAATTCTCTCGCCGAAGGCGAACATCACTTTTCGAAGAAAAACTTCACTGCCCCGCAACTTCACTTGCCGAAGGCAAACATCACCGGCAACGGCTTGGAAAAAGTATCATTTGCACCGGAACAACCCTTCCACCACTTCGTGGTCCCCCTCCCCTTACACAGGGGAGGTAAATCCGGGGGCGCATCGCTCTTTCGGGTGGAATCTTTCCTTGTGGAAGAATTTTGATAGTAACAGAAGAACGGTCAATCCCTTCCGTCACGGCGGCCGAACACGCCGCGCCACCTCCCCTTACTAAGGGGAGGCCCGAAGGTAGCGCAGCCCCTCTTTATAACCTTTCTATCGCAGAGTAACTCTCGGGTATTGCGCCCTAAAAAACGATGCGCGTATATTGCACCTTCCCCTTTGGAAGGGGAAGGGGGACCGACGCCGCAGGCGTTGGTGGTGGGG
>JAZPXN010000015.1:0-89245 GCA_045543655.1 Eubacteriales bacterium
CCCCGTATCGAACTGCTCGCGAATGGAGACAAAAACAACGCCTTTGCGCTCCAGTTTCTTCATCATTATCGAAAAGTCGCCCACATTACGGCTTGCACGGTCCAGACGGTACACAACCATCATTTTGATCTCGTTCTTTTCGATCTGATCCATCATCCGCTGGAATGCAGGGCGGTTTATATTGCCGCCGGAAAAGCCCTCGTCCTCAAACACAATGGCTTTCTCCGCTTCTGCATCACCGTAGTGCAGACGAATATACTCCCGGCACAGATCCACCTGATTGCCGATACTCTCGCCCTTTCCCGTAAACTTCGATTTTCGTGAATAGATCGCAATAACACCGTTTTCATTTTTCATGACGAAAATTCCTCCTTTATTTGTGTTATGTATATGTGGGTAGTATACCATAAAGTAACACCCAAAACAATAGATCAATTTTCGTCCGCAAGATTTTTTGTGAACTTTTTGTAAACAATTGCAAAAATCAGCAAAAATTCAAGGCTCAGCCGGTCAATCGACCAACTGAGCCTTGTTTGAGTTTTCGCTTAAATCATTTTGTGCTTTACACATTACTTAAGTACTTCTGAGAGTACCGGAATAATAATCCCCGCTACTGCTATACCTTGTTCAATAAGCCACTTCATTATTTCCTTTGCTCTGGACCAACGCTTTCCTTTGCTTTCTTTGCTTTTCGATATTTCTTCTAGTTCGGCTAGTTTTTCTAGAACCTCTCTTGCTTGAACATCCGACAATCCCTCGTCTTCAACTTTTTGTCTGGCATTTTCAAATACAGCGGATATATCAACGGATACATTCGCAGACGCTGTGGCCGATATTGATGGATTGTTATTGATAATCACCGATGGTGTTGATGCTTTCTTGGATGGAGTTTTTTTGCTATTTAAGATGTCTTGAGCATATACACGCAATTTTCTAACAATCCCATCAACCACAGTGCAATCAATAGTGTTTTCTTCCTTAAATCCCCAGTCTATGTCCACATCAGTTTTGATAGATTTGTTGGCAACAGCGATAATTGACTTATCGAATTTTATATTATCGCCATAGGAATAAAACACTTTTGATATGTACTTTTGAATCGCCTTATAGGAGTTTTCTATGTGTTCCCCCTCAAAAATCAAATCTAATATATCCTTGATTTGGGCAGATTTAGGATCAGAAGCGAGCATACCATTCAGAACAGAAACAATATCATCAATATCTGCAATCATTTGCTCTTTGGTAATCTCAGCATCGTACATAAAATGATTGCTGATATTTAGATAAGGGGATTTATATAGTTCATGGAAAAAGTTTTCTAAAGAACTATCAATTCTGCTAATAGCTTTTGGCGTTGGTGAAGTTTTCAGCTTTTCCAATTCATCTATAGCAGTTCTTATTTTTTCGATTTGCTTTAATGTCATAGCAACAACCTCACTTTAACGCCTTATATCTATCCATATCTTCCTTGTGATCTCTTCGGGCACCACGATCATACGCCTCAATGCCAATCACGATTGCTGATACAACAGCAATAATACCAAGAATAAAAATAAAGCTGTTTATACAGTTACTATGAAACTTCAGTATATTTACTTCGTTCATCGTTACCACTCTGTCAACAAAATCCTGATTTAGAATAATAGATATCATTCCCGAAATAACGAAAGTTGCCATAGAGAGGAAAAGAATATAGACTTTCAGAATAATACTGTTTTGCTTTGAAATAGCCTTATTTCCCAAAAATCCAACAATTCCACTTGCAATGAGGGATGCGGCTATTCCAATCAACAAATCCCACAACATAATCCCTACCTCCTATTTAGCCAATGCTTCAACATTTGATGCTTCATCTTTGGACAAACGCTGAGCGTAATTTTTAACCGTTTTTGTTATTATTTTTGCGCCTTGTGTCTGCAAAAAGCTCTCGGCGTTGATGTAGGATTGCTCAGCTGTTGTTGGTTGATAATGATTCACCGAATTCCAAACAGCAGTTTCAACAAAATACTTGTTCATCAACTTTTGAATATGCTCTTGCATTTTGTCATACCGCTGTGATACGTAGTACTGTCGGAGGAGGATTACATCGTCGATGTAATCCTTAACCTCTTTAACATCCTTGAATTTTTCATAAGTCTTTAAATAATCTGTCATTTTTACTCCATCGGCTTAATCATAGATTCGATAAATGCGATTTCTTCCTCTGTCAGTCCGTACTTGACATATAGTTCTGCATCAGACCAAGGCTTTGTAAAGTCCAAAATAGGCACAAAGCGATATGTTTTGCTCGGTAAATCCTGCGATGTTTTACTTGCCAAAACCAATGCTCTAAACAACCTTGTTTTCAGATAACTAATAAAATTGGTAGCCTCGATTTCTGTTGCAAAAGAAGCATATAGGTATGTTTGGGAACAGACTGAATTAGCAGGAGCATATTCGGGTTGTCCAACAATTTGATGCGGAAAACTGTCACCGGCACCGTATGCTTTAGGAAGTAGAACTTTGTGCTTATCGATGTCTTGTTCGTTTTTGGTAATTACACTTTTGTCAATATAAGAAATTTTTCTTGAAGAATTCTCAAGATAGAAAAGCATTGTATCGTGTGGTGGTTCACTTGTTTCATAAACAGAATAAGCACGTTTGCTGCTCGTTTTGGGATTTGTAGGAATACCAAATGGAGTATCACCTGATATAATAGACGCTACAGATTTAGATGCATCTGTAATATCAGCATTTACCTTTTTCACAATACTCTCAAGTCGAGGATCTTGGATTAATATATCAAACTCATCCAATTTTCTGCTAACTATATTTTCACTTCCGTTCTGAATTAGTTTGTAAGAGCAATTACCAGTATACTTTTTATCGTGCACAAAATAACAAATTCCACCCTTAATTGCGACGTCGGGAAAAACTTCGTGAGAATCAGTGTAAGATACCATATTTTTGATACTACGATTCCCCAGCATCTTTCTTCGGAAATCACCAAGTAAATGCTCTCTGCCGGTTGTGAACCACTTAGAGGGGATTATCAAGGAAACAAAACTGGGGGCTGCTTCATATGCAACCTCAACAAAGTGTTGATAAATCGGTGCATCATTTGTGCCACCAGATGCCCCTTTTAATTGATAAGGGGGGTTACCCAATACTGCATCAAAAATCACTTTCTCATCTCCTTCTGCGATTTCATCGCTCATTGTAATGCTGTTAAAAGGCTTATTCTGCCTTAACAATGCTGCTATGCGTTCATAGTCTATATCGCCATCCTCGTCCTTAACCTCCAAAAGGCTGTAGGAATTGAACTTGGAAGCGATATTATCAACATTTAAGTCCAAAATCTCGTATATCATACGGGTGAACTCATAGGTGATGCCTGATGTGGGGATGGTGTAAATGGTATCCTTCAATGCTTCTTTATCATATCCCAATGCGATATACTTTTCAAATACGGCAAGGGCGAATTCTCCAGCTTTGCCTGCAATATCGAGCACCTTGCTTCCGTTATCCATCACGGTTCTCAAATCGGCATCGTCAATCATGCCAATCATATCCTTGCAGATATGCTTCGGTGTGATAACCTCGGATTCGCCGAGCTTTCCAAACTTCTGAACAGATACGGATGCGCGCGTGACGGGATCAACACTGTCATCATGGGAAAGCTGATTCAAATTCAGAATCTTATTATCCAAGTTGTTGATAACAAATCTGTCAGCGTGGGCGAGTATTCCTTCAAGTACCGTTTTGCTGATGCCCAGGTTTTTCGCAATGCGTGCGTTGTTCGGTTCGTCTATACACGCAATAATATCTCTCAGTGAAATGATCCTGCTCTTCGTAAGGAATGCAAAGAACAGAATTCTTGCATAGTACGACCGGAACTGCTTAACTGCATCCTTGCCTTTTTCTTCTTTCTGTGTTGTATCGGCGGATGTTTCAGTCTGTGTATCCGTTCCTGTGGCTGTGCCGGTTGTTCCTGTGGGATCGGTCGGCTCGTCATCTTCGGGCGCATCCATATCATCGCCATCTCCGGCTGCTGCCTTGATCGTAAGGCCCGCTTTTGAGCCAAGTTCATTTTCACGTTCAATCGCTACACGAATCGCGTCGATATCCAGCAACGACATATCAACAGGAATCTCAACGGTCTCTTCTGCAACACCTCGCGTCTTGGAATACTCACTGACAGCCTTCATAATGTCTGTTGCTTCGATCTGCGTAATTCTGTCCTTATTCATTACGATGATAGGAGAGATACGCAATTCTTCTTCGATGCGCTCATGAAGTTTTCCGTTGCCGGTTTCATCAGTATTCACATTATAGACCTGTGCCTTTTGTCCCTGCATAATGAATACGCGGTCGGGATCAAAATCAACAAGAAGTGTCTGCGGTTTCATATTGAACCGAATAATTTTCCCGTCATCGCCTACATATTCTTTTATGTACTGGTTTTGAAGGCGGAAAATTGCCTGATCATAATCCTGCGGCGATGCCGTATCCTTGAGAAACAGCATAGTATCCCATTCGGGGACAGTGCTGCCTGTCAGCATACGGTTGACTGTAAGCGTAATGGTTTTCTTTCCTTCCGCTTCGCATTTGCTGATTGCTCTCTTTATATCACTTGGCTTCTTATACCGATTGGGGTTATCAACACCGGAAATGTTGATAATCTCATAGCCGTTCAAGTTCTTGAATTTATCGGCATTGTTTCTGATCAATGCTTCAAGAGCATCGCAAGACGCACAGTACGGCAAAACGACAACAATATGGCGGCACATATTACCGTCTTTGATCTTTTCGTAATCAAGGAAGCCGAGCAGTTCTTCATCTTCCTTGCTGCCATCTATGACTTCAAGCAATTCAAGAATTTCCTGCTCATGAATGAACAGCTTGTGGGTTCCGTCATCGGCTCTGCCAACGGATCTTGGTTTGAAGAGCGCGGAGAATGCATCCGACATGCCGCTTTCACGCAAAATAGCCATACGCTTGCGTGCAGACTCATTCGGATTGAATGCAAATCTTATCATTTGAGGGAAACCGAAATAAGGATTTTCCCACTCTTCCTTCGGCTCGTCCTTTGCAAAGTTATCTCTATCCCATTCCTCTTGCTCACGAACGATATCGGTGAACTGATAGAAGGCAATTAAGTCTTGCTCTCTATCAAATTCATCGCTCATCAAAATACGGTAAGGTGTACCGGAAAGGTGCACGGTTACATTGACGTCAAATTCCTTAGTGCTTTCCAAGATATCCTCAACGGCATACTTTTCTTCCTTTGACAGCTTCTCGCCCTGGCTCGCACGAAGAACAGCACCGTACTTCTCGGCTCTTGCACCGAAGTGTGTTTCGTCAACGAGAAGGAGATCTATTTTGCGACCGAAAATTTGAGCATGCTTGTCCTTGATATTCTTGCCCTGCAGATCCTGCAAAGTTAAGAATACCACGACCTTCTTCGGATCGGCAGGGTGGTCAAGGGTATCCGTTATAATGCTATAATTGTTTTCCAGGTCGGCAGAAGAGAAAAATTCATAATCGTTTCTGAAGTTCTCGGCACTCTCAACTGTCTTACGCCACTCGTCGCGCACGTCAGCTTTTGCTGATACAACGACAACGAGCTTTGCGCCCATTTCCTTAGCGCAGCACATAGATGTGAAGGATTTACCAAAACGCATAACGGCATACATAAGCAGATGTGTTCTCCCGTTGTTCACGGCTTGCTTAAATGCATCGATTGTCGCTTGCTGATTAGGGCGAGGAAACCACATTCCCGTGGAGGCGTATTTCTCGGTGGTCGGCAGTTGCGTGGTGGCATCGTAATAGTGATATCTGCCGGCTTTTGTGCGAAAATCCTCGTTAATATCTGCAATAGCTTCCTCTACATCGCCTGCAGTTGCTTCTCTGAAAAATTCTCTGGAATAGTATACATCGCCGGGCAAATCCGCCGGTTCAAGGCGCACTCTGTTCTTTTCTGTTTCCAAGAAAGAATGGACGGCAAAGTCACGGAAATACACATCGTCGGTGATCTTTGCGCTGCCTTCAAATTTCTTTTCGAGATTAGGAAAATGCTCCTGCCACTCGTTAAGACGCTTGGATACCGGACGATAGGTATCTCCGACTTTCAGGTAGTTCGGAATCGTATTCGTAGTAAAAGCATATATATGAGGTTCCACGCGCCCTGTTATTAAGCTGTCAAGTATGCTTAAATCTTTCATTATAATGCTCCAATCAATCTTTTTTCAGCAAGGACACGAATGTGACCTCTTTTTTGGCCTTCCAATCCTTTATGATACAGTAAATACCGGTGTGAGCGTAGGGATCGTTCTTAGCACATCCCGGGCAAGGCTGCTTTTCAGTATTCATATCAAACAGCGTAAGCTGACCTTCTTCTACCTCTTTACAACTTTCGGGAATGACGAATTTCAATCCGTCCATCTGCCATATGTTCCAAGAGAGGATGTCGGCAATCTTCTTGAGAATATCGATATCGGGTTCTTTATCGAACTTGGCTTTATAGTAATCGATGAAGGTAAAGAGCAGATTCTCGCGTGCCAAAAGCACATTATCGCCCTGCCAATCGTAGCCGTAGATGTTCTGAAAGGACTTAATTACCCACTTCAGCCATTCTTTTTCTGTTTGTGTGTTCTCACTCACAACACGAAGCTTTCTATCCAGCAATCCGATACGCTGTGAAAGTTCTATCATGTATCCGCTGACAGTATCGTAACGGCTGACAAGGTACGGCGCTTCGCCACAGGTGATCTCCAAGCGAACATCGTTAATATAATCCTGCCAAGTCTTACCCGTTGAAGATGGGAATAAAATCGGCTCAATTGTTGCGATCCAAGTCTTATCGATTTCTTCGTTAAACACAAAATCCGTTCCGAACCATGCATTATCGACAAGATTATTCTGTTTGTTGCAAATCCAAGAAGGAGTAAACACCTCCGCTTTATCACGGATACGGTCTGTTTGTTCCTTTTTGGATTTTTCGGTTCTTGGTTTTATAATATTGCCGTGGTAACCTGTAATTGCTTCGACGGTTATGTGGTCATAGCTTTGGTAGCCAAATCCACGCGAACTATAGTTATCGGTTGCCCAGATAATATTCTTGCCTGACGACCTGTCTCGCAGAAGGACACTCAGAAGCTCATTATCTAAACGATAAATATAGTTTTCTTTTATGTCGATTTTGTTCTTTTCCATGCATTTCACCTAATAAAATATTTTGAACGCTTATTTTGCATCTTCCTCATTACTCTGTGCTACTATTTCCGTATCAGTCGAATTTGTTTCCTTTAGCAACATACTCATCACTAAAAGTTCGTTCCAAAGATTTATTCTATCTTTGATAATTCCTACAAGCCAAACACTAAAAAACAAGAAACTGAATGACAAGAAAGTGCACAAATTGCTAACCCATTCATGTTCAAACATTTTTAGAGGAACAATCAGTCCTAACAACAAAATGACCACAGAAATCACTTCGACTATATTGCTGATTATTTTAAGAACTTTGGCCTTCTTATCGTTGTTCCAAAAATGCAAATATTTCTTGTAAAAGAAATCCCATTTTTCATCAATTTGGAAGTTGCCCATCTTTTTTATACAATCAAATTTTTGCTTTTCTTCCTCATCTCGTATTGCAATAAGGCTTTGTAGCGTTTGCGAAATGGTTATTAGAAGTGAGCATATGGAGAGCGTTGTTAAAATTTGTACAGAAACTCCAAAAAAACAAGATATAACACCCAAGGCTGCAAAGCCTATGGTGAGACCTAACGCTATATTTCCTTTTTTCATAATTCATCCTTTTCTCTGTATATATATTTCCTTCAAATCCTCGATTGCCACTTCGGGGGCAAGAGTGTGGAAGACGAACCAATTACGGTTCATCGTTTCGGCAGGGGCTTGCTTATAGATCTCCTTACTGTCCTCGCCGGTGATAAAGTGCCAGAAGCGGTACAGATAGCCGCTCCAATAGAGTGTTTCTCTATCAAACACATTGCCGGTCTTGGTTAGCTCAACCGTCTCTGCAAGCTCGGCAAGGAGGTATTCTTCTCCCGCCCACTGCATACGGTTAAACTTGGAATCCAGTCCCTTAGCGACCTCAGAGGTCATAAACGCCTTGATAAAAGTGGCGCTGTCGTAACCCTTCTTGCCGGACAGTTCAAACAGTCTGCCCTGAATATCACACAGTTTAAATTCCAGTTCATTCATACTCATTTCGCCTCATCCAAAATCTCATCAAAGAAGTTTCCTTCGCGGCGGTAATTCTTGCAAATATCATTGGCAAGGGCGATACCCTTTTGGCGGTTGGCATCGCTCTCGTCCTGCAGGAAGCGGCGTTCCATCATAGACAGCGGAATCTCCCGCTCAATGCGAACAGCGGTGCAGGCCTTCTCGGTGGTCGCCACATACTGCTTACCCAGCTTCAGGGCAGACAAACTGTTCACCAGCGCCATATCCGTAATATTCCCCATAAAGAAGTTATCCAGCACATAGAACATTCTGTCGTTGGCGATGCTGCCGATCACGAGATCCTTGCCGGCATCGATACGGCTGTACTTCTCGTAGAAGGATGTGCCCTTGATCTTATCCATTCTGCCTCTGTGGAAAGCCACCAGCATTGCCCAATCCAGGTCAGCTTTGATCTCCACGGTGTCGAGGGCATTTGCGTCGATGGACACGATGTAAAACTTGGACTTTTCAAAGTCGCAGATCAGCGTCAGCGGCTGACCCGGCTCGGTGCCCATATAGAAGCCCTTACCAAAGTCGCACATCTCCCGGCTCTTGGGCGCAATATCCCCCACGATGCCGGACTTGGAACCGTGATACAGCAGAATCCGTCCGTCCTCCAAATTGACAGACGCGGCTTCGTTTGCGATTTTATCCAGTACGAATTGATAGACCGGAACGCCCTGCTCCTTGCAATAGTCATACAGCTTCGCCTGGGCAAGCTTGGTGGGGATGGCTCTGCCGTTCTCCCAACGATTCACGGTGGCGAAGTTCACGCCCAGCTTTTCCGCAAAGTCCGCCTGACTCAGTCCCAGATAGTCTCGTATATGTTTGATCAGCTTTTGCATAATAAGCCTCCTTGTGATATAACAAGTATCATCATTTATATTATAGCCAATGTTATATGCTCCGTCAATGGGTTTTGCGTAAAAGTTTCAAATTGTTCAAGAATTTCGGAGTTTGGGATATCCCATAAACACAAAAATTGGGATATCCCATATTCGGTACACTTTGGGATATCCCAAAACGGGCCATGTTGGGATATCCCAACTTTGGTATGAAAGGGCCGTTTTGCATAGAGGGAACGTTTTTGAAACACGAGGTCCCCCTTAAGGATTAATTATTGATTACATACGCAAAACGCCATCATTCGTACACAAACGATAACCATTCGAGCACATTACGTAAGATAAATCGTCCTAAATGGCTCTAAATCAGAATAATCTCTTCTAAATCAAAATCAATACATTTTCCTTAGAAAGGAACCTATCCTTTTGAAATGATAAGATTTCGATATATTTCAGCGAATTATTATCCTTACGAAATGCCCTATCATTCGCTGAAAATCTATCCTTTTCATATGACAAGAAAAATGACTGTCTCTTCGATAGTAAACAGAGGGAGAAAAATCCCTTGTCGTCATATCGAAAGGACAGTCATATCTTCATTTCGAAGAGAAAGCCATCCGTCATTTCAAAGAGACAGAGGGCATCATTTCGAAACGACAGTTTCGCCTTTGATTAATCAATTATTAATCTGAATGTCATTTCAAAATGACAGATCATCTATCATTTCGAAATGCGGTCTCATAGTCTGATCCCCATACGATGAGGGCAAGGCCGAAGCAGGCAGCGGGATAGAGAAAGGTATCGGGAGCCAAAGACTGCCCCAAATTTCGTCCGCAAAATACGCCCAGCAGGACGATCATAAGAATTGTGATGTATTTGTAAAACTTCATCGTTTTTTCTCCTTTTGAAAAATTTTTCGTCAGAGGGGGTTGTCTTTTTTCGCAAAAACGCATATATTATAAATAGAATATTTATTTGCGAAGGCGTAATTCAAAGAGAACGCAAACCTTGATACATTCGACGGTTTGTGCTTCCCTCAGGCGCTTTCGCCACGGGATGCACTTATCTTCGGATAGGTGCTTTTTTATTTGCACCAAACAACTAAATAGTGTTTGTAGCGGTGAAACACACCTATCCGGCCCACACACCGGGCTACATATCTCTTAATACCTTGCAAATCTCATCGGCAAGGACGAGAAGGAAGTTTTCAAAATGAACTCCAAGGATATGTAGAAAGGTTGCAGAAATGCATATTCAAAGATTGTGGCAGGCAGGAAACAGGTATAGCGGACAACCCTTCCCGCATAAGGTTGGTACAAAGGGGAGGTACTCGGTATGAAGACATTTGCACCGATTAACATAGTTGTCCACTATCCCACGACGGAAGAAGGATGGCGGGAACTGAGACGCCGTATGGCCATCGTTCACGCAGATGCGGTACTTAACAGCATATCCAAACTGAACTGTCCTGCGTCACAAAAGGAAAGATTGCTGCAGGCGATCATCGACGATACGAAAGCACAGATCAAAGCCGAAAAAGCAGCAAAAACAAACTAAGGCAATGCCGTCCCCTAGGGGACGGCATTCCTGTTTATGTAGAGATTTTGTCCTTAAAATATTTCTCCCAGGATTTGAGGCTGACCACCTTTCTGCCGCTCTCCCAATCCTGAAGGCAACGGATGGGGATACCCATCCGTCGGGCGAAGGGCTTCTGCCCCAAGGCGAAGGATGCTCGGTATTCTTTGATCCGTTGGGCTTGTCCGCTGCAGAGGAAGCGGTTATAGCCGTCCAGTAAATCATATACGGGAATGTCGAAGATCGTTGCCAGCTTGTCCGCTGTGGTCTTGTTGAAAGAATTGAGATTGCCGGTCTCCAGATTGATATATGTGTTGCGAGAGATCCCCGCCATCCGTGCCACCTCTTTCTGCATCAGTCCCAGGCGGTGACGGCAGAAGCGCAGACGGTCGGGGATATTGTCGATGTCCTCGTAGCTCCCGTACTGCTTGTTGAAAAGCTGCGCTTCCAAAAGCTTGCGTGGTGCCATCAGACGAAAAGTATGTATGTAAAGGAGGGCGTGTCGCATCTTACCGTCCTCCCGGCAGGTCATAATGTACACCCCATCGCCCAAAGGGTGCGAGATATGCCACTTACACCTAACCTTTTGGTTCAAAAACCCATCCGCGTGAGGGTTGCATTTTCAATGCAACGGGATACGTATGTTGCGAGGCGGATTTTCTTCTCGCTCCGGAAACTGTCGATGCCCTTGATCAGACCGATGGTGCCGATGGAGATCAGATCGTCCTGTTCGTCGGCGGAAGCGTAGTACTTTTTTACGATATGAGCAACGAGGCGCATATTTCGTTCAATCAGGATTTCCCGTGCTTGAAGATCTCCGTTTTTCATGCGTCGCAAATATTCGTCTTCACGCTCTGCCGTCAGCGGTTGTCGGAAGGACCCGGCGTTGCGGACGTGCAATATCAGGCAAAACAGTTGGAATGGCAGATGAAACATAAAAAAACCTTCCTTCGCATATTCTGTGACATTATATGCGGGGAAGGTTTTGGATATAGCGAAAAAGCACCTGCTCTCGCAGGTGCTTTTGGTGATCCACTGGGGATTCGAACCCCAGACCCCTTGATTAAAAGTCAAGTGCTCTACCGACTGAGCTAGTGGATCGATTGAACCAGAATATTATATCAAATTTTACCACTTTTGTCAAGGCAGAATGTGTGAATTTTTTGAAAACAATCTCCTTGCAAGGAAGAAGGCGTTGGATATTTCCGAAAATTATCGGAAAAGACTTGAAATTCCGTCTTATATATGGTATAATAATTTTATTAGTAATCGTAGGAGGCGCTTATGAACGGTTATAAGAAGGCCCGCAGAGAACTGCACGGTGTGTTGGCCTTGCTTGCAGTCTGCAAATTGCTGTTGGTTTTGACGAGTCGGTTTCTTGGTCCTTTGCTTTATACCGTTCTTTCCGCTTTTTATGGAGAATCCGCCGTCAAGATTTATTCTGAGTTCGGCTCCTACGGAACTTTGGCAGGGCTTCTTCTTGAGGTTTGCGTTTTCGTCCTTTGCCTTTTGGTGCCCGTTGCCTTATATTTTGCCTTCAGCGGGAAGAAATATACCCGTACCGTTGATTCTGAAAAGCCGGAGATCCTTTCCATTGCCTACGGCGTGGGGACGACGGTGATCGTTGGAAACGCGGCCGCTATCGTCGGTAACGTTCTCTTATCCGCTCTTTTTTCCTTGGTAGGGATGGGGGATAAGTATTACGCCATGCTGGAGGATTCCACCACCTACCCCTCAAATTTTTGGCTGGTTCCTCTATTTGCCTTCGTTCTTGCGGTGATGCCTGCGTTTTTGGAGGAAATTACCGTGCGTGGGATCGGTCTTTCTGCAACGAAGAAGTTCGGGACGCTCTTTACTTTGTTTTTCAGCGGCTTTTTCTTTGCATTCCTTCACAGCTCGTGGACGCAGATTCCCTTCGCCTTCGTTCTCGGTGTGGTTTTGGCTTATTTTACCCTACGGTTCAAAACGATCTGGATTGCCGTTGTTTCTCATTTCGTCTTCAATTTTAACAGCGTGATTCAATCCCTGATCCTGGAAAACGGTGGAGTATATGCGGACGTATACTCTCTCGTCTGGTCGTTCTTGTATTTTACTTTGATGCTTGGGTTTATGGTGGCCGGACTGATCGTATACGGAATCAAAAAGCCGGATCTGCCAAAATCGGAGTTCACCGCCCGTGAAAAAATGAAAGCCTTGTTCTCCAGTCCGTTCTTGTACGTTTTCATTCTTTTAACGGCATATTTGCTTATTTATTTGCTGATTATCTATTAAGAAAAGAGTTTTTGTATGATCTGGAACAGTACGGAAGCCGATCTTCAGGCCGCCGCTGCGGCTCTGCGGCAGGGAAAATTGGTTGCGATTCCCACCGAAACGGTTTACGGACTCGGTGCAAACGCTTTGGATGAGGCGGCTGTATTGTCTGTTTTCCGCGCAAAGGGGAGACCTGCGGATAATCCGCTGATCGTCCATATTGCCGACCTTTCTGATCTTGAAACCTACGCTATTCCCAATGAATGGGCTTATCTTCTGGCTGAAAAATTCTGGCCCGGCCCCTTTACGATGATCCTTCCGAAGAAGGAAATCATTCCTGCTGCGGTCAGCGCCGGACTGGACTCGGTGGCTCTTCGTTTCCCCGCTCATCCGATTGCCCAGAAGCTGATCCGTTATTCCGGCTGTCCTATTGCCGCTCCCTCGGCCAACGTTTCCGGAAAGCCCAGCGGAACCACCGCAGCACACGTGCTTCACGATTTCAAGGATAGTATTGCCGGGGTTGTGGACGGTGGGCATTGTGCTTGCGGGCTGGAATCGACGGTGGTTTCTCTTTTGGGCGATCATCCGGTGCTTCTCCGCCCCGGTTTTATTACGCCTGAGCAGATTCGGGAAGTGATCCCATCGCTGACCGTTGCAAAAGCGGTGGAGGCGGAGCTTGAGAAGGATGAAATGATCCTGTCGCCCGGTCTTGCCCATAAGCATTATTCTCCTGCGGCGGAAACGGTGGGACTGATTGGAGATCCTGCAAGCGTTATGGAGTACATCCGCAACAACGCGCCTCGCGGACGGTTTGCCGTTATGTGCTTTGATGGGGAGGAGTCGTTCTATGACGCCGACGTCGTTATTCCTTACGGCCACCGCGGAAATGCGAGCGAGCAGGGGGAAAGACTCTTCGACGTCTTGCGAGAGCTTGACGAGCTCTCGGTGGAGCGCATTTACGTCAATGCGGAGCGGAGCGATGGGGTTGGTCTTGCGGTTTATAACCGTCTGCTTCGGTCCTGCGGATTTCAAATGATTCGGGTGTGACATATGTTTGTTCTTGGAATTACCGGTCCAAGCGGTGCCGGAAAGGGTACGGCTTCGGAGATCCTCAAAAAATACGGTTTTTATCATATCGATACGGATCGGCTTGTCCCGGAGATTTATCCTATGGCCTTGCCGCAATTAGTAGATCGGTTCGGTCCACAGATCGTCGAAAACGGTAACGTTGTAAAAAAAGAATTGGCGAAAGCCGCCTTTGCGTCGCCGGAAGCAACCGCCGCCTTGAATGAGATTCTGCATCCTAAGATTATGGATCGCGTGGCTGAATTGATCCGGGATGCGGAAGCCGCGGAATACGCCGGGGTTTCGGTTGATGGCGCCGCGTTGCACGAAGCCCACGCGGAAGCCGTCTGCGACAGGATTCTTTGCATCTTAGCTCCCCGGGAAGAGCGCCTTCGCCGGGTGGTTGCAAGAGACGGGATCCCCCAAAATGCCGTAGAAATGCGCTTTGCGGCGCAGAAAAGCGACGAATACTATGCAAGTCAATCGGATGCGGTGATTATAAACCGCTCCGTGGAACAACTGGAAAAGGAATTAAAAGCACTTTTAAAGGAGTGGGAAATATGAGTGAACTTTTGAAGAAAAAGAAGAACGGTTATCTGCTCTTCCCGGAAGATCAGGCGGCCGCCAACGAGTATTGTGAGGGGTATAAGAAATTCCTCGACAAGGGTAAGATCGAGCGTTTCTGTGTAGACGAAGCCATCCGTATCGCAACCGAAGCCGGATTTGAAGCCTTCGAATACGGCAAGAATTACCTGCCCGGGGATAAGGTTTATTACAACCAGCACGGTCGCGCGGTGATTTTCGCCGTGATCGGCTCTGCTCCTATGTCCGACGGCTTCAATATCACGGCCGCGCACGTGGATTGTCCCCGGCTGGATCTGAAGCAGGTTCCCATGTACGAAGACGGTGGACTGACGCTCTTGAAAACCCATTATTACGGCGGTGTCCGGAAGTATCAATGGGTAGCTTCGCCGTTGGCGCTTTGCGGCGTCGTCTGCAAACGAAACGGGGAAAACGTCCGCGTAGAGATCGGGAACGATCCCGCAGACCCCATATTTTATATTTCCGATCTTTTGCCTCATCTTGCAAAGGATCAGAAGGAGATTGCCGGGGAAGACCTTAACGTTATTATCGGCTCCCGTCCTGATGCCGAGACGGAGGATCAGCCTTACAAGACCGCAATTCTCAAGATTCTGAACGAAAAATACGGCATTACGGAAGAAGATTTTGAAACGGCGGATCTTTCCATCGTTCCTGCGGGAGAGGCCAGAGATATCGGTTTTGACCGGAGCATGATCTCTGCATTCGGACACGATGATCGCGTTTGCGCTTACCCCGAGCTGACTGCTCTTCTGGCTCTCGATTCCGTTCCCGCCAAGACCTGCGTTGCCGTCTTTGCGGATCGCGAAGAGGTTGGCAGTATGGGTATCTCCGGTATGCGGAGCAATTACGTCTCGGATTTTCTGACCGAGATTTGCGGGGATGCGAATATTCGCCGTGCCTTTGCCAATTCTGCGGCTCTTTCCGCAGACGTGAACGCCGCTTTCGATCCCACCTTTGCCTCGGTCTATGAAAAGAGGAATAGCGCGTTGGTCAATCACGGGGTTGCGGTTTCCAAATATACCGGCTCCCGCGGCAAGGGAGGCTGTTCCGAGGCGCCTGCGGAGCTGCTCGCTAAGGTTTTCAAGATCTTCGACGACAACGGCGTAGCCTACCAGACGGCAGAGCTTGGTAAGGTAGACCAAGGGGGAGGCGGTACCGTTTCCCAGTTCCTTGCCGATCGCAATATTCTGGTCCTGGATATTGGAGTTCCCCTTCTTTCGATGCACGCTCCCTACGAACTTGCCGGCAAATTTGACATTTATCATATGCACAAAGCCTGCCTCGCATTCTACTGTAATTATTGAGATAATCCAAAAGAAAAGCGGCGTCCCGTTTTGGGATGCCGCTTTTTTGCATTTAAAGGCCGAGCTTCAGGCGTCTTAATTTTTCTTCGGATTTTATCACCGTTTTCGGCGTATAGCACCCGATGGGCAATAGCTTCTGGTGGATCAGATCAAGGATCCCGTCCGTATCCGGGAAGAAGTTTTTGCTGATGTCGGTGGTGGGAGCAATCCAGTTCCTGCAACCGTAGACCACGGGGGCGCAATGAAGGGAATCAAAGGCCAATTCCGTTACGTTGGATGCAACGTCGTTCAGGAAGGCGCCCCGTTCCACCTCGTTGCCGACCAAGAGAAGGCGTCCCGTTTTTCGAACCGAAGCCAACAAAAGATCGTAATCAAAGGGTACCAGAGAGCGTGCGTCCACGATTTCTGCAGAAATTCCGTATTCCTCCAGTTTTTCTGCGGCTTTCACGGCAGGGTAGAGGGCGGCGCCTACCGTAAAAATCGTAAGATCCTTTCCCTCTCGCTTGACGTCGGGAATGCCGATGGGGATCTCATAGCTCTCAACGGGAACGCCCTCTTCATGAAAACGTTCTCCCATTCCGTAGAGATTCTGAGACTCAAAAACGATCACCGGGTCGGTGCCGTTAAGGGCGGTGGTGATCAACCCCTTCGCATCGTAGGGCGTTGCCGGGAAAACCACCTTCAATCCGGGGACGTGGGCCGTCATTGCCGTGAAATCCTGGGCGTGTTGGGTTCCGTAAAGGGTTCCGATGGCAATTCGGAGAACCACCGGCATCTTCAGCCGTCCGGCGCTCATAAACTGCCATTTTGACAATTGATTGAAAATCTCGTCGCCTGCGCAACCAAGAAAATCGCAGAAGGGTAGTTCTACTACCGTTCGACCGCCGGCCATAGCGTACCCCGCCGCCGTTGCAACAATCGCCGATTCCGAGATGGGAGAATTAAAAAAGCGATGATAGGGCAGGGCTTCCGTCAGTCCTTCGTACACTCCGTAGGGGCCACCCCAATCCCGAACCTCTTCGCCGTAGGCTACGAGGGTAGGATCTTCATAAAATTTATCGAGAATTGCTTCAAAAATAGCGTCCCGCACGGAAAAACCGGGATCGGATTCCGTTGCTTTGCGGGATTTTTTTGCAATGGCACGGATGCGAGGGTTTTCCTCCCGGGGCATCAATACGCAGCAGGTCGAATCGGAAAATGCGGAAACCCTTTGGTTGGAATAAATATATTCTTCAATTTTCCGGTCTGCATTTTCCGTGGTTCTCGGGGTAATCCCCGGGTCTGCGATCAGACGGAAAATCCGGAAGACTTTCCGGTCAACGGTTTCAATGACCGTATCGATCTGTTCCTCCGTTGCCACCCCGGCCGAAACCAATTCTCGGTGGAAGGCGGTAATCGGATCCTGTTCGATCCATTTCAGGATTTCTTCTTTGGTGCGATAGGATTCGTGGTCCGATGCAGAATGAGGCGAAATGCGATAAGTGACCACGTCCAGAAGGGCCGGACCCTTCCCTTCTTGAATCAGGCGCATTTTCCGTTCCATGGCGTCGATGACGGCAAGGGGATTGCTACCGTCGACCCGCTCTGCGTGAAGGGAGGAGGGAGAAATACCGGCTCCGATCCGGGCAAGGTGACGGAAGGCCATGGTTTCACCGACGGTCTGTCCTCCCATGCCGTAAAAATTATTAAAGAAATTGAAGATCAGCGGAAGTCCGCCTTTATATCCTTCTTCCCACAGGGTATCGTACTGATCCATGGCGGCAAAGTTCATCGCTTCCCACACGGGGCCACGTCCCAAAGCTCCGTCCCCAACGTTCGAGACTACGATCCCAGGCTTTTTATTGATTTTTTTATAGAGCGCCGCCCCTACTGCGATCGGTGCGGATGCTCCGACGATGGCGTTATTCGGATACATGCCGAAGGGAGGAAAAAATGCGTGCATTGACCCCGAAAGCCCTTCCTGAAATCCGGTGGGGCAGGCAAGGATCTCAGCCATGACGCCGTAGATCAGGAAATCCTCCGCCAAGGTCTTTACGTTCGTTTCCCCGCTTCCGACGATCGTACGGATTTTGCCGCCGTCATAATCGTTCATGACGTTGGACAGATCTTCCGCGCTCAACTCCCGAATCGCAGAAAGCCCTTTTGCGAGAACCTCGTCGTGGCTTCGGTGGGATCCGAAGACCAGATCCTCCGCATTCAGCAAAAAAGCCTGACCGACCGCCGCCGCTTCCTGTCCGAGGGCAAGGTGGAGAGGCCCTTCGTAGTCAAACGGGATCCCGCGGTATTCTCCGTATTTTTTGATATCGTATAACAAAGATTCAAACACACGGATTAAATACATATCCCGAAAGATCCCCAATAGCTCTTCATCGGAAAAGCGGCTGCGAGCGTCCTTAAGGGGCACGTCGTATTGATTCATCGGAATATCGTCGATTCTGATCGTTCCCTTGCTTCGGACTTCCTTGGGATCGACGAAAATACTTTTTGGCATGCTATGACCGTTCCTTTTTCATTATTTTGAAATAGCGGTATGGAAATATTATACTATAAATTATGAGTTCTGTCAAGCACAATTCGTTACAGAACCGGGAAAAGACCGCATATTTCCCTATTTTCGGGAAAAACTGTCTTTTGAATCATTGACCCGGAGGCAATTATGAGAGAATTGAACGGAAAAACAGTCCTTCGCCGGATGCGGAAGATCTGTTCGCTTTTATTGTCCCAAACCGATGAAAAAGGATGCGGGCAGAACGAGGTTAAAACAGAAATACGGCGTAATTTCTACTTGATCCGCTCCTGCGTACGCACCGTTCTGGGAGCAGAACGCGATCTTTCGAGGATTCGTAAAGGTGATTCGGAAGAACCTGGGCTTCTTTCGGAGATTTGTGCGTTTTGCGAATTGTCGTCTTTTCGTCTGGAATCAGGTGAAATACGAAAATTTTTGATCGGACTGGGCGACCGACGGGAGCTTTCCTACGGAGAAATTGGGTGTCTTATCCCGGCAATGGAGTATTTTTGCCTGGAAACGCTTGCCGGAGATCTCTCCGGTACCGTCGTAGAGAGGGTACTCCGTTCCTTGCACGTGCTTCACGATTACGATTGCGCCGATCTTAACCAGCTCCTTTCCCGTGCGGAAGCCGTTTTAAATCGGGACGACGTTTTCGTGCAATGCGACGACGCATCGAAGAATCTGTACCGTATCCGACTTCGGGAGTACGCCGCAAAGCACAGGCAAACCGAACGGGAAGCCGCCGTAGAATTGATGAAGGCCGTTCGCTCTTCCCCCTCGAAAGACGAACCTCATTTGGGGGCTAAATTGCTGCAACGGAGCAAAAACAGGTTTTACTTCCCGGTTTTAATACTGATTTCTCTTTTGATTCTATTTTTATCTGCGTTATTATCCGGCGACGCTGCCGTTACGCTTCTTTCGGCAATCCCGGCAATGATGTCCGGAAAACTGATCTGTGATACTCTCTTTTCCCGTATGATCCCGCCGCAGATTTTGCCGAAGATTCAAATTACGGCCGGGAATTGTCCCGGGACTCTCGTGACCGTCGTTTCCCTGATTTCCGACGTCAGCGATGCGGAGCGCTTGCTCCACCGTATGGACGTTTTGGCGCATCGGATTCCGATCCCGGCCGTTCGTGTCGGACTGTTACTGGATTTACCGTCAAGCGACGCTATGCTTTCGGAAACGGAAAGAGCGTTGCTGGATTTTCTGCGGGAGGAAACGAAAAAACGGAACCGGGAATCCAACCGTTTTTTCTGCGCAGTAAGAAAGCGTCGGTTCATTCCGGAAACCTACCGTTTCGAAGCGTATGGAAGAAAACAAGGTGCCATGATTGCGTTTTGTGATCTTTTGCAGGGCGTTCGGGAGGAGTTCATACTGTCGGAAGGGATCTGCTCCGAAGTGAAATATCTCGTCACGCTTGACGAGGATACGGAACCGGTCCCGGGTGCCGTGGAGAGCCTTATCGGTTTTATGGAATATCCATCCCATTCGCCCAAAACGGCAAAGGACGCCTTTGGAAACCGTTACGTTTCATCCGGCTACGCAATTGCGGCTCCCCGGATTGAAGCTGATCCGAAAACCTCTTACCGGACTGCGTTTTCTTCGATTTCTGCGGGAAATTCCGGAAGCGAATTTTATAAAAATCCCCATTTTAATCTGCATCAGGATTTGTTTCTTCAGGGAATCTTCTGCGGAAAGGGAATTCTGCGGCCGGATTTGTATCGGGATCTGATCGGAAACCGATTCCGTGACGAACCGATTCTCAGTCACGATCTTCCGGAAGGGGAAATTTTGCGCTGCGCCAATCTCACCGACACCGTATTTTTTGACGAGATTCCGAATACCGTTCCTGCTGACGAGAAGCGGACTCACCGTTGGATACGGGGTGATTTTCAGAATGCCTGCTTTCTTCGAAACAAGCAAAATCATTCTCATTTGTTCCGATTCAAGATTCTTAACAATCTTTTCCGCGCCTTATTTCCGTTCTGCTGTTTTTCTTTGATCGTTTTATCTCCGGCGTTAGGTTGGAACGGAGAGGGATCTGCACTGTTGTGGATCTTCATTCCAATCCTTTTGCGAATTCCGCATTTCTTATCGTCTCTCTGTGGAAAAATACGCAAATACCACCCCTGTCGCGATTTTTTCGACGCGTTTTCGCTTGCCGTGTTAGACTTACTTCTCCTTCCTACCCGGGCTTTGAACGGCCTTGACGGAGCGATCCGGGGGACCGTCCGAATGTTCAGCGGGAAGAAAAAGTTAGAGTGGGTTACGGCTGCGGGAGCGCGTTCAAAGGGGAAGGAGATCGGAGATTATTATCTTTCGCTTCCCTGGCAATTAACAGGATTTTTTACGTTGTTTTCTCCATGGACGGCGTGGGTTGGGATCGTGTGGCTTGCAGGGCCGCTGGTTGCCTATTTTCTGTCCCGTCCCCGGAAAAAGGAGAGAGGTGAACCGTCGGAGCTTCTGCAGTATTTGCGAAATACGTGGCAGTTTTACGTGGATTTCATGACTTCTGAGCGGCATTTTCTGATTCCGGACAATTATCAGGAAGCCCCAAAGGAGGCTGTTGCAGAGCGAACTTCTCCTACGAATATCGGACTGTCTCTCTTGTCCGTTTTAGGGGCGTACGATCTTGGTTTTATTGACCGGGAAGAGTTGGTACGACGTCTGTCGGACTCCCTTGATACGGTTGAGAAACTGCCGAAATGGCGTGGGCATCTTTATAATTGGTATGATACGAAAACGTTGAAGGTATTGCCCCCGAGTTTTATATCCACGGTGGATTGCGGTAATTTTGCCGTTGCTCTTTATACCCTGGCGAAAGGCTTGGAGACGGAAGAGGACAACGCTTGCCGCATGCTTGCAAAGAGAGTGCAAAAGATCCTTTTTAAGGCGAATTTCGCAGATCTCTACGACGATAAAAAGAAACTGTTTTATCTTGGTTATGATTGCGATGAGAATTGCCCCTCACGCTCCTATTACGACCTCTATGCCAGTGAGGCCCGCCTGACTTCTTATTTTGCCGTTATGACCCATCAAGTGCCGGTAGAGCATTGGGCGACCCTGGCAAGGCCAAGCGACGCCAGACACGGAAATTTCACGCTTTTTTCCTGGTCGGGAACCGGTTTTGAATATTTCATGCCTCATATTTTTCTGCCTGCCTATCGAAGAACGCTCAGCGGAGAGGTCTTGCGCGGTTCCGTTCTGGAGCAGATGGGCTACGCCGGAGACGGACTTCCGTGGGGTATTTCAGAGAGCGGCTATTATGCTTTTGACGACGCAGGAAACTATCAGTATCGTGCGTTTGGAATCCCTTCCTGTGCTCTTCGTCGGGATCTTGGCTTTCCCAAGGTGATCTCGCCCTATACTTCTTTTCTTGCCTATCCCTGGTTCCCTCGCCAGGCGGAAAAGAATCTGCGGCGTCTTCCCAAAGGAAAATACGGTTATTACGAGGCGGTAGATTATCGTCTTGGCAAAGATAATCCGCGGCTCGTGCAAAGTTATATGGCACATCATCTTGGTATGAGCTTTCTTTCCGGAGTTAACGTTTTGCGGGACGGAATTATGCGGAGACGCTTCATGGCGGTGGAAGGGGAGGCCTATTCGCATCTGCTGACCGAAAGCCTGCCTGCGTATACGAGACAGTATTTCGCCGCTTCAAAGGAAGACACGGAACGTTTCTCCTCAGAGATACGCATCGATCGCCCCGATCCGGGACGTCCGAAGGTGTGCTTGTTACGAAGTGGAATTGACGCCGAGGTCGTTTCCGACAGCGGTTCGGGATATTGGATTACGAAGGGCTTGGACGTAATGAAATACAGCAGTGATCCCCAATGTCCCGCAGGTATTTTTCTGTTTCTGAAAAATAAAGGAAACCTTTACGGTGCCACCTATGCGCCGTTATATTCGAAGGATCGCTATAAAGTATATCTTGATGCTTCCGGAATCATTTGCTACGGCTCTTTCTCTGATTTCGATACCCGTCTTGCGGTGACGCACGGTACGGATTCTCCCGTTTCGATCCGCCGACTTACGGTAAAAAATAATCTGATGACTGAAAATGGATTTGAATTTTTTCTTACCGCAGAGCCGGTGCTATGCAAAAGAGAGGAGTACGAAGCTCATCCGGAATATAAGGATTTGTTCGTCACGGCCTACTACGAACCCGGCTGTCGTACCGTGTCCTTTTGTCGAAAGATCAACGGAACGGAGACGTGGCTTTCCGTTACTGCCTCCGCCCCATTCCGGTTTGACGTGCGCAGGGATTCTTTTCGCGAATACGCAGATCTTCCCATGGGAAAAACCGACGGCGCCGTCGAGCATCCCATCTTCCCAGGTCTGGTTCTGAGAGGCGCCCTCGAGGTCCGTGGCAGAGGAAGCGAAAGCGTTTGCTTTTACCTGTCGACCGGAAGCTCAAGACAGGAGTCGCTTGATCATTTGAAGAACGTGTCTGAGTTAAATTTTGAGGACCTTCAACGGAAGCACGCCCAATATTCCGATGCCGTTTTGTCCCGTTACGACTTGCTACGGGAGCGAAACTCGATTGCAGAGATTCTGCCAAGACTGCTTATGCCCTCCCGAAAATCTGTTTCAGAGCAAAAAATGCCCAATTCTTTGTCACGAAACGATCTGTGGAAACGCGGAATATCCGGGGATGCCCCCATGATTACCGTCTTTGCAGAGGAAAATAATTTATCCGGTCTACCGGTTTTGATAAAAATGCTGAGATTCTTCCGTTCTAGCGGGATTGATACCGATCTTGTGATTCTGTTCCGCGAAAAGGCAGAATATCAAACTCCCATCAGGACGGCTGTTACCGCGCTTTTACCGGATGGCGACGAGGTTTCGGATCGGATTCACGTGGTTAATATTGACAACATGGAAGAATACGAGTTATTCCGGAAGGTGAGCCGGGTTTTTATCCGAAATCCGTCTCACCGAAGAAATTCGACTTCGATCTCGAAGTTTAAACCGATTCTCACGGAAGGATCGCCTATTCAAGCAGAAGAAATAAACTTTAAACTCGGAAGGGGTGGTTACGGTAACGATCGTTCGTTTTTGATTCCGAAAACCGACCGGTCTCCCTATCGCCCCTGGAGTCTGGTGCTTGCAAATCCACGGTTCGGTACTGTGCTGAACGAGCGCGGATTAGGCTATACCTTCAGTGTAAACGCTTCGGAATGTCGAATAACTCCGAGAGTCCCGGGAAGAGGTTTCGGTGTTACGGGGGAACGGCTATACGCGGTTATTCGCGGGAAGAAATACGATCTTTTATACCGTGCGGCAGTTTGTTATTATCCTGACCGTGCCGTATACACGGTCGATCTGATGGGGCATCGCTTCCGTACGGAGATATTCGTTGCGAAGAATCTGCCCGTAAAGATTATTACCGTTTCCCACGTCGCCGCACCCGGGCCGTCCGTAGACGTTATCTATGCGCCACAGATCATTCTTGGGAAGATCGATACGGGTACGGTGGTGCGGCGTTATGAAGATCGGAAGCTTTTCTATACCAATTTGTTTTCAGGGGCTATGACCGGTTGCGCCTTTTCGTACGCCATCGGAGGGGAGGCATCCGCCGATGGGGTGCGGATTCGCTTTTCAGAAGAGCAGACCGAAGGGATATTTGTCCTGGGGTATGCTCCCGACCTACGAAGCGCAAGACGTTTGGCAGATCTTCTGAACGACAGAGGACGGGTCGAGCGGGAGTCTTTGCGTGCTTCGGCCTACGAGCAGTATCTTGAGATCGAAACGCCGGACGAAGAATTGAACGTATTCGTAAACGGCTTTTTGCAGCAACAGGTTCGTTCAGCCCGCCTCATGGGAAGAACCGGGCCGTCTCAGCCCGGAGGAGCCTACGGTTTCCGCGATCAACTGCAGGACTCGCTGTGTATCGGGATCTTTGAACCTTCCTATCTCAGAAGTCAAATCCTTCGTTGTTGTCAGCATCAATTCGAGGAGGGGGACGTTCTTCATTGGTGGCATCCCGGAAAGAAGCTTGGGGAAGACGGAATTCGCACCCGTTTTTCCGACGATCCTTATTGGCTGGCTTATACCTGTGCGGAATACGACCGTCTTACCGAAGATAAGTGCTTTTTCCTGCAGGAGGTATCCTATTGTAAAGGAGCACCTCTGCAGGATTCGGAGAAGGATCGTTATTTTACTCCGGAAAGATCGGAACTTCGGGAATCGGTATATCTTCACGGACTTAGGGCATTAAAATACGCCTATAAAACCGGGAAACACGGATTGATCCTGTTCGGTGCGGGAGATTGGAACGACGGAATGAATCAGCTTCCGCCCGGAAGCGAAACGGTGTGGGGATCAATGTTTGCGCTGCTTTGCCTTGAGGGATTTCTTCCTCTCTGCGATCGGTACGGATGCAGTGATGACCGGATTCTTCTCGAAAAGCAGCGGGATGATCTTCGCAAGGCCTTGGATCAATATGGGTTTTTGGAGACTCATTTTGCTCGTGGGTACGATGAAAAGGGAGTTGCCTTCGGTGTAAAAGAGCAGATCGATCTGATGCCACAGTCCTTTGCGGTATTTTGCGGTCTGGACGGCATCAGAATCCGTCGGTCATTGGATACGGCGTATGAACGCTTGTGGAATCCAATGCATGGACTGCTCCGACTGCTGACGCCGCCTTACGGTGCGGGATTCCCCGGAACGATCGGAGATTATCCGCCCGGAGTACGGGAAAACGGCGGTCAGTATACCCACGCCGGCGTTTGGTTTGCCCGTGCGTTGTATGAAAGGGGAGATCCGGCGCGTGGGTGGGAAATTCTTTCCGGGTTAAATCCGGTATCCAAAAACCGCAGTCCGTCTGACGCTTCCCGATATGGTGGCGAGCCCTACGTTCTTGCCGGGGACGTATATTCGCTTTCGGGGCGGGAGGGCTTCTGTGGATGGAGTCATTATACCGGTGCTGCCGGTTGGTATCTGAAGACGGTGACCGAGAATCTTCTCGGCATCCGGCGCGCGTCCGATCGGATTGAAATTACCCCTCAGCTTCCGGACGGGTGGCCGGGTTATACGGCAAGCATCCGCTTCGATGGGGGAGAAATCAAAATTCGATGCAAAAGAGGCTCTGATCCCGGTATCTATGAAAATGGGGAAAAGATCTCTTCAATTTTGCTTAACGGCAGAAGGCGGGAAATCGTCGTAATTGTATAAAAACGATTCCTCTTCTTGACAAATCCGCAGAATGGTGGTATAATATTCGTATCATCATTCTGCGAGGTTTTTTATGGAAAACATGGTCGGATTTGAAGGCGTCGGTATTTCTCCTTTTTTGATGGACCGCATCGCCTTTTCCATCGGTAGCTTCGATATTTATTGGTATGCCCTGATCATTACGGTCGGCCTGATTCTTGCCGTGCTGTTCTGCATGTGGCAGGCAAAGAAATTCGATCTTACCGTAGATAACATTTTGGACGTTTTGCTCTTCGGCCTGCCCGTCGGAGTGATTTGCGCCCGGGCCTATTACGTCATTTTTCAATGGGATCAATACGAATCTTTTGCGGAAATGGTTAATATTCGGGACGGCGGACTTGCAATCTACGGTGGCGTAATCGGTGCGTTCGTGACCGGTTATATTTATTGTCGCATCAAGAAGGTTAATCTTCTTGCCATGTTCGATATCGCATCTCTCGGGTTTCTTATCGGTCAGTCGATCGGCCGTTGGGGCAACTTCGTCAACGGAGAAGCCTACGGGGGCGTGACCGATCTGCCCTGGGGTATGACCATTAACGGATACGGCCCCTACCATCCTACGTTCCTGTATGAATCTCTTTGGAACGTCGTCGGTTTCGTGCTTTTGTTCATTTTTGCAAAAAAATGGATGAAGCATCATGGGGAGGTTTTCTTCCTCTATTTTGCGTGGTACGGTCTTGGACGATTCTTTATTGAAGGCCTTCGCACCGATAGCCTGTATCTTGGTCCCGTACGGATTTCTCAAATTCTGGCCGCCGTCTTCTGTCTCGCCGGCGTTGCGTTGTTCGCGCTGTCCCGAAAGGGCTTCATCCGCAAGGTCCAGGATAAAATCGTGGACCGTGCCGTAAAGAAGCAGCAGGCGTACAAGCCGATCTATACGCCTCTTTTGCAGAATAACGATCCGGCTTTGGGTGGCGCTTCCGTAGAACAATTGACGGAAGGGGAGACCGCGTCCGAAACGGATTCCGATTCCAACGAAGATATTTCCCGGGAAATAGAAAAGGAAGAACGCGATGGCTAAAATAATCAGCGGGACCGCACTTGCCGCGAAGATCCGTGCGCAATTAAAGACCGAAACCGATGAAATGAAAAAAAACGGGACCACCCCCGGCCTTGCCGTCGTCCTCGTGGGCGAAGACCCTGCGTCGAAGGTTTACGTCCGGAATAAGACGAAGGCTTGTGATGAGATCGGTTTTTATCACGAACAGTACGACCTTCCTGCCGAGATCTCGGAGTCCGAGATTCTGGAGCTTGTCGACGAGCTGAACCGCTCTGACAAAATCCATGGAATTCTGATTCAGGCACCATTGCCGAAAGGGCTTGATTTTAAAAACATTATCAACCATATTTCTCCGGATAAGGACGTGGACGCCTTCCACCCCTATAACGTGGGACAAATTATGATTGGTGATTTTGAATTTTTGCCCTGCACGCCTGCGGGTGTTATGGAGCTGATCCACGAGACCGGAGTTTCCGTGGAAGGAAAGAACTGCGTTGTAGTCGGTCGCAGCAATATCGTAGGAAAACCGCAAGCCATGCTTCTTCTGAAGGAGAACGGCACCGTAACGATTTGCCATTCCAGAACGCCGGATCTTGCTTCGGTGACCAGGAATGCGGATATCCTCGTTTCTGCCGTTGGGAAGGCCGGCATCATTACCGGCGATATGATCAAGCCCGGCGCCGTCGTTATTGACGTTGGTATGAATCGAAACGAAAACGGGAAATTAGTCGGAGACGTTGATTTTGCCTCAGCAGAAACGGTAGCGGGCTACGTCACTCCCGTTCCCGGCGGTGTCGGCCCCATGACTATTACGATGCTGATGAAAAACACCCTTCGCGCCGCGCGAAAATGGGAGCAGAAAAAAAAGTTGTGACGGAATTGCAACAAATATAATTTCCCTCTTGACATTTTACGAGAAATTTGTTATAATGTTCAAGTAATCGCTGATGTAGCTCAGTCGGTAGAGTGCGTCCTTGGTAAGGACGAGGTCGTCGGTTCGATCCCGATCATCAGCTCCAAAAAACCCTTGATTTTCAAGGGTTTTTTTGTTGTATAAGAAAGGGATTGACAAGAGATGAATCAGCAGCAAAAAGGAAAAATCCAATTGTTTTTCGGTGGTTTTTGTCAGCGTTACAATGCCGGGAAAGACTATTTTGCCGAAGTGTCTTTTGAATTCGTTTCCGGACGAAAAACCTATACCGGTTCGATCGTAAAATCCGACGCCGGATTTGAATACCGTTTTTCGGGGAAGCGCACGGCAACCGATCTTTCCGTTGCGCTGGATTATCTTCTGGAAGATCTTTTGAAATACGATTCTGCCGTCGTTCGTTATAAGGAACGGGGGCTTACTACGGAACTGCAGGCCGACGGCCGTAACGTAAAGGTCGTGAAAAGGGAAGAGGCAAACGAAACCGTCGCCGTTTCCCCCGGAAAGAAAGAATATCAGATCGATCTGCGCAAAGCGTCGAAATTGATGACCGCCCTTGGGTATTGTGATAAAGACGGTAAATTACGCAACGACATGATCCGTAAGTACAATCAGACCAATCATATTCTTGAGTTGATTTCCCACCTTTTTGAAGGGAAAAACGATATTACCGTTGTTGATTGCGCCTGCGGAAAATCTTATCTCTCGTTCGTGCTGAATTATTATCTCTGGGAAGAAAAGCGCATTCGTGCTCGTTTCGTCGGAATTGATATCTCTCCGAAGGTCATAGAAGCCAGCAAAAAGATTGCGAAAGACCTTGGGTACACGAATATGGAATTTATCTGTGAAGACCTGCGAACCTACGAGAGTGATTTTCATCCTGACGTAGTAGTCTCCCTCCACGCCTGCGACACCGCCACAGATATGGCCCTTGGTTACGCTCTTCGGCACCGGGCGGAAAGTATCGTCTGCGTCCCTTGCTGTCACAAAGAACTGTTGAAGCAATATAAAATCGAAGAATTTGAACCGATTACTTCTCACGGCGTTTTTCGCGCGCGTCTCAACGATCTTATTACAGACGGTCTTCGGGCTTTAAAATTGGAATCGGAGGGATACGACGTTCAGTGCGTGGAGTTCTGTTCGCCTATAGATACGCCCAAAAATCTGCTGATTTCAGCTAATAAAGTTGCTGATGAAAAACGCGCTGCAAAAGAGAAATACTATCAACTTCTTTCACATTGGAGCGTTCGCCCTTCTATAGAATACTATTCTGCAATCCCTACGGATCTTGAGTAATTCGAACAAAAATAAACGGCAATATGTCGTAATAGTATCAAAATTGTGAACTTTAATGGATTCGATAGTTTTTATTTGCCTTGGGGTAACATTCACGACACAGATAAATCAAAAGAATAAGGTATAATATACGATAGTGATTATAATCGTTTCTTGTGCCCACTACAAATGAAAGGATGACTTCGTTTGATTACCGTACAGGATTTTATCAGCAGCTTTAATTCGCTGATTTTTATCGTATTCATGCTCCTGTATTCATACCAGCTGTTCTATATTCTCGTCGCGTTTTTCCGCAAGCACAAAGGGAAAGATCCTCAAAAGATCAAGCAGCATAAATACGGTTTTTTGATTGCTGCCCGGAATGAATCCGTTGTAATCGGCCAGCTGATCAACAGTATCCGGCAGCAGGATTATCCCGCAGAGCTGATTCGTATTTTCGTTGTCGCCGACAATTGCACCGATAATACTGCCGAAGTCGCCCGGAACGCCGGCGCCGTGGTTTACGAGCGCTTCAATCAGGAGTTCGTAGGGAAGGGGTATGCCCTTGATTACGGCCTTAAATGCATTGATCGCGATTTCGGTTCTGAAAATATCGAAGGAATCTTCATCTTTGATGCGGACAACCTGCTTTCCAAGAATTATATTGCCAAGATGAATGCCGTTTTTGACGAAGGTTACCCCGTCGTTACCAGTTATCGCAACAGCAAGAACTACGGTACAAACTGGCTCACCGCAGGCTACAGCCTTTGGTTTCTGAGAGAGAGCAAGTATCTCAATAATTCCCGCATGCTGATGGATACCAATTGCGCTGTTTCCGGTACCGGTTTTTTGGTCAACACCGAGGTGTTCCGTGAGAACGACGGTTGGCATTATACGCTCTTGACCGAAGATATTGAATTTTCCGTGGACTGTGCTGTCGCGGATCGCAGAATCGGTTATGCAGACGCGGAGTTTTATGATGAGCAACCCACGACCTTTGCTCAGTCCTGGCAGCAGCGGATGCGTTGGGCGAAAGGCTTTTATCAGGTATTTGGGAAATACGGAAAGAAGCTCGCTTCCAATTGGCTGATGAAATTCAGTTTTTCCTGCTATGACCTGACAATGACCATTTTCCCCGCATTGTTTATTACGCTGGCTTGTTGTTTGACAAACATTTGCGTGCTGATCTATGCGCTTTTTCAAGGGCCCGGAGCCGCAGAATTGATCGGTATTACGCTGTCCTCGCTGGCTGTAACCGTCATCAACTTCTACGTTACCGTATTTCTCGTAGGTCTTTTGACCACGATTACCGAATGGAAGAAGATCGATTGTCCTCCCGGAAAGAAGATCCTATATCTCTTTACCTTCCCGCTATTCATGTTCACCTACGTTCCCATTGCAATCGCGGCGCTCTTTAAGAAGGTAAAATGGGTTCCGATCCAACATCGGGTTGCCAAAAATATTGAAGACATTGAAAGCAAATAACCGAAACCGGCAGGGAAGACCTGCCGGTATTCTTTTTATCAGATATCCAACGGAATAGATAAATCACAGTTTAATTAAAACTTCATTTAGATTTGGATCTCAGCGATATACTCAGCCGTTTATCGCTCGATTGTTATAAATCGGACACACTAACTCATAAGACGTAGGACAAGTAAGATCGCGAAGCAAATCATGAATTTTGATTTAACGCCTTCGATCTCAAGATTCGTTGATATAAAAAAATAATAAACACCAAAAAAGCAGTCACGCGATCAACTTTAAATATCAATATCGAATAATTGCAGCAATGCTGTAGTTCGAAAGGGAAGAGATTTTGCCACCTTCCGTCTCAATTTTCAGAAATAGACAATTGCGCAAAATGAATATTTTGCGCAATTAAGGGGAGAAGATTTCAAAAGAGCGTATGTGTTTTTCGATTGAATTGCTCTCCGTACGGTGTCGTCCACATACGGCAAACCTTTTGTATTGCATTGCGTTGTACTGCGCAGATTCTGTTATAATTTTAAAGCTTGATTTGCTTTTTTACGGTGCTGCATATATTACGATCAGATTCGCTGAACGGCGATTACAAACTTAACTTTTGATCGTTCGTATTCCATTACGATTGAATCATACCTAAAAATCCGGAAATCTTTTCTTTTTATTTTGCTCAATACAGTTTAGGCATTGCTCCGAATAAAATAAAAAGAAATTATTTCGACGAATCGTCCGAAATTTTCGTTTAATGATCTCTATATTCTGGAGGTATCGCTTATATTGCGTAACCTGAGTCTGATGGTGGTTCATTGCTTATATTCGGGTTTGACATCCTTAATTCTCTCCACGATTCTCATTCCTGGTTCTATTTTTCCCCTGCTAACGGTCTGATTGGCAAAATATCGGTATACCAATTCGGTATAAAACGATCAAATCAAAATTTAAATCAATTGAGGTAGTTTTGCGCAGTTTGCAATTTTGTCACAATTACAAAAAGCATTGATATTACAACGATAGAGCGACTAATTAACTGCACAAATATACCAATTTGGTTTGTAGTGATATTTAAGATTTTTAATCGATTTTGATATTTTCTCTTTGGATTCTATTGACATTTTTGAGTGAATGTGATACAATATTATCAGTTAATAGGAGGTGGTTCTTATGGCGAATCCGGTTTACATGAAGCGTGCGGATATGACGCACGTTCCGGATTATTGCGTTCGTTATCTGGTGGATCTTCAGGTCGTGAGGGCCCTCTCCCCTTTGGCAGTTCGTGAATATTATTTGGATCTTCGCACTTTTTTTCGATACATGAAAGTTGGCGATAGCCTTTCGGAAGAAGAATTTAATCAGGTTGACGCCTCGGATTTTACGATCGAGCAGTTTCGTAAGATTTCACTTGCGGATCTTCACGAATACCTGGCATTCCGGCAGAGTGAGCTCAACAACAGCGCTAAAACCCGGATGCGGAAGATCTCCAGCTTGCGGGGGTTGTTCAAATATCTCGCGACGCAAAAGTTGATCACGGAAAACCCGACGTTGGATCTTCGTTCTCCTAAAACGGAAAAGAAACTTCCCCATTACCTGACCTTCCGGCAGAGTTATGCATTGCTTAGCTCCATTGACGGACGATTTAAGGCGCGAAATCTTGCCATCATTACTCTTTTTTTGAATTGTGGCATCCGTCTGTCCGAGCTCGTCGGACTGAACTACAATAGCATCAGCGAGCGACATCTGCGCGTTCGAGGAAAAGGTAATAAGGAACGAATTCTGTACCTGAACGATGCTTGTCTGGCAGCCCTGAAGGAATATGAAGCCGAACGCGCTACCTACACGTTCCGCATTACGGAACCGGAAGCCCTGTTTGTCAGCCAGAGAGGAAGCCGGATATCTCAGCGCATGGTTCAGACGATGGTTAAGGAGTTTATGAAGCGGTGCGGGATCGATACGGAAGTATATTCGGTTCATAAACTGCGTCATACGGCTGCAACGTTAATGTATCAAAATGGCGTTGACGTGCGTATTTTGCAGGAAATTCTCGGTCACTCCAACCTTGGAACTACACAAATTTATACGCACATTACCAGTTCTCAGATCGAAGATTCCATGAAAGTGATTTCTATTTCCGGAGCAAGCTCTCCGACTGTTGATGACGAAGAGGATGAATAATTGAAAGGACAGAGAATCAAAATTCTCTGTCCTTTCGCTTTACTGCATAGAAGTTCCCGTATATCCGATGGTGGAGCCGGACCAACTGTTATTTTGAATCATATGCATACCTCGTCAGCTCCGTTTTTCTAATTTTGCCAAAAGCGTAAGGAAATGCTCCGGCAATGAGGAATCAAATTCAAGATAATTTTTCGTGATCGGGTGAATAAATCCGATCTTTTTTGCGTGCAAACACTGCCCGGCAAGTCCAAATGTGTCTGCATTTTTCGGCGCGTAGATCGGATCGCCAACGATGGCGTGCCCCTTCGACGACACGTGTACCCGGATCTGGTGGGTGCGTCCGGTTTCGAGACGGAAACGCAGATGTGAATAGCCGGGGAAATTGCGGACCGTTTCATAATGGGTAATTGCATCCTTGGAATTTACCGCCGTAATCGCCATCTTTTTCCGGTCTTTTGGATCTCTGCCGATGGGAGCATGGATCGTGCCGCACGGCTCTTTGAGATTTCCGATCACAATCGCTTCATATTCCCGCAGAAAGGAGTGCTCTTTGATCTGTTGTGCCAAACCGATATGAGCATCGTTCGTCTTCGCAACGATCAGAAGCCCTGAAGTATCCTTATCGATTCGGTGTACAATCCCGGGGCGAAGAACTCCGTTAATTCCGGAAAGACCTCCCTTGCAATGGGCGAGCAGAGCGTTGACTAGCGTTCCGTCAAGGTTTCCTGCCGCAGGGTGAACCACCATTCCCTGAGGTTTGTTTACCACGAGAAGCTCTTTATCCTCGTATACGATATCCAGCGGAATATCCTGGGCTACCGCCTCCAGAGGCTTCGGATCGGGGATCTGAACAACGATCTGGTCTCCCCCTTTGATTTTTTCGCTCTTTCCGGCAGGCTTTCCGTTCAGAAGGATCAGTCCCTGTTCCAATAAAGACGAAACAGCCGAACGGGAAAAAACCTGTTCGGCAGTATCGTTGAGCTTTATTGAAAGATATTTATCAATGCGCTCCGAAGAAGTCCCTTCGGGAATGGAAAGAATACGTTCAGTCATCAGTCCAGGATCTCTCCTTTTGAAAAAAGGAACAGAAGGATAAACAATATGCTTCCGCAACAGACGAAAACGTCCGCCACGTTGAATACGGCGAAATCGATCAAGTAGAAGTCAAACATATCGACCACGAATCCGCGAAAAACTCGGTCGATCAGATTTCCAACGCCGCCGCCAATGACGCAGACGAGACATACGCGTCCCAAAGCGGAGCGAACCTTTCCTTTGAAAAGCAAAACCGCGAGAAGGGTACAAAGAACCAACGTCAGAACGATGAAAAACCACGTTTGTCCTGACAGGATACTGAAGGCTGCACCGGTATTTTCGCAATAGGTAAGACGAAATACGCCGGGCCAAAGTTCGAAGGAGCCGATGGGGCGAAGATCCCGATAAACGAGCGCCTTCACCAACTGATCAACGCCGAGAATCGACGTAAGGATCAGAAGATAGCCCCACCACTCTCTTGCAGAGGTTCGCTTCATTTTAATCAATCTTCGTCGTCGTCATCGAAGAAGTCATCATCGTCGTCATCTTCATCGCGGAAGAAAAGTCTCTTCTTCTTTTTGGTCTCTTTTTTCTTCTTTTGGGGCTCTTCTTCATCAAAGAGATCTTCAAGACCCTTGTTACGCTTCGCTTTTTTAGCAGGCTTTTCGGTAATTTCTTCTTCGAAATCCAAGGCTTCCTCCTCTGCGGCGACGGTATCCGTCAGTTCGAAGGAGGCTTCTTCTTCCACGGCAGCCACTTCTTCAACGACGGCAGTACCGGCGTCATTGAAGGACTGATTCAGGATATCAAGAGTTTCAGAGCCGATCTTGATATCTTCAAACTTCATATTGGGAATCTCTTCGATCATCTTGATGTGAGCAGAATAGGTGTCCATCAAAGAATTCTTAAAGGATTCGATTTCGCCGGTCAGCTTCTGGGTGATGGCATTCTGGCGATTCGCTTCGTACTGTGCGGTTTCGATGAGCTTTTTCGCATAATCTTCCGCATCGGCAACCAGTCTTTGGGCCTTTTTACGGGCGGCCTCCAGTTCTTCAGAGGGAACCTGAGGTACCACGACGGGGGTTACTTCGGGTGCGGCAGCAGGAGCGGCGGGCGCGGCGTTGATAACCTCGTTGAGTTTTTCAGTCAACAGATTCACCTTATTCTTCAGGGCGTTGCGTTCGTCCAAAAGACGGGTATAATCCACGAGAATCTCATCGAGGAACTGGTCAACCTCTTCACCGTTGTAGCCATCACGCTTGGCAATGGTAAATTCTTTGGTTTCGATTTCCTTAGGTGTGATCATAATCATTTCTCCTTATTAAATCTCATATAGTATTTTTAAAATTTTAATTCAAGATCAAGGCTCGACTCAATATCGCCCGAGATCTCAATTCCTCCGGGGGCAAAGAGATACGTGCTCTGCGCAACTTTACGGGACGTTCCCTGCAGCGCATAGGCGACGCCGCTGAGAAAATCTATAAAATGCTTAGCGTCTTTTCCGATCAATTCCAGGTTAACGATCACCGATTGCAGATTCATCAAATGCTCCGCAATGGAGATCAACTGATCGTCGGAGGGGTCGTTGGGACGAAGAATCACAAACTGATTCTTTGCCTTTCCGGAAATTGCAGGGGCGGGAATCTCCTTTTTTGTACCGGTCACGGTTTCTTCACCGGAGTATTCTTCTTCGCCTTCCCGCGGAGTGAGACGGTCAAATAATCCCATATCGTACGTCCTTTCTTATAGATAAAGTGCAGTACCAACCCGGACCATATTGGATCCGTAACGGACGGCCTGCCTGTAATCACTGCTCATTCCCATGGACAAAACGTCCATAGTAATATCATAGGGTTTCTTTTCCGCATAATTGCGATATAATTCGTACATTTTTTTGTAATATTCGTCTTTCGTATCAATCGGCATGATGGCCATGAGTCCCCGGATGCGGAGATTCGGCAGTTCCGCCGTCTGTCGGAGCAGATCGTCAAGCCTCTCCACGGACACGCCGAATTTTTGCTCTTCTTCAGCGACGTTTACCTGAATTAGAACGTCGGTACGTTTTCCTGCAAGACCGGAGCATCGGTCTATTTCTTTCGCCAGATGGAAGGAGTCCACGGAATGGATCAAGTCTGCACAGGAAACGGCTTTTTTGACCTTATTCGTCTGCAAATGACCAATCAGGTGTCGGGTTCCGTTCATTAACGCGGCCCGTTCCGTCAACGCTGCCACGCGGTTTTCGGCAAAATCCCGGACGCCGGCATCGTACAATTGAGGAATCACGTCGACAGGCTGGTTTTTCGTAACGGCTACGAGGGTCACGGATTGACCGATTCCGTTTTCTGCTGTGATGCGGGAGATTTCCTCGCGGATCCGCTGAACATTATCCTTTACCATTTGCTGTTTTTACTACCTTTCCGTCGTAAATCTCTTTTCCGCCGATGACCACGGAATCGTTCGTGATCAAAACTCTCCCGCTCGTCTTCGTATTGGAAGATACCACGGCAAAATCCCGGCTTTCATCCCGGTACAGAACTTCAACGGGCTTGAAAATGACTTTTGCTCCGGAAAGAACGTAAACGCCGGTCTCACCTTCAAAAACCCGGACGGCATCTTTATCCACTTTAAAACCTTTATAAGAATCAAGGATGATTTCCGCCGGTGTGTTGCGTAATGAATAGATCTCTTTATTAAAGAAAGACGATTCAAATACTAAGGCAACCTCTCCGTTCGTTGGCTCCGAACGGCTGATGACCCGCATCGTAACGGTTCGAATCCCGTATGCAGAGGTATCAAACCGAAGCGTCCAGGAAGAATTCTTCGTAAATCGTTCCGCGCCGTCTTCGGGGACGGTACAAAGATAAGTCCAATAAGAAAAGTGCTGAAGTTTTCCTACGTAACCGCTGGGACGCTGTGCCGGAGAAGCTGCAAGGAGTGATTTGACGTCTTCGGGGGTAACGGACTCGTATTTCGAGGCGGAATAACCTTCAAAACCGTCATACTGGGATGAGAAATATCCGGCCTCCGAGGCATAGACACCGCTCTGCAATGCAGAATTTCCATTTAAAAGCGTTTTTCGCGTGGTTTCGCAATTTTGGAGGATCTGTTGGTAATAAGACTTGTCCCCCGTAGCCTTGATATCCCGCTTAACGAAATAAGACAGAACGTCATCGGCCGCATCCCTGGAGTCGGAAAGATTTCCGGCGTCGGAGATTGACAGATAATCGTTAATTGCCTGCTTTGTCTGAGCGTCGAGCGTCTTGACGTCGAACTGGGTGGTTGCCGAAACGCAGTCGGATAAAATAGTAATCTGGCGATCAATCGTCTCAACTGCAAGGCGATTTTCTGCGGTGATCTGTTGGGAACTGACCGTAGCAACGGCGTCTCCGGCGGAAATACGGTCCCCGTCGGATACTTTATAATGCACCGAAGCCGGATTTCCGGCAACGGAAATAATACTCTCTTCCCGTAAGGCAATCCCGGAAACCGACAGAGAATCGTCGTACACAATGGGAGTTGCATTCTGAACGGTGATCTCCTCCGAGGCAAAGACCACGGGGAGAACGCTGGTTGCAAGATATGCAAGCACCGCAAGAATAGCAGCCCATCCGAGAATCATCGTTAATTTATTCTTCATGATTTCAAAGCAAAGAGATCGTGGAAATCGCGTGCTTGTAGATCATATTCTCTTTCCCGTCCACCTCGAGAAGCACCACAAAATTGTCGTAGCTCTTCACGGTTCCTCGCATCTGAAAGCCACTGACAAGATATACTACGATGGGAGATTTGTTCTTGCGGGCGTTGTTGAGAAAAACGTCCTGAATGGCGGTGTAACGGGGATTTTGAACGGTTCCTTCAGTCATCTTAATTTCCTTTCCGATGCCGGTTCATGCGTTGTGTGTATTTGAAATGTTTATACTCCTTTATTATATCATACTTCACGGTATTTGGCTATACGTTCCGCGCAATAGTTCAAAATATTGTCAAAATTTTCGCGATCAATCTGAAACCAATGAATGCGAGGATCCCGCCGAAACCAGGTTAGTTGACGTTTTGCATAATTCCTGCTTTCCTTCTGGATCCGGGCAACCGCATCTTCCAAAGAGGTCTCCCCTGCCAGATATTCGTCAAATTGGCGGTAACCGATCGCTTGCCGTGCCGTACGGGAGCAGGATGGGAGATTCAGCGCCCGGACCTCATCCAGAAGACCTTGCTCCATCATAATTTCTACTCTGCGGTCGATTCGGTCGTATAAAACGGCACGGTCTTCCGCGGTGAGACCGAAGCAGAGAAATTCGTAGGGACTTTCGACCTCCATCGCCCGTCGGTTTTGTTCGGTTTGGGTGATGCCGGTATTGTGATAAACCTCAAAGCCGCGCAAAATTCGCTTTTTATCTTTTGGAAACAGCTTGGATGCCAATTGAGGATCAAATTCCTTTAGGCGATCGAGCATCACGTCGCCGCCCAAGGCTTCGTACTGTCTTTCCAATTCCGAGCGGTAGGCCTCGTCGTTCGGTTCTTCATTCAGCGTAAGATTGTTCAAGAAAGAGGTTACGTACAGCCCGGTACCTCCGGCAATAATGGGAAGCCTCCCACGCGAGAGAATCTCCTGTACCGCAAGATTTGCATCCTCCAGATATTGCTTTAGTGCGTACTCCTCAGTGGGGGGCAGGAAATCGATTAAATGGTGTGGGATTCCCTGCTTTTCATCCTCCGTCGGCTTTGCGGTTCCGATATTCATTTTTTGATAGATCTGCATGGAGTCTGCAGAAACGATCTCCCCGTCAAAGCGTTTTGCCAATTCGATGGAAAGACGGGTTTTGCCCGATGCCGTGGGGCCAACGATCACAACGACGAGTGGCTTCATAGATAACTCATTTCAGACGTTTGAATTGTTTTTCAATGGATTTGCGGGTCAGGGAAAATACGATGGGGCGTCCGTGGGGACAATATTGTAACTCTTTCTCTCTGCGGAAATATTCGGTTACCAGCCCCTGCAACTCCGGCAGAGTGGTTTTGCTTCCGGAGCGAATCGAAGCCTTACAGGCGATATCGTAGTAAAAACGATCCATCAAAGTGTCGTCCTTGCCTACCGCAAGGGAATCTGCAAACTGCTGCAGAAGAGGTTCTGCTTCTTCCGGGTCGATCATAGCGGGGATCTCGCGGATCAGCAGATCATCTCCGAAGGATTCCAACAGAAAGCCGAACCGGGACAAAAAGTCCGCATTTTCTGACAGGATCCGGTTTTCGTCGATTCCAAGATGAATTACGATGGGCTGCAGCAGTGATTGAGACGGTACGTGGCTTTTTCGGATGCGTTCAAAATTCATCCGCTCGTGAAGTGCGTGCTTGTCCACGAAAAGAATATCTTCGCCCTTTTCCACGAGAATATAACAATGGAAGGCTTCCCCGATGATGCGAGGACTCTGCTCCGCAGCAAACAACACGGGTTCTTCTTTTTCGACAGGCTCCGCCAACTTTTCGGAGACGGAAACCGTCTGTTCTTTCGATCTTTCGGCGCGGAAGGTTTTCGTTTCGACCGTGGGCAAATATGCGGATGGCTCCGTTTTGGGGGAGGTCCGGGCGTTTGCCGTGACGTCGTTGAGAATCAAAGGAGGGAGTTCTTTTTTGGCAGGGGCGGTTATTGTCCATCCGGATTTTTCGCCGATCACGACCGAAGATTCAGCGGGCTTTGCGGCCGATTCTGCTTTCGGTTCGGTTTTAAGGTTTTGGATCGACGTTTTGCCCTGCACCGTATGCGGCGCTTGCGCCGCCACGGAAGCATTCACGCGGGCTTCCGGCTTTTTCTCGGGGGTAACCACCTTGACGGATGGCGGCACTACGTATTCCGGGCTCCTCTTTACGGGGATATCCACCTTTGCGTAAGGCGTTTTCTTGATGGGAGAAATCTCGGTTCTTGCCGGTTCTGCAGGCTTCGCAATCTGCATCTCTACGATGCCCGAATCGTCCGAAAGCGCCTTTTCTGCCGCCTTCCGGACGGCGTAGGCTACGGCGTTTTCATCAGCAAATTTTACTTCCAGCTTACTGGGGTGAACGTTAACGTCTACTTGACTCGTGGGGAGTTCAACGAAAAGAACGCAGACCGGAGCCCGCCCGATGAGCATTTTGTTATGGTACGCATTTTCCAGCCCGGAAGTAAGGATGGGTGAGCGGACGTGTCTGCCATTAAGGAAAAATATCTGACGGCTCCGATTCGCTTTGGAGTAGATCGGCTTTCCTATGATCCCGGAAACGCGGATATCACCGACGGTAACGTCGGTCTTTAAGGACATTTCTGCAAATTCCTTGCCGAACACCGAAAATACGGCCTCGGTCAGACTTCCGCTTCCGGGAGTATGAAGGCGATCCGTTCCATTAGAGATAAAACGGAAGGAAATATCCGGATGTGAAAGAGCCAGCCGCTCCATAACGGCCTGCACCGCGCCGGCTTCTGCAGGTTCGGATTTCATGAATTTCAGCCGCGCAGGCGTATTGAAAAACAAATCCTGCACGGTAAAAACCGAACCGTCGGGGCATCCGCATTCTTCTTCGGAGAGAATCTCCCCTTCCGAAACCTCGAATCGGGTACCGGAGGTGCTTGCGGCTTCTTTCGTGGTCAGGGTAACCTTGGAAACAGCGGAGATGGCCGCCAAAGCCTCGCCCCGGAAGCCCAGGGTCGCAATGCGGTTCAAGTCTTCTTCCGTGGCTATTTTACTGGTTGCATGCTTGAGAAACGCTTTCCGGGCGTTTGCCGCAGACATTCCGCATCCGTCATCGGAAATGCGGATCATAGAAAGTCCGCCCTTGCGAATTTCCACGGAAACGTGTTTTGCCCCGGCGTCAATGGCGTTCTCCACCATTTCTTTTACGGCGGAGGCGGGGCGGTCAACGACCTCCCCGGCGGCGATCAGATTGATCACCGAAGAATCAAGCAGGCGGATCTCCGGCATAACTCAAACCCTTTCTGATTGGATCAAATATCCTTTGCTTGCTTTGCAAGCTTGTAAAGTTCGTTCATGGCTTCGATGGGCGTGAGCAGGGTCACGTCCATTTTTTTCAGCGTTTCAATGATGGCGTCGGTATATCCCGCAGTCATAGAGATTTGCAGATCTTCTTCTTTTGCGGTCTTGACGGGGCGCTGGGCAGGCTGTGATTCCAATTCCGAAAGGATCACCTCCGCACGGCGGATAATCTCCTCGGGAACACCGGCAAGGCGGGCAACCTCAACGCCGTAACTGTCGTCGGTGCCGCCCTCAACGATCTTCCGAAGAAAAAGAATATCCTTCCCCTTCTTTTTGGCGGCGATATTGTAATTTCGCACGCCGGACATCGTATCTTCCAGCGCAATCAACTCGTGATAATGCGTAGCAAACAGCGATTTCCCGCCAATCTTCTGGGTCGCGTATTCGACGACGGCCCGGGCGATACTCATCCCGTCGAAGGTGGAGGTGCCGCGTCCGATCTCATCAAAGATCATGAGAGAGCGTTTTGTTGCATTCTTAACGATATAGGCCACTTCATTCATTTCCACCATAAACGTGGATTGCCCCATCGCCAGATCGTCGGAGGCGCCGACCCGGGTAAAGATCCGGTCACAGACGCCTACGGTGGCCGAGGAAGCGGGAACGAAAGAGCCGATCTGGGCCATCAGAATAATAATGGCAACCTGCCGCATATAGGTGGATTTCCCTGCCATGTTCGGCCCGGTAATAATGGCGGTACGATGGTCTCCCCGGTCAAGATAGGTATCGTTTGGGACGAACATATCGTCTCTGAGCATCGATTCCACTACGGGATGTCTGCCGTTTTTGATATCGATCAAGTCGCCTTCGTTGACGTAGGGGCAGGTGTAATTGTTTTTCAACGCTACGTGCGCCAGAGACAACAGTGCATCCAACAGTGCGATGGCGTCGGCAGAACGGCGGATGCGGTCGAGTGAGTCTGCCAGTTTCTTTTTCAGTTCAGTATAAAGATCGTATTCGATCTGGACGATCTGATCGTTCGCCGTGGCAAGCTGAAGCTCAATCTCCTTCAGCTCCGGCGTAATGTAACGTTCCGCATTCACCAGCGTTCCCTTGCGGATATAATGCTCGGGGACCAGGTGAGTATTAAGCTTGGTGACTTCGAGATAATAACCGATAATCTTGTTATACCCGATCTTCAGGTTCTTAATTCCTGTTTTTTCCTTTTCGGAGGCTTCGATATTGGCAAGAACCTGCTTGGTATTTTTCAGAAGATCCTGCAGCTCATCTAGCTTTGCGTGATAACCGGGGCGGATCATCTTCCCTTCCCGGATCAGCATCGGAGGCTCGTCTACCAGCGCAGAATCAATGCTTTCGCAAAGATCTTCCAAAGGATCAAGGTCGGAGTATATCTTCTTCAGCAAGGAAGGCTCCATGGGCTTCAGGATACGCTTGATCTCCGGAAAAACGGAAAAACTGACGCAGAGTGCCCGCATATCCCGGGGATTCAGCGTGTCGTAGACGATTTTTGTCATCAGCCGCTGAACGTCCCGTACGCTGGTAAGAAGCTCTCTCAATTCGGTGCGCTCCAGGTGAGCGTCGTAAAGCTTGCGTACCGCGTCCTGACGCCCCATGATCGAGGGGATATCCAACAGCGGCTTTTCAAGAAATTTCCGCAATTGCCGAGCTCCCATAGCCGTTTTGGTTTTATCAAGGACTCCCAGAAGAGATCCTTGCCGTTCCTTGCTACGGAGCGTCTCTACGATTTCAAGATTACGCCAGGTAGAATAATCCAATTCCATGTATTCTCCGTCGGAAAGATAACGGAGATTTTTCATATGGGAAAGATCGCAAAGCTGAGTCTTTTGCAGATAGTCCAGCAATCCTCCGGCCGCCTTCAGATACAGTTCTCCCTCCGGAAGATTCATATCACGGACCGATTTTCCCGTTTGCTGCTCCAAGCGGCGGATACAATCCTTCAGGCGAAAGCTTTCCGGGTCTCCTTCCTTGACGGTGCATTGCCCAAGCTTCCCAAAATATTCCCGAATCAGATGCAATTCTCCGGCAGCTTTATTTAAATAAGCCTCTTTGGGGGAATAACGGCACAGGTGAGACAACAGAGAAGGATCAGAGGATTTGAAAGCGTCGGTGAGAAAGAAGTCGCCCGTGGTAACGTCGGCGTAGCAGAAAGAAACCTTTCCCTCGTCGGCACAGATTCCCACGATATAATTATTCTTTTTTTCATCCAGCATTGCAGGCTCGGTAACGGTGCCGGGAGTGATAACCCGGGTTACGTCACGCCCCAGAACCTCGTTGGAATTGTCCGCCTTGTTCTGTTCGCAGATGGTAACGCTGAATCCCTTAGACACCAAACGGGAGATATAATTATCCACGCTATGGAAGGGCACCCCGCACATTGGGGCCCGCTCTTCAAGTCCGCAATCCCGTCCGGTAAGAGTCAGATCCAACTCCCGGCTGACGGTACGGGCGTCGTCAAAGAACATCTCGTAAAAATCTCCGAGACGGTACATCAGGATGCAGTCGTTATACTGCTGTTTCAGTTCAAGATACTGTCGCATCATGGGAGACAGCTTTTCAGTCTGAATTACGTCCCCATAGGCGGTGATAATCTCCGGCATATCGTTAACGTCCTTATCTGTGATCTATATGCTGATTTCAGTGGCAGCCGCCGCAGGAGGAGCAGTTTCCTCCGCAGGAATGGGGCTCTTCCCCGGTCACGTGGAAATTGATGATCTGGTAGACCTCGTTGACGATCTCCTGCAGAGCTTCGGAAGCCTCGGAGAACTGCTTCATGACGGGGTGATTGATCACCTTGCTGTAGGATTCGTTCATGGTGTCCCGCATTTTGTTCATGGCTTCTTCATCCTGCTCGGCAGCGTCCTTCTGCAGTTCCTGCATCAGCTGCATACGACGGAGATTGTATTCGCCGATAAACATCTGCAGCTCGGAGTCGGTCTCCTGCAGAGCCTTCGCTTCGTTGTATTTTTTGAACTGTTCGCTAGCCTCAATTGCTTCGCCCAGTTCGTGTGCAAGCTTTTTCAGATCGTTCATAATTAACATCCTCGTTTCTTGTAAATTTTATTTGAATTGATTGAACGCTTAATCGTTACAGACCGTGCCGTACATTCCCCAGTTCAGGGCGCGGTCGATTCTTACCTTTACCTTGGTTCCTGCCGGGAGATTTCCCGGGAAATGCACTAACTTGTTGCTGTCGGTTCGACCGTTACAAAGGGTGGGGTCCTTCTCGTTTTGTCCGGTAATCAAAACCTCCAAAACCTGTCCCACCAGGCGCTGATTTGCCTGGGCGGAAAGCTCACTCTGCAGAGCCGAAAGACGGCGGTATCGGTCGTGTTTCACGTCGTCCGAAATCTGCTCCTCCATGACCGCCGCAGGGGTGCCGTTGCGGGGAGAATAGAGGAAGGTGAAAAGGCCGTCGAATCCCACTTCGCGGATCAGCGACATGGTGTCTTGAAAATCCTCTTCGGTCTCGGTTGGGAATCCGACGATGACGTCAGACGTAAAAACGACGCCCGGAATCGTATCCTTCGCCAATCGTATCAGCCGCAGATAATCTTCCCGGGTATATTTCCGGTTCATCAGCTTCAAGATCCGGTCGCTGCCGGACTGAAAAGGCAGATGGATATGGCGGCTTACGTGGGGGCACTCCGCAATGGTGCGGATAAGCTTTTCCGAAGCATCCTTGGGATGGGAGGTCATAAAGCGGATGGTAAAATCCCCTTCGATCCCGTCAATCTCCCGCAGAAGATCGGAAAAATCGTATTCAATTTCAAGGTCGTTACAATAGGAATTAACGTTCTGACCGAGCAGAGTTATCTCTTTGTACCCCTTGCGAACCAGATCGGAAACCTCTTTTAATACCAGTTTTGGGTCGCGGCTTCGCTCCCGCCCACGGACGTGGGGAACGATACAGTAAGTGCAGAAATTATTGCACCCGGACATGATCGAGACCCAGGCTCTCGTTTTATCTTCCCGTCGCAGAGGAAGACCTTCCGCAATGTTACCGTCCGACGGATCGTTATCGAAAATTCTCCCGCCTTCCGTGACGAGCTTGTAAAAATTCTCAGGAAATCGATAGAGCGCGTGGGGACCAAACAAAAGATCCACGTGTCGGTATTTTCTGCAGATCTCCTTTGAAACGGATTTTTGTTGCATCATACAGCCGCAAAGGGCAACAACCACTTCGGGGCGTTCCCGTTTCAGTGCTGCAAGAGAGCCAACGGTGCCGTAAACCTTCTGTTCGGCGTGATCCCGGACGGCGCAGGTATTGAAAAGAATGAAATCTGCCTCTTCCGGCGATTCCGTAAAGACGAACCCCATTTCTTCCAGCATTCCGTTGATCCGTTCGGTATCGTTTTCGTTTTGCTGGCAGCCGAAGGTTTTCGTATACGCTGAGGGGACCCGCCCGGTCATTTTTTGTTTTTCGGAAAAAATCTGCCGTAACGCGCCGATAAAATCGCGTTGGCGCTTAATTTCTTCCGGGGGAATATATTTTGATTCAGACATTGTCGCACTCGTTTCTATATCATTTTAATCTATTATAATACAAATAAACGCGTTTGTAAATAAAGTTTTAATAAATTTCTAAAATAGTTAATATTTTGAACACATATTTCGCTTGCAATCTTCGGTGTTCTATGTTATAATTGTAAAAAAAGGGAGGTGTTTCCGTATGTTTCGCAAAAAGATCGAGCCGAACTGTTGCTACTGCAAGAACGGGAAGGAGCTCAGCGACGGCAATATCGTCTGCAAAAAATACGGATTGATCCAACCTCAGGTCGATTGCAAAAAATTCGTTTACTGTTCCCTGAAGCGGGTTCCCCGCCGTCCCGCGGCTTTACCCGAATACGACAGTTCGGATTTTTCCATCGACTGATTTTTTATAAACAAATCGTACTTGGTACGAAAGACTGGAGTTATATTATGGTGTTGAAAATCAACAAACAGTACCTCAACGGCTTTATCGGCGATCAGGAGTATGCAAAAATGAAGCCCTTCGTCGCCGCCGCAGACAAAATGCTCGTGGAAAAGAACGGCGCCGGCAACGATTTCCTCGGCTGGGTCAATCTTCCCGCTGATTATGACAAAGAAGAATTTGCCCGCATCAAGGCTGCTGCGGAAAAAATCAAGAAGGACACCGACGTTCTTCTGGTCATCGGAATCGGCGGTTCCTATCTCGGCGCCCGTGCTGCCATTGAATTCGTCAAGTCCCCCATGTATAACAACCTGAAGAGAGACGGCACTCCCGAGATCTATTTTATTGGTAATTCCATCTCCTCCACCCATATGCAGGAGGTTCTTTCTCTCTGCGAAGGCAAAGACGTCAGCGTGAACGTCATTTCCAAGTCCGGAACCACCACGGAACCCGCCCTCGCTTTCCGCGTAATGAAGGAATATCTGGAGAAGAAATACGGCAAAGACGGCGCAAAGGGCAGGATTTACGCAACCACAGATAAGGCCCGGGGAACCCTTAAATCTCTTGCAGACAGAGAAGGCTACGAATGCTTCGTGATTCCCGACGACGTAGGTGGCCGTTTCTCCGTCTTGACTCCCGTGGGTCTGCTTCCCATCGCCGCCGCCGGGATCGATATCGACGAACTGATGAACGGCGCCGCCGCCGCAATGAACGACTTTAAGGATCCGGATCTTGAAAAGAACGCCTGCTACGAATTTGCCGCCATTCGCAACATCCTTCTGCGGAAGGGCAAGTCCATTGAGGTTACCGTCGGCTACGAGCCTTATCTTTGGTGCTTCGGTGAGTGGATCAAACAGCTTTACGGTGAAAGTGAAGGCAAAGACGGCAAGGGGCTCTTCCCCACCAGCATGATCTTCTCTACGGATCTTCACTCCCTCGGTCAGTATCTGCAGGAAGGGATGCGCACTATGTACGAGACCGTGCTTTGGGTCAATAAATCCAAGCAGGATCTGATCGCAGGCGAAGACCCGGAAAATCTCGACGGTCTGAATTTCCTTGCCGGTATGGCCATGCAAGACGTCAACAAGAAGGCCTTCCAGGCGACCGCCCTCGCGCATATGGACGGCGGCGTACCTTCCGTCGTGCTCGAACTTGAAGACGCCTCCGCATACTCTCTGGGCTATCTGATCTATTTCTATGAGAAAGCCTGCGCCATCTCCGGATATTTGCTTGGGGTCAATCCCTTCGACCAGCCCGGTGTGGAAGCATATAAAAAGAATATGTTTGCACTGCTCGGCAAGCCCGGCTACGAGGATATGAAGGCCGAACTCGAGGCTAAATTGAAATAATTTGTGGAATTTGACAATTTTTTTTCTTTTTCCTCTTGCAATCTGTAAAAAAATATGATATAATAAAATCAGCAAATAGAAAGAGGAGGATGTTCCCCTATGATTAAACTTATCGTTGGACTCAAAGGAACCGGTAAAACCAAGACCCTGATCGCGGAAGCCAATGCCGCTATTGCGAAAGATCACGGTAGCGTCGTTTGCGTGGAAAAGGGCAGAAAACTGATCTATGATATCAGCCACAAAGTCCGTCTGATCAGTTCCGAAGAGTACGATATCAATACCTATGACCGTTTCTTCGGGTTTCTGTGCGGCCTGATGTCCGGCAACTACGATATTACTGATATCTACGTTGACTCCATCACGAAGATCTGCGGTGACGACCTTGCCGCTCTCGAAAGCTTTCTTGCCGAAGTTGATCAGGTGATTCGTAACGCAAACATCACCATCACCCTGAGCAAGGATCCGGCTGATCTGAGCGACGAATTAAAGAAATACCTTTAATTCAATTCCGTAAAATTTATGAGACTCTTCCACCGGAAGAGTCTCATTTTTTATCCGTTATCCGGATATAAAATATCGTGAATCTCCTGCAAAAGCTCCTTTGCAGCTTCAGAGTGAATCGGGAAAACGATTCGTCCGTCCTCCGTCGTCATCCGTGTTCCGTACCGCTCTGAGACCGCGTGCAATTCCGAGACGGTTGACGGTGATAAGTCTTCTGCCAAAACGGCGGTCACCGTTCCGGTCCCATCCTCTTCCACCTTCATCGTCACTCCGGTCCGCTTTGGAGCGTTTGAGGACACTGACGTTCCTTCTTTGTCTGAAAATGACGTCAGAATCTCCGTTGAAACGCAATAACGCTTTGCAAGCTCCGCAGCGCTGGGATGAAGAACCTTAGCGCCGCATTCCGCGAGCCGGATCATGGTATCCACGTGAATAGATTCAAATCGTTTTGCGTTTGGAATTTTGCGCGGATCAGCAGAATATACGCCGTCCACGTCGGTAAAGATCATGCATTTATCCGCCCTCAGAGCCGCCGCCAACGCCACGGCCGAAGTATCGGAACCGCCCCGCCCCAGGGTCATGCAATCTCCCCGGTCGTTCACGCCCTGAAAGCCGGTAATTACGACGATATTACCGCGGCGCCATTCCTTTCGAATCCGTCCCGTGTAGATACGGCGGATTTTGCCGTCCCCGTGGTTTCCTACAGCAATAATGGGAACTTGCATCCCGTTCAGGCAGACTGCAGCCCCTCCGAGCTTTTTTAAAGCGGCGGTAAGCAGCGCTGCGGAAATCTGTTCCCCCGTACAAAGCAGAGCATCGGAAGCCGCACTGGGAAAATCATCGGAGATCTCGCGATATTTTTCCGTCAGTCGGTCGGTAGTCTTGCCTTGTGCCGATACGACGATCAACAGTTTATTGTCTCCGGAATCATTCAGAATCCGTTTTGCGACCCGAAGCAGACAATCGTTATCAGCCAAAGACGAGCCGCCGTATTTCTGTACGATTTTCATGTATAATAATACTCCTTCCGCAATGGGACTATTCCAGTATATTGCGAAAGGAGTTTTTTTGTGTACGTCCCGTTACCGCTTACCGTCCAGATATCCCTGAAGCAGAACGGCCGCGGCGGCAGCATCGATATTTTTCCGTTGTTCTTTTGCCTTAACCCCTCCGGCATGGAGCATCTGAGAGGCAATGACGGTGGTATATTTCTCATCGACGGGCTCGGCGTCAACGGAAAAACGCTGTTTCAGCTCGTCCCGGAAGCGATCAACCCGGTCGCACATTTCGCTCCTTGCCCCGTCGGTACGTCCGGGATATCCAATAATGATCTTATCCGGTTGAACCTCCTTCAGAACCTCGCCGACACCCGCCAGCAGCTTTTCGTAATTCCGGGAGGGAATTACCTTATAGGGAGACGCGATCAGCCCCGTTGGGTCGGAAACCGCGATGCCGGTGCGAGCCATGCCGTAATCGATTGCAAGAACTCTCATATTCTATCCTTTCATAGAAAAATCCGCCGGAAGTAAACCCGGCGGAAATTTAGTGCGTTTACAGAAGCTTGTTCCGGATCTCAGCAATTTTTTCTTCGGGGATATTGCCTTCCATGAAAGCGGCAATATCACCCAGGGTCTTGAATTCCTGAGCAACTTCATCGGGAACGGTGACGGTAAATTCTTCTTCAATATACATGAGTAATTCCAGAACTTCCAGAGAATCCGTGCAGACGTCGGAAATCAGACTCTCTGCGGTAAGCGTATCGGCGGCAACTTCATAGCGCTGCGCAAAAATCAGTTTTACGGTATCAAGAGACATGGTATACACTCCTCAATCGATAATATGCATATATTATACTTGAAAATGCGAAAAATGTCAAGTGCTTTCAAAATTATTTCAAATATCGCCGTTGGGCTTGCGGGGCAATTTTGAGGTTAACGCCTCCACGGTGCGTTCTATGGCGTCCTTGCTGTTCTTCCAATCTTCCTTTGCAAAGCGATAGTCGAATTTCTTGCAAAACCAGTCGATATCGCCGCTCAATTCTTTCAGAGACGCTTCGGTGACAGTCCCGATAGATTCACAGAATGTAAGTCGGTCTTTCCTTCCAAGTTCCTTTGAAGCTTCCAACAGGGCACGGTAATGCGGAAGGCAAAAACGGGGCTGGGCTGCCAGAAGATCGCGGAATTGATCGTCGGTTTTCCAGAGATACACGATATTGGAATATACGTTTTTCATCTTGCTTTCAATCTTATCGCATACGTAGCAGGAATTCTCCAACGTATTCAGGTACTTTTCCGTCGCGTCCGGTTTTGCGGAATTGATCCGAGCCCGGATCTCTTCCAGATGAGATTGAAGAATCAGCGCTACGGGCAACCGTTTTCCGTATGTAACCATCATTTCAAAATGATTCGAACAAAATCCCACTCGATTGGTTTCAATGCGGACGGAGGGCTCCATCATCGCAGCTCCGGTGATGATTTCAATTTCGTTTTTTTCCAGCATTTCATAAAGAGAACAGACGGGGCATCCGCACTTTTTGCCGAAATGCTCGTTGATTTCTATAGTATAAAGATGTTCCGCCACCTTATTTTCTCCCTTCGTTTTTGATCTCACGCAAGCGCTTCATCACGCCGTTTTCGAGGCCGAAAGCATCGTGAAGGATCTTATACTGCGCGTATATTTTGTTGTAGATTGCATGGTTTTCTTCCTTTGGCATATAGGTTTTATCCAGCAATTTCGCCATCACCGCAACCGCTTCTTCCAACGTGTCGTAACCGCCGTTTTCAGAACCGGCAGCAACAGCAGCGTACATTGCCATCGTCAGCGCAGGCCCTTGGGTCGAGGCACAAACCCGAATGGGACGGTTGGTAACGTCGGCAAACATCTGCATCATAAATTCGTCCTTCAGTGCAATGCCGCCGCAAGCCGTGATTTCACCGCCAACGATACCACCAACGTTTTCGATCTGCTCCAATATCCGCCGGGTCCCGAAAACAGACGCTTCCAACAACGAACGGTAGATTTCTTCCGGCTTCGTTTGCAAGGTCAATCCAACGATCAACCCCGAAAGATCCGCATCTCCAAGAACGCTTCGGTTCCCGTTAAACCAATCGAGACAAAGAAGGCCGGAGGAGCCCGGAGAAGTATTTTTTAATTTCTCGCGCAACAGCTGATGGATTCCTACGCCCTTTACCTTAGCCTCCTCATAATAGGAACCGGGGAGACAACGCTCAAGGAACCAGGCGTACAGATCGCCGCAGCTGGCCTGCCCACCTTCGTAAGTAGTATAACCTTTAAACATAATATCCGGAACCGCTGCAAATATGCCGGGGATCCGAACGTCCGTCTCAGACGAAATAAAATGACAGAGAGAGGTTCCGATGATCATTGCGATCTGTCCCGGAGCGATGGCATCACAGGCAGGAATGGAGGCATAGCCGTCGATAATCGGAACGGAAACTGCCGTTCCGACCTTTAGTCCGGACAACTCTGCTCCCCGCTCGGTCACGACTCCGAAGCAAGAATCGTAAGATACGTTGTCTCCGCCGAACTTTTCATCAACTACGTTTTCAAACCGAGGATCGAGGGCCTTCATGAATCGTTTGTCGGGATATCCCCCGAGAACGGGGTTCCAGAATTCCTTACAAGCGGCGTAATTATAGCTTGTTTTATCTGAGCCGCAAAGAAGCATTGTGATCCAGTTTCCGGCCTCAAGAATGCGATAAGCGGCATTGTAAACCTCTTCGTCCGTCTGCAGGATTGCCAACGTTTTTGCAAGTCCGTTTTCAGCGGAGCATTTGTTTCCCATATAAGAAAGGTGCAGGTCTCCCGTTTCTTTCGTGACGCGGTCGATCAATTCAGCCTGCGGTGCAGCCGTATGGTCCTTCCACATAGTGGAATATGCTTTGGGATGGGAGCGGAATTGCTCTTCAAAGCAAAGAGGATTCAAATTCCGGTCAACGGGAAGCACGGTTGCAGAAGTGAAATCTACGCCGATGCCGATGACCTGCTCCGGTTGAATCCCGGCCTTTCGCATCACGTCCCGGATGACGGTGGAAAGGACCTCCAGATAATCCGCAGGGTGTTGAACGGCGGAATCTGCAGGCAGCACCGTCCCGTCAGGCAAATTTTCCGACATGATGCCGTGAGCGTATTCCAAAACGCTTTCGCAAACTTCGCTCCCCGTTTCCGCGTCCACTAAAAGTGCGCGACCGGAAAGAGACCCGTAATCCAATCCAATGGTATATTTTTTCATTTTAAATCCCTCCTGACGCCGGTCAGATCAAATATCGGCGTCATTTTGAAATTATCACAATCCCGACCTTGAGAGTATCCCTCAAGCCCTAGCTGCGCGGCTAATTTTAGGCAGGCATCGTATTCCACGGTAAATAATTTCCGGTTGATTTCCGGACACTCCGAAAGATCTCCGCAGGGCGCGTATTGCCGCATGAGGCTGATACGAACGGCATTTCCCGGGAAATTATCCCCAATCCAACGAAGCAACTGAAAAGTATCTTCTTTCCCGGAAGGCAATACGAGATGACGGATAAGAAGCCCTTTTTGCAATATACCCCGGTCTGAAAAAACACATCTGCCAGTTTGCCGATACATTTCAAGTAACGCTTGGGAAGCGTTGCTGAAATAATCCTTAGCCGAAGAATAACGCTGGGAACGTTCCTCAGAATAATATTTCAAGTCCGGCAGGTAAACGTCAACCAGACCTTCAAAGCAGGAAAGAATTTCCGGCGACTCGTAGCCGGAGCAGTTACAGACCACGGGAATATACAGGAGGTCCTTCACTCGTCTCAGTCCGTTTGCAACCATAGGGGCATAATGAGACGGTGTTACGAGATTGATATTTTCCGCTCCTTGGTCCTGTAATTCCAAAAATATTTCCGAAAGGCGGTCTTCGGATACGTCTTCACCGAATACACCGTGGCTGATGGGTGCGTTCTGACAGAATTTGCATTTCAGCGCACAGCCGGAGAAAAAGACCGTTCCGGATCCCCGCGCTCCCGTAATGCAGGGTTCTTCTCCGAAATGAAGCGCTGCTCTTGCGATTCGAATTGAATCTCTGCCTCCGCAAAGCCCGGCTCCCGACGTCCGATCGGCACCGCACCTCCGGGGACATAGTGTACAATGTTTAATATCCATGGTAACCTTTTCACAGATATACGGAAGCGGGCAGCATTTTGCGCTGCCCGCACTCCGGAGTAATCAAAATCAACCGACCTGAGAAAGGCCCTTATCGTTAAAGGACATTTTGTAGGTTTCTCTAAGGTCTTTCAGGTACGCTTCATAATCTTCGCCCTTCAGGGTGCTGACCACGTCGGCGTTCCATTTCTCATCACCGTAACCGACGAAATAAACGATGTGATAACCGTAAGAGGTCTTAACGATTTCGCAATCACCGGTCTTGCGGCCTTCAGCCCAGATCCAGTCGGTAATTTCGGAAACCATAGTGTTCTTGTCGAAATCTTCGTAAAGACCTTCGTTATTTACGCTTCCTTCATCGTCGGAATTGTCCTTAACCAGGGCACCAAAGGATTTTTCAGTAGCTTCGCCGTCTTTCCATTCCTTCAGGAGTTTTTCCGCGGCTGCCTTCTTTTCGGCGTCGTCAGTCTGAATCTCGCCGTCGTCATTCTTGATGGAATTGCCGTTGTCGTCGGTCAGTTCTTCCACGGTAAAGAGAATATGACGCATCGTGGCCAGCTGATAGGTCTCGCGTCCACGTTCCACAAAGCAGATAACGGTAAAGGTGTCCGAGCTGGAGGCAGAGGTTGCCTTGGTCTTGATGACGGTAACGTCGCCGTTCTTGCGGCCGTCTTCAAAGAGCCACTTGGAGGTATCGTCATCCTCGTTGTAGGTTGCGTCTTCCTTCAGATAGGTTTCAGCCTTGAAGGTATCGGCATTCTCATAAGCCTTGATCGCTTCGATAAAGGAATCAACACCGGCGTTTGCAGCGTCCTTGATAGCGTTGGCAACTTCCTCTGCGCTCTTATTGTTGGTGGTGTCAGCTTTAGCCTTATACTCGTAGTAATCAACGACATCGAACTGGCTGGTATGTTCTTTGTAATAAGCCTCGATCTTGTCGTCGGCATATTCCAGTCCATCCATATACTGCTCGTAATAATCCGCAGAAATCAGACGGCGGGTAACGAATTCCTTATAATCGTCCATGGTGATATTGGGCCCGTAGACGGAGCGGAGATATTCGTTGACCTTCATATCGGCATCTTCGGCGGCCTTTTCAATGGCAGAAATAGATTCGTCAAAGCTCTTCTTGGATTCCTCGGTCATTTCGAAGCCGGAATCCATGGCCTTATTATAAAGAAGGTATACTTCCTCCAGCTGGATCTTGGTCTGGTTGACAAAATATTCGTACCAACTCATGCTGGAATCAAAATAGCAGGTCTGACTCTTCAGCGAGGTGGAGGTATCGAAGCCGATCATGCTGGCGTAGTAATAGTACTGAGAATAGAAGTCGTTAAGCGCAGAGTAGTAACCGTGATTGAATTCCAGAGCGGAAATCTCACTGTCGCCTACCGTCATTACGACGGTGTTTCTGCGAAAAACGCCGGTCTTTGCAACGACGGCCAACGCAATGGAAGCAATCAGCACCAGAGCGCAGACGAGAGCAACGATCTTTACCATAGGAGACCAGATCGTATCGTTATTTTTGTTGGGGGTCTTTGACATGATGAACCATCCTTTGATTTTATTTGATTTGTTCCCTCATATTAGCACAAAAACATGTAAGTCATGTGTCTAAGTTGTAACAAATCTTAGGTTTACTATAAAATACATTATACCAAAATAACGGAGCAATTGCAAGCATCTTCATAGAAATGTAAAATTTAGTTTAAAAATGCGTTCTCAATACCCCAGATCTTCCCGTATAACAACGACCGTTGCACGACAGGAAGAAGGCTTTCTGCGCAGAATGGCAATGGCAGAACAGATGCAATCCGGACTTTGACAATCGTGACAGACACCGTCCTTCACACAGGGCGTATTCCGGTTCAGTCGCTTTGCGTTCAAAGGTGCCGCAACGTTCCGGGCACGATCCCATGCGGAAGGGAGATCCGGGGTAAGCTTATTCTGTCCGACGACAAAGAATACTTCGTCGTGACCGTAAATCGTGCCGGAAACGCGGTTACCGTTCCCGTCGATATTAACGATTTCCCCAGTTTCAGCCAAAGCGTTCGCAGAGGTGATGAAAACCGTCGCATTGCAAATCTCCTCCGCTGCATCCTGCATCCAATGCCATGCGCACCGGGAACGTACGGACAACGCTTCGTAAAGCCCTATCTCTTTAACGGTCATCGATCCTCCGAAGGAAACGGTTTTTCCGGCACACTCGTTGCACAGAAATTCCACCGCTTCTTCCCTGTCGCTAAATTCAAAGTACCGGTATCCTCGACACTCCAATCGTTCTTTTAATCCCATTCAGATTCCTCCCGGTTGATTCTTTTGCGCAATCTGTGGTGCCAGAAATACACGAAACCCGCCACAAGAAGTCCGACGGCGAGGACGATAAACCAATAGATACTCAGAGCGGACCAGTTCTTTTCAGGTCCGGCCCCCAGCAGAATCCCGCTGACCGTTCCCGTAATTCCGGCGCCTACGTAGATGGCAAAATCAACGAATCCGGTCACCGTGGAAACGCAGTCCCACTTGGCAAAATCCAAGGGAATGAAGGAAGTAAACAGCGGCGTCATGCCATAAACGACACCGAACAAAAGAGCGACGATAACGACGAACGTAAAAGCGTTGAACCGGAAGAGGACGAGCGAAATCAAACTGAACGCAACGCAGATGCTCCATACGAGAAGGATGCATTTATAAATATCGCCCTTCAAACGCTTGACTGCGGATTTTGAGACCATAATTCCGGCAAAATTGATAAGCGGAACGAGGATCAGCGTAATGACGATCCCACTTTCCGAAAGTCCGCCAAGATCCTCGATCATCGTGGGGAACCAGGTATCAATACTGGATTTAACGAGCCCGAAGAGAATGGAAAAGACGGCGAGCACGCCGAGGAAGGTCAAGAGAATCGGTTGTCGGATCAAAGAAGACCCTTTCTTTCGCTGTTTTTCTGCGGAACCGGTAGAGGAGTAACGAAAAACAATTACCCAGACGACGGCAAACAGAATCCCGATTACGGCGGGCACGCGGAAAACGAAGGCCCAACCGAAATTAAGCTCAATAAAATACGAAACGCACCATGCAAGGATGTATCCGATCACCTGCGTTATGGAGAGGGCAAACGTGGCAATGACTTTTTTATTGCCTTCAAAATGCTTTGCAACGCATTTCATCATGGGCGACCACAGCATGGACTGAAAGATCCCGTTCAAAGCCCAGAAAAAAGCGATCATTGATACCGAATCACAAAAACTGACTGTCAGATTCATCACGGCAGATCCGATCAGTCCCGTAAAAACCATGAAGCGTACCGGGAGACGGTCACCGAGAAAGCCGAAGATCAATTGACCGAAGGCGTAGCACCAGAAAAACGAGCTGGATACGACGCCCAAAGCCTCCGGCGTGGTGTTCAGGGACTCTTCAATCCCCGTCAGCGCAAGCGAAATGTTCAGACGCATGAAATAGAGTGCGGAATAGGCGATCATGCATAAAACGGTAATCGTCTTTTGATCCCTTGAAAAGCGATCGTTTGTAGCCATAACTGTCAAAACCTCCAAAAGCGTTCAATGTATTATAACAGAACTGCGGAAAAAAGTCAAGATTTTTTACAAAAAAAACCGACCTCTGTTTTCGATTTTTTATATTTTTAGATGAAAATGTTAAATAACTTTATCATCTTGCGGAAAATCATTGACTTTCAAATAAAAATGTGATATACTAAGGCGAAAATAACTCCATATTTTATGGAAAGGGAGAATTTAAAAATGGATGAATCTAGAAACTACGTTGACTGGAAAACGATTACCAATTTCGTAATCGACTCTTTCGTCGGCTACGGAATTCCCAGAAACGACGCCGTCGTTTGCGCAGACGTCCTGCTCGAGTCCGATAAGAGAGGGATTGAGTCTCACGGCGTTAACCGCTTCAAGCCCATCTATCTGGACCGCATCAAGGCCGGAATCCAGAATCCCGTTACGAACGTTGAGATCGTAAAAGATTTTGCCGCTACCGCCGTTATCGACGGTCATGACGGTATGGGTCAGGTCATCGGCTTCAAGGCGATGAACATGGCGATCCAGAAGGCGAAGAAATACGGTATCGGTATGGTCGTTGTCCGCAACTCCTGCCACTACGGGATTGCCGGTTACTATGCTACCATGGCAACCAAGGCCGGTTGCATCGGTATGACCGGGACCAACGCCCGTCCCTCCATCGCCCCCACCTTCGGCGTGGAAAACATGCTGGGCACCAACCCCCTGACCGTAGGCTTCCCCACCGACGAAGCTTTCCCCTTCGTTATCGACTGCGCAACCTCTATCACTCAGCGCGGTAAGATCGAATATTACGCCCGCGTAGGAAAAGACACTCCCGCCGGCATGGTCGTCGGCCGTGACGGTCTGGCCCACACCGATTCCGTTGCCATCCTCGACGAACTGAATACCGGTAAGGCTGCTTTGGCTCCCTTGGGCGGTATCGGCGAAGAACTGGCCGGTTACAAGGGTTACGGCTACGCCACCGTTGTTGAAATCCTCTCCGCTGCTCTCCAGCAGGGTAACTTCCTTAAGGCACTTTCCGGAATCGGCGAAAACGGTGAAAAGATTCCCTTCCACCTGGGTCACTGGTTCATTGCCATCGATCCCGAAGCCTTCATGGGTCTCGAAACCTTCAAGAAGATCGCCGGTCAGATCCTGAGAGATCTCCGCAATTCTCAGAAGGCTCCCGGCTGCGACCGTATTTATACCGCCGGTGAAAAAGAATGGGATACCTGGTGCGAACGCAAGACCACCGGAGTCAAGATCAATCCCGCCGTCCAGAAGGAAATGATTGCCGTCCGTGACGAACTGGGTCTGACTCAGTACAAATTCCCCTTCGAAGACTAAACACGTTTTTGGTTCGGGCGGCTTTCGGGTCGCCCGACCTTATATGTTATAATAGGTTGAAAGGAACGTTATTATGGACATCAGAGAAGAATCCCTGAAAAAGCATTACGAATGGAACGGTAAGATCGAAGTTATCTCCCGTTGCGAAGTCAACGACCGTCACGACCTTTCCCTCGCCTATACCCCCGGCGTTGCGGAAGCTTGTCTCGTGATCAACAAAGACGTTGACAAATCCTACGAACTGACCCGCCGGAATAACCTGGTTGCCGTCATCACCGACGGTACTGCTATTCTCGGTCTGGGTGACATCGGCCCCGAAGCAGGTATGCCCGTCATGGAAGGTAAATGTGCTCTCTTTAAGACCTTTGCCGACGTCGACGCTTTCCCCATCTGCATCAAATCCAAGGACGTTGACGAGTTAGTCCGCACTATTTATCTGATCTCCGGTTCTTTCGGTGGCATCAATCTTGAAGACATCTCTGCACCCCGTTGCTTTGAAGTCGAAAAGAGGCTGAAAGAGATCTGCGATATTCCCATTTTCCACGACGACCAGCACGGAACTGCCATCGTCGTTGCTTCCGCCCTGCTCAACGCCCTTCGCGTTGTGAAGAAGGACATCGGCGAAGTTAAGGTCGTCATCAACGGTGCCGGTTCTGCCGGGATCGCCATCGGGAAACACCTGCTGAATATGGGTGTCAAGAATCTTACCATGGTGGATCGCTTCGGAATCATCTGCAAGGGTATGCCCGAACTGAATCCCGCTCACGCCGAAATTGCCGAGGTGACGAATCTGGATCATAAGATGGGCAACCTGGCCGACGCTATGAAGGGCGCTGACGTGTTCATCGGCGTTTCCGCTCCCAATATCGTAAGCGAGGAAATGGTTCAGTCTATGGCGAAGGACGCCATCGTCTTCCCCATGGCGAACCCCACGCCCGAGATTATGCCCGACAAGGCAAAGGCTGCCGGTGCGAGAGTCGTCGGTACCGGCCGTTCCGACTTCCCCAACCAGATCAACAACGTTCTGGCTTTCCCTGGTATTTTCCGCGGCGCGTTGGATTGCCGCGCCACCTGCATCAACGAAGAAATGAAGGTTGCCACCTCTTACGCTCTGGCTTCCCTGATTTCCGACGAGGAGTTGAATGAAGAAAATATCATCGCTCCCGCCCTCGATAAGCGCGTTGCTGAAGTTGTTGCCAAGGCTGTTATTGAGGCCGCCCGCAAGACCGGCGTCGCCCGCATCTGAGTATCGATTCGCTTTAAGGCACCCTCCGAAAGGAAGGTGCCTTTTTTTGTAAAAAAAGATCCGCAGAAGCGAATTCAAGGCCAATATTATGGAATATTTCCTGGATTATAAGGAATTTTTCCAGTTTACGCTTGCATTACGATAAAAACCGTGCTATAATACTTCAAAAGGAGGTTTATCATTATGGATCAATACGCAGAACGTGCACTTATCGAATATAACAGCGAAGAAGCCTCGCCCCATCCCGGCGGCGTAAACGGAAGACCTTTCTGGAATATCAACTCTTCGCAATTTATCTTTGTTCCCACCCTTCAATTTCCCGCCATCCCCCGCGCAAAATCTTACCGTTTTACTGCGGTGGATAAAGACGGGAAGGAACACGTATTTATCAGCAACTCCCCCGCCGCCTCTCTGGCTCCCGTCTGGAGCGAAATCCCGCCGGGATTCGTTCACCTTAAGGTGCAGGGAATCAACAGAAACGGCGTCGATCTGGCCCTCTCCGGAACGAGAGTCTTCTATAAATCAGCCCCCTTCCCCGGCCGCTGTGCCCTTCCTGCCCGTGCAAGATCTTATCGTGAATGTGCCCGGCAGGCATTCCGTTGCGCATACGAAGATCCGATGGTTCAGCATTGGCTGATCCACGGTCTGCCCGACCCGGACTATGCCCACAACGCTTATCCCGCAAAAATGATCTCAAGCGTAATTGAAGGAATGGTTTATTATGCAAAATTAGAGCCGGAAAAAGCCGAAAACGCCCTGCGCCTGGCCTGCCGTGCAGCCGATTATATGCTTTCCATCAGTTTCGACGAAAACCATCCGCTGGCATATCTGCCGCCCACATATTCCTTCTTGAATATAAATGCGGAATCGGTTCATAAAGTAGCCCCTGCCGCCTGGGGATGTCAGGGTACTACGATGATGATCTACCCGGTATCCGCCGGCCTTGCCTATCTGACCCTTGCGGAAGCCACCGGGGACGAGAAATATTTCACCGCCGCCCTCAGGATCGCGGAATATTATAAGAAGACCGTGATCCCCTGCGGAAGCTGGTATCTGCTTTTTGACTGCGATAGCGGAAAACCCTTAACCAACAATATCTGCGTTACATTTGAATTCGTTACCTTTTTTAACCGGCTTTATAAAAAGACCGGTGACGAAGCGTGGCACGATCTTGAAACCGGATGCTATCGCTATATCAGCGAGGTTTGCTTGAAGACCTATAACTGGGAAGGACAGTTTGAGGACGTAAAGGTTTCCGGGAATTATCTGAATCTTACGCATTTTACGGCAGATAACATGATTGAATACATCACGGAGAATCTTGCGGATCATGATGAAATGATCGAAGAAGCCGTTGATCTGATGCGTTACGTGGAGGATCAGTTTGTCGTTTGGGGAGAATTCCCCTGCTGGGATCCCGACAATGCCGAACGAATCTATCATGCGCCTGCCGGACTTGAGCAATATTTTTGCTACGTCCCCATTGACGCAAGCTGTGCTGCAATCATGAATGCGTTTCTAAATATGTACCGCTTGAAAAAAGATCGGCTGTATCTGGAAAAGGCCATGGCGCTCGGTGATATGGTGACCCGGAAGCAAAATGAGGAAACCGGAATGATTCCGACCTTCTGGATCGATGAAAACTGTGCGGAAGGCTATCGTAATTTCTGGATCAATTGCCAGCTGCATACGGCAAAAATGATGTTCCGCCTGGCGGACCTGACCGAATCCGAAAATATCGAATAAACGCTGATCGGCAGAGATGTTCTCTGCCGATCTTTTCGTATTAACTTCAATCTTTGGAATTTGCAGTAGATACCCGCCATTCCCGAGGAGACACGCCGTTCCATTTCTTAAAAACTCTGGAAAAATAATTCTGATCGGAGAAATTTAACGCCTCCGATACTTCCCGGATGCTCAGATCCGTCGTAGACAAAAGTTCCTTGGCCCGTTCGAGCCGCATAGCCTGCGTAAATTCCAAGGGAGATTTCCCGGTCACGTCCCGGAAAAGATGGGAAAAACGGCTGACCGAAAGACAGCATTCCGCCGCCAATTCCGCAACGGAAGGAGGATTCTCAAGATTATCGTAGATCCGTCTGCAGGCGGCGTTTACACGGTGCTCCCCGGAATCCCCTACGTTACTGTAGCGCAAATTCTTCTTGCGTCCGACAATGCTCAACAATTCATAAAGATACGCAGCGCAACAATGCTCCCACAGGGGGCGTTTCATGGTATATTCACGAACCATCCGGGCGGAAACGTCCTCGTAGCTTCGGCTGGTCCCCATGGTAAAATAGCGAAGCTTTTCGATGTTCAGTCCCTTTAATATCTCCTCGCATCCGCGCCCGGAAAAATGAATGTAATGGGAAACGGAACGATCTTTTGCAAGAAAAAAATACTCCTGGGGCTCTCCGGGGCGGAACAGAATCACGCTTCCCTCCGGAATCTGAAGCCATTCTTCCGGATGAAGCGGGTCGGCATGAGCGCCGCGCAGATAACAAACGCCTTGCTGGATGTACAGAATATGATAATCCTGCCGTCCCTGAAGTCGCCGGCTTCCAACGTCGTATTCCGACAAGGTTTCAATGCCACAGCTGTTGACCGCAAGATAATCCTGAGAAACCTTTTCGTAGGAAAGATCCCCCTTCGGGTTAAAAAGCATATATTTCAACTCCTTCCCAATTATTATACCACATAACTTCCGATTCGTCAATAAGCGATTTGTGCTATTTTTCAGCGTTTCTGTGCATATACGGCGAACCGTATCTCTGTTATAATAAAACCATAAATACATATAAGGAGTGTTTTCTATGAACGTTAATCTCATTCCCGAAAACGAACTGGGCAAGGGAAGCAATATCAAGCTTGCCGTTTGCGACACGGAACACGATCTCTATTGGCGCATGGCCATTGAAGTGCTGGAAACCATCGTCGAAAACAACAACAAGGGAGAAGACACCATTATGGTGGTGCCCTACGGCCCTCTTGGCCCCTACAGCCGGCTGGTTTATCTGGTCAACAAATACCGCATCAGCCTGAAGCGCTGCACCTTCATCAATATGGACGAATACCTGAAGGACGATCTGACCTATATTGATAAGGACGATCCGCTTTCCTTCCGCGGCGGGATGGAACGCATTTTTTATAATCTTATCGACGAAGAACTGAACGTTCTCCCCGAAAACCGTCTTTTCCCCGAACCCGGGAAGGAGCATCTCGTAATGGAACGGATTCAGAAGGCCGGAAAGCTGGACATGGCCTGGGGTGGAGTCGGCATCAACGGCCACTTTGCCTTCAACGAACCCCCGGAACCCGGCGAAGCCGTTTCTCCCGAAGAGTTCCTTGATCGCCCCACCCGGACTCTTCCCATCTCCCGGGAAACGAAGACCATCAACTGCTTCATGAACTGTGGCGGGGATCTGGATGGAATTCCCAAGTATTGTATTACCGTCGGTATGAAGGAAATGTTCATGGCGAAGAAAGTGCGGATGTGTATGCCCCGAGATTGGAACGCCGGCGCCCTGCGCAAGATCCTCCACGGCGGCGAAACCGCATCCGTGCCCTGTTCTCTGTTTAACCGTCACCCCGACGCAGTTATTTACGCTGCAAAGGTTGCAATCGTCTCCCCCATTCCGGAGATCCGTATTTATAACAAATGAAGCGATTTCTCATTAAAGGCCGCATCGCAGACGGGACGAAGCGGGCAATTCTGATCGAAAAGGACACCATCGTCGATACTGATTGGAACCAAACACCTCCGACGGATGCGAAAATTTACGATTTCGGAGAAGATCTCATTCTTCCCGGCTTCATTGATACGCACGTCCACGGAGGAGGCGGATTTGATTTCGTTGACGTCACGAAGGATTCTTTTTCTGAAATATTAGACCTTCACCTTTCCCACGGAACCACGACGGTCTGTCCTACGTTGGTATCCTGCAGTTGGAAGAAAACGCTTGATTTTCTCGCTTTTTGCGATTCGGTCAAGCATCTCCCCGGATTCGGCGGCGTTCATTTGGAAGGGCCGTTTCTTTCGCCCCATAAAGGGGGAGCACAGAATCCGGATTGCCTGATTCTTCCAAGCAAAACGGCTGCGGAAGAATTGCTGGAATTTCGACAAGTGCTCAAACGGATCACGTTAGCACCGGAGTTGCCGGGAAGCGAAGAATTCTGCAAAACGCTGCAAAAGGGCGGCGTTGGACTCTCCATCGGACACAGTGCTGCTTCCGCAGAAATCGTTTCTCAAGCGGCAGGATGGGGTTGTAATCAGATCACCCATTTGTTTTGCGGGACCTCCGGTCGGTTCAAGATCGGCAGTTACGTGCATGGCGGCGTGGAGGAGTCTTCCTTGATCGACGACCGTTTTACGGTAGAATTGATCGCAGACGGACATCACGTCTGCCGGGAAAGCTTTCACATGACCGTAAAATGCAAAGGTACGGACAACGTTATGGCAGTGTCCGATGCAATGAGGGCCGCCGGAGAGGAAACCGACGAGAGCTTTCTCGGGGAGATCGTTCCGAAAAACAGAGTCATTATTGAAGACGGCGTTGCAAAGCTTCCCGATCGCAGCAGCTTTGCCGGTAGCGTAACGCTGGGAGACTGCATGTTCCGCGTGTTGCATCATAGGTACGGATTTTCCGTGGAAGATACAGCAAAAATGATGTCCCGTACACCTGCACGTATCCTCGGCATTTCTTCCCAAAAAGGTACCCTTGCCCCCGGAAAAATTGCCGATATTGCAGTTCTGGATCCTTCCGGATCGATCCGTGCCGTCTTCCGAAACGGTCAAAAAATGTTGTGAGGTAACGATCATGCCTAATACTATTCACGTCGTATCTTCTCAATTTAAATTGCATTCAAAATATACGGAAGGCGAAATTGCCTCCCACGCCATCGATTCCGGAACCGCTCTTCGCAACGATCCGTTTTCCTTTCAGGTTTTTTACAAATCCGAAAAAGCTATGACGCCGGTGAGCATTGCCATCACCTGCGACGGACTGCCCATCGAAGCCTGGCGGGTGGATTCGGTGCCCCTTCACGATGCGGCAAACCGTCTTTGCGAGCCGGGATACGTAGACGACGGCCCCGGAATCTATCCGGACATTCTCATGCCCCGTCCCAACGCTCCGGAGCTGGAGTTCATTGACGCTACGCCCGGAGCCCAGTGGTTTGAAATCAACGTCGAAAGCCTCCTGAACGCAACGAGTGGCAATTATCAATCACTGTGGGTAACGGTCAATGCAGATGGAGAATTACTCTCCCCCGGAACGTATATTCTCAAAATATCAATGACAGAGCTTCTGAAGGGTGAGGTTCTGGCTGAATCAGAGTTCTCGTTGACCGTTATCGACGCCGTACTCCCCGAACAGGACGTTTATTATACCAATTGGTTTTACGAAGACACTCTTTGCGATTTCTTCAACGTCCCGCTTTATAGCAAAGAATTCTATCGGATCTTCGATGAATTTCTCTGCAACGCAGTACGCCATCGGCAAAACACATTACTCCTCCCGGCCTTCACACCGCCCCTGGATACCATCGTCGGACGGGAACGGAGAAACGTTCAATTAGTGAAGATCCGAAAAAACGGCGCTGATTGGCAGTTTGATTTCACGAAGATGAAAGAATTCGTCAATCACGCAAAAGCCTGCGGAATCCGCTATTTTGAGCATTGCCACCTTTTCTCTCAATGGGGTGCTGAGCATACTCCGAATATCTACGACGAAAACGGAGTTCGAATCTTCGGCTACGACACCAACGCCGTCGGAGAGGAATATCAATCTTTCCTTCACGCCTATCTCGAAGCCTTTTTCCGGTTTGCAAAGGAAGAACACATTTACGATTCTTTGGTCTTTCACATTTCGGACGAACCAAAGCCGGAGCATCTGGAAAGCTACCGCAAGGCCTATGAAAGCGTAGCGGAAGCCCTGAAAGATCACCCCACGGCAGACGCGATGTCACACCCGGAGTTTTATACGGAAGGTCTTGTGAAGCAGCCCATTCCCTTCCTGGATAAAACCCCGGAATTCGAAGCAACGGGCGCATCCTTCTGGGTTTACTACACCTCCGGTCCCCATCACGCCCGCTGTTCCAACCGTCTGATCTCCAATACCGCCGCCCGTACGCGCGTCCTTGGAGTGCAAATGTATCGGTACAACGCTCTCGGTTTCCTGCATTGGGGTTATAATTACTACTACGACCGCCTCAGCACTGGGATTTTCGATCCAAAGTCCAATCCCTGCGGATACAAGCAGCTTCCCGGCTGTTCTTATCTCGCGTATCCCCTGATGGGGTACGACTACAGCGTCGCCCCCTCCCTGCGCGAAAAATTGATGGCCGAGGCCTTTGACGATCTGCGAGCGCTAAAACTTCTGGAATCGAAGATCGGCCGGAAACGGGTTCTTGAAATTTGCGAAGAAGCCTTAGGAGGGCCCATAGATTACACCACGATTCCCGAACGGGATTCCCTGCATTTCTTACGGGAACGGATCAATGCAGAAATTAAAAGAAGCTTATAACGAAAAAAACAGCCGAAAGGCTGTTTTTTTTTGCTTGTGATCTTTGTATGTGTTTGAGTGTTATGGAATCATCTGAATTTACGATCGTCTTCCCGACATGAATACATTATACCACATTGAAAGACAAATTGCAAGCAAATTCGTTCGACAAATCGCGACAATACCGAGATCAGCAGATCTATATCTTTTGTATTTGCTTTTTATACTCGGCAGGAGTGTATTGGAGATAATAGGAAAATCCGGTTCCCGTTTGCCTTGCAAATATTTTGCTTACCGTTACGGGATGAATCCCAACGGCTCGGGCAACCGTAAATTATATGTAAGTGCTATAGCAAAGAAAATAATTCTTATTTTTTTTGGCATTTTTGCATATGAATTCGAACCCTTACATAACCGTTCGTTCTTAGTGAAATCGTTCGCTTACGCTCACGGTGAAATAATTTACTCCGTAAATTGTGAAATTTGATGCTATCGCATCAAGTGAAATTAAATCCACCCACTCGCCGCCGAGGCGAATTTCACACGCCGCAGGCGTATTTCACATTGCAAAGCAATATTACACCCACCCGCAAGGGTGGATTTAGTTGAAAAACCGACTTGTCGAAACAAGTCGGTTTTTCTGGCAGGGGCACTAGGACTTGAACCCAGAGCCTACGGTTTTGGAGACCGCCGCTCTACCAATTGAGCTATACCCCTATATGTAAAAGGCTGTTGCCTTTGTTTAAGATGGTGGGCCCTCAGGGACTTGAACCCGGGACTATCCGGTTATGAGCCGGAGGCTCTGACCAACTGAGCTAAGGGCCCATATAGTCGGTGCCGCAACACCATCACGGACGCTATTGTACCACCGAAAAGGAATTCTGTCAAGGGTTTATTTTACAAATCCGCCCCCAAAGGAGCGGATTTGCATCATCTGATTATTGGTTGTTACTGTCTTCTTTTTGTCCGTCACGGATCTCCTGACTGGCGGCATGACGGCGGCGCCGGCGGCGGGAGAGGTACTGCTCCGGCGGATCGGCTTTTTCCGCGCGGCGCGCATAGGCAGCGGCTGCCTCAGAGGTGGCTTCATAGGTCAGGCGGCTGACGCGGGTCAGACCGTCGGGCTGCTGGGAAAGACGCACACGGATCAGGAATTTGCCATGCTCAGGGCAGGTGGCGAGATCCATGTAGCGGTGACCGGGCTGGGCGAACCAGCGGGAACCGAGCATCTGGCGGCTGCAGACGGGACACTTGTTCTCCTCGCCGGTCATGGCGGAGAGGGCGGCGCGCTTGTCCGCATAGTCGTAGAAGACCTTTCTTGCAATGCAGCCGGGCAGCTCTGCGCCGTGAAAGCCGTCGTCGTGGCTCTTGAGTGCCTGACCGTACTGCTCGATGCCCTGCTTCAAGTTCAGCCGCGCGCAGATCAGGGCGGTGTGGTAGGCATCACCCAAGGCATCATGGGCGGGGCGGGAGGCTTCGATACCGAAGATCTCCATGGCGGTCTTCAGTGCCTTTTGGGAGGTAGAGCCGTCGGTTTGGGCATTGAAGATCATCTGTGCATTGTACCAGCGCTCTGTCCAGCTTTCGTCCAAGCCAAAAAGCTGCAGATTTTCCCGCAGAATGCCGATGTCATCGAAGCCCCATGTCAGGAAGATGATGTCGTCGCCGCACCACTGGTGGAACTGCGCCATCGCATCAGGGAAGGGGATGCCCTCGTCACGGAGTCTGGCTTCTTTGATGCCGGTCAATTTGCTGACGCGGCGATTGAGATGGCGGTAGAACTTCGGCTTGACAAGAACCTGAAATTCGTCCTGCACAAGCTGATCCTCGGTGATGCGAACAGCACCGATCTGAATGATCTCACCGCGAATATGCACAGGAAGCACCTTCTTGGCAGAGGGAGACCCCGGCCAAGGCTGATTCCATTCCATATCCAGTACGATATAATCCATGACTGCAACCTCTGTTCAAAATATCTCTAACCTATATCATAGCACACACAGGGGCGGTCTGTAAACCCAAAGTTTGCAATTTTCATATTTTTCAGGCAGATGGGCAAACTGCATATGGAGGGGATGGAAGATGACGGAAAAAGAGTATGCAAAGCTGGTAAAGCAGATGCAGCCCCGTTCACCGATGGGGAAGGATTGCTTTAATGCATTCTGGATCGGCGGGCTGATTTGTGCCATCGCGCAGCTGGCGATGAATGGGTACACCGCGTTGGGGCTGGAGAAGACGGATGCAAGCACTGCAACATCCATGACGATGATCGCCCTTTCTGCGCTTTTGACGGGCTTGAGCCTTTATGACGATATCGCAAAGGTGGCGGGCGCAGGCACGCTGGTGCCGATCACTGGCTTTGCCAACGCAGTAGTCGCCCCGGCGATCGAGTTCAAGACAGAGAATTGGGTCAACGGAGTTGGTTCCAAAATGTTTATTATTGCTGGCCCTGTTATTGTGTATGGAGTGGCTGCTTCTGTAGTTTATGGCTTCATTTATTGGCTCACAACAGTCCTATAATGCAAGAAAATACAAAATAATATGCAAAAACACACCCACTGGAAACCAGTGGGTGTGTTTCAATTAACAGCTTCGAGAAAACTGGAAGCAAAATAGGATAGAGTGGAACAGTCAGTTTTGAAGTCTATCTGCGTCCAGACTGTAAGCAAGGAACATAAAGTTGACGCAACAAAATCAACTGCATAGTTATATCCCATTGCAACGCGGTAGAAAGGTTCTTGTATGAATAGTTTACTATAACGGGTAAGTACATGCTGCAGCAAATACATTTTGTCATTTCTGTAGAGTATCTTCAATAAGTCCTTATATCCTGCGAAAAACAGGAAAAACTGTAGGAATTCGTTTGTAGATGCATTATCTAATAGTATCCTTGGTAGCAGATATTCTTTCATAACCTCATTCAAATGGAGCGTAAGTACATCATCTTTTGAACTGAAAAGACGGTAGTAAGTTTGTCGTGATACTTTTGCTTTTTGACAAATGGCAGAAACAACAATTTCTGAATAAGGACATCGTTCCATTAAAGATACCAAGCTGAAACGGATCCGGTTTCGAGAATCTAAATCGAAAGTTTCAAGAATTTCTGTGTACATAGTAGGCATCACTCCAAATTTGTATATAGTATAAAAATGCAAGTTTCCTTGTTAATAATATCAAAAAATACAAATGTGACAAGTGTAACATGTTAAAATCGGTACCTTGAAGGTGCCGATTTTGTTATTATGTATAAGTTAATTTAGTCATTCAGCCGTAAATGACTAAATTAACTTGACGAATGGGTATAATGGATATATAATATAAGCAGAATTCTAAAGTGGGGTAATTCTATGCGTAACTATAACTACGAGAAAATATACAATAAGCTCCTGACTCCGGAGATTGTGCAGATGCTGGCACAGATCCATGAGCATAAGGGTGAACAAGCAAAAGTACAGGAGGACGAACTGACCCATCTGATTGAGATTGCCCGGATTCAGAGTACTGAGGCATCCAACCGGATTGAGGGTATTTACACTTCCAATGAGCGCTTACAGAAGATCGTCAAGGACAAGACCACACCCCGAAATCGCAGTGAAAAAGAAATCGCCGGTTACCGTGATGTTCTGGCTACTATCCACGAAAGCTATGAGTACATCCCCGTGAAACCCAGTATGATTCTGCAGCTTCATCGGGATTTATATAAGTTCAGTGGCATGAGTATCGGAGGCGCTTATAAACCTTCCGATAATGTAATCAGCGAGGAAGACGCACAGGGCAACAAGCATATCCGGTTTCATCCGGTTTCCGCGTGGGAAACGCCGGAAGCTATGGAACAGCTGTGTCAGGCGTATAACGATCTTTGCAATAACGGTCAGTATGACCCTCTGCTGATGATCCCGGTGTTTATCCTGGACTTCCTTTGCATCCATCCGTTCAATGATGGAAATGGCCGCATGAGCCGTTTGCTGACGTTGCTCCTGCTGTATCGTGCCGGATACAATGTAGGTAAATACATCAGTATCGAAAAGCTGATCGAACGCACCAAAGGTGCTTACTACGATGACCTGCAGGAAAGCTCTGCTAACTGGCACGAGGAAGAAAATAACTACATTCCTTTCGTAACTTACCAGTTGGGTGTGATTTTGGCAGCCTACCGGGAATTTGCTGACCGTGTCAAAATCGTTAGTGAGAACACCCGTAAACCCAACCGCGTCCGGGATATCATCAAGGCTCACCTTGGTAAGATCACAAAGGCAGAAATCATGGCTCAGTGCCCGGATGTAAGCCAGACTACCATTCAGAGAGCGCTGAATGATCTCGTTAAGAGCGGCGAGATCATCAAGATCGGCGGTGGCCGCTATACCTCTTACACTTGGAACAGGGAGATTGATTAATATGATTACAGGCGAACTGAAAAATAGAATTGACGGCTTGTGGGATATTTTTGCTGCAGGTGGTTTGGTAAACCCCTTGGATGTGATCGAGCAGATCACATACTTAATGTTTATTCACGATCTGGATACCACCGACAATCTTCGTGCCAAGGAGAGCGCTATGCTGGGTCTGCCCTTCAAGAGCATTTTCGCCGACGAGGTGCAGGTGGGTGATCGAAAGATCGACGGCAAGCAGCTGAAATGGTCCGTGTTCCACGATTTCGACGCAGGTAGAATGTATTCTGTCATGCAAGAGTGGGTTTTCCCCTTTATCAAGAACTTGGGCGGCGGCAAGGATAGTGCCTATTCCAAGTACATGGGCGATGCCATCTTCAAGCTGCCTACTCCGCTGCTGCTGAGCAAGGTGGTGGATAGCCTGGATCAGATCTATGACCAAATGGAAAAGGTGAAGGATAGCGACATCCGCGGCGATGTCTATGAATACCTGCTCTCTAAGATCGCCCAGTCCGGTCTGAACGGCCAGTTCCGTACCCCTCGCCACATTATCAAGATGATGGTAGAGCTGATGCAGCCGCAGCCCCAGTTTACCATCTGCGACCCCGCTTGCGGTACTGCCGGCTTTTTGGTTGCCTCGGAAGAGTATCTGATGGCTAACCACAAGAAGGAGATTTTCTTCGACCGGGTAAAGAAGGATCACTTCCTGAACCATATGTTCTTCGGCTACGATATGGACCGCACTATGCTGCGCATCGGCGCTATGAATATGATGACCCACGGTGTGGACAGCCCCTTTATCGAGTACCGGGACAGCCTGTCCGATCAGAATCTGGATAAGGAAAAGTTTGATCTGATCCTTGCCAATCCTCCTTTCAAGGGAAGCTTGGATGCGGATACGGTGTCCGCTGACCTGCTGAAGGTCTGCAAGACCAAGAAGACGGAGCTGCTGTTCCTGGCGCTGTTTTTGCGGATGCTGAAGACCGGCGGCCGCTGCGCTTGTATCGTTCCCGACGGTGTCCTATTTGGCTCTTCTACTGCCCACAAGGCCATCCGCAAGGAACTGGTGGAGGGCAACCGGCTGGAGGCTGTGATCTCCATGCCCAGCGGCGTGTTCAAGCCCTACGCAGGCGTGTCCACCGGTATTCTGATCTTCACCAAGACCGGCCACGGCGGCACGGACAATGTTTGGTTCTATGATATGACCGCCGATGGTTTTAGCCTGGACGATAAGCGCACCGAGGTCAAGGACAACGATATCCCCGACATCATCGCCCGGTTTAAGACTCTGGAAGCCGAAGCCGACCGCCAAAGGACGGAGAAATCTTTCTTCGTGCACAAGGACGAGATCGTGGAAAACGGCTATGACCTGTCCATCAACAAGTACAAGAAGACTGAGTATGTGGCCACGGAGTACCCCTCTACCGCCGAGATCCTCACCGACCTGCACGAACTGGAAATGCAGATCACCGCATGCCTGGCAGAACTGGAGGGGATGCTGTGATGGCAATCTTTACAGATGTATTTGAAGATGTGACTAAGCAAGGTCGCAAAATTCCTACAAGCGATTACCACGAAACAGGAGTGCATCCTATTATCGATCAAGGTCAAAGTGCAATTGCAGGCTATACGGATGAAACAGATGGCCTGTTTACAGATGTTCCAGCGATTATCTTTGGAGACCATACTAGGGTATTGAAATATGTAGATACTCCATGTTTTCTTGGTGCAGATGGCGTAAAACTCTTAAAGACAAAGATTGCAAACCCTAACTATAAGTATTTGTATTATGTGCTTTCCAATGCCAATATTCCAAATACGGGATATAATCGTCACTTCAAGTGGCTGAAAGAAGTGAATATTCCGCTTCCTAATGTAGATGAACAACAGAAAATCGTGGATACATTAGATAAAATCGGCGAACTGATTGCCCTGCGGAAAGAGCAGCTTGCAAAGCTGGATCAGTTGGTCAAATCCCGATTTATCGAACTGTTTGGCGACCCAGTACAGAATCCAATGGGGTGGAAAATCGAAACATTGAAAAAAGCCACCACAAAAATCGGCTCAGGTGCAACCCCTAAAGGTGGAAAAGAAAGTTATCAAACCGAAGGTATTACTCTAATTCGCAGCATGAATGTACATGATGGTCGGTTTGAGTATAAAGACTTGGCACATATTACAGACGAGCAGGCAAAACAACTTGAAAATGTCACTGTTGAAGAAAACGATGTTTTCATTAACATTACTGGTGCTTCTGTTGCTCGGTCGTGCATTGTTCCCAAGCATATTTTACCTGCTAGAGTGAACCAGCATGTAGCTATTATCCGTTGCATTACATCAATGTTAAATCCCGTATTCGCAAATCAAATGTTTTTGAATGCGAGTTTCAAGGGACAACTGTTGGATATTGGTGAATCGGGTGGTGCTACTCGACAAGCAATTACTAAACAGCAACTGGAAACTATAACGGTTATTCTGCCACCGATTGAACTGCAAGAGCAGTTTGCAGCCTTCGTCGAACAGACCGACAAATCAAAATTGGCAATCCAGCAGAGCCTCGACAAACTGGAATTGCTGAAAAAATCCCTAATGCAGGAATACCTTGGGTAAAAGAGAAAACAGAATTGTGGTGAAAGATAGAGAATGAAAAACACAGGAAAAGATCTTGAAATAATCACACAGAAAATTTATCAAGCAATCGTAGATGGCGATTATCAAGATACAGGTTTTCGCAATATCCAAGTACAGCACAATGTTGTGTTACCGGGGAAAAGCGGAAATACCCACCAAATCGATGTGTACTGGGAATTTGAATTTGCAGGTTTAGTATATAAGACCATTATTGAAGTAAAGGATTGGAACAGTCCTGTGCCGCAAACACTTCTTCATTCGTTCAAGGCGGTAATAGATGATATTCCGGGTACTGTAAAAGGCATTTTTGTTTCTCGTAGCGGATTCCAAAGTGGTGCAAAAGTTTATGCTGATGCTCACGAAATACATTTGGTTCAAATTTCAAAAGAGTCTGATGATACAAAAATATCTGTTCTAATTACGAATACAACCACGCATTATACAAAGACAGCTATGGTAGTTGAAGAAGAATGGTATCAAGCTCAACCGGTGCCTATGGAGGAACTGGAGAGTATAATCGCCGAAGTTGACTGCGTAGATACAAAATTAATTAATCCGCGCGGAGAAAAAGTGTCTTTATTTGAATTGATGTGCATGGATGCGGTCCCATATTATGATGCACCAGAGGGGGAACGGCATGCTGTTGAGAGGACATTATACGGTGATTGGTATTGGATTTCCGAAGAGAGCGGACAAAAGATTAAGATAAACGAGTATAGCTTTGAGTGTTGTAATACCTGCGTATCTTCTATGCTCTATTTAACCATCCCCAATTTCCCTACATACTGTATTACAAATCTTTTCACCAAGGAACAACAGCGTTACTATTTATCTCCGCAGAAAACTGCAATTAAGCTTCAAGGATGCCGTCGGTTGCCAACAATATATTTGTAAAAACAGAATTTTTTGTCTCTTGTGGGAGTGTTAGATGAAAACAATACTGATAGTTCAAGCACATGTGTATGCAGAAGAACAATTACAAGATGAACTGTTGGATGAGAAACTTGGCGACGATATAGATTCGTGTGGCATTATTGGACCGGAAACCATTTTGCCTCTTCGCCAAAATAGAAACCCCAAAGTACTGTTCGAATATACGGGTACGACAACGGTACGAGATGTGGTTGATGTAGTCTATGACACATTTGGATATACTGAGCAAGATACCGTTGTATTACCTCGGATTGCCTTTTTGTGTGGTGACATACGATATTGGATTGATGATATTGATGCTAATTTTGAGAACCTTGTAGAGAAATATTTGGATTCTCAAAAGACGGGAGAAATTCATGTTGCTGCCTATGTTTCCGGAAATGCAGGAAGGATTTGCGAAGAAGATGGCATTCGATATTTTATGAATTCTAGAGAACGCGGCAAGCACCATGAACCACATATTCATTTACTCGCGCTAGATTCTTGTGAGGAAGCAGTAATTATCATCAAAACTCGTGAAGTCATTGGCGATTTTCCAAGAAAATTAATCAAAAAAGCCAGAAAGAAAGTTGAGCAAAACGAACGGTTCTTTTTGGAACAATGGAATGTACTAACGGATGGCTTGAAAGTAGATATCAATCGTTACTTTGGACTTATTAATTACTAATGAGGTGACAATTATGTCCAACTTCAAATTCCTACTCTCTGAGCCGGGGTTTGCATCCTTTGCGGATGTGGCCATTGCGGCGGAGAAGATCTTACATATTGACCCGGCGGCATGTATCCTCAATTGCCGGCGGTCGATGGAGTTTGCCGTGAAGTGGATGTATTCCGTGGATAAGGAACTGGAAATGCCCTATCAGGACAACCTCCAGAGCCTGATGTCCCGGGAGGAATTCCGTGCCATCGTGGGCAATGACCTATGGCAGCGGATGGACTTTATTCGCAAGAAGGGTAATACCGCCGCCCACAATACTGGCAAAATCACAGAAGCTGTGGCCATGCTCTGCCTAGAGAATCTGCACATCTTCCTGGACTTCGTGGCCTACTGCTATGCGGACGAGTACATGGAGAACAAGTTTGATGCTGCGCTTGTGCCCGCCGGTGTTCCCGTTGCGCCTGCGCCTGCTGTGCCGGATGTGGATCTGACAGCACTGATTGAAGAGAACAAGAAGCTGAAAGAACAGCTGACTGCCCGTCGTGAGGAACAGCAGCAGACCTATGTGCCCAAGCCTTTGGACATCTCCGAATACGAGACTCGGAAGTTCTACATCGATGCCATGCTGGAAGATGCCGGCTGGATAGAGGGCAAGGACTGGATCAACGAGGTAGAGCTGCCCGGTATGCCCAACAAGAGCGAGGTTGGCTTTGCGGACTATGTTCTCTATGACGATACCCACAAGCCGCTTGCCATCATCGAAGCCAAGCGCACCTGCGTGGATGTTTCCAAGGGCCGTCAGCAGGCGGAACTGTATGCGGACATTCTGGAAAAGAAATACAAGCGCCGCCCGGCCATCTTCCTGACCAACGGCTTTGAAACCCACATTATTGACGGACAGTACCCGGAGCGCAAGTGCGCCACTATCTATTCCAAACGGGATTTGGAGAAGATGTTTAACCTGCGCACTATGCGGGTATCCCTCAAAAATGTGATGGTAAAAAAGAATATTGCAGGCCGTTACTACCAGGAGGGTGCGATCAAGGCCGTCTGTGATGCCTTGGATAAGAAGAACCGCCGCAAGGCGCTGCTGGTCATGGCTACCGGCTCCGGCAAGACCCGGACAGTCATTGCTCTGTGCGATGTGCTGCTGCAGCACGGCTGGGTAAAGAATATTCTCTTCCTTGCTGACCGCAACTCCCTGGTCACCCAGGCAAAGCGCAGCTTCGTCAACTTGCTGCCCGACCTCTCCTGTACGAATCTGTGCGAAGAAAAGGACAACTATACCGCCCACTGCGTTTTCTCCACCTATCAGACCATGATACACTGCATTGACAACGTCAAGGACGAGCAGGGCAAGCTGTTCACCTGCGGCCATTTTGATCTGGTGATCTGCGACGAAGCTCACCGGTCTATCTACAACAAGTACAGGGATATCTTCAATTATTTCGATGCACCGCTGGTTGGTTTGACCGCAACACCCAAGGATGAGATTGATAAGAATACCTATGAGGTCTTTGAACTGGAAAACGGTGTGCCGACCTATGGCTACGAACTGGCCCAGGCGGTCAAGGATGGCTACTTGGTGGACTTTATGTCTGTGGAGACCAAGCTGAAATTCATCGAGCAAGGCATTGCTTATGACGAATTGAGCGAGGCCGACCGTGAAGCCTATGAAGCCACTTTTGAGGACGAGAATGGCGAGTTGCCGGAGAAGATTGTATCCTCTGCACTGAACGAGTGGGTCTTCAATGAGGATACCATTCGGCAGGTACTGCACATTCTGATGACGGAAGGCATCAAGATCGACTACGGTCAGAAACTGGGCAAGACCATTATCTTTGCCAAGAACCACAGCCATGCGGAGAAGATCTACGAGGTATTCAACAAGGAATATCCCCATTTGCCCGGCTTTGCCAAGGTGATTGATAACAAGATCAACTATGCACAGAGCCTGATTGACGAGTTCTCCGATCCCAAGAAGCTGCCGCAAATCGCTATATCCGTGGATATGCTGGATACCGGTATTGATGTGCCGGAGTGCTTGAATCTGGTCTTCTTCAAGAAGGTCATGAGTAAAGCGAAGTTCTGGCAGATGATCGGTCGTGGCACTCGTCTGTGCCCCGGTTTGCGGGACGGCGCGGATAAGGATAAGTTCTACATCTTTGACTTCTGCGGAAACTTTGAGTTTTTCCGTATGAACAACGGCAAGCCTACGGCTCTGCAGATCGCACTGCAAGGCGCTATCTTTAGCTTGAAGGCGCAGATCGCCTATAAGCTGCAGGACATTGCCTATCAGACACCGGAGCTGATTGCATTCCGCAAGACTTTGGTGGACGATATGGTTCGCAAGGTGCAGGAGCTGAACAAGGAAAACTTTGCGGTTCGTCAGCACCTCAAGTTTGTGGAACTGTATTCCAACCCGGATAATTACACTGCGCTGACCTATGAGAACACCCTGCAGATGCGGGATGAATTGGCTCCGCTGATCACACCGGATGCGGATGATGCCAAGGCGGTGCGGTTCGATGCACTGATGTATGGCATCGAACTAGCTTATCTCATGGGTAAGAAGTATGCCAAGGCAAGAACTGATCTCTTCAAAAAGGTCAGCGGCATTGCTTCTGTTGCCAACATTCCGGAGATTATGGTGCAGAGTGAACTGATCAACAAGATCCTGCATACGGATTATCTGGAAACTGCCGGTATCAATGAGTTTGAGCATATCCGAGAGAACCTGCGTGACCTCATCAAGTACATTCCCACAGGCAGAATGACCTACATCACAAACTTTGCCGATGAGTTGCTTTCTACCGAGTGGAACGAGTCCGAACTGGAAAATGACGATCTGAAGAACTACAAGATGAAAGCAGAGTTCTACATTCGGCAGAATCAAGACAATGCGGTTGTCGCCAAGCTGAAGACTAACCAGCCGCTGACAAGCGCGGATGTGAAGGTGCTGGAGGGTATTCTGTGGAGCGAGGTCGGCACTAAGCAGGACTACGAAAACGAGTACGGCAGCAAGCCTTTGGGTGAGTTTGTCCGTGAGATCGTGGGTCTGGATATGAATGCTGCCAAGGAAGCCTTTGCAGAGTTCTTGAATGACACTTCTCTTGATAGCAATCAGATCTACTTTGTGAACCAAATCGTGGAATATATCGTCCACAATGGACTTATGAAGGATCTGTCTGTGCTACAGGATGCACCTTTCACTGATAACGGCAGCGTGGTTGAAGTGTTTACTGACCTGACGGTTTGGCTTGGTATTAAGCGTGTCATCGATCGGATTAATGCCAACGCAATTGCAGCGTAAAAGATCTAATAACAAATCAATCCGGAAAAATGGAGATCATGTTCTGCCTCTATTTTTCCGGATTTGGTTATACTATGATTATGCAACACAGCAAGATTGATAAAAGACGAGCTTGGAACCTTGCGTATTTAGAAGGAAAACAACGTCAAGAAGGCAAAAACACTAAAAATCGACACCAAATTTATAAAATTTAGTCCTAATAGAACACGAAGTAATGGGTCCTAAGTTGACACAAGCAGAAGGATTTATTCTTGGCGTCGGCGCAAAGATGTTTACGATCGCAGGACCTGTGATCGTGTATGGCGTGCCCGCCAGCGTGGTGTATGGATTGATTTATTGGATCACCACATTGTTTTGATTGTAGGGGAGGCGTTTCGCCTCCCACGGGACGGGAAACCCGTCCCCTGCGAAAAAAGGCTTGACCAATTCGGTCAAGCCTTTTGTTCGGTTAAGATTTAAATTTTCCGCACTTTTTGCATTGTCCGTAGTTCAAACTATTATGTGTACCGCAATTTTGGCATGTCCACATACCATCGGGAGCAGGGCCATGATTAACATATTGTACTGCATTAGGCTTGGGAGATTGCACAGTTGAATTACTTGAAACAATGCCAGCAGTAGGTTGTGTAGAGGTGGGGCCGGTACAGTTTTGTGATGCCTTATATAGGGCAACATTGGCAGAAATAATGGTGTTTTGCGTGATAGATGCAAGAGCACTAATCAACAAGGCCAGCACATGATATGCACAGTATTCAAAGAATGCATAGAAAGCCCATGTCAATAGCTTGTTAAAAAACACTTCCCATTCAGAAGGAAGCTCAATATATTGCTCCATCATATCTCTATATGCTTGTCTAAGTTTCTGTGTCTCAATCATTTCAGCAATCGTAACAAAGATTCCCAAAACCACAATTATCCAAAAAAGAATTTTACCCCACTTTTCCAGTCGTTCGGACCATCTATGAAGATTGGACACAGTTGCGTTGGTTTTCGTACACTCTGATAGGTTTTTGGGAATTTGCGTCTCGTTGTTGCCTGAAAACATGTTTGCCATAATTTTTCTCTCCTTAAAATAAAAAGTGCGCAGCTGAAGCTGCGCACCGAAAAACGCAACTCCTGCTTGCGCCACACAAGTTTGGTGATCCGCAAAAGGGAAAGCCAAAATAGGAGAATGCGTTTTTACCAAGAGATAAAAACACTTTCCCCGTACGGATCAAACTATAAACTTGTGTGGCGAGAATATCTTAACATAAGTACATAAATATTTCAAGTGCTTTTTATACAGCAGGCTTTACCTTAGATGTAAGTGCCAAAATGGCTGCAATCGCGGGGCGGGGTGATGTTACCGCGTCCTTGACTTTTCCATGGGCGTATGGTAAAATTATCAAGCTAAAAAAACAAAAAAGGAGTCTTGCAACGTGCAGAATTTGATTAAGGATTGTCTTGCTGCCGCGCTGGAGCGCGCACCCGGATACTATACCGCGAGAGTCGGAAATGATGACTATCTGGTGGTTACCGCAAAGGATGCTCCCGCCTTTGATGTGCTGGCTGCAGAGGGCGACACCAAGGTCTGTCCTCAGAATAACAAGAATGCCACGCTTCTGCGTAGCGTCATCGGCTACCTGAACCCCGTGTCCCGCAAGGGTCACAAGTTCACCATCGGTCTGGGCGACCGCCTCGGCTGCGCAGGTGAGGGTCACCTGAAGCTGTTGGCGGGCAAGGGCATTTTCCCCGTTCTGGCACAGCAGTCCATCCGCGAGCTGAATCTCACCGGCCGTACTTATGAGGATGTGCTTTGCAGCTCTGTTTGGGCAGTGTTCAACGCAGGCTATACCGATGGCTACGGTGCTGACGGCGACCACCTGAAGCAGCCCTTCGAGATCGAATATGCCATTGCCTGTGGTTTCTCCATGATCACGCTGGACTGCTCCGAGCATATTGATAACACCATCATGTCCTTGGACGACGCCGCACTGGCTGCGAAGTATGAGCAGATCTCTCCCGCGATCCGCAAAGCATACGAGGAAAAGTACCTGCAAAACACCGAATGCGGCATTGCCTTTACCATGAAGTCCCTGATGCAGAGCGCCCTGATCTACGGCGATGCCATCGAGTACACTGTAGGTATCTATAACCGCTTCATCAAGCCCAACGGCATCGACTTCGAGATGTCCATTGACGAGACCGCAACGCCCACCTCTCCTGAAAACCACTTCTTCCTTGCCTCTGAGCTGTATGCCCGGGGCGTGGAATGCGAGACTCTGGCACCCCGCTTCTGCGGCGAGTTCCAGAAGGGCATCGACTACATCGGCAATGTGGCACAGTTTGAGGAAGAGTACATTGTCCATGACCGCATTGCCCGTCACTTCGGCTATCGCGTGAGCGTGCACTCCGGCAGCGACAAGTTCAGTGTGTTCCCTGTGATCCACAAGGTCTCCGTGGGCGGCGTGCATGTGAAGACCGCCGGCACCAACTGGCTGGAAGCCCTCCGCGTGATCGCCAAGGCAGATCCCGAGCTGATGCGTCAGATGTACGTTTACGCTGTGGAGAAGCTGCCCATCGCCCAGGCTTACTATCACATCAGACCCACTCAGGCAGATGCTCCCTCTGTGGAGAATATGCCCGATTCTCAGCTTCCCACCCTGCTGGATGTGGAAGACACCCGTCAGATCCTGCACATTACCTACGGTCTGATCCTGAATGAGAAGCGCGACGGCGAGTATGTATTCCGTGACAGACTTTACGACTGCCTGAAGAATAACCGCGCTGCCCTTGCAGCCGGTCTGGAAGCGCACATCGGCAAGCATCTGGCACTGGCTTTCGGCGTGTAAATACATATAATCGGGCGAATGCCCACTTAAAAAGGCTTGACCAAATCGGTCAAGCCTTTTGTTTATCGAAATTATGGATCCAGTCTGCTGTGAAGAAGTAGATCAGGAAGACGATGCTGCTCAGCGTCCATGTGAGGGGATATGCCCACGAAACAGTGGTCAGCTCGTTCACGAACTTCACCGCAATGGAAATATAAGTAACGCGGATCACGCACCAACAAGCGAGCATCGTGATCATGGGAACAGTGGGCTTGCCCGCGCCGCGCATCACTCCTGCGATGCAGTGAGAAAGTGCTAGCAGACAATAGAACAGACAGATGGTACGCATATGCTGTGTGCCGAAGGCGATGGCTTCTTGGGTTTCGCTGAAAAGGCTGATCAGCTGAGGGGCGAACACATAAGACAGCACGCCGATCCCCTCTGCCATGGTGCAGCTGCACACCACACCAAAGGCAACGCCTTTTTTTACACGGTCATGCTGTCGCGCGCCCAAATTCTGTCCGACGAAGGTGGACAGTGCTTGGGTAAAGCAGGTCACCGGCAGGAATGCAAAGCCCTCCAGCTTGGAGTAGGAGCCGCAGCCTGCCATAGCAGCCTTGCCGAAGCTGTTGATATTGGACTGCACGATCACATTCGCAAAGGCGATGACGCTGTTCTGTACGCCGGAGGGCAGACCGTAACGGACGATCTGCAGGAGACTTTCCTTATCAAAGCCGATCTTGCGGATGTGGACACGGTAGGGCGCATCGATGCGCAGCAGATGCACAAAGCAAAGCACAGCACTGACGCCTTGGGAAATGGTGGTGGCGACAGCGGCAGAGCCGACACCCCAGCCCAAGCCTGCCACAAACAGCATATCTAGCGCAATGTTGACGCCGGTGGAGAAGATCAGGTAATACAGCGGGTGCTTGCTGTCGCCCACAGCATGGAGAATGCCCACGAAGATGTTGTACATCACCGTAAAGATCGCGCCGCAGAAGTAGAAGCGGAAATACTCGATGGATTGGGGCAGCACCTCGGCAGGTGTGCCCATCCACTGCAGGATGATGGGGGTCAGCGCAACGCCCGCAACGGTCAGGGCTGCGCCGGTGACCAAACCGAAGGCGATGGCGGTGTGGATGGCTTTGTTGACGGTGCTAAACTGCTTTGCACCGTAGGCACGGGCGATGACCACGCCGGCACCCATGGCAACACCATTGAAAAAGCTGACCATCATAAAGATCAGACTGCCGGAGGAGCTGACCGCAGCCAAAGCATCGTCGCCGATGTAATTGCCCACACACCATGCGTCGAAGGCGTTATATAATTGCTGGAACACGTTGCCTAGGAACACCGGCAGCGCAAAAAACAGCATGGCTTTCCAAATAGAGCCTTCTGTCAGGGAATGACGTTGGGAACGCAAGGGAAGTCCTCCTTATTTTGCGTATTGATGCGCGATCAGCTGCGCCCGCTCTGCCGCTCTTTCGATGAACTGTTCCAGAGAAAGGTGCAGGTAGGGGAGATCCGCTTCGTTTTTCGATTTCGTGCGGGTCTTCAGCTCGAAATTTAAGATCTCCTGTGGTGCGGCGGAGCGCAGACGCGTGAGCACATGATCCCAGTCAAGGCTGCCGTCAAAGGGGATGAAATGCAGATCGTCGCCACCATTGAAGACGCCGGCAGGATCACGCACGCCGAAATTGTCATGCAGGTGGGTCATGATGAGCTGATTGCCAAATCGGCGGAGCAGATCCGTGTTCGGAGGATAGCAGGAATCGTGACCGCAGTCCCAGCAAAAGCCCACATTCGGGTGATCCTGATAGCGCGTCAGCAAAGCGCACAGATATTCTGTGCCTTCTAAATTCTCAAAAGCAATGCAGATGCCATTTTGCCCGGCATATTCCACAAGCGCATCGAAATGCCGGAAATCCGGCAATGCTTCCGGGAAGGTGTAATGAAGACCCTGCCAGCTGTGAACCACAAGAATCGGCACATGGAACTTTGCGCAGGTGTCGATGCTTTTCTTGAGAAGTGCCAGCACCTCGACAGCTTCGGCTGATTCCGGCTGCCACAAGGGTGCGGTGCTTCTGCGGGGCGCGTGGAGGGACTGAACGGTCATGCCCTTTGCATGCACGCACCTTGCAAGCGCTGCCAGATCCAAATCCTCCGACCAAAGAGGGGAAACGGCGGAAAAGCCTGCGTTATTCAGAAGTGCAATGACCTCTGCCATAGGGCAGTCATATTGTGCCTGCAGAGAAAAACCGATTTTGGGTATCACAAGATCACCTCCACTTGGGTATTATATCACCCGATTTCTCAAAATGCAATCGTTCGACAGGCGTCTTGTGTCTTGTAAAAGGGAGCACTGCATGGTATAATCAGCAAAAAGGAGGTGCTCGCATGGAAGAGATTTTCTTTCCTTACGGAAAAGAAATGCTGTCACAATGCTTTGAGGACGGAGAACTTGCCGGTGTTTTGACCTCGGCAATCGGCGAATATCAGGCGGAATACGATGCGGAAACACTGGTTAAAAAAGCCCTTGCTGCGCCGATTGCTTCGCCTTCGTTGGCAGAATTGGCGAAGGGGAAGAAGCGGGTCGTCATCATCGCCAGCGATCATACCCGTCCCGTACCCAGCAAGGTCATCCTTCCTGCCATGCTGCAGGAGATCCGCAAGGGAAATCCCAACGCGCAGATCACCATCCTGATCGCCACCGGCTGTCATCGGGAAACGACAAAGCAGGAGCTGATCGCCAAATTCGGCGAGGAGATCGCTGCAAAGGAAGAGATCTATATCCACAACTGTGACGAGCGGGAAAAGCTGAGAAACATCGGCACGCTTCCCTCCGGCGGTGCCTGCGAGATCAACACCATTGCGCTGGATGCGGATTTGTTGGTTGCCGAGGGGTTTATTGAGCCGCACTTTTTCGCGGGCTTCTCCGGCGGCAGAAAGAGTGTGCTGCCCGGCATTGCCGGCAGAGCAACGGTGCTTGCCAACCATTGCTCCGAGTTTATCGATTCGCCCAAAGCCCGCACCGGCTTACTGGAGGGCAATCCCATCCATGAGGATATGCTCTGGGCGGCAAAGACTGCCGGTCTTGCCTTCATCGTTAATGTAGTGCTGAATGAAAACAAGGAAGTCATTTATGCCACCGCCGGACATCCCGAGCGCGCCCATGAAGCCGGCGTTCAGTTCCTTTCCAAGCTGTGCGCGGTCAAGCCGATGGAAGCGGATGTGGTCATCACGACAAATGGCGGCTACCCGCTGGATCAAAATATGTATCAGGCGGTCAAGGGGATGACCGCTGCCGAGGCGACGGTCAAGGAGGGCGGCGTGATCATCATTGCCGCAAAATCCAATGACGGCGTGGGCGGCGATCACTTCTACCATCAGCTGGCGGACGAGCCGGATATCCACAAGACCATGGCACTTTTCCGCAGCCGCGGTCGCGGCGAGACCGTTCCCGATCAATGGCAGACGCAGATTTTGCTGCGGGTGCTGATGCGAGCCAGTGTGATCTATATCTCCGAAATGGATGACGAAACAGTCAGGAAAATGCACATGACACCGGCACATTCCATCGAAGAAGCGTTGGAGATTGCAAAGAAACTACTTAATAAAGAGCATCCAACTATCACGGCGATCCCGGATGGCGTATCGGTGATTGTGAAATGAAAAAACGGACGGCTTGTGCCGTCCGTTTTTTAATGCAAGTCAAGAATATTGCTCCTTAGCTGTTACAGTTCTGCGAAAGAGTAGATGTAACGGTCTGCCACCAGTTTCATCTGCTCGACCATGTCCTCGGAGGACTTGTCGTAGACGGCAACGGCAGTCATACCGGCTTTTTTCGCAGTGGAGACAGAGCCGATGTTGTCGTCGAGGAAAATACAGTCGGCAAGCTCCTGATGCAGCGCCTGCGCGACCTTTTCATAGAGCAGCGTATCTGCCTTCGTCAGACTGAAATCCTCGCAGCTCCAGATATGGTCAAACAGCTCGTAAACACCCACCCGCTTCAGGCAGGGGTCAAGAACCACATGGGGGCTGGCGGTCAGGACATTCAGGCTGTGACCGGCTTGGCGCAGCTGCTGCAGCTTTTCATAAACATCATTTTTCAATGGGATTTCGTAAAGATACGCAGGAACCATGGCTTCCGCCGCGTTTGCGACGAAGGTGTCGATATCCTTGGTGTAGCCGCATTGGATCGCATACTGTGCAGTACCTTTATAGCCCAGCGGTGTGATGATCTTGATGAAATCGTCAGGCAAGGGGAGTCCCTCTTTCTGGAAGATCCGAACCATTGCATTTGCGAAGGTGGGCATGGAGTCTACCAGCGTGCCGTCGAAATCAAAAATATAAGTCATAATCAATCTTATCCTTCAAGAGCCTGAATCAGTTTCATCAGCACAGGCTCGAATTTGGCACCGTACCAGTGGCTGGCATCGCCTGCGGTTGCCTTGATGCATTCGACTGTGTAGTCCGCGGCGATCTTGGCGGCATCGTAGGCGGTCTTGCCCCGTACCAGCGCGCCGGTAAAGGCAGAGGAGTAGATGTCGCCGGTGCCGTGGCAGCTGTTGGGGAGCTTGTCATGCTCGTAGTAGGCTTTCTGACCGTCCTGCAGAACCAGCACGCCGGTTCTTTCCGGCTTGTAGGATACGCCGGTCAAAATGACGTTTTTGCAGCCCAGAGCAGTCAGCTTGGAAAGCAGTGTATCGATATATGCGGTGTCGTATTCCTCCCGATAGTCGCTATCGGTGAGGAAGCAGGCTTCTGTAATGTTGGGAACGATGAAGTCTGCCTTTGCGCAAAGACCCTTCATGGCATCTACAAAAGCATCATCGAAGCCGGGATACAGCTTTCCGTTATCTGCCATAGCGGGATCCACGATCTTGACACAACCCGGTGCGGCAACAGTTTTGAAGAAATCTTCGATGTACTCGATCTGCTTGGTGCTGCCCAGATAGCCGGTGTAGATGGCATCAAAGGCAATGCCCTCCTTGACCCAGTGATCCTTGATCCCGGGCATATCCTCCGTCAGATCCCGGAAGGTAAAGCCCGTGAAGCCGGCTGTGTGGGTCGACAGCACCGCGGAGGGAAGCACGCAGGTTTCGATTCCGCAGGCGGAGATGATGGGCAGGGCAACGGTCAATGAGCATTGTCCAACGCAGGAAATGTCTTGAATGGTTAATACTTTTTTGTAGTTCATAATGATGCCTCCTTGGTGTATAGGTTACTCTTTTTCCAAGAGATTTGCGACGGTGATGCCTTCGAAAAAGTTGTCGATCATGGCGTCGAGCTTTTCCCACATGGGACGTGCTTCACAGCAGTTGCCCCGCTGGCAGCCGGCAGGGGTGTTGGCGGTGCAGGATACGGCGGCGAGAGAGCCTTCCGTCAATTTGAGAATGCTTCCGATGGTATATTGCTCCGGCGTACGGCTGAGCCGATAACCGCCGCCCTTGCCGTGAACGGCATCGACAAAATCTGCCTTGGACAGAACGGTCATAATGGACTCCAGGTATTTCTGGGAAATGTGTTCCGCTTCGGCAATTTCCTTCAGGGGAACATATTCACCTGCGTCCTTTTGCGCCAGATACACCATCACGCGCAGCGCATAGCGCCCTTTTGTTGATACGATCATAGGCTTAATCGCAGTGCGCGCAATGCTCGCAGTCAGGGAAGTCCTTTTCGTCGTAGGGAATGCCGTTCTTGTCGAAATAGTCCTTCAGTGCGTTTTTGATGGCTTCTTCAGCCAGAACGGAGCAGTGCATTTTGTGAAGGGGCAGACCGTCCAGCGCCTCGGCAACTGCTTTGTTGGTCAGCTGCATTGCTTCGTGGATGGATTTGCCCATGATCATTTCCGTTGCCATGGAGGACGACGCGATAGCACTGCCGCAGCCGAAGGTCTCAAACTTTACATCGACAATGATGTCGTTTTCGATCTTCAGATAGATCTTCATGATGTCGCCGCACTTGGCATTGCCGACTTCGCCGACGCCGTCGGCGTTTTCAATGACACCCACATTGCGGGGATGGGTGAAGTGGTCCATAACCTTTTCGCTGTAAAGAGCCATAATTTTTATCTCCAATCAAAGAATATAGTTGCGCTTGCCGGTCTGCAGGTCGCGCCATACGGGGGAAATGCCCCGCAGGTAGGAAACGACCTCGGGAACGACAGTCAGAATGTGATCGATTTCAGCCTCGGTGTTCTCGTGGCTGAGGGAAAGACGCAGCGAGCCGTGGGCAACATCGTGTACACGTCCGATCGCCAGCAGCACATGGCTGGGATCGAGAGAGCCGGAGGTGCAGGCAGAGCCGGAGGATGCCTGAACGCCCTTCATATCCAGCAGCAGCAGGAGGGATTCGCCCTCGATGCCCTCAAAGCAGAAGCTGACATTGCCGGGAAGACGGTTGTCTGGATCGCCGTTCAGGGCGCTGTGGGGGATTTGGGAGAGTCCCGCGATCAGCTTGTCCCGCAGGGCTGCGACCTTGGCGGCGTTGGTGTCGAGCTTTGCAGTCGCTTCCTCAAGAGCGGCAGCCATGCCGCAGATGGCGGGAAGATTTTCCGTGCCGGCGCGCTTGCCGCGCTCCTGTGCGCCGCCGTTGATCAGATTGGTCAGGGGGAAGCCCCGGCGGCAGTAGAGGACGCCGATGCCCTTGGGTCCGTGGAACTTATGGGCAGACAGGCTCAAAAGGTCGATGTTTTCCGCTTTGACGTTGATGTGCAGATGACCTGCCGCCTGCACCGCATCGGTGTGGAAGGGAACACCTGCTTCCTTGCAGATCGCGCCGATCTCAGCGATGGGGAGGACAGAGCCGATCTCATTGTTGGCGTACATCACCGTGACAAGGCAGGTGTCCTCACGCAGGGCGTTTTTGACAGCTTCTGCGGTGGTATTGTGACCTTCCCGGACGTCGAGATAGGTGACCTCGTAGCCCTCTTTTTCCAGCTTTTGCAGCACGTGCAGCACGGCATGATGCTCAAAAGCGGTGGAAATAATGTGCTTTTTGCCCTTGCGCGCGCCCACTGCCGCGGCAGAGAGGATTGCCATGTTGTCTGCCTCGCTGCCGCCGGAGGTGAAATAGACCTCGCGGGGTTCGCAGCCGATGCATTTTGCGATGCGCTCCCGGGCATCCTCCAGCAGCTCCTTGGCTTCCTGACCGGCGGAATGCAGACTGGAAGGGTTGCCGTAGTAGGTTTCAAAAGCCGGCATCATCGCCTTGAGGGCGGTGGCGCTGAGCTTGGTGGTGGCGGCATTATCCGCGTAAACTTGCATATAAAAACCTCCTGAAGGGATTTACCTAGTTAAGTCGTAGGTAATATACCACTATTTACCTACTTTGTCAATAGGTAAAAGAGACATTCAACATCCAATTTTTTCTAAATCTTTCGACTTTTTCAGCGGTTACAATCGCCTGCGCATGGAATATTAAGAAGGCAGGAAGCGAAGGAGGAGCGGAAAATGAAATGTACAATAAAACGCATGACGCAAACGTTGCTTTGCGTATTGATATTGACAACGAGCGTATTTGGCAGGGAGCTGATCCCCGGCGGGCAGATCGTGGGGTTGGAGCTGTGCGATCAACGGGTCGTGGTGGCGGGCTTTGACGAGGAGCAGGGTAAATCGGCGCAGGCTGCCGGACTTAAAAGCGGCGACATTATTCAAAAGATCGACGATACGGTAATCGCCTCGGCAGAGGACATCCGCACTGCATTGAAGCACTCAGATGGCACGGTGACCCTGCAGATCAGCCGCGACGGGCAGGTACAGTCTTTGCAGATCGTTCCCCATATTACGCAGGACGGACCGCGGCTGGGTGTGTATCTGCGGCAGGGGATCGCGGGCATCGGCACGGTGACATGGTACGATCCTGAAAGCAACACCTTTGCGACCTTGGGTCACGGTGTCAATGACGGCAGCGGCAAACTGCTGAAGATGACCGCAGGCAAAGCCTATCGGGCGCGGGTGATGACGGTAAAAAAAGGCAAGATCGGCGAGCCCGGGCAGCTGATCGGGGCGATCAAATCGCCGGAGCCGGTAGGGGAACTGTACCGCAATACGCAGCAGGGCGTTTTTGGAAAATACAGTGAAGAGCCGCAAGGGCAGGCGATTCCCATTGCCCAAATGGGCGAGGTCAAGACGGGCGACGCAGTGATCCGATCCACGATTGAAGGAGAAACGCCCCGGGAATATTCTGTGAAAATTCTGAAAATTTATCCGAAGACACGGGATAACGGCAGAAACCTGCTGCTGCGGGTGACAGATCCGGCACTGCTGGAAGCCACCGGCGGCATCGTGCAGGGCATGTCCGGCAGTCCCATCATCCAAAACGGCAAGCTGGTTGGTGCCGTGACACATGTCCTCGTCAACGACCCAACCACCGGCTACGGCATTTTTGTTGAAAATATGCTGGATGCTGCGGCTTAATCGTAGGGCGGGAGCAAGCCCCGCCCTACAGTAAAGGAGAAAACTTATGGACTTTTATCAAGTGCCCATTGGCTTTGGTCTGGCTCTAGCGGGCAACACCGCCGCTATGAACCGATACACCCACTTGACCGAAGAACAGAAACAGACAATCCTCAACAAAGCTCACAATGTCCGCTCAGAACAGGAGATGTATTCTCTGGTAGCAAGCCTTGCCAACGGCTTTGCGTAATCATAAACGAGCAAATCCGTGCACCAAACGGATTTGCTTTTTTATGATTCTCCTTGACAAACTTGCCTGCTTGGTATAGAATTTAATTCCAATATATAGTTTGTTTATAAAACTAAATTCCGCGAGGTTTACACTATGTTATCAGAAATCCACAATCGTTATGACCGTTTAACAGATACGGAAAGAAAGATTGCCGTTACGGTTTTGGCCGCACCACAAGATGCGGTGAAAATGACTGTCAAAGAACTGGCGCAACATTCCGGCACAGTACCATCGGCTGTGGTGCGATTTTGTAAAAGCATAGGTGCAAAAGGCTTCTCCAATTTCAAGATCTGTCTTTCTGCCGAGCTGGGCAGCAAAGCATCTGCCACCAGTATGTTGCCGGTGAGCGGCGGGGATGCTCCGCAGCAGGTTTTTAAAAAAGTGTTTGCCTCTGGAATAAACACGCTGCAAGACACCCTGTCTATGATTGACTTTTCTCAGGCAGAAACCATTATCCGGCTTTTACTGCAAGCGACCCGGGTCGTGTTTTTTGGCGTAGGCACATCCTCCGTCATCGCAACAGACGCCCAATACCGCTTTGCACAGCTGGGTATCGCAACATCTGCCTGCACAGACATTCTGTTTATGAATGTTACAGCTGCAAATTTAAAAGTCGGTGATGTGGCAGTCTGCATTTCTCACAGCGGCAGCACCAAGGCAACAGTGGATGCTATGCGGCGGGCGAAGAAAGCCGGTGCCGACACAATTGCTATCAGCAGTTTTGCCCACAGCAGGCTTGCAATGGAAAGCGATTATCATCTGATTGCCTTTTCCGATGATAAAAACTACCCTGT
>JAZPXN010000016.1:0-5121 GCA_045543655.1 Eubacteriales bacterium
GTTCTTCAAACGAAAGTGTTTCGCATTTTCACTTCTCTTGGAGGTGTCTTCAAAAAGAATCTCAGATTCCCGGGCGGATTCCGCAGAATTCAATTCCAGATCTTCTTCAACAAGAAGCGCTTCTTTCATTTCGTTCATAAATATGTCCTTTCATAGCATGTTGTGTGTAGCAATGTGTTTCGAAGGAAAGCCTCCGAAAAATCATTGCAAACACATTATATATCCTATTCCGGACAAATACGTTCCTATTTGGATCCCCGCATAAAAATAGTCTCCCGGAAAAATCCGGGAGACTGTTTGCTGAATAATAGCAATTATTCAATATGCAGATTTAGTAGAATAGAAGTGGGCGCATCACAGTGTTTTTTAATGCTTTTCACGAGAATAAAACTATTGCATATCCCATTTATGTGCCTTCTGTACTCTAAAATTAGGGGAGATATTCTATCACCTCACATATTTTTGTATTTGGATAATATCGGACAAGATATGTTTCATTTATCGTAACATCTCTTGTATATAAAACTATATATTCATCCTTGTCAATTAAATAGAATTTTGGGCGTCTGTATGTTATTTGACCATTTCCATCATAATCTCGCTTCTTATACATAAAATCTGTAACTCTTGCTCGTTCTTCTATATAGGTTTGGTTTAGGACATAGTCCAAATCCTTACAACAACGCACAAAGAGGGTAACGCATAATCCCATAAGTGCAACGAGGATACAAAGAAATATGATGAACCATACAAGTCCATATTCTTTGTTTAGAAAAAACTTCTTTGAAAAGATAATACCAAATACAATAATCAAAAAACATGCTATCGATCCAAGTAGCATTACTATGAATAACGCCCAAAAATCTTTTTCCATAACTTACCCTCACTGAAAGTAACTATACATTGCTTTATTATATGTATAATTATAGCATATATATTGAAGATTGTCAACTTTGATGTTAAAAACGCATTATTGACTGAAAATCCGTGTCGATAACAAAAGTGCGTCCCCCGGAGTAATCCGGGGGACTGAAAATAGACACAGGCTGTATTATGGAAAATTAATTGTCCAAACACTCTTTAATACTTAAGAGATACTCAGTAATCTTTTTAAAATCGTCCCTAAGTTCCTCTTTATCTAAGCATACAATTGTTTTTCTGGGTATCTTTTTTTGAATTAATGCACAACCTGAACCTCCCAAGGAATAAAGAACGTCGTAATAACAAGATGTCTTTGGAACGTATATCAAATTTCTAGAACAATCAAGGATTTCAAATTCAACATAATAAGTTGTTGATAGCCAAGATTGATCTTTGCAATAATAAAATCTAGTGGTATAATCAAAATCAGAAAGAATGTTTTCGAGAGTTTTATATTCTTCCGTAGAGCAAATCTCATCGAGAAATTTATGATAGTAAACAGTCTCAAAAATTTCATCGTTTATAGTCTTTTGAATAGCATTGTCCACCATGCAGTCCCCTTTCGACTACTTACACCTGTATTACTCCATTTGTTCAATTGCCAGTGATATTTATGTCCTTTGTGAATGTGATTATTATGAAATTCTAGACTTCGATATATTTTTCTGTTCTTGTTGATTTGCTGGAATTTTACACCATAATAATCTGAGCCTTGCAATTTCCCAATCTCTTTTATTGAATGGATATTGAAAGAATTAGAAACTGACGATATTAAGGTCCCCGCGGTCGCAATTGCCGCTGTTGCTACCAACAACCCATTATACACATGTTCGTTCATTCCCGCATCGATCATCCAGTTTCCATTTCCAGTTGCATCTTGAATTTCTGCAGACATGAAAGCTAACGAACCAGCCCCTGCAAGAACAGTAGAACCACCCGCAACTCCGGTGAATGCAGCACCGCTTGCGAAAGCTCCGGCAACTGCAATACCGCCACTTGCTAATGCAGCGATTCCTACCAATCCTAGACCAACAGCAGTTAGTGCACTATTATCAGACGCTAAACCTCCAATTGTTAAGCCAAACCCGACAAGTGCTACTGCGCCCAAAGCCACTGCTAATACAGGGAAGTTTCCACTTGAATCGATATAAAGTATCGGATTATTCCCACAGTAGGAAAACAAGTTATAGTTGCAGAGTTCAGATCCTTCACCAAGGTAATCGAGACTGTCTGCGTTGATGAAGCGTCCGGTTTCGGGATCGTAATACCGAGATTCGAGGTAGTACAGCGAGGTTTCGGTATCGTAATAGTAGCTTCTGTAACGGAAGGGGTTGATATTCCAGATTTCATTATTCTTGTCATCTTCCGTAGGCGTGTGGTTGCCCCAGGCATCGTAGGTATAGGTCGCAACTTCGGTACCGTATGCATTGTGAATTGCGACAATATCGCCGAAGAAATTCTTGCGGTAATAGTAGTCTGCATTCTTGTAGCGGAACCCAATTACACCGTTAACTCCGTAATAATAGAGGATTTCGCCGTAGGTGTTGTTAAATTCCCGCAAAATACGGTTGCCGTCAAGGGTGTAATAGGTGTTGCCCTTCCGGTAACGAATGCCATCCGCACCGTAGGCAAAGGTTGTATCGCCGTAAGAGGCCAGTTGACGAACGTTCGTCCAAGTCAAGGTCTTCCCCTTGTACAAGGTGGGGTTGCCGAGACCGTCGTATTCAATGGGAAGTCCGTTGTAGGAAGTCAGAAGATCCTTCCAACCGCCAACGTCTTCATACTTATATTCAATGCTTCCCTTTTTGACAATATTCCCGCCGGCATCATACTGATAGATCAGGCCGTCCTCGCTGACCAGACGGTTCAGACCGTCATAGGAATAAGAGTGCAGAGACGTTCCTTCTGTCCAAGTTCCGTTCTGATAAGTCCGGGGAATAATTTCAATAACATTCCCGTTCTCATCATAGCGGAAGGATTCGGAATACCACTGATTATTAACGTAGGTGGAAAAGGCACTTACGTATTCGGTCATAGAACCTTCATTATATCCGGTATCGCAGGGCATGTATTGATACAAATCCTGCAGGAACAGCTCCTTCGTTCCCGTATCGGGATTGTTCCGGTACAAATTGCGGGCGAAGGGCAGTTCTCCATACTGCTGAACCTTATCTTCATAACGGCCAAAGACCGCAACGCCGACGATTTTATCATCAGGATAGGTAGCGGAGTCGGAAGATTTATCGTAAGTGTAATCGTAATTCACGCAACCGTAACGGTTGTCGATCTTCTGCAACACTCTGCCGTGTTCGTCGTATTCAAAATACTGCTTCCCGAGGCTTTCGTTATTGCTCAACTGAACCGTATCAATGCTATGCAGCGTACCGTCGCTATTATATTCATAATTATAACATACATTTTGAAGATTGTCAACCAATTTCTTAATGTTGTTGAATCCATCGTACTGCGCAGTGGAAACGGTCACGCCATTGATGGTCTTTTTTGTCGGATTTCCGCGGCTATTGGTAATAACCTTCGTAGAATAGCCATTGCCGAAATTCGTTGTTACGGCGCTGGATGCTCCGTCTGCATAGGTACGAGTAATCAAAGTGCGATTGGCGGCGGTAACCTTGCTTACTCTACCCAGAGGATCGTAATCAAAACTATAACAGAATCCGTTATGGGTAACTCCGGTCAGATAATCTGTTCCGGGACAATAAGTAAAGTTATTAGAAATATCCCCGTTTCGTTCCACGTCTTTTGCCGTAAGCCCAGTCAATAGATCCCTTGTATTGTAGGGTGCATAGGAATATTCTTGCGTATTGGGATCCATCCTGTTGGTAAGCAGGGTGCCGGAAGAATCGTACACATACTGAGTCTTCTTGCCTCGGGTATCATAAGAAGCCAGGAGGGATCCGTTGGTGCTGTTATATTCCCATTTCGTAAGAAGACTGTTATCGGAATCGTCATCAGGACCTTGTTTCGGATAATAATACTTCTTAGTTAAATTACCGAAGGGATCATAAAAATAGTTGGTTACATTACCACGGAAATCTTTCGTTGTAGAAACAGAATGATTGCTATATTTTGTATAGGAATAGAAATAATCATCATAAGTTCCTTCCATCGGAATCGCAGTCATTACTGCATCGCCGTTATCATCGAAGTAGGTGTGAGATACCTGAGTGCCGTCGTAAGAAGTAATACACCTGGTGAGAGTTGCGCTATGGTCAATAATATACGAGCCCATATTCAATCCGTATTCAATTTCGGTCAGAGTTCCTTTTGTTTCGGTCAGACGGACATTGGAAACATAGCAGACACCGGTGTTATAAGAGAAATCTACCCGTACCGTAGCGGAAGAAGGCGTTTTTCCGTGAGGAATCTCCAAAGGAATAGCCACAAACTGCCACCCAGAGTACGAACTGTCGTATTGTTCTGTTTTCCGAACGGGGGAAGATTCCCCTTCATAATAAATGCTCGCACAGAGTTCAAATTTAACAGACCCGGAAGAATTCATTGCGGTCGGTGCCTTTACCCAGGCAGAAGCAACCAAGACATTGCCGGTAACCAAGGGATAGCCAAGATCCGTACTTTGCTGAAGCCATTTGTACCCCCGAATCCCCGTATTATCCATCTTGTAAGATCGGAATCCGGACTGATATCCGGAACTTACGATCTCATTGCTTCCACAATTGTAACAATTGCAACTCCCGGAATCAATTCCGGTTACAGACCAACCGCTGGGGGATACAGTTCCCAAAGAATCTTCATCAAATAAACCATTTGTCAGGTAGTTAAAATGCATTTCTGAAGATCCGGAGATCGATGCCTGAATGGAAGGGTAGCATCCTTTGGTAGAATTCAGCGTTTTATGGTTTTTAACAGTTTCATATTCATAAACCTGGCAGTTTGTAATCTCGGTTTTCGTCAGGTTCGTATTCCCGCTCAAATCCTCATAGACAGAAAGCGGATGTCCGCAATCGTCCATTCTGTACACGGTCTTGATGCCGGTCAGGTGGTCGGTTACGACGGTGGTGGAGTCGTAATATGCAAAGTCCATCCCGCCACCGTCGACGGGGCTGGTGTCGATGAGGGTGCCGTTTTCCAATTTTTTGAGGCCGGTCTTCCGGACGGAAGAGACCTTACCTTCGGAGTTGTAGGAAACGGTGTGCTTGATGCCGGTGGAATCGTAGATCT
>JAZPXN010000017.1:0-40344 GCA_045543655.1 Eubacteriales bacterium
CTCCCGCAAAATGCCGCAACAGAGCGTTTTTCAGTTCCTCACACCCCTGCCCCGTGCGGGCGGAAAGGCGGAACACCCGCATCTTTTCTCGGGATGCCAGCGCATAAAAGGGAGCAAGATCTACCGTTTTGCAGTCGGTTTTGTTCAGAATCAGGAAAATGGGCTTTTGATCCGCTTCCAGAGTGTGCAACAAATCCCGCACCACTTCCAGCCGAACCTCCGCTTCGGGGTCGGCGGCATCCACCACCAACAGAAGCACTTCTGCGGAAAGGGATTCTTCCAAAGTGGAACGGAAGGCATCGATCAACGTGTGGGGCAGATCCCGCAAAAAGCCAACGGTATCGGACAGGAGAATATCGATGCCCTTCAGTCCTTCCATTTTTCGCACCGTAGGGTCGAGGGTCGCAAAAAGCTGATCCTCTGCATAGACCTCACTGCCGCACAAACGGTTCAGAAGGGTGGATTTGCCTGCATTGGTGTAGCCCACCAAAGCCGCCGTGGCCTTCCCGCTTTTCGCTCGGCCGCGACGGGTGGTTTCCCGCCGTTGTTTTACCTCTTCCAAGGCGGTTTCCAAAGCCTTGATGCGGCGGCGGATATGACGGCGGTCGGTTTCCAGCTTGGTTTCCCCGGGGCCACGGGTGCCGATGCCGCCCCCAAGACGGGAAAGACTTTCGCCCATGCCTGCAAGACGGGGAAGACGGTATTTCAACTGCGCTAATTCCACCTGCAGGCGCCCCTCCGCAGAGCGGGCGCGCCCCGCAAAAATGTCCAGAATCAGCATGGTGCGGTCGATCACCGCCACATCAAGACGGTCTTCCAGATTGCGGATTTGACTTGCCGTCAGTTCTGCGTTTGCTATGGCCAGAGGGACCTCATGATTTTCGATGAATTCCCGCATTTCTTCGCATTTTCCCGCCCCGATATAGGTGGCGGTGTCGGGTTTTGTGCGTTGTTGCAGCAAGACCCCTTCCACCTCCAACCCGGCGGTTTGGGCCAGCTGCTCCAATTCGGCCATGGAAGCCTCCGCATCGTCTCGGTCGCTGACCCCCAAAAGCAGGCAGGTTTTGATTTCTTCCATGCTATCCCTCCTATTCGCTTCTATTATACCACAAAATCTGCGGAAAAGCAATACAGTAACCGAAAATAAACCGACGGTTTCCGTAAAAAATAAGGGGAACCCAAAAAAAACACAACCAAAAAAATATGCACCTCCAAAGTCAAACATTTTTGAAGGTGCACATGGCTCTACCGTGCAGAGGGATAAAAAGTTCTTATTCATCATCAAAATCGGGAGATGAATCCACGGATGCTCGGAAAATCAGTTCGTGGTTTTTATTATACGCAGAATAGACGGTTTCCGTATAATACCAAATCGCACTGATTTCGGGTGGTTTGTTTTCGTATATACCGGTATTGTGTTCGGAAATAATTAAATATGAATCTCCGTAATCTATAAAGGCAGTCGGGGTTCCCGCATCAAATTCATCCAAAAATGAAACGCTTTTATAAACCGCTTTTCCGTTTTGCTCTCCGAGGCGGCTATCAAAAGAATCCCTTCCGCTTTTGTTTTGTTTTCTTACCGGCTCTAATTCATCATTGACGGTAAAAACCCACTCAATCGGATATCCGTTCGAGTTTGAATCGTAGAAATCTCCGTCGCAAGACTGAGATTGAATAGACAAAACGAACCCATTTTCCGTCTCTTCCGCATTTTCCAGACTATCATAGTCCGACCCGGCAAAGGTACGATTTTTCAATACTGTTCCGTCCTTGTCAACGATGGTCATATAAATATCTGTGGGGGAAACGATACCTTGTTTTTTTGAATCGGGCGTTTCTTTCGTTCCGAAAAAGAAGAATTGGTCATCGTGTTCAAAACAGTGCTTCAGAGCTTGCCCTTCAATATCATCGAGGGCTTTGTCAAACTGCAATTGCCCGGTGCGGTCACATTTAATTATGCGGGACGCAAATCCGTTGTCACTTGCCCAGTGTTTCGATCCGTAAGCGTAATCCTCAAAACCGAGAACAAACAGAAATCCGCCGTCCTCCGTTGCAGTGAGCGTTGTAACGCAATAGGCGTCATCCGTCTCGCAAACATACGTTGCAATCTCCGTTCCGTAAAGATCCATCATGATGATTCGATAACAAACTTTCCGACTTGCATTGTCTGCGGCCGTGACTTCCGATTTCAGCAATCTGTCGTTAAAGGCGGTAACATTTTTAAAAGCATTGTTCTCTATCACAGTCTTAAGCTCGTCGGGAACTTGTCCGATCTGTTCCACTTTTTTTAGTTGTTTTTGTTGCGTTATCGGAGGTGTTTCCGAGCATCCGACAAGAAGAACGAGCACTAAAAGGGGCAAGCAACAGAAAGCAAGGGTTTGTTTTTTCATTTTACGCAACGCTCCTTTCGACATGTGTTTTCTTTATTATAACAAAAAATCTTGCCCCTGTCAAGCGATGCAAAACGGCACGGGGGAGATCCTATAAAAACTTTAAGCTTTCGACAAAAAAGACCCGATTTTCCAAAGAGGTAAATCGGGTCTTTCTTGTTTGTTTACAGAATGAAAATGTACTTTGTCTGAAGCAACGAAAAGCCGCAGTCAAATTCCAAAATGAATCACAAAACAATTCTGAGCGACAGCTTTTTTCAGTAATGCGTTCAATCCCTTCAATTTTTCTGCATTCTCAGTGAATGGAATTATTGCTTCTGCGGACTGCGGAGCAATGAGTGTAATGCCCCGGTAAGCCAATCCTCTACCCGTAACATCAAGGGTGTGCCAATAAAACGGTATTTCGGATAAGCGTTCCGACAAAGGGAAAATATATGCGTCATCTACGGATATGCAGTTGTACTTTTCAGGCTGATATTTATCAAAACGCTGCCCTTTTACGGGGGCTACGTCCATAATACCAAATTCATGCTTGGGCATTTTAATTCTCCATGGACTGCAAAAAGATATTTTTGCTTAGTTTTTTGTATGATTTTGAATTCTCTAAAATAGATCAAGATGAATCCTTGTATATCATTCATTATTGCGAAGGCGAAATATGGTCTGCGGCTGATGAGATACACAATGATTTATTATTGAATGTGATCAAAGGTTTTCCACATCATTTCTTGCGCAACAACAAAAGAGCCCGCATCTTCGGTGTCATCATCCTTCCAAAGGATTTTTCCCTGATCCGTAAAGGAGACCGAAGTCCCCGGCACTTCAAATCCGTTGTTATAAATGTTCCATTCCGATACCTCGGAAAACACAATTTCAACCTCTGCGTCATGGATGCTTGTGATCAGGAATCGGAGCCTTAATTCCGTCTGCTTGTCATCAATCAAATGCGGATTTCTGCCCGAATGACCGTTGTGAGAATAGCATACACTTGTCAGATACGCATCATGCAAGCCGTTGGTTTTATCCAAAAAATTTTGAATATCCTTTTCGGTTTTGATTGCATAATATGCCTCCTGATTCATTCACAATCCCCCTTCTTTGTTATATGAGGTTATTATACCATATTTTTGGCGAAATTGCAAGATGTAATTTTCAATTAAATTGCGCAAGTGCGATGAAATCCCACTCCATTCGGAGGAAATCCGCTAATGCAGATGAAATTAAATCCGCCCTTATCTCCGGACGAATTTGGAATTCATCACGGAGTGATTTCATCCACCGTAGGTAGATTTATTCCGTCCGCAAGGGTGGATTTAGTTAAAAAGACTCCACACTTGTCTTAGACAAATGTGGAGTCTTTTTCTATCCATTGACTACAAAAAAGATATTTTTGCCGTTTTTGCGTATGAATTCGAACTCTCGCATAAATCACGGCGAAGCCGTGTATATCATCAAGACGGAGTCTTGCATATCACCAACACGGAGTGTTGTATATCATCGTTGCGAAAGAAAATGCAGCCTGCGGCTGATGAGATACGCCTTCGGTGATGAGATACACGCGTACCGCGTGATGATATACCATTGCTTTCGCAATGAATAAAAAATCGACAGGTCGAAACCTGTCGATTTTTGGTCCGAGCGGCGGGAGTCGAACCCACGGCCTCTTGAACCCCATTCAAGCGCGCTACCAAACTGCGCTACGCCCGGATGTCTCTTTTTGAGACCTAAATATTATAGCACACTTTTTCTTATTTTGCAAGGGGGTACGATGATATTTTACAATTATTTCGCAATTTAAAAAGGGGGAGCGATTTTCGGCCGCTCCCCATGGAAATTTCCCTTATTTCAGCACCCGGATCAGATCCTGGCGGCCGGCTTTGATCAGCGCCTCCCGCACCAACGCCCGGTTCTGGGGCATATGATACTGGAGCAACGCCCGCTGATAGGCCTTTTCCTTGGACGTCCGCGGCACGTAGACCGGCTTCATGGTGAAGGGGTCGAGTCCCGTGTAGAACATACAGGTGGAGACGGTACCGGGGGTGGGGTAGAAGTCCTGCACCTGCTCGGGATGATAATTGATCTTTTTCAGATACAGCGCCAGCTCGATGGCGTCCTTCAGCGTGCATCCCGGATGGGAGGACATGAGATAAGGAACCAGGAATTGCTTCTTGTTGTATTCCTTATTTAATTGATGGTACTTGTCGGTGAAGGCCTTGTAATACCGGAAGGGGGGCTTGCCCATATATTTCAGCACCCGGTCGGAGCAATGCTCCGGCGCAACCTTCAGCTGACCGCTGATATGATGCTGCACCAGATCCCGGAAAAAGGAATCCTCCTTGTCCAGCATCAGATAATCGTACCGGATGCCGGAGCGGACGAAGACCTTCTTGACCTTCGGCAACTTGCGCAGCGTCCGCAAAATATCCAGATATTCCTCGTGGGATACCCGCAGGGCCTTGCAGGGCTCGGGGGCAAGACATTTCCGATCCTTACACATGGATTTTTTGCCGCAGGAGGCAAAGCGGAAGTTTGCGGTGGGGCCGCCCACGTCGTGGATGTATCCCTTGAAATTGGGCGATTCGGTGATCTTGATCGCCTCTTTCACGATCGATTCCTTGCTTCGGGAGGTCACCGCCCGTCCCTGATGGAAGGTGATGGCGCAGAAATTACATCCTCCGAAGCATCCCCGGTTCTGGATAATGGAATTTTCTACCTCCAGAATGGCGGGAACACCGCCCATGGCCTCGTAAACGGGGTGGTAGGTGCGGGTGTAGGGCAGGTCGTAGACCCGATCCAGCCCTTCCCGTTCCAGGGGTTCTGCCGGAGGATTCTGGATCAGCCAGCGTTTGGAATGCCCCTGGGCCAGGATATGTCCCGTATAGGGATCCTGTTCTTCGTATTGAATTTTCGTGGCAACGGCATAGGCCTCCGTATTTTTCCGCACCTCCTCAAAGGAGGGGCAGACCACCGCCCCTTCCGGCAGATCGTGGGAAATATAGCAGGTGCCGGGAATATCGGTCAGGCTTTCCACCGGTTCTCCCGCGGCAAGGCGGTTGACGATCTCGGTCATGGACCGTTCTCCCATGCCGAAGGACAGGAGATTTGCGGAGGTATCCTCCAGAATCGACCGCCGGACGGCGTTCTGCCAATAATCGTAATGGGCAAAGCGCCTGAGAGACGCTTCCAGTCCGCCGATGACGATGGGGATATCCTTATAAAATTCCCGGATCTTATTGCAGTAGACGATCAACGCCCGGTCGGGGCGCAGTCCCGCCTTCTTTCCGGGGGAATAGGCGTCGTCGTTGCGGCGGTTTCGGGCTACGGTATAATGGGCCACCATGGAGTCGATATTGCCGGAATTGACCAAAAAAGCGTATTTCGGTGGGCCAAACCGGGTGAAATCCTCTCCGGTCTTCCATTGGGGTTGGGCGATGATGCCTACCGTATAGCCCAAGGCTTCCACCAGCCGGGAGATAATTGCGGTGCCGAAGGAAGGGTGATCTACGTAGGCGTCGCCGGTGACCAGAATAAAGTCAAACTGCTCAATGCCCTCTTCGATCATTTCTTCCCGGGAGATGGGGAGAAACCCCGGATATTTTTTGCTCATTCTTCGGTAATGTCTCCTTGGGTCGCCCGGATCTCGTTCCACTGATCCGCGGTGATCAGCACGTCCCGGGGCTTACTGCCCTGATAAGGCCCGATATATCCCTTCTTTTCCATCTGATCCATCAGGCGGCCGGCCCGGGAATGCCCCACGCCCAAGGACCGCTGAAGGCCGGAGGTGGAGGCCATGCCTGCTTTCAGCACCAGCTCTACCGCCCGGGGGAGGAGGATATCGTCCCCGTCGTCGATGATGTCACCGTCTTCGTCTACGCCGCCCATAGAGCCGGTGATGCCCTTCTTGTTGCCCTTGACTGCGGCCTGCTGGGCGTTCTTTTCAATGGCCTCCAGAATCCGGGATTGCTCTTCCGAGCCCGCACCGGAGGAGTGTTGCTTGATGAATTCCACCACGTCTTCGATCTCTTTGTCGGAAACGTAGCAGCCCTGAATACGCATGGGCTTCGGACAGCCCAGGGGATTGTACAGCATGTCGCCCCGGCCGATCAGCTTTTCCGCACCGGTCTGGTCGAGGATGATACGGGAATCAATGCCCGAGGATACGGCAAAGGCGATTCGGGAGGGAACGTTTGCCTTGATCAGGCCGGTCAGCACGTCGGCCGAGGGCCGCTGGGTGGCGATGACCAGGTGCATTCCTGCGGCGCGGGCCATCTGAGCCAGACGGCAGATGGCGTCTTCCACTTCGCCGGGGGCAACCTTCATCAGGTCGGCCAATTCGTCGATGACGATAACGATCTGGGGGAGAGGCTTCTCGTCCCCGGTGATCTTTTCGTTGTAGCCCTGGAAGTTCCGGACGTTCTTTTCCGCAAAGAGCTTATATCTCTGCATCATTTCGGTCACGGCCCATTGCAGGGCGCCGGCGGCCTTTTTCGCTTCGGTCACCACGGGGACCAGAAGGTGGGGAATCCCGTTGTAAACGCTCAGCTCTACCACCTTGGGGTCCACCAGGATCAGCTTGACCTGATCGGGGGAGGACTTATAAAGGATACTCATCAGAAGCGTGTTGATGCACACCGATTTCCCGGAGCCGGTAGAGCCGGCGATGAGCAGATGGGGCATCTTTGCAAGGTCGATGCAGACGTTCTGCCCGGAAATGTCCTTGCCCAGTGCCACGGCAATGTTACTCTTATGGGAACGGAAGGCGTCGCTGGAAATGGTTTCCTTCAGATAAACGATACTGGAAATTTTATTGGGAATCTCGATGCCGATGGCGGACCGACCGGGAATGGGGGCTTCGATACGAACCCCGGAGGCGGCCAGGTGCAGCGCGATATCGTCGGTCAGATTCACGATCTTGGAGATCTTGACTCCGGCGTTGGGCTGCAGCTCGTACCGGGTGACGGTGGGACCCCGAACTGCGTCAAGATAGGTGGTGTCTACGGAGAAATTTTCCAGGGCCTGCATCAGATTCTGGGCCGTCTGCTGCATTTCAGCCTTCGCCTTCGAGGCGTTTTCGTCGGGCTTATAGGCCAGAAGACTCAGCGGAGGATAGACGTAGGGGACTTCCTTTTCCGCTTCCTTTTCAATCTCTGCGGCCATCTGTCCCGCTTCGGCGCGGATTTCTTCCTTGGAGAGCTTTTCTTCGGCTTTGGGCTGATTTTCGGCCTTCTCCAGCTCCATCAACGCCTGCGCCTTCGCTTCGATCTCTGCGGGCGTTTCGGTTCCGAACAGATCGGAGGAGAATTCAAATTCCCGGGCTTTCTTCGGCTTTTTGCCCGCGGCGGTTTCTTCTACCAGCTCCGAGGAAAGAACCACCTGCTTCGCTCCGGTGCCGGGCAAGGCTTCGCTATACAGCTCCGCTTCCCGCTTCTTCTGTTCCTGCATCAGCCGGCGGCGATCGGTGGGCGTCAGGGTTTCTTCGTCTTCCACCGTGGGAATTTCAAATTTACGTTTCCGGGATGCAGGCTCTTCGGTCTCCACTGCTTCGGAGATCGCTTCCTTTTTCTTCTTTCCGAGGGCAAAGGGGAAAAGCTTAGGCTCTGCTACGGGTTCTTCAGCAGGCGCTTCTTCCACCTCTTCTTCGTTTCTGCGGAAGACGCTGGAGAAGGTAACGCCGCTGACCAGAACCAAAAGGATCAGCATAATCACGATCAGAACGATGATCGATCCCACTTTATTGAGCAGGGACAGAAACGCCCAGGAGAAGATCCCCGTCAGAGCGCCTCCCCCGATCATTTCCTTGCCCTTTTCCCCCAGGTGGAGGAAATAGTCGATAAAGCCCATACCGTTTAACTCCACCGTGAAAACCGACCACAGGGTGGAGAGGGATACGTACAGCCCCAGAATGCACCATCCCCGCTTGGTCATGGTGGTATTCCGGTCAATGATGCGGGTGACTGCCAGCACCAGGAACAGAATGGGGATCCCGGCGGCGGTGGCACCCATGGCCCAGCTCATTGCGGTGCGAAGTCCCTGCCCCACGGGGCCGAGAAGCCCGTCGAAGAAGCTGAGGAACGACAGCAGGGCCAACGCCAGAAATACGATTCCCAGCAGAGTATTCTTCAGCGCCCGGTCCATGGGAGCGGATTTCTGCTTCCGGGGAGCGTTGCCCGTCCGCTTTTTCGTCCGGGACGCCTTCGTCCCGCTTGCGGAGCGGTTGGTGTTCTTTTTCTTGTTTGCCATGTGAGCCTTCCTTTCTTTTTGCTTGCTCTTTCGTATGATTCAAGTCGGCCTTGCGGCCGCAAACGTAGGTGATTCTTATCCCGTTTTGGTATATTTTAAGATAATTTTCAGACTCCCCTTGCTTTTTTTCCTCAAATGTGTTATGATAATAAGGTAAAACGATTTTTTCGCACCTCAAAGGAGGAATATTTTATGGATGATACCATTTATACCGTAAACGTGGGCGGATTTGACGTCAAGCTGTATTCCAGCGAGACCGAGGCCGAGACCACGTCCATCGTCAAGGCGGTCAACCGCCGTATCGCCCAGTTTGAGCAGGGGAACAAGGGTGCCCCCAAAATGAATTCCATTCTTCTGGCCTGCATGGACCTTTGCGACGAGAACCGTCAGCTGAAGGAAAAACTGGAAAAGCAGCGGGCCAAAAATACCGCCCTCAAGGCTCAGGTGGCCGCGCTGAAAAAAGAGCTGGCCGCGTCGAAGGACGGGGAGTAACTGCGCTATGGAGATTTTGTCTCCTGCCGGGTCTCCGGAAGCCCTGAAGGCCGCCGTGCTGTCGGGGGCCGACGCGGTTTATTTCGGCGCGTCGGCGTTCAATGCCCGGATGAACGCATCCAATTTCACCGACGACGTGCTGGCGGAAAATATTCGCTATTGCCACGAGCGGGGCGTTTCCTGCCACGGGACCCTGAATACCCTGGTCTCTCAGCGGGAATTGCCGCAGGCCCTTGCTACGGCGGAAAAATTGATCGCCGCCGGCATCGACGCTTTGATCGTACAGGACGTGGGGCTTGCGTCGGAACTGAAAAAACGTTCCGATATTCCCCTTCACGCTTCCACCCAGATGACGGTGCATAATCTGGACGGGATCCTGTTTGCGGAGCAGATGGGCTTCGACCGGGTGGTGCTTTCCCGAGAAGTGAGCCGGAAGGAATTGGAGTATATGGCCGCCCGCTCTCCGCTGGAGATCGAGATCTTCGGCCACGGCGCCCTTTGTATGTGCTACAGCGGGCAATGCTATATGAGCTCCCTCATCGGCGGCCGCTCCGGCAACCGGGGGGAATGCGCCCAGCCCTGCCGCCTGCCTTACGCCGGCGGATACCGGTTGAGCCTGAAGGATCTTTGTTTGCTCAAATATTATAACGAGTTAGAGGGGATGAAAATCGCATCCCTGAAGATCGAAGGACGGATGAAATCTCCGGAATACGTTTCCGCCATTACCGCCGCTTACGCCGCCGCCAAGCGGGGCGAGGCCTATTCTCCCGAGACGGAGGCCTATCTTGCAGGGGTTTTCAGCCGTTCCGGCTTTACCGACGGATATTATACCGACCGGATCGGGAAATCCATGTTCGGTACCCGGAGTGAGACGGTCAATCGGGTGGATCTGCCTACCCGAGAATATCCCCGGCTGGCGCTGGATCTTTCGGTCCGTCCCCACGGGGAAGACCTTCTCTGTACCGCCCGTTGCGGTTCTTATTCTGCGGAAGGAACGTTGCCCTGCTCTCCTGCCCGAAATCGGGCTACCTCTCCGGAAGAAATCCGGGAGGCCTTCGGCGCTTTGGGAAATACGGCCTATTATCTTTCCGGTTTTTCCGCCGAATTGCCGGAAAATTCCTTCGTTCCCGCCTCTGCCGTCAAGCAGCTGCGCCGGGAGATGATCGAACGGCTGACCGAAATGCGGTGTATGATCTCCCATTCCTGGAAAGATCTGCCTCTTTCGTATGAGAAGGCGATTCCCGTTTCCGGCCGCAGAGAAGGCTTTTTTCTGCATCCCGATCGCATCCCCGACGGGGTGGATCTGGACCGGATCTGGGTCCCTCTTCCCGCGTTGCGGGAACACCCCGATCTTTCGGAGCGCTTCGGAACGAAGCTCGGCTTCGTTCTGCCCCGGATTCTGCGGGACGATGAAAAACAGAAGGCCGAGCGCTTCGTGGCGGAATGGAAAGCCTCCGGCGTGACCGACGCCCTGTGCGGAAACGCGGGGCATTTGCCCTTTTGCTTCTCCCACGGGCTTACGCCCCACGGAGATTACGGGTTGAACGTATACAATCCCGTCACGCGGGACGAATATCTGGCCAAGGGATGCGCCGACGTGACGCTCTCCTTCGAGCTGAACGCCGCTCAGCTGCGGGACCTTACCACCGAACGGACCGGCGTCGTGGTCTACGGCCGCCTGCCCTTCATGATTTTCCGCAATTGTCTGAAAAAGAACCACGGCAGCGACGAAACGCTGACCGACCGGATGGGGAAGGAATTCCTTCTCACCTGCGCTTACGGATGCCGCAACGAGTTGTGGAACGCCGACCGGCTGTGGCTTGCGGACAAGCCCGTCGCAAGGCTGGGCTTTCAGCGGTTTTTGTTCACCGACGAGAGTCGGGAAGAGATTATCGCCGTTCTGGACGCCTATCGCAGGGGAGATCCTCCGGAAGGGAACGTCACCCGGGGACGGTTTTGAGAAGAGACGCGCACGGATTGGAGAAAATGATCTCCAATCCGTTTTTTTTGCGTTTATTTCAGGTAATGCTCCGCCGTGGCGAGCTTAATGCAGATGCACAGCAGCTTGATGCATATTTTCAGCTCGTCAAGAGGGGGATAGGTGGGGGCGATACGAAGGTTGCAGTCCTTCGGATCGTGGTGATAGGGGAAGGACGAGCCTGCAGGCGTGATCTTGACCCCCGCCTTGCTCATCAGCTCTTCCACCCGCTTCGCACAGCCGTTCTCCACGTCCACCGACAGGAAATAGCCGCCGTTGGGCACGGTCCAGGTTGCGTAGCCGTCGGGCGACAGCTGCTCGCTCATTTCCTTCAGCGCCACGTCGAACTGGGGACGGAGCCGCTCTGCATGACGCTTCATGTGCTCCACGATGCCCTGCTTGTTCTTGAAATACCGCACGTGCCGCAGTTGATTTAGCTTGTCGGGACCGATGGTCTGGTAGGTCTTGACGGCGTTCAGCGCCTTGATATTCGCCTTCGACGCCGCCATAGCCGCCACCCCGGAGCCGGGGAAGGAGATCTTGGAGGTAGAGGTGAACATCAGCGCCCGGTTGGGGTTTCCGGCCTTAACGCATTCGTCGTAAAGATTCAGCAGCGTATCGGGGGTGTCGGTCAGATCGTGAACGATATAAGCGTTATCCCAGTAGATGCGGAAATCGGGAGCCGCTTTCATTTTCGCCAGCCGACGCACCACCTCGTCGGAATAGGTTTTTCCTTCGGGATTGCTGTATTTTGGAACGCACCACATTCCTTTGATGCAGTTGTGTTCCGCGCAGAGGGCCTCGATCTTATCCATATCGGGGCCGTCTTCCTTCATTTCGATGGGAATCATTTCAATGCCCAGGCTTTCACAGATGGCGAAATGCCGATCGTATCCGGGGGCGGGGCAAAGCCAGCGGACTTTGTCCTCCCGACACCAGGGACGGGTCGAGCCGGGGACTCCGAAGAGCATGGCGGTGACGATGGTGTCGTACATCATGTTCAGGCTGGAGTTGCCGCCCACCACCACGTTGTCCGCACTTACTTCAAACAGCTCTGCAAACAGTCTGCGGGCCTCGGGGATTCCGTTGAGGATGCCGTAGTTGCGATAGTCGCCCTCTTCACCGTAGCAGTCTTCGCAGGTCTTCAGAGTTCCCAAAAGGCCTTCGGTTACGTTCAGCTGATCGGAGGAGGGCTTGCCCCGGGACATATCCAGATCCAGATCCTCGGTGCAATAAGTATTGTATTCGTCCTTTGCCGCCCGGTAGATGGCGGACCATTCTTCTTTGGTAAATTGAGAGATCATAGGGGAGATTCCTTTCGGTTTTTGGGAGCGCTTAAAATTCGGCCGTGCCGACGGTGCGGGGGAAGGGAATGGCGTCCCGGATATTGGAAATACCGGTGAGGTACATGATCAGCCGTTCGAAGCCCAGGCCGAATCCGGCGTGCTTGGTGCCGCCGTACCGGCGCAGATCCAGATACCACCAGTAGTCTTCCTCGTTCAGTCCCAGTTCCTTCATCCGTTCCAGCAGGACGTCCAGCCGTTCCTCACGCTGACTGCCTCCGATGATCTCGCCAACGCCGGGCACCAGAAGATCGGTGGCGGCAACGGTCTTTCCGTCGTCGTTCAGCCGCATATAGAAGGCCTTGATTTCCTTGGGATAATCGGTGAGGAACACGGGAGATTTGAAGATCTCTTCGGTCAGATACCGTTCGTGTTCGGTCTGCAGATCGCAGCCCCAGGACACGGGATAGTCGAATTTGTGACCGGATTTTTCCAGCAGATCCACCGCTTCGGTATAGGTGACCCGCTTGAAATCGGCGTTGACCAGGGCGGTCAGACGCTCCAGCAGGCCGGTGTCTACTCTTTGATTGAAGAAGGCAAGGTCGGCGGCGCATTTGTCCATGACGTAGTTGATGACGTATTTGATCATCGCTTCCGCCAGATTCATGTCGTCCTGCAGATCGGCAAAGGCAATTTCCGGCTCGATCATCCAGAATTCCGCCGCGTGGCGGGGTGTGTTGGAGTTCTCGGCGCGGAAGGTGGGTCCGAAGGTATATACCTTATCAAAGGCCATAGCGAAGCATTCTGCCTCCAACTGGCCGGATACGGTCAGATTGGTGGATTTTCCAAAGAAATCCTCGGAATAATCCACGGTACCGTTTTCGGTTTTGGGCAGATTCTCCATGTCCAGGGTGGTGATGCGGAACATTTCCCCGGCGCCTTCGCAGTCACTGCCGGTGATGATGGGGGTGTTTACGTAGACGAAGCCCTGATCCTGGAAGAATTTGTGGATCGCATAGGCCGCAACGGAGCGAACCCGGAAGGCGGCGGAAAACAGATTGGTCCGGGGACGCAGGTGGGCGATGCCTCTCAAAAATTCGGGAGAGTGCCGCTTCTTCTGCAGGGGGTAATCGGGGGTGGAGGCCCCGGCCACGGTGACGGCGGTGGCTTTGATCTCGAAGGGCTGCTTCATGTCGGGGGTCAGAACGAACCGGCCCTCCACCTCTACGGCAGAGCCCACGTTCAGCTTGACGATCTCTTTATAATTCGCAAGCCCGGCTTCCTCCAGAACGATCTGCACTCCGTTGAAATAGGAGCCGTCGTTCAGCTCGATAAAGCCGAATGCTTTGGAATCCCGCAGAGTCCGGACCCAACCGCAGACCTTGACGGTCTGTTCGGAATAGGTCTCGGGCGCGGCAAACAGTTCATTGATAAACGTCCGTTTCATACTTGTATTCCATCCTTTGCGTTGTGCTACAAAATATAATATATAATTATATCATAGAACCGCGCGGATGACAATAGGGAAAGACTAATATGTCATAAAAAGTTCTGTTTTGGTTGCGAATCGGTCAAAAGTTTTACGAATTTCGTACGGAATTTCCATCGTTTCTTGGCGGTTTTCTTGGTATTTGTCCGGTTTTTTGCCTGCCCGTGACCGCCGTAATTCCGGAAAAAGCCCGGAATATCAATGATTTTTCCATGTTACAAGTTTGAAATATCTCCGCCGCATTTTTTTTTCAATTTTCAATTCCGTCAAAAAAATGACTTGCTTTGATAATAATTTACCGCAAAATGCAGAGGTATATTGTGACGGAAATATGGCAAAACTATTTCAGAATTGAAAAATGTGACCTTTTTTTATTGAAATTTTGTCCGGTTCTTGACAAACTCCGTAAAATATGCTATACTAATTCCAACACGGACAATAACAGATCCCGGAGGGAATAAGATTCATGGAAAAAACCATTCTGATCGCCGATGATAATAAGGAAATCGTCGATCTTCTGAAAATTTACGCGCAGAAGGAAGGCTTCCAGTATATTTGCGCCTACGACGGTGAGCAGGCGCTCAAGTTCTTCAAGGAACGCAACCCGTCCCTGATTCTGCTCGATATTATGATGCCCAAGATCAACGGCTTCGACGTCTGCAAGCAGATTCGGCAGACCTCCAACGTTCCTATCATTATTATTTCCGCCAAGGCGGAAGAGCAGGAGCGCATTCTCGGCCTGGACATCGGTGCTGACGATTACGTCATTAAGCCCTTCAGTCCCCGGGAGGTCCTCATGCGGGTCAAGACCGTTCTTCGCCGGGTTGCCGACGAATCCGTCGACGAAAAGAGCAAGAAGATCGAGGTCGCCGGCCTTGTCATTGATATGAACAGCTACGAGGCGTCGGTCAACGGAAAGCCCGTTATCCTGACCAAGAAAGAAATTGAAATTTTGTGGCTCTTCGCCACCAACCCCGGCCGGGTCTTTACCCGGGATCATCTGTTGGAAAACATCTGGGGTTACGAATATTTCGGAGATACCCGCACCGTCGATACCCACATCAAGCGCATCCGCACTAAGCTGGATATTGATGATTCCGTCGGATTTGATATCAAGACGGTTTGGGGCGTCGGTTATAAGTTTGACGTCAAATGAGACGCGGAACAGAACATATTTTCCTGCTGATTGAACGGACGGTGCCGATGCTTCTTGCCATCGGTGCCGTTTTGTCGGTTTTGTTGCTTTTCTTTCGGGACGCAGCTTGGCTCTCCGTCACGTGTATCGTCGTCTGGGGCTTGGCCTTGGCGGCGGCGTTGGCCGATTTCGTTTTTTCCGCATTTTTCAAGGGAAAAGGGAAGTCGAAAGGGGAGACGGCGCCGGCTTCCGATCCTCGGGACCGGGTTCTGTCCGAGGTGGCCCACGAGCTGAAAACGCCCCTCACCGTCATTCGGGGCAGCGTGGAAGCCTTGGCAGACGGGGCCGTGACCGCCGATATGGTCCCCGCGTTTTACGCCCGTATTCTGCGGGAGACCGACGGAATGACGAAGCTGATCAACGATCTTTTGGAGGCTACGAGAGAAGGGGATAAATTCCGCTTCGATCCTCAGAAAACCGATCTTTCCGATCTGGTGACGGCGGTCTGCGGGGATCTTGCTCCCGTGGCGGAAAAGAAAGGCGTTTTGTTGACCTGCCACGTGCGCAAGCGCCCCCTCACGGCTACGGTGGACCCTGACCGTATCGGTCAGCTTGCGGTAATTCTTCTCGACAACGCCGTCAAGCACACCGCTTCCGGCGGAAAAGTGACGCTCACGCTGGATCAAAAGGGAAGCCGCATCCTCCTGCGGATTGCGGATACCGGCTCCGGGATTGCCCCCGAGGATCTTCCTCATATTTTCGACCGGTTTTATAAGGCGCCCGCAGAACGGGGCGGTCTTGCTTCCGGTTCCGGCATCGGTCTTTCCGTTGCCAAAAAGATCGCGGATCTTCATCACGCGGTCATCGACGTAGAAAGTAAGCCCGGCAAGGGAACCTGCTTTACGGTTTCGTTCCCCTTGCCGCAATAAGGTGAATTGCATATGAACAGAGATTTTATTCTCGCCTCCTCGTCCCCCCGGCGGTTTGAATTGCTCCGGCAGATCGGTCTTCCGTTTCAGAGCATCGTTCCTGCGGTGGACGAATCCACGGAGAAGACCGATCCCATCGATATCGTTTGCGAGTTGTCGGTGCGGAAGGCCGCCGCCGTGGCGAAAAACAATCCTTTGTCGGTGGTGATTGCCGCCGATACGGTGGTTACCGTGGACGGAACCGTCCTCGGAAAGCCTCGCTCCGATCAGGACGCCTTCGATATGCTCCGGATGATGTCCGGTCGGTCTCATTTCGTCTATACCGGCGTCACGGTCATTTGCGACGGACAGATCAAAACCGGTCTTTGCCGTACGGAGGTCTTTTTCAAAACCCTGACCGACGGACAGATCCGGGCCTACGTGGATACTTTTGAACCCTTGGATAAGGCCGGTGGATACGGGATTCAGGGCAAGGGTGCCGTGCTGGTGGATCATATCGACGGCGACTACGCCAACGTGGTGGGGTTGCCGGTGAGTATGCTGTACGAGATGCTGAAGGAATTCGGCATCGAGATCTTGTGACGGAAAGAAAGGGATTCTATGGGACTCAATGAATTCGGGATCGATCTCGGAACCTGCAATACGCTGATCTACCGCCGCGATAAGGGGGTCGTGCTCAACGAGCCCTCCATGATCGCTACGGAGACCTACGGTGCCAAAAAGTTTCTCTGTGCCGGACGGGAAGCCCGGGATATGCTGGGCCGCACCCCCGACACCGTTACCGTCACCTCTCCCGTTCAAAACGGCGTGATTGCCGATTTTGACAAAACCGTCATGATGCTGAGGGATTATATCCGCCGTTCCCGCACCGGGTTCGGTTCGGTCTCCGCGGTGGTTTCCATTCCCTGCCGCGCCACTCCTGTGGAAAAGAGGGCCGTAGCCGACGCCGTCCGGGCCGCCGGGGTGAAAAAAGTGCCCTTCGTCGTGGAAAAACCCATCGCCGCTGCCCTTGGCTCCGGGCTTTCGATCTTTGAGCCCCGGGGACGGATGGTGGTCGATATCGGAGGCGGGACCACGGAGATTTCCGTTCTTTCCCTGGGTGGGATCGTTTCGGTTACCTCCACTACCTGCGCCGGCAAGAAGTTCGACCGGGATATTATTTCTTACGTCCGCAATACCCATAGCGTGCTGATCGGGGAGCGGACGGCAGAAGAGGTTAAGCTGTCCATCGGCTCCGTTTTCGACGACGGCCACGTGAATTTTATGACCGTCAGCGGCCGGGACCTCGTCCGGGGACTGCCCGTCAACGTGGCGCTGTCTACCGACGATATCCGGGACGTCTTGACCGAATCGAGTCGTTTTCTGGTAGAGCAGATCAAGCAGACTTTGGAGAAAATCCCCCCCGAAATGGCCGCCGATATCATCGACAGCGGCATTACCCTGGTGGGCGGCGGAAGTCTGATTCCCGGTTGGGAGGAGCTGCTCTCCAAGGAGACCGGCGTTGCCTGTATGCATTCCGCGTCTCCTCTGGAAAGCGTGGTTACCGGGGTCGGAAACGCCTTCCGGTATCGGGATCAGATCAAGCACGGTATTCAACACGAAAATATTCTGGCTTAAACCGTTTCGGTTTATAAAATTGTCTGAAAGGAGCCTCCTGTGAAGCGATTTTTTCACGGACGTTTTTTCGTCGTCCTCGTTTTGATCGTCTGTTTTCTGCTGGGCTTTATGCTTGCCGTTGCGGTCAACGGCCATACCATGCCCCACGAGCAGCTGGTGGGAATGATCGTCTCTCCCGTCCGCACGGGCTTTACGTGGTGTAAGGATCAGGTGGTTCATTTCTTCTCGTCCATCGCCCGCTACGACGATCTGGAGGCGGAGAATTCCGCCCTGCGGGAGGAGGTCAACGATCTGCAGAAGCAGATCCACGAGCTCTACTATTACAAAGACAATTACGAGCGCTACAAGGAAGACAATTCCATTACGGAGCCTACCTATTCCTTCGAATACGTTTCCGCTGACGTGGTCACCGTATCCTCCAACGGATGGGACGCCTCCTTCGGCATCAACGCCGGCACCGGAGCGGGCATCGAAAAGGGGGATATCGTGGTCAGTGAGGGGGGACTCGTGGGAAAAGTAACGGAGGTCGGTCTGAACTGGGCCACCGTGTCCACCTTTATCGATCCTCAGATCTCCGTGGGGGCAATGATCCTTTCCACCGGGGACGTGGGCGTCACCGAGGGAACTCTGGAGTTAAAGGCGGAGGGCAAGTGCCTCGTCCGCTATCTCAACAAAAATTCCGCCGCCAACCGGGGGGATTCCATCTATACCTCCGGGTTGGGAGGAGTCTATCCCAAGGGGCTGTTGCTTGGCACCGTGTCGGAATTGCGCTATGAAGACAACGGGCTTTCTCTCAGCGCCGTGCTGACCCCCGCCGTCTCTTTTTCCGACCTGAAGCAGGTTCTCATTATCACCAATTTCTCCGAGGACAGTCAATGAAACCGAAATTCCGTATTGCCGTCATCGGCCTGATCTTTTTGCTGCTGGGGCTGATCGAGCATTGCGTCGGTCCCTTCTGGTTCGACTGCAATCCCCCCTATCTGCTCTGCGCCGTCGTGATCTGCGCGCTGTTTGCCGGAGAAAAGTCCGCCGCTCTTTTCGGCCTGTTTTCCGGATTGTTCGCCGATGCGATGACCTCCGGGATCTTCGGCCTGCGAGCGGTGCTTTTTTTGTTTTTCGGCTATATGATCGCCTTCCTTGCGGAGAAAATTCTTTCCCGCAACGTATTTTCCGGTACCCTTGCGGGAATGCTTTCGGTGGGGCTTTGCGAGCTTGCGGTCTGGGGAATCGAGTGTATGAAAGCCCCCGTTCCCTTCGTGACCGCCGCCAAATACGTGTTTCTTCCCCGGTTGGTCATGGCCCTGCCGGTGTTGCTTCTTCTGTACGTTCTTTTTACGCTGCTTTTCCGGGAACGGGACGGATATCCCGTAAGGAGGTGACCCCGTGAAAAAAAGCCGGGTTCTCATCGTATCTCTTCTCTTTGCGGCGGTGTTTTCCGTCTGCGTCGTCCGCCTCGTCCAGCTTCAGCTGATCGACGGGGAGTCCTACCGCGCCCAGTCTCTGGCACGGGTGGTCACCAAAAAGACCGAGGCCTCCGCGCGGGGTGAGATTTTAGACCGATACGGTTTACCTTTGGTGCAGAATCAGACCGTTCTCTCGGTGGATCTGGACTTGAATATCTGCAAAGACGTCAACGGAACTCTGGCGGCGATGATCACCGTCTTCGACGCTTATGAAAAATCTTATACCGACCTTCTTCCCATCTCCGACGGAGAGCCTTACATTTATACGGAGGAAACCCTTCCCTCCGGATTTTCGGAATTTCTGGAAAAACGGAAGGTGGATCCCAATGCCACCGCAGAAGAGGCCGTAGCCGGCCTCGTGAAGTATTACAGATTGGAGTCCTTCCCTCCCGCCATTGCCCGATCCATCGTAGGCGTGCGCTATTCCATGTACCGCAGCGGGTCTCCCACCGTGTATCCCTTCGCTTCCGACGTTTCTATGGAGGTGATCACCGCTCTGAAGGAGCGGGACGACGAGATGTTGGGCGTGGAGATCTCGACCGGATACAGCCGTTCTTATACGACGGAGCGCTTCGCCTCCCATATTCTGGGATATATCGGCCCCATTTCCGCCGCGGAATACGAGCTTCGGCAGGGGCAGGGGTACGCCCTGACCGATACCGTCGGCAAGGACGGGATCGAAAAGATTTGCGAAGAGCTTCTGCGTGGCAAGGACGGTTACCGTTATATTGAGGTCAATTCCACCGGCGCCGTCACCTCGGAGCTGGAGGGGCAGCCCGCCGTTTTCGGGTCGGACGTGATTCTGACCATCGGCAAAAATATTCAGCAGGTGGCCGAGGATTCTCTTGCCGCCGCCGTGCAGGGGGCGAAGGACCTGAACGGGGAAGACGCCGCTCCTGCCGCCTCCGCCGTGTTTATGGAGATCGAGACGGCCGAAATCCTGGCGATGGTCTCTTATCCGGATTATAACCTTTCCACCTTTTACGAGGACTATTCCGAGCTTTCTCAGGCGAAAGACTCCCCCTTCGTCAACCGGGCTGTGGCCGGAGCCTTTCCCCCCGGCTCGACCTGGAAGATCATTACCGCCATTGCCGGCCTGGAAGAGGGCGTCATTACCAAAAACACCACCTATCGCTGTACCGGACGGTATACCTATTACGACGATTATCAGCCCACCTGCTACGAATCCAACGTGCACGGCGTCGTAACGGTGGAATCGGCGCTGCAGAAATCCTGTAACTGCTCCTTTTACGAGATCGGCCGGCAGATCGGAAGCGATAAGCTTGCGGAATACGCGGCTCTGTTCGGCTTTGGCTCCAAGACCGGAATCGAGCTTTCCGGGGAGATTTCCGGAACCGTTGCCTCCAAAGCCCTTCGGGAACAGAACGGCGGGATCTGGAACGCCGGGGAAAATCTTATGGCCGCCATCGGACAGTCGGACAACTCCGTCACTCCCATACAGCTGACCTGCCTTGCCGCCACCGTGGCGCGGGGAGGCGACCGTCTTCAGCCTTACCTCATCCGTTCGGTTACCAACCGGGATACGGGGGAGACGACCGAAACGCCCGTTACCAAGACCGGCACCGTCAGCGTCTCCGAGGCCACCCTTGAAACGGTGCGCCGGGGGATGTACAAGGTCATCAACGAGCAGGGCGGTACGGTCTACAGTTATTTCCGGGATTTCGATATCGTTTCCGTCGCTGCCAAATCCGGCACTGCGGAATACGCTTCCGGCCATCCCTCAGTCCTGATCACCGGCTTTGCTCCCGCCGAGAACCCCAAGATCGCCTTCACCGTGGTCATCGAAAAGGGCGGGAAGGGCGGCAACGCCTTCACCTCTCAGGTGGTCAAGGACGTTCTGTCCTATTATTTTTCCAATCAGGATTCCTTCGATTCGGTTTCGGGCACCAATACCCTGCTTCCCTGATTTTTCGCAGGATCCCGGTTTCTTTGAAGATTTTTTGGCAATTTTATTGTTTTTTTGTAAATTTACAAGGAGGAGCGGCGGTTTTTTCGTCGCTCCTCTTGATTTTTATCTCTGAATATGTTAATATATATGATATATTGTTCTATACGAAACGCAGAGGAGGTATGACCGTGGGAAAAGTGATCCTCGTGGCCTCGGGCAAAGGCGGCGTAGGGAAGACTACCGTCACCGCAAACGTGGCGGCGGCCCTGTCGGAGCGGCATAAGGTTCTGGTGGTCGACGCAGATCTGGACCTTTCCAATCTGGACCTGGCCTTCGGTCTTCGCAACCGACACGTGTACGATCTTCAGGATCTGTATTACCGTAACTGCACCTTTGAGGATGCGGTCAATCCCATCCCCGGCCACCCCAATCTGACGGCTCTGTTTGCGCCTCTGCGGCGGGACGTCCCTACCGCCACCCTGCTGAAGTTCCTTCGGGAGCTTGTGGAGGAGAAGCGGAGGGGGTACGATTTCGTTTTCGTGGATTGCCCTGCCGGGATCGGCCCGACCCTGGAGGTTTTGTGCGATCCCCGGTTTGAGACGCTGATCGTCACCACGCCCGACCGTACCGCCATTTCCGACGGAGAGCGGGCGGCGGATTATCTGTTCCGTCACAACGCCGGCCGGATCCGCCTCGTCGTCAACCGGGTCCGTCCCACGCTGATCAAGAAGAATCACGCCCCGGATATCGACGATATCATCGACGCGACGTCCCTTCAGCTGATCGGTCTTATTCCCGAAGACGTGGGCGTTATCTGCGCGGGAAATACCGACCGGCTCCCCTACGATCAGCCCCGCTCCCGCAGCCGGCAGGCCTTCCGGAACATCGCTTTGCGGCTGGCCGGGCAGGACGTGGATCTTGCAAAGTTTTCTTAATCCATTTCACATAACGGAGGTAACTCACAAATGACCATCGCTTTGCTTGCAAACGATAAGAAAAAGGAATTGATGGTGCAGTTCTGCATCGCCTATTGCGGCATTTTGGCAAAACACGAAGTATGTGCGACGGCCATGACCGGCAAACTGGTCTCCGATACCACCGGGCTGAACGTTTTCCGCTTCCTGGAAGGGAAGGGCGGCGGCGCCGAGCAGATTGCATCCCGGGTGGCATACGACGAGATCGACCTGCTTCTGTTTTTCCGGGATCCTTCCCAGCAGAAAATGTCGGAGGAAGAGGATACCCTGCTTCGTCTCTGTGATATGCACAACGTCCCCTTCGCCACCAATATTGCAACCGCGGAGGTTCTGGTCTGTGCGCTGGGACGGGGCGATCTGGATTGGCGGGAGGTCTATCATTCCGACCGGAAAAAGGATATCAATCTTTTCTGATTCATACTATCAACCGGCGCGCCCCCGGATTTTGGGGGCACGCCTTCGTTCGAAAGGAACTTAAATCACTATGGCAATGGAAATCAAAGCTCCCCGGGGGACCAACGACGTTCTCCCCGCGGAATCCTATCAATGGCAGATCGTGGAGGACGCCGCCCGTCGGGTTTCCGACCGGTTTGCCTTCCGGGAGATCCGCTTCCCCACCTTCGAATCCACCGAGCTGTTTGAACGGGGCGTGGGGGATACCACCGACGTGGTGCAGAAAGAAATGTACACCTTCAAGGATAAGGGTGACCGCTCCGTTACCCTCCGTCCCGAAGGGACCGCCTCCGCCGTCCGGGTTTGTCTGGAGCACGGTCTGTTTGGCGGGCTGATGCCTTTGAAGGCCTATTACATTATCTCCGCTTTCCGGTATGAGAAGCCCCAGGCCGGTCGTTTCCGGGAATTCCATCAGTTTGGCGCCGAGCTGTACGGCTCCGCCTCTCCTCAGGCCGATCGGGAGGTCATCGAGCTTGCCGCCTCCTTTCTGCGGGAGCTTGGGCTGGACCGGATTTCGCTGAATATCAACTCCATCGGCTGTCCCGAATGCCGCAAGAATTATCACGCGGCTTTGAAGGAGTATTTTTCTGCCAGAGCGGCTGAACTGTGCGAGACCTGTCGGGATCGCCTGGACCGGAACCCCATGCGGATTCTGGACTGCAAATCTCCCGTCTGCAAAGCCATTGCCGCCGACGCTCCGGTGATTCTGGATTATCTCTGCGACGATTGCAAAGAGCATTTCGACGTGCTGAAGGCTTCTCTGGACAACGCCGGCATCGAATACACCGTCGATCCGCACATCGTCCGGGGGCTGGATTATTATACCCGCACCGTCTTCGAATTCATCGATCCCGTTTCGGGGCTGACCCTTGCGGGCGGCGGACGTTACGACGGCCTGGTTTCCGAGCTGGACGGCAAGATGAAGGTCTGCGGTCTGGGCTTTGCCGCCGGACTGGAACGCCTCGTGGGCGTGATGAAGGAGCGGGGGCTGTTCCCCGAACCCGACCGGCAGGGCGTTTACGTTGCCGCAATGGGGCAGGGGGCCGTTCTTGCTGCAAACCGGCTGGCCTCCGATCTTCGGGGATTGGGGATCCGGGCCGAAACCGACCTGATGGACCGTTCTCTGAAGGCGCAGATGAAATATGCGGATAAGACCAACGCCCGTTTCGTCGTGGTTCTTGGGGATAACGAGGTGGAAAGCGGAAACGTCACCGTCAAGGATATGTCCGGCGGAGATCCCATCCCCACCACCCTTTCCGACGCCGCCCGCGCGATTGCAGACCGGCTTTGATTTTTTTACGCAATTTCTTTTTTTGCGACACAATTTTGATATGAATACAGATTATAATAAAAGGACGAATTTATTATGGGAAAACAACTGAACCGTACCGCTTATTGCGGTGAATTCCGTGCGGAAGACGCCGGCAAGACCGTCCACGTTTACGGCTGGGTGCAACGCCGCCGTCCCTTGGGCGGATTGATCTTTATCACTCTGCGGGACCGTTCCGGCATTCTGCAGCTGACCTTCGACGAAAACGAAAACAAGGAACTGTTCGATCAGGCTTACGCCCTTCGCCCCGAAGACGTGATCACCGCCACCGGCGTGGTGCGGATGCGGAGCGAAGAGACCCGAAATCCCAAGATGGATACCGGGGACGTGGAGGTTTTGGTGACCGAGTTGACCGTTCTGGGCAAATCCGAAACCCCTCCCTTCGAGATCGTGGAGAATTCCAAGGCGAACGAAGAGCTTCGTCTGAAGCACCGCTATCTGGATCTTCGCCGCCCCGATCTGCAGAATAATATTCTTTTCCGTCACCGCGTGACCAAGATCACCCGGGACTATTTCGACGAGAACGGCTTTATCGAGATCGAAACGCCCATTCTCATCCGTTCCACCCCCGAAGGCGCCCGGGACTTCCTGGTGCCCTCCCGGATTCATCCCGGTGAATTTTACGCTCTGCCGCAGTCGCCTCAGCTTTATAAGCAGCTTTCCATGGTAGCCGGCTTCGACCGCTATATGCAGATTGCCCGTTGCTTCCGGGACGAAGACCTGCGTGCCGACCGTCAGCCGGAGTTTACCCAGATCGACCTGGAAATGTCCTTCGTGGAAGTGGAGGACGTTCTGAAAATCGGGGAAGGCTTTATCAGCCGGGTTTTTAAGGAGGCTCTCGGCGTGGATATCCCCATGCCCCTGCCCCGGATGACCTATCAAGAGGCCATGGAGCGCTACGGCTCCGATAAGCCCGACGTCCGTTTCGGCATGGAGATCATCGATCTGACCGACACCGTCCGGAATTCCGGCTTTGCCGTTTTCAACGGCGCCATTGCCGGCGGCGGCTCCGTCCGTGCTCTGGTAGCCGAAAATTCCGTGTCCAAGCTGACTCGGAAGGAGATCGACAAGCTGGTGGATTACGTCAAGGGCGTGGGCGGCAAGGGCATCGCCTGGATCCGTCTTACCGAAGAGGGGACGACCTCTTCCTTCGCCAAGTTTATGACCGAAGACGAAATGAACGCCATTCTGGCCAAGACCGGCGCCAAGACCGGCGACGTGGTTCTGGTCATCGCCGATACCAATAATACCAAGGCCCTCACCACCTGCGGCCTTCTGCGTACCCACCTGGCCAAGAAGCTGGAGTTGAAGCTGGAGGGCTACAAATTCCTCTGGATCGTGGAATTCCCCTTCTTCGAATACGACGAAGAGGCCCAGGCCTGGATCGCCATGCACCACGCCTTCACCGCGCCGCTGGACGAATGCCTCGACTATCTGGAATCCGACAAGGGCAAGGTTCGGGCCAAGTGCTACGACCTGGTTCTGAACGGCATCGAGCTGGCCTCCGGCTCTATCCGCATCACCGATCCCGAGCTGCAGAAGCGCATCTTCCGTCTCCTGGGGCTGACCGACGAGGAAGCCTATGAGAAATTCGGCTACCTCACCGACGCCTTCCGTTACGGTGCGCCTCCCCACGGCGGGATGGGGCTGGGGCTTGACCGCCTGGTCATGCAGATGCTGGGCTGCGAATCCCTCCGGGACGTGGTTGCCTATCCCAAGGTTCAGAACGCCTCCGAGCTGATGACCGACTGTCCCGCTCCCGTGGATGCGGATCAGTTAAAGGTTTTGGGCATCGCGACCGTTCCCGACGCTGAATAAATCCATTTTCTCTATCAAGGAGTCTTATTATGATCGAAGTCACCGGGCTTACCAAACGCTACGGGAAAAAGACCGCCGTCGACAATCTGACCTTCACCGTCCAGCAGGGCGAAATCGTCGGATTCCTCGGGCCCAACGGCGCCGGAAAGAGTACCACCATGAATATGCTCACCGGCTATATCGCCCCCACCGTCGGTTCGGTTTATATCAACGGCTACAATCTCATGGACGCTCCCGAACAGGCCAAGGAGGCCGTGGGGTATCTGCCGGAGATCCCGCCCCTTTATATGGATATGACCGTGGACGAATATCTGAAATTCGTCTTCGGCCTGAAAAAGTGTAAATTCCCCCGCAGAGAGCACCTCAACGAGGTCTGCGAGGTAGTTCGCATTTCCCACGTCCGTCACCGGATGATCCGCAACCTCTCCAAGGGGTACCGTCAGCGGGTGGGACTGGCTCAGGCTCTGATCAACGATCCCCGGATTCTGATTCTGGACGAGCCCACCGTTGGGCTGGATCCCAAGGAGATCGTAGAGATCCGCAATCTTATCCGCCGGCTGGGGCAGACCCGGACGGTCATCCTCTCTTCTCACGTGCTTTCGGAGATCCAATCGGTCTGCGAACGGGTCATCATTATCAACGAAGGTCATCTGGTGGCCGATGCGTTGACCGAGGATCTTGCCCGCTCTGCCGCCGCCAACAGCCGCTACGCCGTCCGCCTTGCCGCGCCTCAGGATCAGGTGGTGGAGGTCCTTTCCGCCATCCCCGGGATGCTGAAGGTGGAGCTGCAGGGTTCTATGGAGCCCGGCACCGTGGACGTGATGATCGAGGCCGACAAGGACGTGGATATTCGCCGGGCGCTCTTTGAAGAATGCGCCAAGCGGGGTTGGTATATTCTGGTCATCACCCCCGTGGGCGTGTCTCTGGAGGATATTTTCCTTCAGCTGGTGGATCAGTCCTCCGTCCGTCAGGATGGAGATCCTCTCACCCTGGACGAGGGCGCCGGAGATTCCGCCGAAGAACCCGCCGAAGAAGAAAGGAAGGAGGAAGACGCTGAATGATTTCCGTGCTGAAACGGGAGCTCGTGGGATATTTTAAGAATTCCACCGCCTATATGCTCCTTGCCATCTACGCCTTTTTATCCGCACTGTTCTTCTGCCTGTTCGTGATGCTGAACAATACCAGTTATCTGGGCACCCATTTCGGACTCTGGCTCTTTATCGTCGAGATCATCGTGGTCTCCATTCTCTCCATGCGATTCTTTTCGGAGGAGAAGAAGAATAAGACCGATCAGCTGATCTTCACCTCGCCCGTCAGCCTTTCCGGCGTCGTGATGGGCAAATTTCTGGGAGGGATGACGGTCTATACCGCCTGCACCCTTATCAATTTGGTTTACGTTTTTATTATCGATATGTTCGGCACCCCCGACGCCGGCACTGTCTTCGCCAATTTCGTGGGGACGCTGCTGCTGGGCGCCTGCATGGTGGCCATTGCCCTTTTCGTCTCGTCTCTGACCGAAAACGCCATCGTCGCCGCCGGTGGGACTGCCGCCGTCTTCCTTCTTCTGATGATGGTGGATTTCGTGGCCTCCTTCCTCTACGCCTGGTTCCCCCAATGGCTTCATTGGTTGCCGGAGCTTTTGCAGAAACTGAACATTTTCCTCTGGTTCGATAATTTCGCCGGAGGGATCATCACCCTGGAATCCGTGGTCTTTTACGTCACCTTTACGGCGATCTTTCTGTTTTTGACCACCCGGGTTCTGGAACGCCGCCGTTGGCGCTGAGGAGGGATCGGATATGAAAAAGAACGTCAAAGAAACCGGTCTTCTCATTTCGGAAGAAACCGCCGAGGTATCCTATCGGGTAGAAGTCCGGAAGAGCTTTTGGGCAAAGCTTCGCTACGGTGCCGCCGCCACCGTCTTTACCGTGGTCTTCGTGGCCATCATGGTGGGGCTGAATATCCTCACAGGTCTTGCCTCTGACCGCTTTGAGCTGCAGGCCGACCTGACCGAAAAGAAGCTCTTTACCGTCAGCGACGAAACGGTGCAGTATCTGGGCAAGCTGGAGCACGACGTGGAACTGATCGTCTTGGGGGACGAGGCCTCCTGGCGCAATTATTCCACCTCCGCTTCCTCCGGCTCCGAGGTCGGGCTGGGCGTCTCCGTGCATAAGTATATCGTGGAGACCCTTGACCGCTACGCCGAGCTTTCGGAGCATATCAAGCTTTATTACGTTGATTATAACTATAATCCCGAATTTTTCAAAAACCGTAACAATCTCCCCGTTACCGATAATTTGATGATCGAGGGAACCAACGTCCCCGACGACCCCGTGATCATCATCTATTCCCCCGATACCGGCCGTTACCGCTATCTGCGCAACTCCCTCTTCGGGGACAGTCAGTATATCGCCCTGGAAAACCGGCTCAATACCGGCATCCGTTACGCCACCAACCCCGATATGAAGAAGATCGCCGTCATCAGCGGTCACGGGGAATCGGCTCTGACCTATTTCAAAGCGGTTATGGAAGACGACGGATATATGGTGGATACCCTGGAACTGACTACCGTGGAAAAGATTCCCGACGATTATCAGCTCCTGGTCATCTGCAATCCCAAGCGTCAGTATTCCGCCGGGGATATTTCCAAGATCGACGCCTTCCTTTCCCAGGGAGAGATGGAAGGAAAGAGTATGATGGTCTTTGCCGATCTTGATTTCTGCAATTCCGATACGGAGCTGACCAATTATCTGCAGGAATGGGGCATTGCCCTTCAGGGAGAATGTATCTACGATCCCGAGCGGAGCATCACCCTTTCCGGCGTCCTTCCCACCTTCCGGGTGGATTATTCCGATGAAGCAGCCGCTATGACCGGGATTCTGTCTACCGGGGACTTCGACCTGAAGCTGCAGCTTGGCAAGGCCCGGGGGCTGAAGAAGCTCTTTGACGAGCAGAACGGCGTTTCGGTCTATTCCCTCTTGAAATCCTCCGAAACTTCCTTCTCCCGCTTCCAGGCCGCTTCCCGCAAGGATTTCACCGGCATCAAAAAGGAAGAGGGAGATACCTCCGGTCCCTTCGACGTGGGTCTTCTGGCTCTGCGGAGCCGTTACGACGGTCTCAGCACCTTTGCCACCTCCGTGGCGGTCTTCGGTTCTACCTCCCTCGTGGACGATTATTTCATCTCCAACGTGGACAGCGAAAACCAGGCCACCCAGGAATACGTGGCGCAGTTGGTCCATTTCATGGCCGCCCAGAGTGAAAACGAATTCAGTCATATCCCCACCGTCAGCCTTCTGACCGATACGCTGAAATTTGAAAGCAACGGTCAGATTACCGCCGTGTGGGTCGTGTCCGCCGTGGTCATTCCCCTTGTCTTCCTGGCCTGCGGACTTCTTATCTGGAGAATCAGAAAGCACTTATGATCAAGAAAAGAATGTTAACCATCGGGATCTTTCTGGTGGTTTGTGCCCTTTTGGCCGTGGCCATCGTCCTGATTATGAAGATCGATCCCACCCCCGAACCGCCGGAAGAGGATCTCGATTTCGGTCTCACGGTCAACGACGAGGGGCTGAAGGTATACCGCTTCTCGCCCAAAAACGTGGATTATATGGAGATCGTCAATCCCCACGGCTCTTACCGGGTGCGTATGAACGGGGAGAACGTGGTCATCGTGGGATACGAGACCATCCCCCTGCTGTCGGCCTCCTCTTCCGGTCTGTTCCGCAGCGTGGAGACCTTGACTCTGAATACCGTGGTGGATGAGGATTGCAAGGATCTTTCCCGCTTCGGTCTTGCGGAGCCCCAGGCCACCATCACCATTCAGGCCTACAGCGACGCCAACGTCACCTTCCATATCGGCGACGCCAGCCCCACCGGTGACTATTATTATATGTGCGTCAAGGGGGAGACCGCCGTCTATATGATGGAAAAGCTCTTCGCCGAGCGATATCTGAAGTCGGTTTCCGAATATTGCGATAAAAAGATCTACAAGACCTTCGACGCCGAAAAGGATTTCCGGGCGCTGACCATCAAATCCCCCAATCATAATTACGTCCTGCGTCCTGCCACGGAGGAAGAGAAAGCCGTCAACGGGATCTATTTCAGCGGCACGGCCATGGAATCCCCCTATCGCTGGGGCGTGGAATCGGGGGTCACGGAAGAGATTATGAAGACCATGGTGGCCCTCTCCGCCGACGAGGTGGTGCAGATGTGCGTGGAGGAAGGGGACCTTGCCCAATACGGTCTTGACGCCGCCAACCGCACCGAGATCGTGCTGACCGTCTACGCCGATCCCAACCCCACCATGTACAACAATACCACCAATCCTTATTATACCTCCGCCCTGCCCACCGGCCAATACAGCGAATATACCGTCACCTATTGGCTAGGCAAAACGGTGGACCGCACGGTCTATCTCATGTTTGAAGGCCGGCCCGTGGTCTATTCCATGCCCGCCGCCACCTTCTCCTGGCTGGAGTGGACGCCCTATCGTTATTGCTCCAAGATGCTGTTCGGCGAATATCTGTCCAATCTCCAGTCTCTGACCGTCTCTTCCGCCGAGGGAGAATACACCTTCACCCTGTCCGGCGCCGATTCCGACGATAAGGAGGACCTGCGGGTCTCCTGCGGCACCACGGCGGTGGACGGCAACTCCTTCCGCACCTTCTATTCCAACGTGATGTCCATGTACCCCTCGGGGGAAGGCGTAAAGCCGGAGGGTGCAGACCCCGTGCTGACCGTCTCTTATACCACGGTCAAGGGAGACGTGAAGGCATTGAAGTTCTATTCGGTGGACTCCCGCAACTGCGTTGCCGAGGTGGACGGCCAAGCCTTCCTCACCGTCCGCATCACCGAGGTGCAGAAGGTCATCAACGATACCCAAAAGCTCCTCAAGGGCCAGGAAATTTTAGGCTGATCCTCCTTCCCCCTTTGCCATTACGGCAGAGGGGGAATTTTGTCGGAATTTATTCCCGATTTTCCCTTGACATTCCCCGCAAATCGTGCTATAATAAGGCCGAAAAACAACGAACGGGACGGTATTTTGCCATGATCTTTTATTACGTCCGTCACGGACATCCCACCTATAACCCCAACGAACTGACCCCCTTAGGCTGGAGAGAGGCCGAGGCCATCGGGAAGCGACTGGCCTTTTTTGGCGTGGACGAAATCTACGCTTCGGTCTCCAACCGGGCCATGGAGACCGCCAAGCCCACCTGCGAAATGACCGGAAAACCCTTGACCACCCTGGAATTTGCTGACGAACAACTGGTCTTTCAGGATATGATCATGAATTTGGAAAACGGCAAAAAGACCTGGGTTTTTTCCCATCCCGAAGGCCGCAAACTCTTTGCCGATCCGGAGGTGCTTGCTCTGGGCCACGAATGGCACACCCATCCTGCCTTCGCCGGACATACTTATAAGGAAGGTTTGGAGCGTATCCGCACCGAGTCGGACAAATTCTTTGCCTCCCTTGGTTACGAGCATATCCCCGGCACCGGCACCTACAAGGCCGTTGCGCCCAACGATAAGCGGGTGGCCCTTTTTGCTCACCAGGGCTTCGGGCTGGCGTTTTTGAGTTGCCTTCTGGACATTCCCTATCCTCAGTTTTCGCTCCATTTCGATCTCTCCCACAGCAGTCTGACCGTCATCGAATTCACCAACGAGAACGGCATTTCCGTTCCCCGGGTCAGCACCCTGTCTTCCGACGCCCATCTGTATAAAGAAGGCCTTCCCACCCAATACAACGGTCGCTTCCGTTTTTAAGGAGATGCTTTCGTGAGAACTTCCAGTAAAATCATCGTCGCCCTTGCCGCCTCCATCGTGATCGGAGCGATTCTGGTCTGCATCGGCGTGGGCGTTTATATCGCATGGCTGCGCCGTTCCACCAAATATACCCTGACCCCGGAGCAGACGGTGGGGATGTTCTCCAAAACGCCGGAGGAATTTATCACCAATCCCCGTCCCACTACCGAGTCCGGGAACGGCTGGCTGGGGAAGATTTTTTGCAAATCCGCTAAGATGAAACGAAACGGGGATCTGGTTTTTGCTCTGACCGAGCAGCAGAAAAAATCCTGGCGATCCTCCCAGGATCTCCAAAAGCGGGTCAATGCCGCCCGCCGCAATGAGAATATCACCATTGCCGACGATTATACCTCCATGACCGTCCGCTGTACCCGGGAAACCGCCGCCGAACTGACGGCAATCGCCGACAACGCCCTGCCCACCTTCTATTGCAATCTTCTTTTGGATGGCGTGAAGCCGGCCGACATCGCCGTCGCCGTCACCTTTGTCGACGCCGTCACCGGAAAGCCCGTCTACGCCAAGACCGTCACCCTCCCCGACCCCCACCTCACCTGCGACCCCGCCCTCTTCACCTCCCAACCGCCTACCGAGCAATAACTGAAGGATTCTTTTCGGGATTTTCCGACTATAATTCCGATTCCGTTATTGAAAAAGGAGTGATTTCATGCGAACGAACGTGAAGCTTTTGACCCTTTCTGCCGTGATTGCAGGGCTGTTGATCTGCATTTGCGTCGGGATCTATATTGCCTGGATGAACCGTGCTACCAAATATACCCTGACTCCGGAACAGTCGCAGGGCCTTTTTGCCAAGACTCCGGAGGAATTCGTCAAAAATCCCCGCCCCACGACGGAGGTCGGAAACGAATGGCTGGGATTGATCTTCTGCAAATCCGCCAAGGTGGATAAGGATGGAAATCTGGTCTTCGCTCTGACCGCTCAGCAGAAAAAATCATGGAAGACATCCAACGATATCCAGAAGCGGATCAACAATGCCCGAAGAGATCCTGATATCACCTTTTCCGCCGATTTTACTGCTATGACCGTCCGGTGCTTCCGGGAGACCGCCGCCGAAAACGTGGAGATCTCCGCAAAAGCCATGGCCGCCTTCTTTGCATTCCAGTTGATTGATGGGGTATCTCCCGACGCTATTGCCGTAGAGATCACCTACGTCGATGCCGGTACCGGTGAAACGGTCTTCGTCAATACCTATACTCTGTCCGACACCTACATTCTCTCCGACCCCAATCTCTATTCCTCCAAAACGGATTTCGATCTATAATTAAAGGTTGCAATGCAAGCCCCTCGGGAATCTTTCCCGAGGGGATGATTTGTAAGACTTGACAATTGAAAAGAAATATAGTACAATATAATTGATGATGACGAAGAAAGGATGGATTTTGATGAATAAACTGTTCTTTAGATTCTTTGCGATTTTGCTGTTGTTTTTTATGTTTGCATCCGTTCCTGTTTTCCTTTCGGCGACGGGAACTGCCACTGAAGGTCAGGTATTTGAGTGGAACGGGCAATCCGGTAGTTCCGACAGTCAAAGGGCCTGGAGTGTTTCAAAGGGCATCAGCCCGGACGGCCTGTGGCGCTATCAATTGTACTCTTTGGAAAAGAAGATCTATCAGGATCTGGTTTTTGCTAATGGAGGTCAGTTTGCATGGACTTCTAATCCCGGATCGGATGACAACGGGTATGGATATGCCCGCGTTCGCTCTTACGGGGCAAATTTTCATCCCGGGAATGCCGCCGATATCGTGAAGCGATTCACCTGTCCTGCCGGCGGAACCATACGAATTCTTACCACGGTTGCCCGGAATAACGCTACGGACGTAACCTCCAACGGAAACGGGACGTCCTTTGCCATATATCTGGGAGACGTTTTGATATACCCTCGTCCCGGGGAAGGTTCCTTTGTTGCGCTTGAATCTACTGCGGAACGAAAGATTGAGTTTGATCTTGCCGTGAAGGAAGGGGAGCAGATCTATTTCCGGATCGGTGCCATGGGAAATCAAGGCGGCGATGCGGTCAATATGTCGAACACGATTACCTATCTGGCTGCGGATAGCGAAAATTCGGGAACCCATAATTGGGAAACCTGGACGGTTGTCGGAAATGCAAAATGTACCGACGGTGGAACCGAAGAGTCGACCTGTACGAGATGCGGAATGGTGACCCAAAGGGTTTTCGTCCCGCGGGATCATTCCTGGGGATATGGAGAGATCGTTTCGCCTCCCAGTTGCACTTCCGAAGGTTCCAGGGTTCGTTCTTGTCTGTTATGCAAAGCAACGGAGACGCAGACCGTGGAGAAGGCCGGGCACGATTGGGGAGAATGGAAATTGACCAAGACCCCGACCAGTTTTGAGGAGGGGAAAATGGTTCGCCAATGCGTCAATTGCACCGCTCAGGAGACGCAATCTGTGGAAAAATTGTCAGCCGGCTCGGAGAATCAAGGTTCCGACGACGCTGATTTAAACTCTTCTTCCGTTACCACTGATGCGAACTCTTCTTCCGACGTTTCCGATACGAACCGCTCTTCCGGAAGCCTGCCGCTGGGGATTGTTGTTGCGGCTGTCTTTGTCTTAGGCTGTTGCTTTGCAGGGATTCTTTTCGTGATCGTCTTTCGGAAAAAGATTTTTATATCGCACAATAAGGAATAAGCAAAAGCAGGGCATCTTCCGTTCGGAAGATGCCCGTTATTTATGCTTTGCAATTTTATTTCTTGAGCTTGTTTCCGACCACGTCGGCGAGGATGGTCTTGAATTCGTCAAGGGTGATGGCACCCAGGTCTTCGCCGGAGCGGTGACGGACGGAAACGGTATTGTTTTCCAGATCCTTGTCGCCGAGGATGATCATATAGGGAACCTTTTCCACCTGCGCGGAGCGGATCTTATATTTCAGGGTGTTCTGGCTGTCGTCCACCGAGACCCGGTAGCCGTTCTTCTGCAGCTCGGCGCAGATGCCGGCGGCGTAATCGTTGGCACGGTCGGTGATGGTCAGAATACGAACCTGCTCGGGGGACATCCAGGTGGGCAGAGCGCCGGCGTACTTCTCGATCAACAGCGCCAGGGTGCGCTCGTAGCAGCCCATGGAGGTGCGGTGGATGATGTAGGGCAGCTTCTTCTGTCCGTCGGAATCGGTGTATTCCATGCCGAATTTCTGGGCGAGAAGCATATCGATCTGAATGGTGATCAGCGTATCTTCCTTGCCGAAGACGTTCTTGATCTGGATATCCAGGTTGGGGCCATAGAAGGCGGCTTCGTCGATGCCGATCTCATAATCGATAACGATATTGTCCAGAATCTGCTTCATGGTCGCCTGTGCCATTTCCCATTGCTCGGCAGTGCCTTCGTATTTGATGCCGGCCTTGGCGGGATCCCACTGAGAGAAGCGGAAGGTACAGTCTTCCTTCAGCCCCAGGGTTTCCAGACAATAGTTGGCCAGATCCAGACAGCCGCGGAATTCCTCTTCCAGCTGATCGGGACGAAGCACCAGATGGCCTTCGGAAATGGTAAACTGGCGCACCCGGATCAGACCGTGCATTTCGCCGGAATCCTCGTTGCGGAACAGGGTAGAGGTCTCGCCCAGCCGCATAGGCAGATCCCGGTAGGACCGGGCCCGGCTCAGATAAACCTGATACTGGAAGGGGCAGGTCATGGGACGGAGGGCAAAGCATTCCTTCTCCTCGTCGTAGGGATCGCCCAGAATGAACATCCCGTCCAGATAATGATCCCAGTGGCCGGAAATGCGGTAAAGATCCCGCTTGGCCATCAGAGGAGTTTTGGTCAGAAGATAGCCCCGCTTCTGTTCTTCGTCTTCAATCCAGCGCTGGAGCAGCTGAATCACCCGGGCGCCCTTGGGCAGAAGGATGGGAAGTCCCTGGCCGATTTCGTCCACGGTGGTGAAATATTCCAGTTCCCGTCCCAGCTTGTTGTGATCCCGCTTTTCAGCCTCTTCTATCTGCTTGACGTATTCGTCCAGCTCGGTCTGGTTGGGGAAGGCGATGCCGTTGATACGGGTCAGCATCTTGTTGGCCTTGTCGCCCTTCCAATAAGCACCGGACTGCTGGGTCAGCTTGAAGGCCTTTACGCCCTTGGTATAGGTCAGGTGAGGCCCTACGCACATATCGATATAATCACCCTGCTGATAGAAGGTGATGGTGGCGTCCTCGGGCAGATCTCCAATATGCTCTTCTTTATATTTTTCGCCCCGCTCCTGCATCAGCTTCACGGCCTCCTCCCGGGAAAGGGCAAAGGTCTTGATGGGGAGATTTTCTTTGGTGATCTTTTTCATCTCCGCTTCAATGCGGGGGAGGTCTTCGTCGGTCAGCTTCACGTCGCCCAGGTCTACGTCATAGTAGAACCCGCGCTCGGTGGCGGGGCCGTAGGCAAAGTCCGCGTGGGGCCAAAGCCGCTGAATGGCCTGGGCCATAATATGGGCGGCGGTGTGACGGATAACGTGGAGCTGTTCCTCTTCGGGACATTCGGCAACGTGTCCGTCGTTGTACAGAATTTTCATATTCAGATCCTTCCTTTCGGTTACTTTCCAATTTAAAATAAAAACACCCTCAAAGCATTGTCTGCTTTAAGGGTGCAAAAATTTACACGGTTCCACCTTAAATTTCACTTCTCATCCCGTTGACGCCGGGGTTACGTCAGCGCTTACTTCTTTCGGTTGGGCACTGCGGCTCCGGAGTGGTCTTCACGCAGACCCTTACATAAAGAACTCACAGCAAACGTTCTTCTCTCTGAATGCTCGGGTAAGGCTACTCTCTCCATCGTTGCCTTTGGCGGTTATTCGGTTACTGTCTTATATAATAGCACAAATTTTGCATTTTGTCAAGTCTTTTACAGATCTTTTTCGTGCAAAACAACGCCGTCTTTCCTCAATTCCGCCTGCAAAGCCCCCACGTCCAGGGTGGTGAAATCGTTGCACGTGGCGGCGGCGGTGCCTGCGGCCTGTCCGGTGACGGCACAGCAGGGGATGACCCGGGACACGTTCCACATGGGATCGGTCACCGAAATGATCCGTCCGGCGGTGATGAGATTTTTCATTTTTGCGCTGTACAGCGTCCGGAAGGGAACCTCGTAGACCGGCCCCCGCTTGGTCCAGTCTCCGATCAGCCCCACGGAATCTTCAAAATATTTGTGCTCTTCCTTGATATCCAGGGTATATTCCCCGACGATGCGGCGCGTCATCCGCAGCTGAGGAATGGTGGTCATCGTGACGGGGATACGGTCGTCTCCCTCTGCCCGCTTTTTGCGGATATCGTTCAGCGTATGCCGGTGAGAAAGGCAGGTCATTTCGGAAATCTCGTCCCGGTCAAGGCCGGTAAACCGCCGTTTCGTCAACTGACCCTTCTTCGGATCTGCCACCTCACCGTCGTCGAGAATGTCGGCGGCACCCAGCAGATTCAGCCGGTAATCGGCGCCGTTCAGGGAATAGTACCATCCCGCAAGGACGTTCCCCGGGCCGAAGGTCGCGGTAGGGGCTTTGGAAAACCAGGCAATATCGCAATCCCCCGTAGCGTCCACCACCGATTTGCATCCGATGGCCTGCCGTCCCGATTTGGATTCGGTCACGACGGCGGTGATTTTATCGCCTTCGGTGACGGTGTCCACGGCGTAGGTGCCGTATAAGATCTCCACCCTCTCCTTGAGAAGCAATTCTTCCGCAAGAAGGGCAAATAACTGCGGATTATACTGCACCAAAAACCGGGGGTCCTTCTCGGTGCGTTCGGCGGGATCGTCGCTTTCCAACCAGTTTTTCGGATACCGGGCCTCCCATCCCATGGAAATGGAAAGGCGGAGCAATTCCTCTGCAATGCCGAAGCTGACCTGCCGCCCCTTGCCGTCGCAAAGGGGCAGATAAATAGTCACGATGCCGGCGGTGCCAAGCCCCCCCAGAATAAACTGTCGCTCCAGAAGCACGGTTTTCGCCCCTTTTCGGGCCGCCGCCAGGGCTGCGGAGATCCCCGCAAAGCCGCCGCCGCAAACCAATACGTCGCAGGATTTTATCGGATTCATAATCGTCCTCCTCAATCGTTAATAAAAAGCACGTTGCTCCAGGCCTCGTTGCCCGCTTCGTCTTTTACCTCCGCCCGCACCCATCTGTCGCAGGCGTGCAGGGAATATTCCAGCCGGGTCAGTCCTTCGCCCTTCCGCACCCGATTCGGCGCCCAGGAAGCGTTACTGAAGACGGCGATCTTTACGCAGGGAGAGCAATCCACGACGATCTTATTCTCTTCCCTCCGCAGATGGATCTCCGGCCCCTGGGTGGCGTAAAATCTGCCCTCCCGCACCGCCTGCAGAATATGCTCGGAGGCGTCGCTTTCCGCATCAACCATAATATACGATCTGCAATCGTCAATGCCGTGATAATAATGGGTATCGTCGGTGGCGATCTGGGGATAAGCAACCCCCTCGTTGGCCAGAAGATCGGTGAAATACCCGGAATAGGGGCGACTGCTCTGCCCCTCGTCGGAAACGGTGTTATAGATCTCCATGGCCTCAAATCCCTTCAGCGCCAAAGCGTGGGCGGGGGTGTTCAGGGACCAGGCCGGGTGCGCCAGGATCGCCAGACCGCCCGCGGCGCGGATCCCGTCGATGACGTCCTGCCGGGTGGCGGTTTTGCGGTCCAATTCCGGATCGTATTTCATGCCCACCCCAACGATGTGCATCACGTCCACCGCCGTGTCCGAGGCTCCCGTATTGTATTCACAGCCGGAAATGACCTTCAGTCCCGCCATTTCTTCTTCGCCGTGATAAAACCAATGGTCGGTGTGGGCGATGACGTCGAAGCCCGCTTCTTTGTAGATTTTTGCCGATTCCTCGGGGGAGACCTTGCCGTCGGAGTTTGTGGTATGGATGTGAAGACCCACCTTATAGCGTTTTACGCCGAACATATCGTGATGCATTGCAAATACCTTCTTGCCTTATTTTTCACCGATGCCCAAAAAACGCATTAGATTATCCTGATAGATCTTCTGCCGGGATTCGTCGCCGACCTGCAGATCGTCCAGCGCCGCACCGTCCAGATCCAGCCATTTTTTCGCATAGGCGGGATTGTAGTGGTCGGCGGAGCAGTCGGTTCCGAACATCAGATGATCGTCGAATTTCCAGCTCGTCATGCCGTAAACCTTCGTCATCAGTTCCTTGCGGTAGGGCTCCTGGGGACCGGCGGTCAGATCCAGGAACATTTCGGGCGCCTCTTCCTTCGGCAGGACGGGGGCGAATTTGAATTCCCCGTACAGCGCAAAGCATTCGTCGGTCCAGGGCCAGCCGCAATGCCCCATGGAGAATTTCAGATTCTTCACCGTCAGCAGGGCTTCCCAGTTCAGAGGACGGTTGTATTTGGAGGCCACCTGGTTGTCAAACAGAATTCCGGAATGGAACAGCACGGGCTTGTTCAATTCTGCGCTCTTCCGCAAAAGGGTCATGCACTTTTCTTCGTATACGTAAAAATTATTGCAGATCATTTTGAAGCCCATAACCCCCATCCCGGCGGCCTTTTCCATCTTCTCCAGAATATTCTCTTCGTCGGGATGGATCCACAGAATGGGGAAGAGACGGTCGGTATGCCCCTCCACCCAGCGGAACAGCTCCTCCAGCCGGGGTTCAAAATCGGCGCCCAGCGTGGGATGCTCTTCCTTGGGAGGATTGGAGAAAACGCATCCGCCGTAAACGCCTGCCTCTGCCATTTTGGCCAGCAGTACCTCCGGGTCGGGCTTTTCCATGTATTTCGTCCGGGAGTAAATATGAATATGCATGTCGTAGATCTTCATAGCGGTACTCCATTTCTTTGCTATCCATATTATAAACGATTTTACTTTATAAGTCAATAAGAAAAACGATATTTCTTTCGTTTTTCGGAAGAAATTCGCAAAAAAATTTCCCCTCCGCCGTCGTCGGGGAGGGGAGAGGGTTACAGATACTGCCGGATATCCACCGCAAGCTTTTCTTCCAGATTGATCAGCCGTTTTGCAATATCCTTCGCCGTTTCGTCGGCGGCCTCGTATTCGTTCAGATAGCGGTTCAGGGATTTCACGCCCATGTTGCATCCGTCGGTCATCAGATCCGCCACCGTTTCGTCGGAATCGTCCATGGAAAGCTTGACGTTGGTCTTCATCCACGACATTCCCTTCGCAATGGGGTTCGGGTCTTTGCCGTCGTCGTGAAAGCGCTCCAGCGCCGCTTGAACCTCGTCGTTGAGTTTGATATGCTCGTTGCGGCAATCGGTCAGATATTTTCTCAGCCGCTCACTGCGCACCGACCCCAGTACGTCGTCGATGGAGGCCACCCCCATCTTCACGCCCGCATCGCATTCCCGCAATAATTTTATGGTATCCTGTTCGATCATACTTCCGCATCCTTTCGCGTTTTTTTCAATAACAGTATTCCCCCGTTTCTTCGAAAAAATGCATGAAAAAGCGGAACGCGCCGAACCCGTTCAAGTCCCCGACTTATATAATTCAGGTACAAATAAAAACGGAATGGACAATGGACGTTACTCTAAAGGACAGTTTTGATTGTATGTTACTTGCCGACAGGAAAGAAACTCAAATTTTCTATCGTTCCCAACAAAATTGAAAACACAGAAACCGCAGATTGACTTTCTGCGGTTTTTGTGCTATAATTTATAGGTACGAATGATTGATTAGAATTTGTATAGGAGATAAGCAATATGTTTTATTATCTAAATAAAGACACAGTTCCAACAATACCTACACCGCACGATTGTGAAATAAAGAAAGTGACTATACAAGGAGATTATATTATATTTGAGTTTGAGGATGACATTTCGTATCATGATTCTATTCGGCACTTCAATCCCGATGCAAAATCCTTAGTCATCAAAATTCATTTGATTGATGATTTTGATACATACAAAATGAAATACTATAAAAAGCCTTGGTGTAGAGGGGATTATTCCCGTATTGATAACGCCCAACTTGAAAAAATTGCTAAAAAGGAAAGACTCGAATATCTTTACCATTATGTTGGATATCAATCTATGATTATCAAGTTGTTTAGCCAAACTTAT
>JAZPXN010000018.1:0-4367 GCA_045543655.1 Eubacteriales bacterium
AGATCTACGATTCCACCGGCATCAAGCACACCGTTTCCTACAACTCCGAAGGTAAGGTCTCTTCCGTCCGGAAGACCGGCCTCAAAAAATTGGAAAACGGCACCCTCATCGACACCAGCCCCGTCGACGGTGGCGGGATGGCTTTTGAATACAGAGACTCCTCCACTGTTGTGAAGGATCTTCTTAACAATATCTGTACAGTCTATAGCTTTGATACCAACGGCCGTCCAATGTTCTCCTATGAGGATCTCAGGGAGAATTCGACCCTGCCGCAGAGCGAAATTACCCTTACAGATCTTGCGGCATATCAGGTTGTCCGGAACCATAAGACCTCTGCGGAAACCAACGGCCGATATACTACGGTAAAAGCCTCGGTTTCGGGAACAGAGGCAATGCACCCCAATTTCCTGGAAAACGGAAGTTTTAACAGCAATTCTTCCGGGACAGGAACTCCTTCCGGATGGTCTGTATATTCGGGGAACAGCTGCTGTGGGGATTATGTGGTAAATAACAGCTATCTGTCCGGCTATAACTCCTATCAATTTAACAACACGGTGTCCAGAACCCAGAAAAAGATTCGTCAAACGGTGAACCTTTGCGATAGCTGTGTCAATGGAAATGTTCTTGTAGCTTCTGCCTGGGCAAAGGCTTCTGCTCCTGCAAATTCTTCTTCTGCAAAATTCGAGTTGCGGGCAAAATTGACTTACACCAACGGAGACACTTTGGAGCGGAGTGCCAAGTTTGACTGTGCTTGCACCGATTGGCAATACGTCGCCGTCCCGTTGGAAATTCCCGCGGCAATGGTTCCCATGTCTGTTTTGGTAGAATTTGATTTCTCCAACAACTACGGCACCTGTCTTGTTTCCAACGTCCGCCTGACCGAAACCCGAGGAACCTACACCGCCATTACTTACGGTGCATCCGGTTCCCAGGCAGTTTTCGGAGAATCCGTGGCAATTCACCGCATTGCTTCTACCTATGACGGCATCACCGGTACGAAGGTTTATTACGACGCAAACTCCGATGCGGTCATGACTCTGACCTCAAAAGGAACCCCCTATCGAGGCTTCTACAGTTATGCAAAATACAATGATAAGCATCTTCCCGTAAAAGCGATGGACTATCGCGGTCTTATTTCGGAATATCGCTATGACACTCTGGGGAATACCACCGAAACGAAGATCTATCATCAGGATTCTCCCAACCGTTACATGTTGTCTAAGGCATATTATGACGAAAAGGGGCTTTTGAAAACGTCCTACGATTCCCGGAGTGACGAGATCTACACGTCCTACGGATACAATACACAGGGAGATCTGCTGACACAGCGCACCGACGCAAACGGACAGGTTTACGATTATTCTCATAATTCGCAGAACGATCTGCAGACTTCTGTCATTGCCCAGGACGTTGATCCCAACGGGGATATTTCCAACGGATTTTTGTACTGTCAGCATTATCTCACCGGGGTCACCCACAACGGATTCAATTATGATTTTGAATACGATGCTCTGGGGAGAATGAAAAAAATCAATGCCGCCGGAACCACGCTGGTGGAACATTCCTTCACCGACGGAGAAATTTCCACGGTAACTTCCAATTACGGCAACGCACATTCCGTATCGGTTACATCTGACAGCCGAGGGAATCCTACGGAAAAAATTGTGAACGGAGAATCGGTTTCTACCGTTCAGTACGATGAGCAGGGAAATTCTGTTCAAGCGGTTGACAAACTTCAGGATATCTGCTATAATTATAAGTACAATAGCATTGGTAGTCTGGAATCTGTGGAGATGCGAAAAGCTTCCGATAATTCCTATATCGGAAAGAAAATCTTCATCTACGATACCGTTCAGCGCCCCTTGCGCCAGATGGATGACCGGGTCGATCAGACCTACATCACCCATTACGAGGAAATTAACGGGTTCCGTTATCCGGATGATGCCACCAAGGGCGTACAGCTTGCCAATAAGTACACGGATCTTGTTGAAAAAGACGAGCTCCGCAGACCTGCAACCAGAACGCTGACCTTGTACGGCGATTCCAACGCATTTTTCTCCGAAACTTACAGTTATCTTTCCGGTTCCGACGGCCGGCAGACTGGATATGTTTCTAGCATCACCAACAGTCTCGCCAATGAAACGCTCCGGTATACCTACGATAAATCCGGGAATATTGAGACCGTAAGTGACGATAACGGACTTCTGTTCAAGTATTCTTACGATGGTTTGAACAGACTCGTTCACGAAGAAAATTATCAGCAATCCAAGCGGTATTCTTACACTTATGACAACGGCGGGAATATTACCAATCGTAAAACTTACCAGTTGGTTTCCGGGGTTGTCAGTGAACTTCTGAACACTGACACCTACGCATATTCTTCTGCTTGGAAGGACCAGCTGATTTCCTACAACGGGCAGGCCATCACCTATGATGCCCTTGGAAACCCGACCACGTACAAAGGGAAAACGCTGACCTGGACGAACGCCCGTCGGCTTGCAAGCTACGGCAATAATACCTTTGCATACAATGCAAATGGCATTCGCTACCAGAAGAACAATACCGTTTATACGCTAGAAGGGAATCGAATTCTTCGGGAATCTGACGGCGCAAAGACTATCACCTATTACTATGGCACCAGTGGAGTCGTCGGATTCAATTACAACGATGAAGATTATTACTACCGCAAAAATCTGCAGGGCGACGTTATTGCGATTTACACCGCGTCCGGCGCCTTGGTTACGGAATATCGGTACGATGCCTGGGGCAAGATTCTTAGTGTAATTAACTACAACGGCTCCGAGGTCGGCTCCATCAACCCCTTCCGCTATCGCAGTTATTATTACGACGTAGAAACAGGACTCTATTACCTCGAATCCAGATACTACGATCCGCAAACCGGACGCTTTATCAATGCAGACAGCCTCGAATATCTTGGTGATGGTACTGAACTAAACAATTACAACCTTTTTGCATACTGTGGAAATAATCCCGTTATGCGAAAAGACCCTAAAGGAACTGGTTTTCTTAGTGTTTTAGCTGGAGCTTTTATTGGAGCTTTCATAGGGGCTATTGTTGGCGTCATTGTCCAATTTGTAAGCAATTTAATAGTGGGAGAGTCTTGGTCTAATGATTTAATTAAAGCAATGTGTATTGGTGCAATAGGAGGAGCATTGACTGCTTTATTCCCCAAAGCAAGCACATTGATTAACATTGGTCTGAGCGTAGGAGAAAGTGTTTATTCCGATTATCAAAATGGGGAGAATGTCCCCACAATGCTGGTAAATGCAGGATTGGCCGCTGGATTTGCTGCAATATCAAGTGGTGGAACAATTTTTAGCAACGAAGATCTTGTACCAAAGGTGGTTAGAGCTTTGAAAAATTCATTTCCAGGAAATCATCCTACAGTAAAAAAAGCCGCGCAGAAATTTCTTATTAAAACAGGGAAATCAACAGTTAATGAAATCAAATCTGGAATTGCAGAAGGATTGGCAATTAACTTTTCACAGAAAGGAGTACAGTGGCTATATGGTTTGTATACAGGTTCAAAAGAATCTTATAGTTCATTGTATGGATATTGATTAAGTGTGTAAGAGGTATATCCTAAACATTACCTGGAAAAAATTAAAAAGAATTCCTAAAATCTTTATTGCAAGTTGGATTTTTTTAGGATTTTTTAGCGTGCTATCTCTTGTTCAACTCCCAAAATCACCGTATCAATCATTGAAAAACCTAAAGACATATGAGATTACGATTGATGACGTTCGGCTTGTCGACACTTATGATAAGCTTGGAACCCGTATGCGTCTTGAGATTATTTCAGACAATAATAGGTATTATCTCTATTATATCCACTATCGAGATTATAAACCTTATGTAGAATCAGAATTGCTATCAGGAAAGGTTTCATCTGTTACAATAAAAGTAGCTGAACAGCAAGCCTTTCGTGACGTAATAAGCAATAGAATACACGTAGTGGACATCCGGAACGACTCAACAGTTTTCTTCGATATAGAAACCGAAAAAGAAATATTGAGAACGACCTATCTCTCATATTGGATTACTTTTCTTATCTTCTGCCCCCTTTGGCTTTGCAGTACGATATTTCTTTTGCATGCATATAAGTTGATTGTTCGCATTTAGATATCGATTTTTTAATTTCTGTACAGCAAGATATAGTTTAGACTATATAATCTGAATAATAAAAAAGACCTCCTGTAGTACCAACCGTACCGCAGGAGGTCTTTTTGTTTGGGCGATGCTTGCCCCACGGTTGACAAATTACAAAAACCGTGGTATAATTTGGTTGTAGCAAGCAAATCCATGGCTTATTCATTATGTTTTTGATGTAACTACTAAAAGTGGAT
>JAZPXN010000019.1:0-10373 GCA_045543655.1 Eubacteriales bacterium
TGTTCGGCCGCCGTGACGGAAGGGATTGACCGCCGAAAAGATTCTTTCCCTACGGAATTGTGGAAGGTAACATTTTCCGTGTCAATCCCCTCAGTCACCTGCGGTGACAGCTCCCCTTACTAAGGGGAGCCTCAACGGAGGTGCCACGTTCCATTTATGCGTTCTGCGCAACCGTTTCCTCTCAAAACTCTTTTCGCTTTGAATTTCTACTCATCGGCAATAGCCTCTATTGAACCACGCGACTATCGCGTGGTTTTCTGTATACAAGGAAACCCCCTTACCCGTGGCGGGTAAGGGGGTCGATGGCGGGAGAATCAACGATGGCGGGGGAATCCGCGGAGGCAGCGCTTATTCAGCCTCTTCCTCCCGGCGCTTGCGGGCGAAGACGGAGGCGGCTACGGCGCCGCTGCTGAGGATCGCCAGAGAGATCCACAGATGGAGATTTCCGTTGTCCGAGGTGTCGGGATTCTCGGGCAGGACGGGATCGGGGGTGGGAGCGGTGACGGTGACGGGATTGGTCTTGACCTCGTTTTCGCCCTCCAGCGCGGTGGCCTGGTTGACGATGGAAGCCCCGTCGGCGGTGACGGTAACCTTAAAGGTCACGGTCTTGGTCTCGCCGGCCCCAAGGCTCAGATTCCAGACGATCTTTCCATCGGCGTATACGCCGCCCTCATCGGCAGAACCGGCCACGTAGGCGGTATGGGCGGGGATGACGTCGGTAATCGTCACGTCGGCGGCGAAATCGTCGGCGTTGGTATAGGTGAGGGTATAGACCAGCTGGTCCCCCTTCTTCACGGTCTTGCCGTCGATGCTGACGGTGGGAGCGGAAGCAAGGGCCACGCTCTTGGTGAAGGGATCCTCGGTGACGGTATTGACGGTGACGTTGGTGCGGTAAATATTCTCGCCCTCCAGCACCTCGGCCTCGTTCTCCACGGTGCCGGAAAGGTCGGAGACCTTCACGTCGAAGGAGACGGTGACGGTGGCGTCGGGGGCTACGTCGGTCAGCGTCCAGGTGATGGCGCCGTCCTTGTAAACGCCGCCCTTGTCGGCAGAGCCGGCCACGTAGGTGACGTGAGCGGGAATGGCGTCGATGATATTGACGGTAGCCTTCCGGCCGGTATAGTTGGTGTAGGAGATCACGTAGGTAAGAACGTCGCCCTTATTCAGCTTCTTACCGTCGATATTGACGGTGGGAGCGTTCTTCAGGAAGACCTCCTTCTCGGTGATCTGATCGGTGGTCACGTTGCGGAAGACCAGATCGCTGCGGCCGCTTTCGCTGGTAATCCGGACCGGCTTGACGAAAAGCTTGCCGTCCAGATCGTCGGCCACCTCCACGGTCAGAGTATAAACGTTGGTATCCCAACGGATATCCTCCACCGTACCGTCCACGGTTTCCCGCAGGGTGAAGACGTAGGTTCCGGGCTGGGTGAAGGTAACGGCGTCGAAGAAGACCTCGCCCGCTTCGTTATTCTTCTTGGTCTGGGTGGCAAAGCCGTCGGCAGTCAGAGTGAATTCGAAGGTGCGCATAGCGCCGCCCACGAAGACCTTGGTCGCCTTGGGCGCCGTCCACGCAACGTCGGAGGCCTCGTAGGAATTGACGAATTCGGGGAGGGCCACGGCGCTGGCGGCGTCGGAGTAGGCCACGGAAGCGTGGAGATTGCCCTGTCCGTCGTCGGTAACGGTGACGGTGACGCGATAGACCTTCCCGTCGTAGGTCATGCCGCCTGCGGAGCCGGCCGTTTCGGTCAGCTCGTATTGGTACACGCCGGCGGAGGCGTAGGAAAGGGCGGGGAAGGTGACGGTACCGTCGGCCTTATTGACGGCGGTATAAACGTCGTCGGGATCGGCCAGGTTGACCATCCGGAAGGAGAATTCTCCGGCAACCTGGTTGCGGCCGCGGAGGGTCTTGCGGGCAACCACCGTAACCTCGGCGGGATCGGCGGAGTAGACGTTGTGGAAGATCACGGAGCCGGTCATATCCACGGTCTGGGAGCCGACGAAGGTGACGTTGGAGACGTTGGCCGTCAGAGCGCCGCTGCCGTCGTCGGTAACGGTGACGGTGATCTTATAGGTCTCGTCGGAATAATCCACCCCTCCTGCGGCGGTGCCGTCGGTGGGCTTGAATTCGGAAACGGTGTACTGATACACGCCGGGCTTGGTATAGCTCAGCCGGAAGTTGACGTCGCCCTCAGCGTTGTTGTGGCCCTCGGCGGCCCGAAGTCCGGTAGCGTCGTCGATCATGCGGAAGATAAATTCCCGATCCTTCAGATCCCGTCCGGACAGGTCCTTTTTGACCTTCAGAATCAGTTCGACGGCCTTGGGGGTATAAACGTTGACGAAGACCATGTCGGCGGAGGCGTGGCTCTGGACCTCGTGGGATTCGGGGGCAAGATGGATATACTCGGCGGCCTTGACGAAGGCGCCGGCGGAGGCGTCGTAAGCCACGGTCAGATGGATGCACCAGACGGTGAGATCCTTGGTATAGCCGGGCTTTGCGGTGGCCTTTTCGGTGGCAAGGAAGCGGTATTCCCCGGCGGCGTGGAAGGTAAGCCCTTCAAAGACGATCTTGCCGGAGGCGTCGGAGGTGGCGGTGGAGACCAGAGCGCCGGTGACGTCCCGCAGCTCGAATTCAAAGCCGTTCAGGGGATAATTCGCTCCGGTCAGCGCGTTGCCTGCGGCGTCGGCGATGATCTTGGAGCCTTCCACCTCGGTAACCAGAGCGGGTGGCGTGTAGGTATTGACGAAGCGCAACACCGAAACCGGCCCGGAAGCGGTGTAATACGCTGCGCCGGCGGTCAGATTGCCCAGGCCGTCGTCGGTGACGGTGACGGTAACGGTATAGACCGTAGCGTCGTAGACCGTGTGGGGATCGTTGCCCCGTTCCTCGGTGACGGTATAGGTGAATTCCTTGCGCATCACCTTATTGCCGTTTCCGTCGGTAAGGTCGGCGGCGGTGAAGGAGAGGCGGTCGAAATTGACGATGCCGTCGGCGGTGTTGGTCTTGGTCTGAACGGTGCGGCCTTCGGAATCCTTCAGAAGGAAGACGTATTCCCCGTCCTTCAGCGTCTTGCCGTCCAGGGTCTTATAGGCCTTCAGGGGCAGCTCGGTGCCGGCGGGAGTGTAGATATTTTCAAAGACCACGGGAGCGTTATTGGGATAGGCCACGGAGGCGGTCAGCCGGCCGTCCTCGTGGGTGACGGTGACGGTGACGGTAAAGGTGCGGCCGTCTACGGTCACGCCGGGTACGTTGTTGTTGGATTCGGTGATCTCGTAGGTGAAGACCTTCTGCTGAGCCCCACCCAGATCGTTGACGGTGATATCGAAGGTGGAGAAGACGATTCTGCCGTTGGCGTCGTTGCTGCCGGTGGCCACGATCTCGGAAGAGCCGGCCGGCTTGACGGTGAAGCTGAATTCCCTGGCGATCAGATCTCTGCCAACGAGGGTCTTTTGGGCCTCCAGACGGATCTGGACGTCCCGGGGACGGTAGGTATTGGCAAAGACGGCGGTGGAGGTGAGATCAAGCACGCCGTCGGTCAGCGGCAGGGCGGCACCGGAGGCGTCTACGAATTCCGCGCTGATGCTTCCCTTCTGATCGTCGGTAACCTTGATATACAGAGGATATTCGGCGGTGGAATAGGTCACGCCGGGAAGATTCCCCTTGGCCTCACGGATGACGTAGGCGTAGGTGCCGGGCTTGGTGGCGGCGGCAAGGGCGTGGGTGAAGGTGACGGTGCCGTCGGCGGCGTTCACGGCGGTATTGACCACGGTGCCGTTATGGACCAGCTCGAAGTCGAATTCGCCGACCCGCAGGGTTCTGCCGGTCAGCGTCTTGCGGACGGTGAAGGTAACCGAATCGCCGTGGACGGGGGCGTAGGAATTGCGGAAGACCACACCGGTATCGGTGCCGGTCACGGCGGTATAGCCACCGTTGCCGTCGGGAGTGACCAGCTCCGCTTCCATCACGCCGTTGCCCGCGTGGGTGATGCGGACGTAAACGCGATGAACGGAGGGATCGTAGGTCACACCGGGAAGCTTGGCGGAGGCGGGAATCACCTCGCTCATCTCGTATTCGATGACGGCGGATGACTGGCCCGCGGGAAGGTCGTTGAGGGAATAATACAAGGTGGAGAAGTTGATCGTTTCGCCGTCGGCGGCCAGAATCCCGTCGATCACGTTGCCGGTGGACTTCCGGACCAGCTTGAAGGCAAATTCTCCGGCCAGAGCGTCTCTGCCCGTCATCGCCTTGCGGGCGGTCAGATTGATATAACCGCCGGCGTTGTATTCGTTGGTGAATACGGGGCTGTTGTTGGGGGCGGGGACGGTATAATCCGCAGGATCGGCCGTATTTCCGGCGGCGGAGGTGTAATACCGGGTGTCGGCCACGAGACGGTTATAGGAGTCGCGGGTGACGGTCACCTTCATGAGATACACGGTCTTATCGTAGGTAATGCCGTTGGTAACGTTGGCCGCGTTGGATTCCTTGACCCAGTAGGTATAGGTTCCGGGGGCGCGGAAGGTGAGAGGCGCAAAGGCGATGGTGCCGTTGGCGTCGCCCACCCCGGCGGAGGCCACGTTTCCGGTGACGGTATTGATCACCGAGAAGGAGAAGGTGATCCCGGCAGGGGCGTTGGTGGTGGTCTTAGTGCCGATGGGGGTGACCGAAACGGTATTGGGATTGGAATAGTTGGTGAAGTGAAGCAGATCCGTCAGATCCACGACGCCGTCGGTATCGTTGCCCACGGTGACGGACAGTCGGCCGTCGTTCCCCTTGGACAGGGTGGCGGTGAATTCCAGCACCCGGGTATCGTAGAGCATATTGGGGTCGTTGGTGGCGTCGGGGATGACTTCGCTGACCCGGAAGGTCAGAACCTTGGAATCAGCGTTGCCCAGAAGCTCGCTTCCCAGCCAGAAGGTGTTGAAGGGAACGGTTCCGTCGGCGGCCACGGCCCCGGTGGAAACCACGGCGCCGGAAGACACTTCCACGATGCGGAACCGATACTGACCGGCAGACGGGACGGCGTCCTCGTAGCGGCCGAGGGCGGCGTTATAGACCCGCAGGGTCTTTTTGCCGGTGACGGTGAGGGGAACGTCTTCGGGGATATAGGTATTGGTAAAGGTGATCTCGTCTCCGGCCATATCGAAGGTCTGGCCGTTGAGGGTGGCGGAGGCGGTCATGGTGCCCGCGCCGGTGTCGGTGACGGTGACGGTCAGCGTATAAACCGTATCGTCGTAGGTCACGCCGGCAACGCCGCCGTTGATCTCGGTGACGGTATAAACGTAGGTGCCGGGGACGGTGAAGGTCTTCGACGAGAAATCAAAGGTATACCGGCCGTTTTCCCGGACGGTGACCTCCCCGGTCAGGGGGCTTCCCACCACGGGATTGTTGGCGGCGGGGGTGGCGATAAAGCCGAAGGTCGCCTCGGTGGGCAGGGTGCCGTTCAGCACCTTTTCGCCGGACAGGGTCAGAGTCAGAGGACGGAGGGTATAGGTATTTGCGATATCCACGGCGGCGGTGGAACCGGCCACCACGGTAACGGAGGGAACGCTGTAGGAGGGCGTCCAGCCGGGGGCGTTGGCAAGATCCTCGGCCACGGTCAGAACGGTTCCGACGGGCAGTCCCTTGATCAGCAGGGTATCCCCGTGCTGGAAGGAGACGGAGGCGCTGCCGGCGGTGAAGGTGACGGTCTCGGAGGCGCCGTTGCGCATCATCACGTAGGTTCCCTCCAGCCGGCCGGTGGCGTCGGTGAGATTCAGAAGGAAGGAACGGGCGGGATCTCCGGCGGTGACGGTCTTGGTGATCGACACGTCCCCGGTTTCCACCTGATTGGAAACGGTGTTGGTGACAAGCACCTGGTTGCCCACGGTGATCTCGGCGGTGTTTTCCACGTTGATGGTCCCGTCGGCAGGCTGATTGCCGGAGGGATTGGTCTTGGCGGAGGCGTTGATGCGAACGGTGACGGTCACCATTTCCACGGCGTCGGGCGCCATATCGTCAAAGATCCAGGTGACGGTATGGGTGGCGGCGTCGTAGACCCCTCCGTTGTAGGAGGACACGAAATCGGTGCCGGCGGGCAGGGTGTCGGTGACGGTCACGTCGGCGGAGACCGGCTTGCCGTCCCGGTCGATGGCGGTGTTATGAACGCGGATGTGGTAGACCAGAACGTCGCCTACCTTATATCCTCCGGCGCCGTCGGTGATCTGACCGGCCGCGTCGGAAACGGTCTTGCCGTAGGGCTGATTTTTTACCGTATTGGTGACCACGGGAGAGGTATTGCCGATCTGCACGGTGGCGGTATTGGCAATGGCGCCGGGAACGGCGGTCAGAGACAGCACGGTCTCGGTGACGGTGACGGAGAAGGACACGTAGCGGGTCTCTCCGGCGGGAACGTCCTTTAGCACCCAGGTCAGGATATTATTGGCGTCGGGAGCAAGATTGGGGTCGGCGGTATGGCCGGTCTCGGAGGTGCCGACGCCGGCAGAGCCGGAAACGAAGGCAGTCCCGAGGGGTACGTAATCGGTAACGGTAAGATCCGCGGCCTCGGTCATGACGTTCTTGACCTCCACCGTATAGGTCAGCTTATCGCCGATCTTGACGGGATTGCCGGCATCGTCGGTGATGCGGGTGGCGGAGGGATCCGGATTGACCGAAACGGTCTTGGAGGGAACGTAGGGATCGGAGACCAGGCTCAGCTTCCCGTTGTTGCCCAGAAATACGGTGTAATGGGAGTCGGTAGAAGAGCCGGTGCGGTGGGGATGGGCAACGATGGTGGAGGTGCCGGTCTTGTTTCCGTCCGCCTCGGCGGCGGTGGCGGGATCGTCCTTCAGAGTATCGTCCCCGTTGACCACCAGCGTAGCGGCGGTATACGAGCCCTTGGGAACGTACCAGTTGCCGTTGCGCTCGATCAGACGGGCGTCGTCGGGAACGTCGATCCGGATGAGGGTCGTCTTCCGGGTGGCGGCGTAGATGCCGTCCGCGTGGGAATCGTCGTCCCATTCGTAATATTCCCGGACGTAATAGGCGGTCTTGCCGGTGGGATCGGAGGTAACGGGATCACCGTTGGCGTCCACCAGCAGGGTATCCTGTTGATAGGTATAGAATTCGTTGTCGTCGGCTGCGTGGAAGGTGGCCTTCGCCATGCCCCGGTGATGGCTGTCGGGGGTCTCGGCGCGATCCCAGTCGTTGGTGAAGAAATGATAGGTGCCCGTGGCGGGATCGTAGTTGACCGAGCCGGCGCCGTTGACGGCCTCGGTAGCGTAATCGGGAGAAACGATATAAGAAACGTTTTCGGGGGTGATGGTATCCCAGAGACCGACCTCGTAAACCACCCGGGCGGGCTGCTGATGCTCCACGGCGGCGGTGTAGACGGAGTTTCCGTTGTCGTCAAAGGTCTCGGTGATCAGCACCTTCTCCATGGAAAGGAGGCTTGCGGGGGCGGAAATAACCACCGTTTCCCGGTAAGGAGCGGTCAGCTCCCGCTGAACGCGGACCACGAAATAGAGATAGGTAGAGCCGGGATCGGTGTCGGCGCCGCCTGCTTCCCCGTAGAAGAAATAGGAGCGGCAGACGTAGTCGGCGCCGGCGGGAACAGCTCCCGCGGCCTTCTGGGCTTCGATATATTCAATGGAATCGTTATCGGCAGAGCCCAGCACCTGAACCTGCTCATCCATCTCGCCGGAATCGTAGATATTGCCCCACCAGACGATGGAGTTATCGTAATCGTTGGGGCCGTTGTAATAGGCCTGATGGTCGGAGGCAATCGCCTGTTGAACGAAGGCGTTGATATCCACGCTGGAGTCGGTGAGACTCATCCGGTCCCTGAGGACGTCCAGGATCACGTCGTCAAACCGGTCGTCGGCGTTGGCGGTGCCGAAGCGGGACAGCTTTTCCGCAAAGGAAAGGCCTTGGTAGAAGTATCCGTCGGCCAATACGCCCTTCATGTCCTTGACCTCCATGTATTCGCCGATGGGGTCGGAGAAGGTGACGTAACCGTCGAAATGGTGATTCCCGGAGGTAACCTTGGTGGGAACGGAGATGGCCTTCTGCTGAATGGTGGTGACAAGGTCGGTGAAGACCTTTTCCAGATCGGCCACGTCGTCAGCGGCGTAATAATCGTCGTTGTAGGCGATCCCGCCGGAATATCCGATGCCGTTCACGTAGTTGCGGGCGGCGGTGATGCTATCGTCGGTAACGGTATAGAACCGGCCGGAGACGACGGCGAAATTGGCCTGGGACCAGGCGAGCCATTCGTTGTATTTTTTCAGATTCTCGTCGTATTGCGCCTTGCGGATCTCATACTGAGCCAGCTGCTCGTAATACCGCTGCCATTGCCGGTCGGAGGCGTAGGCAGAAGGCTCGGTGGGCTTCCGGGGCTCACTGCCGGGATGATCGACCTCGTAATACTCCTGGGGCTCTCCGGAGCCGATCCAGACGGCGGTGGTATTGCTGCCGGAATTGATGCGGATATCGAAATCGGCGGCAGGATCCTTGGAAAAGCTCTCCCAATAGTGCTTCCAGCCGTAGTAAGGATTCTTCGTACCGTCGTTGGCGGTATTGCCGTAATTCCAATAGGAAGCGGCGCCGTCAGCGGCGTAATCGCCGGTGGTGTATTCGGAGGGATCCAGAGTGATCTGGGCCAGCAGCGCTTCGTCGCCGGAAAGGCCGGTCAGCTCCACGCCCATGGTATACACGTAGCAACGGTTGGTGTTGGAGGCGGAGTCACCGTAATAATGCTCGGTGATCTTGCCCTTGTAATAAGCGGCGGTAAGGGCGGCCAAAAAGCCGTTGCCCTCGTAGGCGCTGCTGCCGGGGCCCTGCTGGGAGGTGCCGGAAGGAGCGTACCAGGGAGTGCCGGAATAAGTATAGGTGGGCTGACCGTCGGACAGGATGATCAGGAAGGGCATCCGGGTGACGGTCTTGCCGGTGACGGGGTCGGTATGGGTGGTGTCGTCGGCAGAGGTAAGCATTTCGGCGCCGGCGATGATTCCGGCCTGAATATTGGTCCCGCCGTTCATGCCGTGACGGTAGGCGTCAACGGTGCGCTGATTCCAGCCACTGCCCACGGTGACCCGGTCGCGGCCGGCAATATAATCCCCATAACGGGATACGTCGCCGTCGTCGTCCACCCACTGCAGGTGGTTATTGGCGGCGTCCCCGTCGTAATGGGCAAGGGAAGAAAGAACGTTGGCGGCGGCGTCGTTGGAGGTTCCTCCCCCGGAATCCACGTCGGAGAAGGCGACCACGCCAACCCGGTTCTCGTCGCCGGAGGCCAACAGGGTCTTGATGGCGGCGTTGGCGGCGGTAACCATCTCGGAGGCCCGGCCGTTATCCTCCATCGACCCGGAGGTATCCAGCACGAACACCACGTCCACGGGCACGCTGCTCTGGGTGGCAAGGCCCATGACCTGGGAGGACTGGGAAATCGTGACCAGGAAATTGTCGGGATCGGACAGAGAGACCGTATGACCGTTGACGGTGACGCTCCCGGTGCTGACCGATTTGCCCACGGTGATCTTGCCGGCGTTGATCGTGTTATTGCCGTAGATCGTCTCGGGACGGGTCAGGGTCTCGGGGTCGGCGACCCGGGTGAGAACCTCCGCCGCCACGGTGGACAGGGGAAGATAAGACAGAATCAGCGTCAGACAGAGAAGAACGCTGACGGTGCGCAAGGACCATTTTTTCTTCGTATTCATAGAAACCTCCCGGGGACGGAGCCCCGTATTGTCATAGGATTGGCCGGATAGGGGATTTTGCGGGGATGCCGTGGCTTTCCTGTGCCGAAGGATCCCCGGTAGACTTCGTCGGAACGACGGCTTTCCGTTTTCACGCATCGACCGACCCTCCCTCCGGAGGAAAGTCTTTGGAGATGCGCCGAAGCATGGAGCGCAATTCCAACAGTGCGGAATCACAGGGGGGCTCGTTGAGCAGCCGGACGGGAACCTCCGCGCTCTGCCGATGCCAGACCGTATCGAGAATCCCTTCCCCGTGAGGGGCGTAGACCAGAATCAGATGATATTCCGCTTCATCGGGCAATTCCGCCGCGTCGTCGTACCGGTCAATCTCGGTAACGCCGTGGCGCCGGAGAAACTCCATGGCCGTGGGCAGATGACCGCAGGATGCGATCTTAAGGTGTCGGTGAGGCATTTTCCGCACTCCTTTCCGTGGGTTAGAATAACCCATTATGTTGTTTATTATATTGTAACACAATTCTGCTCCAAAATCAACCCTTGCGTAAATTTAACCGTTTTTGCGTAAAATTGGAACGGAGGGAAAAGGGGGAATACGGGGAGTGGTATCTCTGAACGGATGATTGACAGAGAGCGAACTGTGTGGTATAATGGTTGTATCAAAGTAAAGGAGAACTCCCATGAAAGCA
>JAZPXN010000020.1:0-39421 GCA_045543655.1 Eubacteriales bacterium
ATCTTAGGGAAAATATCAAGAAAGCTTTGCACGAAAAGGGGACCGAGATCCCTTACCCCCAAATCGCCGTACATCTGGACAAGTAACCACAACAGCGAAAATTCCCGGCATCCTTGGATGCCGGGAATTTGTTTTTTTGCGGTTAATTATTCGGGATCGGAGACGGTCACGACGTTGAGATACGCTGCTTCGTAATCTTCCTCGGACATCTTCAGAATCTTGATGCCGGCGATGATACCCTTGATTTCAAGGACGATGCCGCCGATGCCGCAGGTAAATACGGTCAGGCAGATCTTGCCGATACCCTTGCTGGCGTTACCCTGCATAAAATCAGGAACACCGTAGCAGTTGAAGATAATGGTCATGATGCCGAACAGAACTTTGTTTTTCATGTGGGACACTCCTTTATGTTTTTATTATTTAAATTATAGCACGCATATTGCGATATGTCAAGAGAAAAGAGGAATTATGTCAAAAAATATTTCGGATTGCGACCGATAAAACGTATTCCGAAATAATTTCCGTGGTCACGCTTAGGTTTTCGTCCGGATTCAGTACTTCCGTTTCCGCGTCTTTGCGGGGGAGACGACCGTCAATCTTGAAAACGGCCTCTTTTCGGGTCCAGAGAAAAAGAAATCGCCGTACGCGATCGTCTTTCGACGTGGATGCGGAAAGATATTCCGATTCTGCGGGAGTGCAGATCCTGTTCATGATTCCGGGGGAAACGGGGCGAAAGCGCTCAATATCAACGCCAACGGGACGGCCTGCCACGGCGCAGACGATTCGGTCTTCGCTGTGAGAAAGGCTGAAATAGACGGGATTTCCTTCCAGATAAGGCTTTCCGGAAGGGGAGAAGCAGACCGTGATTTCTTCCGGGGCAATTTTTAAAACCGAACTCAACGCTTCCCTCATCAGAAAATCTGCGGCAATACACTGCTTTTGCGCTTTTTCATTACAAAGACGTCTGCATCGCTCTTTTCGTTGCGGCGTCATGAGAAGGTAGGCTTTACGGAATTCATCTTCGCTGATTTCAGAAATATCCCGGAAAAATAACTGCAAGACCCTCACTTCCTTTCTCATTTTATTATACCGCAATGGAAGAAATTTGTCAAGACACAAAAAATTGCACTTTTTTTCTTAAAAACCCCTTGCAATCCGTTGGAATTTGTTGTATAATATGTTGTAGTAAAGAATTAAACTTTCCGGAGGTAAAACAAATGTTAGTTTCCGCAAAAGAAATGCTCACCAAAGCAAAGGCCGGTCATTATGCGGTCGGTCAGTTCAACATCAACAACCTGGAATGGACCAAAGCCATCCTTTTGACTGCACAGGAAATGAATTCCCCCGTAATCCTCGGTGTTTCCGAGGGTGCCGGCAAATATATGTGCGGCTATAAGACCATCGTTGGCATGGTGGAAGGCATGATCGAAGGTCTGGGCAACACCGTTCCCGTTGCTCTTCATCTGGATCACGGTTCCTATGAAGGCGCTCTTGCTTGCATTGAAGCCGGTTTCTCTTCCGTAATGTTCGACGGTTCTCATTATCCCATCGAAGAAAATATTGCCAAGACTACCGAATTGGTTAAGCTGACCGGCGAAAAGGGGATCTCCCTGGAAGCGGAAGTCGGTGCGATCGGCGGCGAAGAAGACGGCGTTGTCGGTGCCGGCGAATGTGCCAATCCCGATGAATGCAAGGAAATTGCGGATCTGGGCGTGACCATGCTGGCCGCCGGTATCGGTAATATCCACGGAAAGTATCCCGTCAACTGGGCAGGCCTCTCCTTCGATACCCTGGCTGCAATCCAGGAAAAGACCGGAACCATGCCCCTCGTTCTTCACGGCGGCACCGGGATCCCTGCGGATCAGATCAAAAAAGCCATCGATCTGGGCGTTTCCAAGATCAACGTAAACACCGAATGCCAGCTTGCCTTCGCAGAAGCCACCCGTAAGTATATTGAAGCCGGCAAGGATCTGGAAGGCAAGGGCTTTGATCCCCGTAAGCTTCTTGCTCCCGGCGTTGAGGCCATCAAGGCTACCGTCCGCGAGAAGATCGAACTCTTCGGCTCCGCAAACAAGGCTTGATTTTAGTTTAAAATAAAGAGAACCCGTCTTTCGAGGGGTTCTCTTTGCCTATTGAAAGAAGGATGCATTATGAATTGGAACGGTAAAGTGATCAATTTCCTTGGGGACAGCATTACGCAAGGCGTCGGTGCCTCCTCAACGGAGACGAATTACGTCAGTCAAACGAAGGAGATTCTGAACCTCTCCGCAGCCAACAACTACGGGATCAGCGCCACCCGAATCGCGCCCCGTAAGGTTACGCTTGACGAGAAGATTGATTCCCGGTGGTTTGCCACCCGTATTCCCGAGATGGATCCCGCTGCGGACGGCGTTATCGTTTTTGGCGGTACCAACGATTTCGGTCACGGGGACGCCCCTCTCGGCTCCATTTCCGATACTACCGAAGATACTTTCTACGGTGCCATGAAGAATCTTTGTGAGAAGCTGATCGAAAAGTATCCCGGCAAACCCATCGTCATTCTTACGCCCCTTCATCGGAGCAGTGAAGACGATATTCTCGGGGACGGGAAGCATAAGATTTCCCTCGGACAGCCTCTTTCTGCCTTCGTTCAGGCGGAACGGGAGGTTGCGGCGTATTATTCTCTGCCCGTTCTTGATCTGTGGTCTATGAGCGGAATGCAGCCGAAAGTTCCCGTCATTAAGGAGAAATTCATGCCCGACGGACTTCATCCCTCCGATGCCGGTCATCGCCTGATCGCCGAACGCATTGCCGGTTTTCTGAACGCTCTGTAATCTTTGATCCATGCAAACCTCCCCGGAATAATTCCGGGGAGTTGCTATTTTTATCCAGCAGGGTCAGGAGTGTGCGTTAATCAGGTAGTCCTTTGCATTTTCCTCAAGGCTGAAGACGGTGTTTAGCCGTTCGTCGCTGTTCCAAAGGTCTTTCCAGGGATAATCCGGGTGGTAAAGGTTGAGATAGTATCCGTATTCCTCCTCGTTGTTTCTGAAGGGTCTCCAGAATACAGGTTCTTCGGTTTCTTCGTTGTAGGTCAGCACGATTGGTCCGGCGTATTCGTCGGTCAGGATATAGTCTTTTCCATTTTCTTCCGAGGGAGCGTATCCGTAACATTTTTCAATGCAGAAGACTGAGATTTCGGATCCTCTTCGTTCCGCTTTTAAGATCCCGTAGCAGCTGAGAACTTCCGTTCCAATACATTCGGAGGTTTTATGCTCTTCGAGATCCGCCGCAACGCGCAAAAACAGATCTTCCGAAAGAGCGGCGTAATCCGTGATCAGCGTCTTGTCGTAGATGCCGGAGCTTTCCCGATGACCGTCGTATTCCGTATAGCCCGGGAAGTAAATGTCCCGGCTTTGCTCCCAGGCATCGCCAAATCCAAGACCGGGGAATTTTTCGTCCAATTCCTTCGCCCAGCCCGATTCATTTCCCTTCGGAGTCCAGAACTCACCCGGATAATATCCGAGAAAGGCGCCGTCCTTGGTCAGAATACAGATCGTAGCCACGGCCGGTCTTACGGCGTCGCCCTCTCCTGCCAGGGAATGCTTGGTGAAGGGAATCTCAAAATCGGAATCGTAGAGTTGAAAGGTCGTTTTTTGCTTGATCAGTACGTGAAAAACCGAGGGGTGATTCTGGCTGATCTTGAGGGGTTGGTAGGCTACGCTGTTTCGGTATTGCGGATGCTCCAGCTGGGCTTCCAGAAGGAGCAGAGACTCCGGGACGTCGGTCTGGCTGCGGCTTTTGCTGCGTATCTCCATATGGACGGCTTCCGGCAGGGTGAATTCCTGAAAGGAGACAGTGCCTCCAGACTGGTATTCTCTTGGGAAAATCTTTTGGATTTCCTCCGGATTCAGCACCCGGTAGGTAAACGTAGGCTTTACCCCGTCGTAGATCCAGACTTTACTGCAATCGCAGTTAAAGCAGATCTTCGTTTCGCGTGATTCGTACCGCAGAACGACCGCATTTTGCCGATCCCGTAATTCGTCTCTTGACTGATCCAGCGGCGTTGATTCAATTTCCACGTCCTTCAGTGCCGCAAGTATTTCGTTCCCTCCGTCTTCGGTGGCCGTATAGCCCGTATGTTGGGTAACGAGCGAAATCTCCGACACGTTTTTCCAGATACCGGAACAGTTTTCAATGTCTTTCAAGCCTGTGCCGACGGGATCGGTCAACAATCCGGCGGCGACGGCAACTGAGGTGGCGCAGGTAAGAATAATTACCCAGAAAGTCGGTTTTTTGTAATTCAGCACAGCTTTGATGCGATCTTTAACGGCGATTTCTCCAAAGGCAAGGGGACAGGCAGCAATCGCATTTCTTGAAATACTGCAGGAGAGAAGTGTCTCCGTGTAATCCGCCCGTTCCTTCATCGGCATTTTACGGATGGCCTTTTCGTCGCAGGCAAGCTCGATATCCCGACAAAGAAGAACGTACGCTCCCCATACGAAGGGATTAAACCAATGAAGGCACAATATCGTGTATCCAAGGGGCTTCCACCAATGATCTTTGCGCTTCAGGTGTGCGGTTTCATGGGCTATTACGTGGTGCACGAAACGGTCTTCTATTCGGGATGGGAGTATGATTTTAGGGCAGAATATCCCAAGTATAAAGGGCGTATTCACGTTATCGCACAGATAAATGCGGTTGCCCATCGGAATGCGTGCGGAGGTTTTTCGGGCAAGCATCAGGTAGCTGATTGCGGCGTATATGAGCATCCCCAATGCTCCAGAGATCCAAAGAATCGAAGCGATCTTCACGAGATTCGTCCCATCGACCGAATCGGACTGCTGCGAGGGATCCGTTTCGGAGTTCTGCTGGGGGAGAGGAGCAATGCTGTCCTGCGCCGGATTCGTAAGCTGCTCCGAAGAGCCTACGTATATCGTTTCGGGGGTGATCGGTTCTCTGGTTGGGATCAGGCTTAATTTGCTTTCGAAGGAAATTGGAAGAATCAGCCGTAAGCCTACCAGAGCCCATAGTAGCACGCGAAGTGCCTTCGGCGCTTTTCGGAATACGAGACGTAGAACTGCCACCGCCACCGCAAGCCAGGACGCCGTCACGCTCATATTCAGTATTTTCAGGAATAAGGCCTCCATTTCAGTCCTCCCTGTAGGCGTCGATGATCCGGCGGATCTCGTCAATCTCCTTTTTACTCAAGCGTTTGCGGGCGGTAAACGCAGCCACGAAATTGGGCAGCGATCCGTCAAAGGTTTCGTCTACGAATTTTTCACTCTGTTTTGCGTAGAAATCCTCTCTGGACAGGAGGGACGTGACGGTTCCGTTTTGATTCCGGAAAATTTGCTTTTCGCAAAGCTTTTTTAATACGGTGTAGGTGGTGGATTTTTTCCATTGAAGCTCTTTTTCACAAAGCTTGACCAAATCGCCCGAGGTGATTGGTTCGTGGAGCCAGATTAGATCCGCAAAGCGGGATTCGACGGCTCCGAGTCTGTAATCGTCCATAACTTCCTCCTTGTTGGTCTATTGGTAATAGACCTTTTTCTATAGTCTATCACGAATAGACCAATTTGTCAAGAGGAAATTTGTAAATTTTTTTTGAATTGGCGGAAAGGGCTTGACAAGGGACGCTATTTGGTGTATAATAATATCAGTTAGCGGAGGCTAACCGATGCGAAGTGAGTCCGAGTACCTTCTGTGATTTCCGCTGATTCTTAATCCGAATTTTTTTTGTGCATCAGTTAGCCTTCGCTAACCGCGAGAGTTTTGTTTCCTTGCTTACGAGTACCTTCCTAAATATCATTCCGTGTGTAACACCGAAAAAAGAGGAAAGCCATGCTTTCCTCTTTTTTCATCGTCGATTTAAAATAGGTTCATCAGGTCGAAAAGCCCGCTTGCTTCTGCCTTCACGGTCTCGGCGATTTTCGATTCGATCTTAACGCCGCAGACGGCGTTCAGCTCGTTGAACAGCGCATTGGAATTGACTTCGCATACGATCGGCTCTCCGTCAATGCCGTACAGCAGATCCACTCCGCCGAAATCCAATCCCAAGAGCGCGCAAGCGTCGACCGCAGTCTTGCGGAAGGATTCCGGAGGATCGATTTTCCGTCCGTGACCTCCGGCACCGATATTGGAACGGAAATCGTTGGGGTTATGCCGTTCCATAGCTGCTGCAACTTCGCCGTTTACCACGTAGATGCGCACGTCTTTTCCGGTGGAAGATTCGATATATTCCTGAAAAAGGTGGGGCTGATTTTTCCATTCTTCACAGCATTGACGCAATTCTTCTTCGGTGCGGATCAGCCGAATCTGCTGTCCGAGAGAACCGAAGGCCAGTTTTGCGATCAGGGGAAAGCCCAGTTCACTTGCAACCCGTTTTACAAACTCCTTGCGGTATTCCGGAAGATCCGAAAAGAGAAGCGGGGGCAAAATCGTTTTTGGTACGCAAAGATCTCTGCGGAGTATTTCCCCCGTGCGCCGCTTGTCGTCACACGTCTCGATTGCGCCGACGTTGTTGTAAAGACGGACTCCCAGCAGCTCCAATCGAAGGCCGGTCAGAACGTCTTTATCGAAATAGACGCATTTTTTAAATTCGATCTCCTCGTCCCTTTTAAACAGTATTTCGTCGGTATAAAAGCAAGGGCAATTTAATTCCCCCGCCACTGCCCGGGCCTGTTTCCCGAAAATGTGCTCCAGAGACCGGTTGTAAAGAACTGCGTAATCTTTGTTCATCGTATCATTCTTTCATCATTTCTTCGTATGCTGTCATGACGGCCAGCTTGCCGCTGCGGTAGGTGAGTCCTCCCTGGAGATACCCCACGAAGGGCTCCCGCATAGGACCGTCGGCCGAAATTTCGATGGATGCGCCGGAAACGAAGGTGCCTGCCGCCATAATGACCTGGTCGTCGTAACCGTCCTCAAGGTATGGCTCCGGATAAACGTAAGAATCCACGGGGGAGCCCTTTTGTATGCCTTGACAGAACCGAACCAGCTTCATAGGATCCCGGAAGGTGACCGTCTGGACGATATCACTCCGCTTAGCGTCGTATGCGGGGGAGGTTTCAAAGCCGGCGTTTTCAAACATTTTTGCGGCAAAAACGGCGCACTTTAAGGCTTCTGCTACGGTATGGGGCGCCATGAAAAGCCCCATGGTCAAGGGACGCATCTGATCCAGGGATGGAGTACAGTCTTTCCCGAGACCTACGGCGGTCAGGCGGAAGGCCGCTTTCTCCACCAAGTCTGCTCTGCCCGCAATGTATCCTCCGGTCAGGGCGATCCCGCCGCCGGCGTTTTTGATCATCGAACCGGCAATCAGATCGGCTCCAACCTCTGTGGGTTCTCTCGTTTCGGTAAATTCGCCGTAGCAGTTATCCACCATGACGATGGCGCGATGGTTGACCGTCGTTACGATCTTTTCGATCATATCGATGGTCAGTGCCGGACGGGTGGTGTATCCCCGGGAGCGCTGAACGTAAACCATTTTCACCGTTGGATCTGCCTTCAGCGCCTCGTCGATGGCGCCGTAGTCGGGAGAGAAGTCCTCCAGAAGGTCGATCTGGCTGTATTTCACACCGAAATCGGCCAGGGATCCGTTGCCGGGCGTTCCCGAAAGCCCCACGGTCTGAAGTAGAGTATCGTAAGGCCTTCCGGTGACGGTCAGCATGGTATCTCCGGGGCGAAGCACTGCAAAAAGAGCGGTGGCAAGCGTGTTTGTGCCGGAGGAAAAATTGTGACGGACCAGGGCGTCTTCCGCTCCCAACACCTGGGCCCACATGGCGTCCAGCGTGTCTCTTGCCTTATCGTCGTGTCCGTATCCGGTCGTTCCGTAAAGGGTGGCTTGGGATACCCGATGATCCCAAAAGGCCTGCATTACCTTTTGCGTATTTTTTTCTTCAATTTCTCCAATCCTCCGGAACTGTTCCCGGATCTGCTCTTCGGCCGTTTCTGCTGCAAGGCGGGTTTCTAACGTAAACATTTTTCGGTCTCCTGCATTTTACTACTTGCTTTTTTCGGAAAAGTATGGTACAATAGTATCGTACCACTATATTATATAGGACAAAACCCAAACTGTCAAGAAGGGAACTGAGGTTTTTTGCTGAATTTTCTTAAAAATCGACCGGATCTGAACGGAATTCTCCGGGAAGTGGGAAACGATTGCACCCCTGACGCCGAAAAGATCTTCCGTGCCGCTCAGCCCGTAGAAGGAATTCGCGTGGTTATTTTGGGCCAGGATCCCTATCCTGCCCCCGGCGCCGCTACGGGGCTTGCCTTTGAGGTGAACGGCCTTACGAGCTGGAAACAGCCCTTCCGGCAGGTCTCCCTGAAGAATATCGTCCGGCTTCTCTATGCGTCTTACACCGACGCTGATCCCTACGAGACCAAATTTTCCGACGTGACGGCCGCCGTGGATCGGGGCGATTTCAATATTCTCCCTCCCGACCGCCTCTTTTCTTATTGGGCAGAGAACGGGGTTCTTCTGCTCAATACCGCTTTGACCTGTAAGCCCGGCTATCCCGGTTCCCATGCAGAACTCTGGGAGCCTTTGATGAACGATCTGATCCGCTATATTGAGGATAACGCCCATCCCATTTGGTTTTTATGGGGCAAGGAAGCGCAGAAATACGATTTCGTTCAGCGTTCCTATCGGTCCCGCCATCCCATGCTTTGTTCTGCCAACTGGGCAGACGATTTTCTGAAAAATCCCTGTTTCCGGGAGACTTCGACCTTTATCGATTGGCTTGGTTAAGGGGTTTTTCCGGGTTTGAATATCCCCGGCCCTTTTCGGTAAAACTGTGAGAAAGAACCAACGAAAAGGGGATGCTTATGATTCGGGGATTGTTTCAAAATGCGGTGATCATCAATAATCCGAGGGGCGGGAAGGTCTTCAGTCAGGCCATCTTTATTCTTCGCCCGGAGGCTTCCTGTTCCGACCGGGAGCTGGTGGAGGAGGCCCGGAAGATCATTGAAGAAAACACGTCTTCCCGCAAGCGCCGCAATCCGTGCAAATGAAGAAAACCGGAGGCATCTCGTACGCAGATGTCTCCGTCTTTCTTTGCAGAAAACCGCTCGGTTGACAAAACGCGAAAAAAGTGGTATAATACGATGTAGTGCAAAGGAACTGATAGGGTTTCCTTTTTCGAGCCACAAGGCGTCTTCGATACCTCTGCCGCTATGCATAAAGAAATTTCTTACCGTACTTTCGGAGGATGAATCCGATCAAAAATGAAGGAGTGTATTCTTCTGAAGCGATTTTTCATTCTGTTAACAGTAATACTTCTATGCCTCGCCGGCTTTTCCGCCTGCGAGGATACGCCCGTATTGGCCCCCGTCACCGTGGACAAGGCGGCTTTGATCTCTCTTCTGGAGGATTTTGAGACCATCCCCCAGACCCTCGATCAAGCCACCCTCGTGGCCGCTTATACTGCGGTGCGGGATAATGAGGACGCCTCTCAGAAGGACGTCAACAAGGCCGTTTCCGGGCTGAAGGAATTAAAGCAGACCATTTACGCTACACCGATGTCTTTCATCGACGGCGGCGTAGAGCCTCACGTCCGCAAGGCCCTTGGCTATGATGAAGGCACGATGATCACCATCGGAGATTGTCTTGGACTGGAAAGTCTGGACTGTACCTATGATAAGAATCTTGCGCCCAAAATTCAGGTCGCTTACGATTTTCGCTATTTTCCAAATCTGAAAAGCCTTGATCTCACCGGGAATAGCCTGGAGGATCTGGGTGGATTTGCTTATCTTTCCAAATTGGAGAGTCTGTCTCTTGCCGGGAATCCCGCTAAGGCGTCTACCTTGTCCGATTCCGACGGGGAAGACGTGCGTACTCTTGATATTCTTGGAAAACTACCCATCAAATCACTGGATCTTTCCGGCGATTCCGTGGTTCCGGATTTTCACGCCCTCCCCATTATGCCTCAGCTGGAGAGTCTTGATATTTCCGGAAATACGCTTGAGAGCTTTGACGCCATCGGAACGAAATTCCAGAATCTGACTACCCTCGTGGCGACCGATTGCAAGGTCTCCACCCTGAACGACCTTGCCTTTTGTTCCAAGCTGACCACCCTCGATCTGAGCCGTACCACCGTTTCCGATCTGGCCTTTCTTTCGACGCTGGCTACGCTTACCGATCTGACCATGAACGAGGTGTCCGTGGCGGATTATTCGCCTTTGACCCAGGTGCCTCAGTTGGTATCTCTTTCTTTGTCCGGCTGCGGGATCAGCGATATTTCCTGGATTTCCGGCTTCACTGCCTTGGAAAAGCTGAATCTTTCCAAAAATCAGATCTCAGATCCCTCCCTTTTTTCCGGCAAAACTGCCGTCAAAAATTTGGATCTCTCCGGCAACGCCATTGCCGCTTTCGTTCTGACCGACGGTTGGTCTGCGGTGGAGGAGTTGGACCTTTCAGAAAACGGCCTTGCCTCTTTTTCCGTGGAAATTACCGGGGATTGTGCCCTGAAGATACTGGATCTCTCGTCTAACGCCGTGACCGTATTTTCCCTTGGCGCCGCTAAGAAGCTGGAGGCCTTGAATCTTTCGAACAACGCCCTGCCTGCCCTTACCCTGTCCTCCGATTCTCTCCGATCTCTTTCTCTTTCGAACAATCCTCTGACCGGCTTGATCTTGAGTTTGCCTGCGTTGGCGTCCCTGGATCTGGCCTGCAATACCGAATATACTCAAACGGTGGTTTTGAATCTTCCATCCTTGAAGCTGTTGGATCTTTCTGCTGAATTCGTTTGTCCCGTTAATCTGTTTTCTTCCATGGCTTCTTTGGAGACCCTCTCGGTGCATCTTTCCGGTGTTTCCGCTGATCAGATTCTTGCCCTTCGTTCCTTGAAGGATCTTACGGTCTACGGGGGAGACGATGCAGTCGTCAATTCCGTCGCGACGCTTTCCGGTCTCGACAGTCTGACGGTGAAAAATTCCGCAGTAACGGCTCCTCAAATTGCCGCCCACGAAACGCTTCGAACCCTCACCTTTGATTCCTGCCCGTCTCTCGGTGACCTTTCCGGCATTACCGGGATTTCTTCTCTGGAGTCGATCTCGGTTACCGGCGGTCGACTGTCTTCTCCCGTGCTGACCGGATTGCCTTCTCTGAATAGCGTTCACTTGGTCAATTGCGGCCTTTCTTCCGTTTCGGGGCTTGCGGGTCTGACCAATCTTACCACGCTGAAGCTTTCCGGAAACGGATTGCAGACCGTTGAGGTCCTGGGGTTTTCCCATCTGAATTATCTCGACCTCAGCAATAATAAATTTGAAACGATGGAAGCCATTACCGTAGATCTGACCAAGGGCACGCTGAATATTTCCGGCAATCCCTCGGTACTCTACGATACGTTGCCGGAATTTCCGGCTGAACTACAGGTAATTATCGGCTGATAAGGAGTATTGTCCATGTACGAAGAAACCGCACCCCGCCGCACCGGCGTTTTTCGGGACGTTTTTCTGATCGTTCTCGGGGGATTCGTTCTGCTTTCCCTTCCCAACTGGATCCCGGTAATCTTTGGCTTTCCTTACGTGAAGGCGATCTACGAATTTCTCGTTTTCGTCGCCATAGGCCTTCTCATCTTCCGTTTTTTGCGTTTTTACGGCACGGAATATAAATACGAGTTGAATGATTCTGTTCTCGTGATTCGTTCCGTTGCCGGGAAGCGGGAGACCGTGATCGGCGAATTTCGCCTCAACGAAACCTGCAAGCTGATCCCGTTGAAGGAAGGGGAGACCTTCCTGCGGGAAAATCAACTCCGCCCCGGAAAAATTTCCTACGGAGTTTCCGACAGAAAAACCGCGTATTTGCTGATTTTTCCCATGCAAAACGGAAAAAAGGCTCTGATTTTTCAACCTTCACAAAAATTTGTTGAAATTTTGAAACAAAAAGTACTTGACAAACCGGAAAAAATGTAGTATAATATTCAAGCACAATGAAGCAGACAGCGTCTCACCCGGCCGCACCGCGAGCCAGGTTAATATCGTTCGCATCCTTTGGATGCATGATCGACGGACGCATTCTGCTCTGTCGATTTTCTTTTTTGGAGGTGTTTTCCCATCAACGCAAAAAAATTTCAACTCAACGAGGAAATCCGTGATGCGCAGGTTCGCGTGATCGATTCCGACGGTTCCCAAAGAGGGATCATGTCTGCCCGCGATGCTCAAAAGATCGCTTACGACAAGGGGCTCGATCTCGTCAAGATTTCTCCTCAGGCTGATCCCCCCGTCTGTAAGGTAATGGATTATAGCAAATATTGCTTTGAGCAGGCCAAACGGGAAAAGGAAGCCCGGAAAAATCAGCGGATCGTGTCTATCAAGGAAGTTCAGCTCAGCGTACGGATCGAGCAGCACGACATGGAAACCAAGAAAAATCACGCCCTGCGCTTCCTGAAAGGCGGCGACAAGGTCAAGGTTGCTCTTCGCTTCCGCAGCCGTGAAATCCAGCATCCTGAACTCGGTATGGAAGTCATGGAGCGTTTTGCTCAGGCTTGCTCCGAATTGGGCGTCGTTGAAAAACCCGCAAAACTGGAAGGCCGGAACATGATCATGATCCTGGCTCCCAAGCCTGCCAAGTAAGCATTTTTGCGTCGGGATTTCCATATCACCGTTAATCAAATCATCATTATAAAGGAGAAAGTATCATGCCTAAGTTGAAAAGCCACAAGGGTGCTGCCAAGCGCTTCAGCGTTACCAAGGGCGGTAAAGTCAAACTGAACCGTGCCAACAGAAGACACATCCTGACCAAGCACACCACCAAGTATAAGAGAGGCCTTCGTAAGGCTGCTTACGCAAGCCCCGCTAACGCCCCCACCATCAAAAAGTTGATTCCCTACGCGTAAGAGGAGGAGAGATAGAAAATGGCTAGAGTTAAAGGCGCAATGATGACGCGCAAAAGACGTAAGAAGATTCTGAAGCTTGCCAAGGGTTACTTTGGTGCAAAATCCAAGCAGTTCCGTACTGCCAACGAAGCGGTCATGAAATCCCTGACTTACGCTTACATCGGCAGAAAGCTCAAGAAGAGAGATTTCCGGTCCCTGTGGATCACCCGTATTTCTGCGGCTTGTGCCCAGAACGGCATCAACTATTCCCGCTTTATCAACGGTCTGAAGAAGGCTAACATCTCCCTGAACCGCAAGGTCCTGGCTGAGCTTGCCATCTCTGATCCCGCTGCATTCGCTTCTCTCGTTGAGAAGGCCAAGGCGGCTCTTTAATTACCTAATCAGACGGAGACCGACGGTCTCCGTCTTTTGTTTGGAGGCTTTTTCTTGAGCAGTAATATCGTGGGGCCTATCCGCCGGGCAATTCAGGATTATGATATGATTTCGGAGGGGGACAAGATCGCCGTCGGCGTCTCCGGCGGCAAGGATTCCGGCGCATTGCTCTTTGCATTGGAGCGGCTTTCCCATTTTTATCCGAAAAAATTTACTCTGATGGCCATTATCATCGACATGGGAATCGGTATGGACTACGGGCCGTTGGAAGAAAAAATCCGTGCGGCCGGCATCGAATGTATCCGAAAAGAAACGGATATTTCCCATATTATTTTTGACGTCCGCAAGGAGCAGAATCCCTGCGCGCTCTGTGCCGTTATGCGCAGAGGTGCCTTGAATCGTGCTGCCGTGGAATACGGATGCAATAAAGTCGCCCTCGGGCATCATTACGACGACGTCCTTGAGACCTTTTGGCTCAACCTCATCCATGGAGGCCGCCTGGGCTGCTTTCAGCCGGTTACGTTCCTCGATCGTATGAACGTTACCGTTCTTCGTCCTATGATCTACGTTCAGGAACGGGACGTCCGTTCTTTTTGCCGTGCCAATGAAATTCCCGTCATTGCGAATCCTTGCCCGGCAAACGGACAGACGCAACGGCAGGAAATGAAAGATCTGATGAGAGAGATGGAGCACCGCTATCCGGGCCTTCGTAAACGCGTTTTCGGCGCAATACAGCGCTCCGGGTTGGATGAATGGTGAACAAAATGTATCATTTTAGTGAATTCTATTGTGCTTTTTTCTTATCTATGCTATAATTAGTTATAATTTATTATAACTAAAGGTGGAACGAGTCTTGAAACGGTTGTTTATCATTGAAGGGATCGACGGATCCGGGAAGACTACCCAGGTGGCCATGCTCCGAAAGCGTTTGGAGGATTCCGGGAAGGCGGTGCGGCAGATCAAACTGCCCAATTACGGATCGCCCGCCTGCGCCCCCGTGGAACAGTATCTTGCGGGTGCATACGGAGAAGACGCCGACGAAGTCAACGCCTACGCCGCCTCCTCCTTTTACGCCGTAGACCGTTTTGCTTATTATAAAACCGGCTGGGGGAAGGATTATAACGACGGAACGATCGTCGTGTCCGACCGCTACGTTTCTTCCAATCTGCTCCATCAATGCGCGAAGCTACCTGCGGAGGAGCGGGTTCCCTATATGAATTGGCTGGACGATTTTGAGTTCGTAAAAATGGGAATCCCCCGTCCCGACGCCGTGTTTTTCCTCGACGTTCCCCCGAAAATTACCGGAGAATTGATGACCGGCCGCTACGAAGGGGACGAATCGAAAAAGGATATTCACGAGCGAGATAACGATTATCTTCGCCGTTGCTACGAAATGGGTATTTATTGTTGTGAAAATCTCGGCTTCCATCGCATTACCTGCCTGGACGGGCAAGGAAATATGCTTTCGAAGGAAGAGATCTCCGACCGAATTTTTGAAACGATCCGGCATTTGCTGTGATCGGTAAGGATGGGTAATATGACACCTGCATTGGTCCGCGGTTATTCCAACCGCTTCGCCCTCAACGATCTTTGGGGACAAGCCTTCGGGGACGATCCCGAATTTATCTCCGCCATGTACGGTTGCGGATATCTTCGCTCCGAGGATATTTTTGCTCTTACGGTGGACGGTCGTCCCGTTGCGGCTTTATTTTTGCCGAAATACAGTATCCGTGTAAAAGGCACAGATCTGCCGATTCGTCTGCTCAGCTGCGTCACTACCGATGCGGCGCAGCGTGGAAAGGGATATATGTCTCTGTTGATCAAGCGGGTGCTTGAGCTTGTACGGGACGATTGCGACGGCGTCTGTGTGATTCCCGTTTCCGACGATCTTATCCCGTTTTATGAGCGATTCGGATTTCGTGCCGCATTTTCCGTTTCAGAACGCGTCTACGAGCCGGAGGAAGCGACGGGGAATGCTCTTAAGCTCGATTTCTCCGGTTACGGTGCCGAGGGGTATTACGACGCCTATTATGAAAAGTATGCGGCGGAGGGCTGTGTTTTCAAGACAAAGGAACGGTTTCTGCAGGCTGTAACCGAATATACTCACCCCACGCAACCCTGCGAGTTCGTCTCCTTTGAAGGGGGATTTGCTTTCCTTCAGCGGGGTGTTTCTGAGATTACCGTTCGGGAATGGGTCGGTGAGGATGAAAAGGCTCTGGCAGATACGCTCTGTATCCATTATCATTTGCCCGTCAGAATTCAGGATCGGGTCGGCGACGTCAAGAAGCCTATCGCTATGTTGTGCCCTTTTACGGAAGAACTGACTGCCTATGCGGAAACCACGGATCTATATCTGAACTGTATGTATAATTGAGGTAACGTTATGGTATATTTTCTCCTTGCCAACGGTTGTGAAGAGATCGAAGCCCTCGCTCCCGTGGATTTCCTCCGCAGGGCCGGGGTTAAGGTAACCACGGTTTCCCTGAAGGGTGGCGTTGTTTGCGGTGCGCACGGAATTGAAATTTCCGCCGATCGTGTTTTTTCCGACGCGGATTTTTCCGACGCGGAAATGATCGTTCTCCCCGGCGGGATGCCCGGGACGACCAATATTGACGAATTCCCCGGCATTACGGAATTACTCGCCTCCATTTACGGCCGCGGAGGTTATCTTGCGGCGATCTGTGCGGCTCCCATGATACTGGGAAAGCGCGGGTATCTGAAGGGGAAATCCGCCGTCTGTTATCCCGGATTTGAGGATTTTCTGGAAGGTGCCACGATTTCTTCCTCTCCCGTGGTGCGGGACGGCCGCATCGTCACGGCAAAATCGGCCGGATTCGCGTGGCAATTCGGCTACGTCCTCGGAGAGATCCTTGCAGGGAAGGAAGTCTGCGAAAAAGTCCGGGAAAGTCTGTTCCTTCCGCCCTTCGGTGATTGAATATGAAAAAAATTCTTGCCGTTTCCATTGTTTCCGCTTTCATTTTTGCGGTGCTCTGGATCTTGAAATTGTTTGACGTTACCCGTAATCTGCTGATTCTCAATCTGGTCGGCGCCGGGCTGTTTCTTATTGGTGCGTGGGTTCTGAAAATTCTCTCTCCCAAGATGGGAACCAGCCGCTTTTTCTGCATCAAGCCTATCAATTTGTTGGAAACCCGCCTGACCCTTTGTCTTTCTGTCATTCTGATTTGCGGGTCGTTTCTGATCAATTACGCAATGTCTCTCTTTTACGCTTATATATCCGTGGACGCCCCCTCTGCTTTTTCTGCGGACGGTTATTCCTCCCCCTTGATCGCCATTCTTTGCGTGATCGTGCTTCCTCCGTTGGTGGAGGAAATTTTCTTCCGGGGTGCCGTTATGACCATGCTTCGCACCGCAAAATTGAAGCCTGTTGCCGTGGTTGGTGCTTCTGCTTTTCTGTTTATGGTTCTTCACGGACCCGGATGGTATTTTCTTTCGGATCTTTTTGCAGGCATCCTGCTGGGAATGTTGGTCTATCTTACCGGATCCGTTTATTCCTCCGTTGCCGCTCATTTTCTTTCTAATCTCATCTCTTATATTCTTGCTCATTACGGCGAGCGGCTCGTGGATGCGGGGATCGGGGATCTGACCGTCCACGTAATCGTCATTTGTCTCGTGGGTGCCGTTTGTCACCTTCTTCATTTGCTGAAAAAACTGATTTTGCTTCGGGATAAGGAAGATCGCTCCCGGATCAATGAAAATTCCCGCCGATGGGAAGAACAAAAAACCAAAGGAGAGCAAAAATAATGGCCAGAAGAGGTAAAAAATCCAAGACCGGGAAGATCGTTCTTCTCGTCGTCCTTGCGGTGATCCTTCTCGTGATTGCAGCCGCCGCCGTTGTGGGATACGTATGGTATTCCAATCTTCAAAAAGACGTGAACGGGGATCCTTCGAAGACGGAGCTTGCTACCATTGAGATCGTGAAAGGGGACACCACGAAAAAAATTGCTGCGAAACTGCAGGAGCAGGGCATCGTGGATTATCCGTTCTGGTTCGTGATGATGGCCCGTCAGCAAAGCATTGATAATAAATTGCAGATCGGAACCTACGAATTCGGCGTAGGGGATTCTTATCAGGAGATTTTAAATATTTTGAAAAAAGCTCCCAATTATCGGGCTTCGGTCCGCATCGGTTTTGCGGAAGGCGCGGAAGTGACCGATATTATTGACAAGTTCCTCCAGGTCGGTGCGGAGAAGGGTACCGCTTGGACGAAGGAAGGCTTTGACGCTGCTTTAAAGGCTGATTACGATTGTCCCTATATTCCTTCCGTCGGCTCTCTTCCCGAAGGTTGTCCGGAATACGCCCGCCTGGAGGGATTCCTTTATCCCGATACCTACGATTTCTTCCTGGATTCCACGGAAGTGGAGCTGTTTGCCAAGATGATTGATCAGTTCAATAAGAAGGTAGCCTCTACGGGACTTGCGGAAAAGGCGCAGGCCGCCGATAAAACGGTTTACGAGGCGATGATTCTGGGCTCGATTATTCAGAAGGAGTCCGGTAACGTTGCGGATTTTGCGTTGATTTCTTCGGTTTTTAATAACCGCCTCAAAATCGATATGAAGCTGCAGAGTGACGCCACCGTCAGCTATATGGTTCCCAAAGACGAGCGCCTTCCCAGCTGTACCTATGACCAGCTAAACACGGATACGCCCTATAACGTCTATCTGCGTAAAGGGCTTTGTCCCACGCCTATTTGCTGTGCGCGTATTGAGGCTATCGTAGCCGCCTGCGAGCCGGAACCCAGTGAGTATTATTATTTCATTGGCGTTCCCGCCGACAGTCCCACCCCCGAGGCCGGCAAAACCATTTTTGCTAAGACCTTCAAGGAGCATTCCGCAAACGTCAACAAATACCTGCGAGGCTGATCTATGGCTCTTGACTGTCTGATCGATCCCGTTACCGAGCGCTATCTTCGATCTTTGCCGACCTTGATGCCGGAGTCCTTGCTTGCATTCGAGGAAGAGGTTCGTCAAGCGGGATATCCCGTCTCGTCCGGAGAGGCGATTGAGCTTTTGATCTTTCTCTGTCGCATGCACCGACCCCGGCGGATTCTGGAAATCGGGACCTGCGTTGGTTTTTCTGCCATCGTGATGAGTACGGTCTGTGATTCCGTCACCATTGACACGATTGAGCGAAATCCTGCCATGATTCCCGAGGCAAGGAGGAATTTTCAGCGCTTCAACCGTCCTGAAATCACTCTGTTTGAAGGGGATGCCGCAGTAATCCTTCCAAACCTTTCCGGGCCGTACGATCTGATTTATCTTGATGCGGCCAAGGGGCAATACCCTGCTTATCTTCCGGAGTGCGTTCGTCTTTTGTCCGAGGGTGGAATTCTCGTGACTGACGACGTGCTGTTTCGGGGGCAGGTTTCGGCCGGGAAGCCCGATTGCCACCGTAATCAAACGATCGTCAACCGTCTTGACGAATATTTGCATCAAATCAAATCCCACGTTGAATTGACCACCACCGTTCTGCCGATCAGTGACGGTGTTGCGCTTTCGGTTAAAAGGAGGTGTCTGCCCCATGAAAAAACCTGAAATTTTGGCACCTGCCGGGGATTTTTCCCGGTTGATCTACGCCTTGGAATACGGTGCCGACGCAGTTTACGTCGGTGGGGAAGAATTTTCGCTCCGTGCCGCCGCAGGGAATTTTACCCGGGCGGAACTGAAGCGGGCCGTCGAATACGTCCACGGAAAGCAGAAGAAGATTTACGTTGCCTGCAACGTGGTACCCCGGAACGATGAGATCGACCGTCTTCCGGAATACGCTGCGTTTTTGCAGGAGATCGGTGTGGACGCCGCCATTATTTCCGATATGGGTTCCTTTGCGGTCTTCCGCAGATACGCGCCGAAGGTAGATATTCACGTATCTACCCAGGCTAACGTAACCAATTACGAAACCTGTATGGCCTGGTATCATCTGGGTGCAAAGCGGGTGGTGCTTGCCCGGGAGCTTTCCTTGGATGAGATCGCGGAGATCCGCCGCAGAGTTCCTGAAAGCATGGAATTGGAGGCTTTCGTTCACGGCGCCATGTGCATGGCCTATTCCGGGCGGTGTCTTCTGTCCCAGTTTTTGACCGGGAGGGATTCCAACCGGGGCTACTGTGCTCAGCCCTGCCGCTGGAAATACGCTCTGGTGGAGGAAAAGCGTCCAGGTCAGTATTTCCCCGTTGAAGAGACCGACGGCGGGACTCTTTTCATGAATTCCAAGGATCTTTCGATGATCGAGCATATTCCGGCCCTCTGCGAGGCCGGGATCACCAGCTTTAAAATTGAAGGGCGCATCAAAACCGAGTATTACGTGGCCGTTATTACGCAGGCCTATCGCCGTGCCGTGGACGATTGCTTTAACGACGTGATCGCCTATGGGCAGAATCTTCCGTCCTACGTGGAGCAGGTGGATATGGTAAGCCACCGGCCTTATTATACGGGCTTCTACTTTCCGGATCTTGAGGTTAACGGTCAGAATTATTACGAGCCGTCTTATATCCGTAATTATGATCTCGTTGGGGTAATTACGGGCTACGACGCCTTGAATCGCCGCCTCCAGGTCACGGAGAAAAACAAGATCAATGCCGGGGACGAGTTGATCATCGTCGAGCCGGGACAGCCCCTGCGGAAGTTCAGTGCGAATCGGATATTTGACGATACGGGTGCGCAAATCCTGTTTGCGCCCCACCCCGAAATGAAAATTACCATTGAATACGATAAATACGTATTATCCCATTCTTTCCTCGTTCGCAAAAACAGAGTATGATATTCGGAGGTAACCTGTCATGACCGATCGTAAACAATGGCGCACCGGTGCTTCCGCCTGCTTTGTCGGGCACATTGATGAAGGCGTAATGGAAGATTACGCTAAGGCCGGCGTCAAAAGTCTTGAGTTGTCCTTTGGTTGGAATCCAGCCTATTATCTGGAAAACGTTGATTGGAAAATGATTCCTACCTGGACCCGAAATACCGGAACGGAGGTCTGGTCCGTTCACCTTCCCTGCTCTCTGAGCATCAACGAGAAGAACGTTGAATCGGACGTTGAAATTCTCAACCGTGCGGGGGAGGCCGGCGTAAAGGTTGCCTTGGTACACCCCAGCGGAGAGCCTATCCACGACGGGGAGCGCGCCCTTCGCATGGAACGCTGCTCTGCGGATTTTGGAAAGCTCTGCGATGCTGCCAAAAAAACCGGCATCACCGTTGCGGTGGAGGATCTTCCCCGAACCTGCCTTTGCAATTGTCACGAAGAGATCCAGTATCTTCTGGACCGTCATCCCGATCTGAGGGTCTGCTACGATACCAACCATATGCTGAAGGAATCCAACGAAGAGTTTATTCGTGCCGTAGGCAAAAAGATCGTCACCCTTCACGTTTCGGATTTTGATTTCGTGGACGAAAAACATCTGTTTCCAGGCGACGGCTTTATTGATTGGAAGGTCCTGCAGCACGAGCTTGAGAAAGTGGATTATAACGGGCCCTTTATGTATGAAGTGGAACCCAAGGACAGAGACGGGCGCAGAACCCTTTCCGATCTTCGTGCCAATCACGTTTGGTTGATGAATCTTTAAACAGAAGGATTATATATTATGAAAGCAGTTGTATTGTACGGACCCCGGAACGTGAAATATGCGGATTTTCCGGAGCCTCCCATGGGAGAGGCCAGTGTTAAGATCGCCGTTGCTTATTGCGGTCTTTGCGGTACCGATCTGCATAAATACGCCGGGAAAGCGGGTTCAAGACCCGTAACTTATCCCGTTCCTTTGGGGCACGAGGCCTCCGGGGTCGTGGTTGAAGTCGGGAAAGCCGTTACGGACTTCAAGCCCGGTGATCGGGTTACCGTGGATCCGAACTGGAGTTGCGGCCATTGCTATTATTGTAAAAACGGAAAGCGTCACCTTTGTGAGAATTCCAAAGGTGTCGTTAAGGGAATGGCGACGTATATTTGCCCGCCCCAGGAAAACGTGTATCATATTCCCGATACTCTTTCTCTGCGGGATGCTTCTCTCTGTGAACCTTTGGCCTGCTGTCTGCACGGCATCGATCTTCTGGGAATCATTCCGGGAGAAACGGTCGCCATCGTTGGATTTGGCGCTATTGGCGCTTTGATGCTGCAGCTGTGCAAGAAGGCGGGCGCTGCAAAGATCGTCGTTCTTGAACCGGATGAAAGTAAACGGGATACGGCCCTGAAGATGGGGGCTTCGTTGTTCTTGAATTCCGGCAGGGAAGACCTGAACGACGCGATCCGTGCTTCTGGGATCCACTGCGTTGATAAGGTTCTGGAGTGCGTCGGGATTCCCGCTGCCATTGAAACGGCTTTGTCCGTTGCCGGAAGAGGCGCTACGGTGGTCCTTTTCGGTGTTGCTGCGCCGGAAGTTTCCGTGGCTTTCTATCCCTATCAGGCTTTCCGGAAGGAATTGGTGATCAAAACCTCGTATATCAATCCCGCCACTACGGACCGTGCCATTGCGCTTTTGGATTCCGGCGCTATTGATACCGACGCCTCCATCGGAAAGGTCCTTTCTCCGGAAGAATTGCCGGAAGAGTTGGAGACCCGGAATTATTGCCTCCGAGGCAAAGTCATCGTAAAGCTGTCCGACGCTGAATAAAAACGTGCGCACCCGTTAAATTATCGGGTGCGCATTCTTATTTTGCTTCCGTTCCTGCTTTTTGTTTCCGGTACTCCCGAGGAGTGACTCCGGTGCGGCTTCGGAAAAAGTTCGTAAAATAATGGGCGTCGCAGAAGTTGAGTCGGGCAGAGATTTCCGTTACCGTAAGGGACGTGTTTGCAAGAAGGTCTTTTGCAAGCCTTAACTTCCCCGAAAGAATATATTCGTAGGGGGTTATGCCGTAGGCTTCCCGGAAGACCCGGATTATGTGCGTTTTCGTAAAGAAAAGCCGTCCGGCGATCTTGTCGAGGTCGAGATCGAATCCGGCGGAGGAATCGATCATTTCTTTCATTCTTCTCGCGGTAGTCACGTTTTGATTATCCTCCCGCAGATGGTGCGCTATCTTTTGCAAAATCCTGTGGAATAATACGGAGCATCGGTCCGACACCTCCATTGCCGAAGTGCATTCCCCGGCAATTCTGTAGAAATTCCTGAACTCTTCTTCCAGATCGATGCCTGTTACGTGATTGATCAAATCGAGTCCGTAAGCGCTGAGCAGGTGTTCCACGGCGGTTCCCGACAGGTTCATCCATATTTTCTCCCACGGATCCTCGTTGTCGGAATGATAATGATGGTTTCTTCCTTCGTGAAGAAGGTAAATATCACCTGCCTTCGCTTCAAAGGTTCGTCCGTCCTCGGTTACCGTTCCTTTGCCCTTAACCACGTATTCTATGCAGGTCAGAGGGGAGGCTCTCCGGGAGATTGCGTAGGATCCGTCGCAATAGGAAATCCCGGTCATCATTACCTGGAAGGGGAGATCTGAGGCTCTGGGGGGCGTTGTGATTTCTTCCTTCATGTTTATATTCCTCACTTTATTGTTTCTTTTTTCTCTTTACATCTCTATTATAATCTGTTATACTGAATTTGTCAAGTGTTAATTTTTATACGGAGGTATTTTTATGAAATTGAGAGCCCCTGCATATCCTCTTGTTACGGTGGACCCGTATTTTAATATCTGGTCTTCCGTTGACGTTCTGACCGACGACGTTCCCCGTCATTGGACCGGCCGCCGCCACTCCATGACCGGCATGATCAGCATTGACGGCGAATGGAAACGGTTTATGGGAAAGCTGATGCCCGACAATCTTCATTATTATCGGGAATGCGACCCTATGGAGCAGACTGACGTTCAGGTTTCTCCTCTGATCACCACCTACACCTTTACCTGTGACGAAATTGATCTTTCCGTTCGGTTTTTTACGCCGCTTCTGTTGGATGATCTGAAGGTTATGAGCCGTCCCGTTTCTTACGTGGATTACAGCATCACGTCCAAGGACGGAAAAGATCATAAAATTGAGTTTTATTACGATGCCTCTGCGGAATTGGCCGTCGACGATCCTTCCCAGTCTGTTCGGTTTTCCGTTTACGAAAACGGTGCGTCCTGCGGACGGGGTGCGCAGGATATTCTTGGTCGCTCCGGGGACGACCTGCGGATCGAATGGGGGTACCTGCATCTCTTTGCCAGGGATCACAAGGCCTTCGTTGTAACCAAAGAGAAGGAACATACCCGTTACCGCAATTTGAAAAATTCCGTGGCAGTGGTGGAGGATCTTGACCGCGAGATCAAGGTTTCCGACGGTTGGTGCGCTCTTACCCTCTATAAGGCATACGATCTTTCTGCAACGGGCTCGGTTCAGGACTTTATCTGTATCGGTTACGACGATCTGTATTCCATCCAGTATTTCGGTGAAAATATCAAGGGGTACTGGACGAAGGACGGCGAAACCTTTGCCGATATCTGCAAGCTGGCGCTGGACCAGCACGACGATCTTCTTGCCCGTTGTCAGGCCTTCGATCGGGACCTTTTGGAAAAGGCCGCGCCCCACGGGGAGAAATACTGCGACATTCTCTCTCTGGTTTACCGTCAGGTCATCTCTGCTCATAAGCTTACCTGGAATGGGGAATCCTTCCAGTTCCTTTCCAAGGAAAACTTCTCCAACGGGTGCATCGGTACCGTGGACGTTACCTATCCTTCGATTCCCCTGTTCCTGCTTTACCGCCCCGAGTTGATCTTCGGCATGCTGGATCCCGTTTTTAAGTATGCTAACAGCGATGCCTGGCCCTATCCCTACGCGCCTCACGACGTAGGCCAGTATCCTCTGGCCAACGGTCAGGTCTACGGTATGACCAAGAAATATCTGGATAAGAATCCTGATCCCGAATATATGCAGATGCCGATCGAGGAATGCGGAAATATGCTTCTTTGCGTGGCCGCCGCCTGCAATGCTCTTAAGGATTATTCTTACGCAGAAAAGAATTCCGCTACCCTTCAGAAGTGGGTGGATTATTTGATGGAGAAGGGTTTGGATCCCGAGAATCAGCTTTGCACGGACGATTTTGCCGGTCATCTCGCCCACAATACCAACCTTTCCGTAAAGGCGATTATGGGCATTGCCTCCTGGGGTATGATCTGCGGGAATCTTGGTGACAAGGCAGGCGAAGAAAAATACCTCTCCGAAGCGCGGAAGCTTGCCGCCCTCTGGAAGGAAAGAGCATATGACCGTGTCCTCGGCTGTTACCGTCTTGCCTTCGATCAGCCCGAGACCTGGAGTGTCAAATACAACCTGGTCTGGGACAAGCTGTTCGGCTTGAACGTTTTTGATGCCGATATCTTCGAAACCGAAGTAAAGGGATATCTGAACCGAATCAACCGTTTCGGCTTGCCTCTCGATTGCCGCAAGGATTACAGTAAGAGTGACTGGCAGATGTGGTCCACCGTCCTTACCGACGACAAGGAGTACGAGAAGGCTATTATCGATGCCATGTGGACTTGCATGGATGAGATCCGGGAGCGGGTCCCCTTCTCCGATTGGTACTATACCTCCACTCCTCATATGGTAGGCTTCCAGAACCGTACCGTCCAGGGCGGTCTGTTCATCAATCTGCTGAAGTAAAAGCGGTATAAAATAAGGTCCCCCATTTTGGGGGACCTTTTCATATCGTTTATTCTCTTGATTTCTTCGGCTTGAGATAGATTACGCTTACTACCAACCCCACGAGAATCAACCCGGCGCCGATTCCGATGAGCACCAGACGGATGGCGGTGACTTTCCCGAGCCCTTGGGCACTACTAAATACCTTATCCGGGATGACGATACCTTCCGGTGCATCTTTGGAAGAGAATCGGTTGATTCCCGGTATCGCTTCCGTTTGTTCCATCAGATTCGTATATTTTACGTCGGCTGCCGAGAGGAGATCCTGCGTCAGATCGGGTTTGTTGTAAAGCTCCAAAAACTCGTTTCTGGCGGCTGTCAGAATGGTTTCCATTTCTTCGGACAGGACGATGTCGGGGGCGTAAAGATACAGTTCCAGCGTAGTAACGTAAGAGAGCAACATTTCCCGGTTCAAAACCGGAACCAATCTATCCTTTTTCTCCTTCATATTCGATACGGCGGCATTCACTTCTTCCTGCGTAGCATATTCGTTCTCGTAGATCGAAAATGCGTACGTAACGGCAGACTGATAGGCCTGATAGGAATCTGAGGTGTAAAGAGACGGATTGTAATTCTCATTGAGAAGGGCCGTCAGATCCCCTTTGTCGGCCTCTGCAAAGGCAGTGACGGAAAGGGTAATCAGACAGGCAAGGAACAGAAGAAGGGCAACGGCACGTTTCATGTAATTCCTCCCGGAGTGTGGGTTATGATTCGTTACGCAATCATTATACCATTTTATCGGAAGGATGTCAAGGGCGAAATTGTATTATTTTCCGCCGCTGCCGATGGAATCCAGCATTTCTTCCTTAGTAATGCCGGAAGAGGCCGATTCCTGGTCCTTTAGAGGCGCATCGGTTTTTTCCGGCATTTGCAGCGTATGCATAAAGCCGCCGGAGGATACGCTGGATACGTCAGCCGCTACGATCTTGTCGTCGATAACGATAACGTTGGCAAGAACCTGTGCCTTCGTTTCGTTGGGATAATTTGAAATGGTATAGGTGTATCTCGTTCCAGCGTCACCTTTATAGCCGTTAAGATCGAACCCTTGGCTGATCTGCAGAGCGTTATATTCCGTATACGTCTGATCGAATTCCTCCGGAATGGTGATGCTGACCACTTCGACCGGATCGTTGGAGACTTTCCATCCGAAGGTCTCCAGATATTCCACCCGGTCCTCGTTTGTTTCTCCCTTTACCACGTCCTTTGATGCCTGAATCCCCGTAGGCAACGAGATCAGAAGTAAAAGCACGAGGCACGCGCTGACCAATGCTGCGGTAAGAATCTTCGTTTTCGTCAGTTTTGTCGAAAAAATGAACATAGTTATCACCTTTCCCGATGGTTTGTTATACTTGATTGTATTTCTTGCCTCGCAAAAATATTCTGCATTCCGGAAATCTTGACAAATCCCCGTAAATGTGATATAATATCTTAAATTGAAACGCTGCCACCGGGTAGCGGATGCTTCGGGCATCTGTTCGCATGTCGTTAGGTCTTTGAAGATATGCGTAACAGGTGCTTTTTTATTTGGAGGTATTTCTATGAAACGCCTTTTACACTATTTTACCCCGGGAGAGTGGATTCTTTGGGGTTCTTCGGTGATTCTGATCGTCGTTTCCTTTCTCCTTTTCGGCAGGGGCGATGCTTTGACTCTGATCGCGTCTCTCATCGGCGTGACCTCTCTGATTTTCAATGCAAAAGGAAACCCTTTCGGACAGATATTGATGATTGTTTTCAGTGTCTTTTACGGTGTGATTTCCTTTGCCCTTGCCTATTACGGCGAAATGATCACTTATCTCGGCATGACGGCACCCATGTCGCTGATCGCATTGATTTCCTGGCTTCGAAACCCCTTCGAAGGACGCAGGGAAGAGGTTCGGGTCAACCGTATTTCCCACAAGGAGTTCTGCTTCGCCTTTGTTTTGACGGGGGCGGTCACGGTTGCGTTTTACTTTATTCTTGCGGCGTTGAACACCGCAAATCTTCTGCCGAGCACACTTTCGGTTGCAACCAGCTTTTTTGCCGTTTATCTTACCTTTCGCCGAAGTCCTTGGTTTGCGTTGGCGTATGCCGCAAACGATCTCGTGCTCATCGTCTTATGGGTACTTGCTTCGTTTCACGATTCATCAAATATATCGGTAACGGTGTGCTTCATTCTTTTTCTGATCAACGATGTCTACGGATTCATCAGTTGGCTGAAGATGGAAAAACGGCAGAAGGGGCTTTGAAATCCGGGGATCTTCGCAAAAATCGAACAGATATGAAAAATTGTTTGAAGAAAGAGAAACAAAAAAGAAGTTTCTATTGCAAATTTACGCGGTTTGTGCTATAATTAGTTGAATCGCACTATGTATTTCGTTTCGACCCAATTTATGTTTTGCGGAAAATGTCCGCGGGAGAAAATATGGTATTCGGTAAGCACATCAACCGCTATTATCTGCGTTATTCCTGGCTCCTGCTTTTGGGGCTTGCGGCGCTGATTATGGTAGACTATTTTCAATTGAAGATTCCGGAACTCTATCAGATGGTAATCAACGGAATGAACCACGGTCAGGTAGTGACCGACGGCGTTGCTATGGTTTTTGATCTGGAGTTTCTCCTGGATAAAATCTGCCTGCCTCTGATCTTTATTATTCTTGGGATGATCGCCGGACGTTTCCTTTGGCGCGTCTGCTTTTTCGGTGCAGCCACGTGGCTTGAGACCGATCTGCGGGACCGGATGTTCGACCACTGCAAGGATCTGTCCCGTCAGTATTATCAGGTCAACAAGGTCGGGAATCTGATGTCCCTTTTTACGAACGATCTTGATACGGTGCAGGAATGCTTCGGTTGGGGCGTTATGATGTTTTTCGACGCTTTGTTTCTTGGCGTTCTCGCCATAATCAAGATGTGGCGGATGGATATGGTTCTGACCCTGTTTTCTCTGATTCCTATGGCCTTTTTGCTGGTCATTGCTACCGTCGTCGGGAAGTCCATGATGAAAAAGTGGGACGTTCGCCAGGAAGCCTTTTCCGACCTTTCGGATTTTTCCCAGGAAAGCTTTTCAGGGATCGCCGTCATCAAGGCCTTCGTCAAGGAACTGAAGGAGCTTCTCGCTTTCAAAGAACTCAATAAGAAAAACGAGAAGGCAAACGTGGAATATACAAAAGCATCCACCCTGCTCCGGATCATGGTAACCCTTTTCGTGGAATCCGTGATCTGCGTCATTCTTGGTTACGGCGGCTATCTCGTCTACAACGGAACCTTCAACGCCGGCCAGCTGATTGAATTTATCGGTTATTTTAACGCGATCGTATGGCCTATTATGGCGGTCTCCGAACTGGTGGATATGACTTCCCGGGGACAGGCTTCTCTCAAGCGCATTAGCGAGCTGCTTGACGCGAAGCAGGACGTCATCGACCGTGAAAACCTCTCCGATCTTGGAGAGGTGAAGGGAACCATCGAATTTAAAGATCTTACCTTCCGCTATCCCGAAGGGGAATATGATGCACTGCACAACGTTTCCTTCGTTATCAACGCCGGGGAAAACGTTGGGATCGTTGGGAAGACCGGCGCTGGGAAAACGACCGTCGTCGACTTGATTTTGCGGGGATACAACGTGCCCGACGGCACCGTCTTTATCGACGGACACGACGTCAATACCGTACCCATCCGGCAGGTTCGTGCTGCATCTGCCTACGTTCCTCAGGATAATTTCCTTTTCAGCGATACGATTTCCAACAACATTGCCTTCGGGGTGGACGGCGTTTCCGAGGATCGGATCGAAGAGGTTGCCCGCCTTGCCGACGTTCACGGGAATATTGCGGAATTTAAAGAGGGATATCAAACCGTTCTCGGAGAGCGTGGCGTTACGGTTTCCGGCGGACAGAAGCAGCGCATTTCCATTGCCCGTGCTCTGCTGAAAGAGGCACCCATCTTAATTCTTGACGACTCGGTCTCGGCCGTGGATACCAGGACGGAACGGGTGATTCTTGAGAATCTCCGGAAGACCAGAGAAGGAAAGACCACCATCCTTATTGCCCATCGCATCTCTACCATTGAGAAAATGGATAAGATTATTTTTATTGACGACGGCACCGTGCTTGCCGTTGGTACCCATGAAGAGCTGTGCGCCACTTGTCCGGAATACCGCAAGATGGTAGACCTTCAGAAACTGGAAGAGGAAGGAGAGGACCGCCATGCATGAATATTATCCTCTGCTTCTCGTCGGTGCGATCGTTGGCGTGCTTTCTCTCGTTTTTATCATTGCGTACGCTTCGCTGAAGAATAAAAAAGAAGCCGTCGGCTTTGATCGGAATATGAAAGACGGCGAGATCGTCCGTCGACTTCTGCGGTATGCGAAACCCCATTGGAAGAGCTTTCTCTTCGTTATCATCGTTATGGTCTTTTCCATTGCCTACGATATCGTGTCTCCTCTTATCGTTGGCTATATCGAAGAGATCGTTAAGGGGGATTTTGAACTGAAATCCCTTTTTATCGCCGTCGGCGTTTATGCGCTGGTTCTGGTGATTTCGGTGATCTGTACCTATATTCAGGCCATGGTTCTGCAGAAGACCGGGCAGAAGATCCTGTCTTCTATCCGCCTCGATCTGTTTACGCATATCGAATCCCTCTCCCACGATCAGTTGAATCAAACTCCCGTGGGCAAGCTGGTGACCCGTGTGACCAACGACACCAACGCCATTTCCATGATGTTTACCAACATTATCGTCAATCTGCTGAAGAATTTCTTTATCATTATCGGCGTTCTCGTGGCGATGCTTTTGGTGAACTACGAGTTGACGTTGATGGTGCTTTGTTTCGTGCCCTTCATTCTTCTGTTTACGGTGATTTTTCGGAAGTTTTCCCGCAAGGCCTACCGAAAAGTAAAGGACGGAACGACCGATATCAATACCTATCTGTCCGAGAATCTCTCCGGAATGAAGATTACCCAGATTTTTAATCGGGAAGATCGGAAGATGCAGGATTTCGTAACCAAGAGCAAATTCCTCGGAAAGGCTAAGCAAAATCAGATTTTCGTCTTCGGCATTTTCCGTCCCATGGTTTATATGCTTTATATTTCCTCCGTTTTGTGTCTTTTCTATCTCGGAGGAAAAGGGTATATTGATCAGACGGAATTCTTGGGACAGGCGATTACTGCAGGGACCGTTGTTACGTTCTATATGTATATCAACAAGTTTTTTAATCCGATTCAGAACCTGGCGGAGCAGTTCAATTGGCTTCAGTCTGCCTTTGCTTCTGCGGAAAAGATCTTTACGGTATTCGATACCAAACCGGAGTTGACCGACGCTGAAGACGCCGTTGAGTTGGACGAGATCAAAGGGGAGATCGAGTTCCGTAACGTTTGGTTTTCTTACGTTCCCGGGGAGTGGGTTCTCAAGAACGTTTCCTTTAAGGTAGAGCCGAAGCAGACCGTTGCCTTTGTCGGCTCTACGGGATCGGGTAAATCTACGATTCTCTCCCTGATCTGCCGGAATTACGATATCCAGAAAGGCCAGATTCTCATCGACGGTATCGACGTTCGCAAAATTAAAATCTCATCTTTGCGGCGTCATTTTGGCCAGATGTTGCAGGACGTCTTTCTCTTTTCCGGGACGATCCGAAGCAACATTGTTCTTCGGGAAGATTCCTTCACCGATGAAGAAGTTATGGAAGCCTGCCGCTACGTCAACGCCGATTCCTTTATCAATAAGCTGGAGGGCGGTCTTGACGAGGTCGTCCGGGAGCGGGGGAACAATTTCTCCGCAGGTCAGCGTCAGCTGTTATCCTTCGCCCGAACCATCATTCACAAGCCGTCGGTTATGATCCTTGACGAGGCTACTGCGAATATCGATACGGAAACCGAGCTTCTCATCCAGAATTCTCTGGAAAAAATGATGTCGATCGGGACGATGCTCATCGTCGCCCACCGGCTTTCCACCATCCAGAAAGCGGATAATATTATTCTGCTTTCCGGCGGGGAAATTATGGAGCAGGGCAATCATCAGGAATTGCTCCGACAAAAGGGACGGTATTATCAGTTGTATACCTTGCAATCCCATAAGGAGCAATTGAAAAATTCCTAAAAGAAAGCGGGCCGCCCGATGAGAGCGGTCCGTTCTTTGAATAAAGGTAAGGATGTGAAATGATGGCGCAGAAACGAAATTGGGGCAGGAAGATCCTCATTGCCGTAGCCGTATTTATTGCGTTCAATTTCCTGATTGCAATGCCGGTAATGACGGTGATCGTTTACGAAACGATCTTCAATAAACGGTATGAGCCTGCTTCCTGGACTCGGTTCGAGGTTTCGGATTTCGAGGGGCTTTCTGTCGAAGAATGCTTTTTTCCGTCAAACGAGGGGCAAACCCTTGCCGGGTATCATTATTCCGGAGGCGTAAATAATCCCCTGGGGGTGGTCGTCCTTGCCCACGGTCTTGGTTGCGGCGGACAGAATTCCATGATGCCCTTTGCGGATTTTTTTACCGATTCCGGATATCTGGTTTTTTCCTACGACGCCACCGGAAACGACCGCAGTGATGGGGAAGACGTAAACGGCCTTCCTCAGGGGGTTGCGGACCTTGATTATGCGCTACGTTACGTAAAGGATTGTCCTCGCTACGAAGGGCTTCCTATCTTCCTTCTCGGGCACAGCTGGGGGGCCTATTCCGTCGGTGCGGTGTTGAATCTGCATCCCGACGTCGCCGGGGCGGTCTTGATCTCCGGTGCGGATACCTCTCTTGGGCTGATGGTGGAGGAGAGTAAAAAGATCGTAGGTCCTCTCGTTTATCCCGAGATCCCCTATCTTGCACTGTATGAACGGCTGAAATTCGGTGAATACTCCGGATATAGCGTTCTGGAAGGCTTCGCAGCCTGCGACGCAAAAATCGTAGTGGTTCACAGCACCGACGATGCGACCGTCCCCGTGACGATCGGTTATGATCAATTTTACGAAGAATATGCGGAAGACCCTCGCTTTACCTTCGTTTCCTTTGACGACCGGGGTCACGACCGCCCCTATTGTTCACCCGCCGCCTTTGAGCGTACGGAGCGGCTGAATGAGGCGTATTTGGAATTCGTGGACGAGCAAGGACTGGAGCACGGTGCCCGGACGAAAGAGATTTTTTTCGAACAGTACGAGGACTGGGTGCTTTGCTTTGAACTGGATCCGGATTTGTGCGCGCTGATCTTGCAGACCTTTGGTCAATGTATTGGCGCAGAAGGGTGAATATGAAGCGATTTGATTATCAAAAAGAAAAGCGAAGATTATACGCGTATTTTATTCTGATGTGCGTGTTCGGTATTGGAACCCTCGTTGGAGGAATCCTCGTGCTTCGTTGTCATTATAACGCGTTGTTTTCCCTGACCCCCGCCGTGGGAGCCATCGTCTTTTCCTTGTTGTGCAAAGGAACGAGACTTCGTATTCGCCGAGAAGCGAACGCAGAACCTTTTGACGAAAATGAAAAGGACCGGGAATAATCCCGGTCTTTTTCTATCTTTTTTGCACTCGGAAAACGATTTCCATGACGATTCTCGGAAGGAGGCAACAGAGCGTAATCCCAAGCACAAGCGCAATATTCCAATAATCTACTTTCGACATGGCAGCAAAAATCAAGCCGAGAATCCCGATAATGGCTACCGTGATGGAATGACCGTTGATCAAGCGCCGTGCAAACCGGGTGTTGATTGCCCCTTTTTTCCAGCGGTACCATCCAAGCAAAACGAATCCCCAGGAGGGGAGACAGCCGATCGCGAAATGCATCAGGATATCCTTTGCGGCGTAACCCTCCGGAAAGCAGAGCGGTAAGGTCATAACGGCAAAGAGGATAACCGCAAGGGGCAGAAAAGTACAGTAGATTATGTGGAACAGAATCTGAAAAAAAAGTTTCATGGTGCACTCCTTATCGATACCTATGTCTAACAGTATAATGCATCACTTGGAATATTTCGCAAAACGGAGCGGAGGCACTTTACGCCTCCGCTCCATGCATTGTTTATTTCGATTCGGTGGAAGGCTTGTCTTCTTCCAGGTTGTAAACCTCGGAGAACAGATCGGTAAAGTTGCCGGGATCCAGTTCTTTGATTACGTCTTCGTTGAATTTATAATCCAGTTCTGCAAGCCAAACGGTGTATTTGTTGTTGAAGTCGGTAGAATAGATTTTTTGATAAAGAGCCTCCTGGCGGGATTCAAAATAGGCAGGGTCCTCGTTGAGATCGTATTTTTTGACGACCCAGATGGAGTTGTCGATCTCTACCACGGAAACCTCGCCGGTTTTCATGGAGTTCAGCCGCTGAATGATCTTTGCGTTGACGCAGATGTCGTAATAGGTATAAAGCGTTTGGTTGAAGATGCCGTTTTCGTCGCAAATCAGCCCTTCCGTCAAGGATTTTTGGTTGCTGTCTTCGGCAACCTTTTTGTCCTCGTCGGACATTTCGTCGGTGATTTTGGTGAAGTCTTCGGAATAGGTGGAAACCAACTCTTCAAAGGAAGTTCCGTTTTGCGCCTGTTGACAAATCGTTTCCGCAAGATCCCGTTTTGCGGCAATCTCGTCGGCCGGCAGAGCCTCGTCTTCTTCGTCGATGGTGGTCAGAAGTACGTATTTAAAACGGTTGTAATTCTTGTTGAAGTAGTCTTTTTTATCCTGCGTAGTGACCGGAGTAAGGCCGTTTTCACCGTAATAATAGTCCAGAATGGCGTCGCTCTTGTATTCTACTGCAAGAAGATTCAAAAACTCGGTCTTCGACAGCCCCAGGGTCTTCAGAATGGTCTTCATGCCCGATTCTCCGTAGATTTTAACCCAATCGTCGTCGTACTGCGCGTTGATCTTGTTCTGCTGATCCTCAGTAAGCGTCAGTCCCAGCTCTTCGAATTTCTTCGTCACCACGACGAAGGAAAGATACTGGGTTTTCGCCGTGGAAATAATGCTGTCCCGTACCGTTTCGGTCTCCGTAAAATAATTGTCGATGGCGGAATTGATATCGTAACCGTAGGTTTTCAGCAATTCTTTATAGTAGTCTCTCTGCCAATGGACGTAAAAGCTGTAATATCCGGTCTTCATCTTTTCGCCGCCGGCGGTCATGACGGGGTCTGCGCACCCCGTGACGAGCAGACTCAGGGTAAGGACGGCCAAAAGCAGGGCCGCAATGACTTTCTTGTACATATGATTTCTCCTTTGATTTCGGATCTTGCTTTCATTATATCATACATTTTCGCCGTTGTCTATAAGCTCGGCAAGATTTCCTAAGAATTGTTCGATATCCTTCCGTTTATCTTCGCATTTCAAGGTAATATAGGGGGGCGTTGCTGCGGAAAAAAGGAAGTTTCTGCGATAGATGGCCGCAAGCCCCGCTACGATACGGGGATCCACCGTCTGGGGATAGATCAAAAATCCCTTGGGGAATTCTGAGATCTTGACGATCCCGAGCCGGGTTGCTTTATAGCGGATGCGAGAGATCGTGATCAGATTCAGTACCGGCGCGGGCGGCTCGCCAAACCGGTCGATCAGCTCGTCCGTTACGTCGGATTCGTCTTCGGAGCAACAGATACCGGCAATCATCTTGTATACTTCAATTCGGCTTTCCGGATCCTTGATATAGTCGTCCGGAATATAGGCGTCAATCTTCATTTCAACGGTGCAGTCGTTTTTCACAACCTTTTCGCCCCGCTGCTCGTGAACTGCTTCCTCCAGCAGCTTCATATACATATCGAAGCCCACCGTTACGAGGTGTCCGCTCTGCTCTGCGCCGAGTACGTCGCCGGCACCCCGGATTTCCAGGTCCCGCATTGCAATCTTCAGGCCGGAGCCGAATTCCGTGAATTCTTTGATCGTCATAAGCCGTTTATAGGCATCGCCGGAAAGTACCTTCCCTTTGCGGAAGGTGAAATAAGCGTACGCCCGCTTGTCGGTGCGTCCCACGCGTCCACGGATCTGGTGAAGCTGGGCAAGTCCAAGCCGATCTGCGTCTTCGATGATCAGAGTGTTGCAGTTCGGGACGTCCACGCCTGTTTCGATAATGGTGGTGCAGACGAGTACGTCGATATCGCCGTCCACCAGCTCCTGCCAGACCTCGGAAAGGTCCTCCTGGGACATTTTCCCGTGGGCAACGCGAACTCGGGCGCCAGTGTTCTTCTCGATCATTTCCGCCGTTTTATAGATGGTTTCGATGCGGTTATGCAGATAGTAGCACTGTCCGCCCCGGGAAAGCTCTTTGCGGATCGCATCGCTGATCAGACCTTCGTTGAATTCGGTCACGTAGGTCATGATAGGGAATCGGTTATTCGGCGCCTCGTTGATCACCGATATATCCCGGATTCCGCTCATGGACATGTTCAGCGTCCGGGGTATGGGGGTTGCGGAAAGGGACAAAATATCTGCATTGATGGCTTTTTCCTTGAGATATTCCTTATGGCTGACTCCAAAACGCTGTTCTTCGTCAATGACGATCAACCCAAGATCTTTAAATTGAATATCTTTCTGAACCAGTCGATGGGTTCCGATGACGACGTCAACCTCGCCCTTCTTCAGTCGCTTCAGAATGGCTTCCTGCTGCTTCGCGGTGCGGAAGCGGGAGAGCAATTCAATTCGGACGGGATAATCCCGAAAGCGTTCCCGCATGGTGTTGTAATGCTGATAGGCAAGAATCGTCGTAGGGGCAAGAAGAGCGGCTTGCTTGCTGTCCATGACGCATTTGAAGATTGCGCGGAGAGCGACTTCCGTTTTTCCGAAGCCCACGTCACCGCACAGGAGTCGGTCCATGGGGATGGGACGTTCCATATCGGCCTTGATCTCTTCGATGCAACGAATCTGATCTTCCGTCTCTTCGTATGGGAAAACTTCTTCGAAGTTTTTCTGCCAATCGGTATCCTGAGAAAATGCGTGGCCTTTGGTCTTCAGCCGCTGTCCGTAAAGATTGATCAGCTTATCTGCAAGATCTCGGACGGCTTTTCGGGCGCGTTGCTTTGTTTTTTGCCATTCTCCGCTTCCAAGGCGGTTCAGCTTGACCTTGACGTCGTCACCGCCGCCAATATACTTCGAGATCAGATCCAGATTGTCGCAGGGTACGTAAAGGGTATCGGTGCCGGCAAAGCGGATCTTGATAAAATCCTTCGTAACGCCGTCGGTTTCGATTTTGTGGATTCCGTCGTAGATGCCGACCCCATAATTTTCGTGTACGATATAGTCACCGGGGTGGATATCTGAAAACGCTTTGATCTTTTCTCCCCGCTCAAACCTGGGTTTCCGTTTTTGTTTTTTCTCACCCTTCTGTCGGAGTGAAAAAACGACTTCCCTGGCTTCGGGTAACTCAAACCCGATGGGGAGCGGATCGCACCGGACGGTCACCTTGCGGCCGGAATATAGCTTCGCCATTTCCCTCCGATGGTCTTCCGTAATGGTAACCACGGTTACTTTGAAGCCGGCGGAAAGGTATTGTTCGATTTCCTCGGGAAGCGTGCTGAGATTGGCGTTGGAGGTGGAAAATACTTTGAAATCAAAAAGGTTATCCAATTTCAGCCCCGGCAGGGAAGAGGTCAAGGTTTCAAAAACCAAGGCAGGGCGCAGCTTCTCCAGAATTTCCTCTTTCGTGAAGAAATAAGGCCGATCTACGAAGACAAACCCCTCTTCGGTCAGGCGTTTGATATCTTCTTCCGTCCGGAATGCAAATTCTTCCACCGTTTCCATCACACGACGGAAATCAAAAACGAAAAGAAGATCGCCCTGCTGCCGATAATCGAGGATGTTGGCCCTCTCGGAATAAAACAGGGGCAGATATCGGTCGTGTCGTGGCAGAATCCCTTGGTCGAGAAGCTCTGCATCCCGTCGTACCTCCGCGGTCTGGCGAAGGGTGGGAAGAACCTCCTTCAGATGATCCAGAACCTGCTGATTGAATTCCTTTGCCGGCGTTAATCTCAGCAGATCTTTCGGTTCAGTGCGCCGTTGAGACGATACGTCAAACTGCCAGATCGTGTCAATGATTTGATCAAAAAACTCCAGGCGGTACGGTTGCTCTTCCGTTGCCGGAAAGATATCCACGATATCGCCACGGATGGAAAACTGACCGGGACCTTCTACCTTCGGGAAGGATTCGTAACCGTATTCAAACAGAATATCCGGCAGGGAATCGTAATCGAATTCCTCTCCTTCGATCAGCACGGTTTCCCGGGAATCAGACTGGGGAATGGTCTGGGTGCAGAGAGATTCCGCCGGTATGACGATAAATTCATAGTTGTTTTTCCGGATCTTGGAAAGCACGTCAATGCGTTGATTTTCCTCAAAGCGGGAAACGCTTTCCATGTCCCGGAAGGTGAAATCCTTGGGTGGGAAGTAGAAGGCGCTGTCTTCTAAGGCGTCAAGCGTTCGGATGATCGCCCGTGCGGCTTTTTCGTCGGGCACCACGATAAACGCCCGTTTTTTTAACCGGCGTGTCAAAAGGTCTGCAAAATACGGTTTTTGGGCGTCCACTCCGAAAATTGCCGCCGTCTTTCCGGCGGAGGCCGCCTGTTCCAGGCCGTCGTATTCCGGGAGGAGCGTCAGTTTTCCGACGATCTCGTTCATTTAGGGTCTCCGTTGTAGCGACTCATGGCGTCATCCACTCTGCCACCAATGATCAGCTTCAAAATTTCGTTCGTGTCTTTGAATCTGTCTTCAAGCTTTTTCCTTTCCGTGCCGGAGAATGATCCGAGAACCCAATCCGCCAGATCCGTGGTCGGATCGCCGCGGTCGGACACTCCGATGCGAATCCGGGGGTAAACGTCGGAACCCAGCATAGAGATGATATTTTTCAATCCGTTGTGCCCGCCGGCACTGCCTTTCAGCCGGATGCGGATGCGGTTGAAGGGGAGCGCTACGTCATCGCAGATAACCACGACCCGCTCCGGGGGAATATTATAATAGTTGCAGGCTTCCGCCACAGCTTCTCCGGACAGGTTCATAAAGGTCTGCGGTTTCATCAGCAGTACTTTTTTTCCTTCGGTGATGCATTCTCCGCAAAGGGCTCGGAAGCGGATACGATTGATCTTGGCATTTTGGTCCTCTGCAAAGGCGTCCAGCGCCATCCAGCCCACGTTGTGCCGGGTGAATTCATATTTTTTGCCGGGATTTCCCAGCCCTACGACGATATAATCCATGGCGATTCTCCGATGCTTGTTTTCTACAAATAAATATTATACACTATTTTCGCGCCGATTGCAAGAGCTGAAGCCGTATTTCCGTGTTTTTTCGCAATTATTTCCCCATTTCCGGCCTCCGTGAAGTGCAGTTTGTGAACAAATTCTTTCTTTTTTTTAAACTAATTCAAAAAACCTTGCCTTTTATAAAGAAATATGCTATAATAGCATGAGGTAAAATCGTTTATCTATAACTTAAATAATAGGAGGAAATCACATGAGCACTAAGTACGTGTATCTGTTCTCTGAAGGGAACAAGGACATGCGTAACCTGCTGGGCGGTAAGGGCGCCAACCTTGCCGAAATGACCGCTATCGGTCTCCCCGTTCCCCAGGGCTTCACCGTTACCACCGAAGCCTGCACCCGCTACTATGAAGACGGTAAGCAGATCGCTCCCGAAATCATGGCAGAAATCGAAGAAAACATCGTCAAGATGGAAGGCATCACCGGCAAAAAGTTCGGCGATAAGGAAAATCCCCTTCTCGTTTCCGTTCGTTCCGGTGCCCGCGCTTCCATGCCCGGTATGATGGACACCATCCTCAACCTGGGTCTGAACGAAGACGTCGTCGAAGCTATGGCTGCGAAGTCCGGCAATCCCCGTTGGGCTTGGGACTGCTACAGACGCTTCATTCAGATGTATTCCGACGTCGTTATGGAAGTCGGCAAGAAGTATTTCGAGCAGCTGATTGACGAGATGAAGGAAGCCAAGGGCATTAAGTTCGACGTTGAACTTACTGCCGACGATCTGAAGGAGCTGGCCTCCCAGTTCAAGGCCGAATACAAGGCTAAGATCGGTGCTGACTTCCCCTCCGATCCTAAGGAACAGCTGATGGGTGCCATTAAGGCCGTTTTCCGCTCCTGGGACAACCCCCGCGCCAACGTTTACCGTCGCGATAACGACATTCCTTATTCCTGGGGTACTGCCGTTAACGTTCAGATGATGGCGTTCGGTAACATGGGTGATAACTGCGGTACCGGCGTTGCCTTTACCCGCGATCCCGCTACCGGTGAAAAGAAGCTGATGGGTGAATTCCTCGTCAACGCTCAGGGGGAAGACGTCGTTGCCGGCGTTCGTACTCCCATGCCCATCGCTCAGATGGCTGAAAAGTTCCCCGAAGCTTTCGCTCAGTTCCAGGAACTCTGTAAGACTCTTGAAAATCACTATCCCGATATGCAGGATATGGAATTTACCGTCGAAGACCGTAAGCTCTATATGCTCCAGACCCGTAACGGTAAGAGAACCGCTCAGGCTGCTCTCCAGATCGCCGTCGACCTCGTTGCCGAAGGACACAAGACCAAGGCCGAAGCCGTTCAGATGATCGATCCACGTAACCTGGACACCCTGCTCCATCCCCAGTTCGATGCTAAGGCTCTGAAGGCTGCTACTCCTGCCGGCAAGGGTCTGGGCGCTTCTCCCGGTGCTGCCTGCGGTCAGGTCGTCTTCACTGCCGAAGATGCCGTGGCTTGGAATGAAGCCGGCAAGAAGGTC
>JAZPXN010000021.1:0-3595 GCA_045543655.1 Eubacteriales bacterium
GTGGCGCGGCGTGTTCGGCCGCCGTGACGGAAGGGATTGACCGGGAGTAAGATACTCTTTTTGCGCTGAAGGAAGACAGAGAGACTCGGCGATTCTTGATTTTGCTCTGCTTCAAAGAGATCTTTCTTACCCCCACCACCGTCGCCGTTGGCGCCGGTCCCCCAGCTACGGCATAAGTGTCGACCATCGAAAAATCCTGCGCCGTTGGCTTGAATTTTTCGGGTTTCACTTGTTCCCCTTCCAAAGGGGAAGGTGCAATGGGGCGCATCGCCTTCTTTAAGCACACGTATTCTGTATGGAGTGCAAAAAAATCTCTCTTGAAACTTCTTTACCTGCACTTTGCGAAGGTGCCGCCTTTGTGAGGGGCGGTACCTTCTTAATAAATCTTCTTTTTTCCCTTCCCCCAACGCAAGAATTGCGTTGGCCGCCGCTTTCCTTTGGTTCTTTCCTTTCTCGTGAAAGGAAAGAACGCCGTCCCCCGTCCCCGCTCCACCCCCACGCCAAACAACGCTCTTCCTTCCCCGTATTTTTCCCGTCCGGCTGGGCATAATAGGGGAAAGAAACCTACGACGGAGGGAACGAAATGAAACGAAAAATCCTTGGAGCGATCGCACTTTTTGCATTTTTCACCGGACTTTTTGCCGGGTGCGGCGGGGTTCGGAGGACGGCAGACGTCCACGTATTTTATTACACCTACAGCGACGCCTATATCTCCACCGTCCGCGCTGCGCTGGACCGGAGCCTGGAGGCGGCGGGCATCGCCTTTCAGGATCACGACGCCAACAACAGCCAGACCACCCAGACCGAGCAGATCCGCACGGCGGTCACCAAGGGGGCGAAGCTGCTGGCCGTCAATATCGTCACCACCGGCTCTGACGACGCGGCGGCGGGCATCGTGGATCTGGCGAAATCCGCCGGCATTCCCGTGATTTTTTTCAACCGGGAGGTGTCGGATTCCGTGGTCAACCGCTATGAAAATTGCGCCTATATCGGAACCAACGCCACCGAGGCCGGGGAATTGCAGGGGGATATGATCGGAGATTATCTCACCGAAAATTTTCAAAAAACCGACCTGAACGGGGACGGAAAGATCTCGTATATTCTGTTTATGGGGGAAAAGGGGAATAACGAGGCCATCTGGCGCACCCGTTATTCCGTGGAAAACGCCAACCGCAAGCTGACCGCCGCCGGATATCCGGAGCTGACCTTCTACGATCCCGCCAATTCCGATCGCTATCTCCCCGACCGGGAGGGGAAATGGTCCGCCCAGGCCGCCAACGAGGCCATGACCACCGCGCTGACGGCCTACAACGCCGCCAACGGAAATATGATCGAGTTGGTCATTTGCAACAACGATAATATGGCCGAAGGCGCCATCACCGCTCTGCAGGGGGCCGGATACAACACGGGCGCAGAGGGATCCGTTACCGTCCCCGTCTTCGGCGTCGACGCCATCGACGCGGCCAAGGCGCTGATCCGGGCGGGGAAAATGACCGGAACCGTCACCCAGGACGGCAATCTCATGGCGTCTGCCCTTAAAACCGCCGTAGAGAACGGTCTTTCCGGGCGAAAACTGACCGACAACGCCGGGGATTTTTCCGTGGATTCCGCCGCCGCCAAGATCCGCATCCCCTACGGCGTTTATACGGGGGACTAACGTGAAAAATCTCTTGACTATGACCGGGATCTGCAAGTCCTTTCCGGGGGTGAAAGCCTTGGATCATGCCGATTTCACCCTTCGCGCCGGCTCGGTTCACGCGTTGATGGGGGAGAACGGCGCCGGAAAATCCACGTTGATGAAGTGTCTCTTCGGCATCGTCTCTCCCGACGCCGGACAGATCGTGCTGGAGGGGCGGCCGGTGTCCTTTCACAATCCCCACCAGGCCCTGGAGCGGGGCGTTGCCATGGTGCATCAGGAGTTGAATCAGGCTCTGAAGCGGACGGTCAGCGACAATCTGTGGCTGGGGCGGTACCCCGCCCGCTTTGGGATCGTCAACGAGCAAAAAATGCGGAGGGATACGGAAAAATTGCTATCGGAGCTGGGCTTTCCCCTCGATCCCGGCGCCGTCACCGAGTCCCTTTCGGTCTCCCGCCGCCAGATGGCGGAGATTGCAAAGGCCGTATCTTATAACGCCCGGGTCATCGTATTTGACGAGCCCACCTCTTCTTTGACTGCCGCCGAAGGAGAGCAGCTGTTCCGGGTGATCGGAGAACTGAAAAAGCAGGGGTGCGGCATCGTTTATATTTCTCATAAAATGGACGAGATCTTGCGCATCTGCGACGAGGTGACGGTGATGCGGGACGGCAAAACCGTCTTTTCCGGCCCTGCCTCCGACCTGACGCCGGAGGAATTGATCCGCCGCATGGTGGGGCGGGAGATCTCCACCCGTTTTCCGCCGAAAATCAACCGTCCCGGGGAGAAGATCCTGGAGGTGCGGGGATTGACGGGTCGCTACTCCCGGTTGCGGGAGGTTTCCTTCGATCTGCGGAAGGGGGAAATCCTGGGGCTGGCCGGACTGGAGGGGGCGGGACGGACGGAGGTTCTGGAGTCTCTCTTCGGCCTTTCCGAGATTTCCGCCGGGCAGATTTTATTGGAGGGGCGCCCTGCCGATCTGTCCACCCCCCGGAAGGCCATCGCCTCCGGCTTCGCTCTTTTAACCGAGGAGCGGCGGGCGACGGGGATCTTCCCCAACCGGAGTATTTTGGAAAATACGGTAATATCAAGGCTTTCCGCCTACGGAACCCTGGGCGTTCTGAGGCGTCGGAGGATGCTTTCCGATACGCTGGAGATGGTGCGCGCCCTGCGGGTGAAGACGCCGTCGGCGGCCACGGCCGTCCGCACTCTGTCCGGGGGAAATCAACAAAAGGTGATTTTGGCCCGGTGGCTGTTGACCGATCCCAAAATTCTGATGCTGGACGAGCCTACCCGGGGCATCGACGTGGGTGCGAAATTTGAAATCTACCAGTTGATTACCGATCTGGCGGCCAAGGGGCGATCGGTGATTTTGGTCTCGGGGGAAATGCCGGAATTGTTGGGGCTTTGCGATCGGATCCTCGTGCTGTCCGCCGGCCGTGTTGCCGGCACCGTCGACGGCCCCACCGCCACCCAGGAGCAGATTCTGACCCTCGCCACCCCCGGGGGGAGAAGTTAGCGCGGGGGGGGACGGGTGTACTTTCTTTCTTGTTCGGGAACAAGAAAGAAAGTACCAAAGAAAGAAAAAGCGAAGGCCGGCACAATGCTTGTGCCGGGAATAAGTGTAAGGTATTTGTGCAATCGAAAGGGATCGACCTTCATCGAGCCGGAGGTTTTGCTCCTTTTTCAGAAGAAAAAAGGATCTCTCTCCCGGTCAATCCCTTCCGTCAGGCTTCGCCTGCCACCTCCCCTTACTAAGGGGAGGCAGGACGGTTCCGCATCGACTTATATAACATTTACTCTTAAAGGGAACTTTCTTACCCCCACCACCAACCGCGTTGCGGTCGGTCCCCCTTCCCCTACCATAGGGGAAGGTGCAATACAGCGCATCATCTTTTTATTGTCGCACGATTCGAGAGTCGCTCTGCGACAGGGTAGCAACAAAGAGGAGCGGCGCTATAA
>JAZPXN010000022.1:0-2807 GCA_045543655.1 Eubacteriales bacterium
TAACGAAGCAGAGGAACAGCGACCATGTCTTTTTCATTTTCATAGTTCTCATATGCTCTGCCTGTTTCTCACGATTGCAGTAGTCTTTTCTCGCACACATTATAATATGCTATCACCGCCCTTTTTGGCAAGCGGTGATTCTGTTTTTTCTTGAAGTTTTCCCTAACGCACTTTTTTCTCTCCCGGCGGGAATTGTTTTTTGGTAAAAACAACCTTGCGCAGGGAAAAAATGGGAGGGGCGAACATAAAAACAGGAAGGGACGACGGCCCTTCCCATATGATTTTAAGAGTTTCTTATTTTCTCACGTTGGCATCGTAGGCTTTCAGCATCACCGCGAATTCAGCACGGGTCGCCGCACCCAGAGGATTGAGGGTGTTTCGGTTGGTTCCGCTCATGACCTTGTGGGACACTGCCCAGCGAAGCGGAGTGACGGCGTAATTGGTGATGGAGGAATAATCCGCGAAGGTGGTGATATTGGCGCTGACGGACACATCAAATTTCTTGTACACGGTGTATTTGTACAGCACCGTTGCCAGCTGCTGACGGGACACGTACACATTGGGCTTGAAGGTCTTGTCGGTATAGCCGGCAACCATGCCGTTGGCAGCTGCCCACCGCACCGGATCATAGTAGTACTTGGACGGTGCCACATCGGAGAACACGTTACCGCTGGTGACGGTGGGTTTTCCTTCCATGGCGTAGAGGATGGTGCACAGCTGACCGCGGGTCACGTTGCCCTTGGGGTCGAATTTATTGTTTCCGATTCCGGTGAAGTAACCCTTCCCGGTCACGTAATATACGGCGTCCTCGTACCAGCTTCCGGCGGGAACGTCCGTGAACTTTACCTGCGGATCTGGATCGCTGCCCTTCTTGGCAAAGGCGGCGGCCACCACGACATCGGAGTCGGGCATGGTGAAGGTAAAGGCGTTGTCTCCGGCGGAAGTCAGCTTCACCAGTTTGTCGTCCTTATCCACTACCTTCAGATCGCCCATCTCGTATCCCTCGTCCGGGGTCAGGGTGATCTTGACGGACTCGTCCTTGTCGGCGGTTTCCTTGCTGACAGTGACTTTTCCGTTCTTCACGGGATTGACGGTGACCTTATACTTCGCCACCGGCGGTACCACTGAGGTCTCGAACACGGCGGAAACCACGACATCCTTCTCCGGCATCTCAAACTGCAGGGTCTGCTTGCCGTCGCCGCTGACGGGCTTGTTGACCACGACGGCACCGTCGTCTTTCGTCGCCACCTTGATGGCGGTCACTTTATAATCCTTGTTCGGCTCTGCCGTGACGGTAACGATGCTCTTCCGGGCGGCTTTCTCCGGTCCGGTCACCTTTCCGTTGGCATCTTCGGCATATTCGATCTTCAGAGGATCTACCACCGTGACGGTGCAGATGTCCATGTAGTTTTCACCATCGACCGTAGTCTGTGCGGTGATCTGCGTGGTCCCCTTCTTGACGCCGGTGACTTTGCCGGTATCCTTTTCCACCTTGGCGATGGAGGGATCCTTGCTGCCCCAGGCAAATACGGCTGCGGTCTCCTCCGCGGTGCCGTTGTTGAAGACGGCCTTCAGGGATACCGTATCGCCTACGGTGACTTCCGCTTCTTCCGGGTCGATGACGACGCCCTTCTGATCGGTGATGACCACGACATCGAACTGGGTCTCATCCTCGCCTGCGACAAGCTTGAAAGTGGCTTTTCCCACCTGCTGTGCTTCCAGAATCAGAGGTTTTTTGCCTTCACTGGCAACGACCTTCACGATTCCGTCGTTTTTGACTGCTTCCCAGGAATAACTGCCGTCTTCCGCGGCGGATTCTGAGGAGATCTCCAGCCGGCCGCCCTTGACGACGCGGAAGCTCACGCCGGTGTCCTCCACACTGATGCTCTCCTGCTTGACTTTTCCGCCGTCATCGGCGGCAGACGCTGCGAAGGTCATCATGGAAAATACAAGGCACACGGCCAGGAATATGGCAAGACCTTTTCTTTTCATAATAAAAAATCCTTTCTGTGCTTGGATCATGGAAACATACATTCCTTTTCTTTCGACATTATAACATATCCTCTACTATTATAAAAAGACAGAGGAAAAAAATATTTCATCCGGTTCTCCCGATCCCCTTTTTCCGGAGAAAGTGACAGCCTGTCCCATGGAACATGGGAAATATTGACAAATCTTTAAATATTCCTCATATTTCGTTGCATGAAAAAGACTCTTGTGGTACTATGAGAAACGTTAGTTTGCGCCCAGAAAGGAGGAGAAATCTTGGATTCCAATCGACCGGATCGTTCCAGTTTTTACGAAGAAGACGACGAACTGTTTCTGTTTGATTCCATCATGAATGAAGCAAAGAATTCCACCATTCCGGCGGACGATGTTTTCTCCTCTCCTTTTGTGGAAGAAGATGCCGAATGGTTCCGTAATATTTTCGACCATTCGGATATGAACACCGGACGGAAACCGGACACTTCCCTTCCTCCGGATCCACTTTCTTCCGAATATACCATTCTGTCCCGGCAGGAAGCCCGGGATGAACTGAAGACGGACCGTGTCTCCCCGGAAACGGCAGCCACGGTACAGAATGCCATGGGATCGGCGGGGATCATGCAGCCCCGTCAGAAGACGAAAGTTCCGGAAGCTCCCGCTCCCGAACAGGTGGAGAAGCCGAAGGCGGAACCGGCACCGAAGGTGTCCGGACCTGCTCCGGAAGAACCCTCCGGTGTGAAGGAGAAACTGGTGCGCCGTGCCCGCATGGTCAGCGGTGCCGCCCGGCCGGTCTCCCAGGAACCGGATCCCGCCAAGTCCAC
>JAZPXN010000023.1:0-5262 GCA_045543655.1 Eubacteriales bacterium
GGAAATGAACCTAAATTATCTCTTGACCGGATACATCGGTGCAAAAGAGGCGTCCGATCTGTTGCACAAGACAGAGCAGCTTTCTCCTTATAATTTCAACAACGTCATGAAATTCGTCAATTGTCTCGACGAATACAATACAACAAAAAAACCTGCACGATAAAGAACAAGGCTCCCGACCTTCTGCCGGGAGCCTCGATTTTATACGGTTTTACATTAAAATCGGCTGAAGTTGTTTGCCGTTCAAGGCGGCGGCGACGGCGTCGGGGATGGCTTCCATATTTGCCACCAAAGACGCCTCTTTTTTGATCGGATCGTCCTGACCAAAGGGAACGAAGTAGTATCCCTTGGTGTTGAGAAGGGTTCCGATATTTTTTGCGTTTCCGGTCAGTCCGTCGTTGGTGGAAACGGCGACCAACACCGGGCGCCCATTGCGCAGATGGGCTTTCGCCGCCAGGGTGACGGGGGTATCGGAAATTCCGTTTGCCAGTTTTCCCAGGGTATTCCCCGTGCAGGGGGCAATGACGAGAAGGTCCAGCAATTTTTTCGGACCGATGGGTTCGGCACCGGAGATCGTATGAATAATGGGGCGTTTGCAGATGTCCTCCACGGCAGTACGGAATTCTTCCGCCCTGCCGAATCGGGTATCGGTATCGTAGGAATGAAAAGACATGATAGGCATCAGTTGGTACTGTTCTGCCAACAGTTTCATTACGGGCAGGATCCTGCGGAAAGTGCAAAAGGATCCGCACAGGGCAAAGCCGACGGTTTTGCGTTCCAAAGGGCGTGCCACTTCCTTTCTCTTAAGGATTTTTCAAAATGTCAATCACGGTTTTTGCCAAATCTTCCCCGGCCGTGACAGGGCCAAGCTTTCCCGGAAGGGCAGGACCGTCGATGACGGTGCGCCCCAATTCTATTGCGGCAGATCGGTCGATCCCACCAGGGGCAGAGGCCAATTCAATTATAACCGAATCTGCCTCGGAATTCTGCAAAACTTCTTTGGTCAAAAGAAGGGAAGGCACGGTGTTGAAAATTGCTTGAAATCCCTGCAAATGCAGATTTTTAGTATCCATTTGCCCGAATCCATGAAGCAGACCGTCGGTGCGGTCTTTTTGCTTTCGGGCGGCGGCGGTAACCGACGCCCCTAAAGACGAAAGCACCGCCGACAATCGCTTGCCGATAGCTCCGTACCCCACAACGAGGCTCTTCATGCCAAAGACGGCGCAGTCGGTGTTGCGGATCAAAAGATCCACGGCACCTTCCGTAGTCGTGATGGCATTGCGTAGTTTCAAATCTTCTCTCTGAGACAAGTCGGTAAAACGGGAGAAGGGATTGTCTGCAATGGGACCTCCGATCACCGGAAAATTTCGATCGATCCCCGTTTCTGTAATTAATTCCGACAATGTCGGGGGAGCATCGATCAAAGGGGCATTTAACCGCCCATGCTTCAGGCAGGGAAAGGGTAGCACCATGGCGGAAAACGTCCGTTTTTCCAATGGGGTTCGATAGGTCAGGGCGTAAGTGACGGTAGAAAATCCTTGATTTTGCATATATTCAAGAGCCGCGAGGGTTCTTCGGTCTCCCCCGGCAAACAGGATCGTCATCATAGCATTCCTCCCGGAAAAGGTCTGTTCCATCTTATGAAAAAAGAGGGAAGTTTGTGCGACAAAAACGCCGGCTCGCAACGAGCCGGCGCGATATTATAATTTTCTTCTTTCAGTCTTCTGTACTGATGCTGATTCTAATGCTTCCACTGGTGGTTTTAATTTCACAAAGCCCGGCATTGGGAACCGATTGCGGAACGTTCACCGAACCGGATGTTGTTTTTGCGTTGAACACTTTTTCAGTACGGACCGAGCCCCGAACCGAACCGCTGGACGTTTCAATAGAAATACGTGCTCCGTCGCAACGCTCCAGTTTTACGCTTCCGCTGGTGTTTTTTACCGAAAATTCCCCTTGAGATACCACGTCGCACAGAGTCACCGAACCGCTGGTCCGTTTCAGAGAAAAAGCATCGGTCACAGCGGCGTTGCGAATCACCGCCGAACCGCTGGAGCCGGACAACGTCAATCGCTGACAAGAAATATCTTCCAGTTCCATCCGTCCGCTGGTCAAACTCCCCTGCACTTCCGTGGCGGAAATTCCTTTGGCGTAAAGGCTGCCCGAAGTAGACTGTATGGTCAGTTCCGCCGTGGCGTCTCCAAAATATCGAACCGACCCGGAAGTGACCTTTACCGTAGCCTTGTTAAAGGTCAATCCCGATTCCACCAACACGCTTCCGCTGCTGGCTTTCACCTGCAACGCCTCGTATTCTTTTTCCGGCAAGGACACCGTCACCGTGGGAGCACCGCCGAAACGCAACGTGAACCACTCGTACCACGCCCGGTTGTCCACCCGGCGAACCACCAACGTCCCCGCTTCTACCGACACGGAATAGTACACTTTTTCCGTTTCATGCCGGGTGACGGTGCAAATTCCATCTTCGGAAGGCACGATTTCCACATTTCCTGCCCCGGTCTCTATACGAAGGGCGGTAACGGGTTCGGATACGGTGTCGGTCTTGATATCTCCCTTGCTATATTCAAAAAAACTTTGGGGAGACGCACCCAGAAAGTGTAACGCAAAAGCCATTAACATCACTCCTCCCAACATAATAGAGAATGCCGTAATCAGCGTCGCGATAATACCACGTTTCATACCGCACCTTCTTTCTTTACAATCATTGCCGTCAGACCTTTAAAGGTCCATTTTGTGATTTTTGCCATGGCAAGGGTAAAATATTTGCATCCCAAGGACCAAAGCACCGTAAGCCCGATCAGGAACGCCCCGGCACCGAAGACGAGCAGTCCCTCTCCTGCCCTGCCGGTACAGAACAATGCAGTTCCTGCCACATGCAGCGCGCCGCCGGAAGCCCCCAGCGCCAAGTCCACGGCGTACAACGCCGCCACTATCGCCCAAAAAGAAATTACGATTGCAACGACAATCGCCCACAAAATCAAAATAAAAGGAGATAAAAACCCAACGACCCAAGGATTCCGCAAAACGTACCGTTTGCGGGACGAACCGGCATCGGAAGGTGTATCGAAAGGTAACTTGGTATTTTCTTCGGAATGAGATTCCTGATTTGTAATCTGCTCAGCGATCCGGTTCAGATCTCCCATATTTGCTACGGCTTCCGCCTCAGTCATACCGTCTTCCATCCGGTCGTCGATCATTTCGCCGTAAAAATCCAAAGAGCGTTCAACGTCGACTTGAGACAGGGCGTTTAGACGCCCCCGGAGTTCCTCTAAAAATTCACTTTTCGTCATGCAGGATCACTCCCCTTTACGATAAATTGATGTATCGCCTCAAGCTCTTTCCATTCCTCGGAAAAGGCTGCCAATTTTGCCCGGCCGGAAGGGGTAATACCGTAATATTTCCGCAGCCGTCCGTTATGTTCTTCCGCCCGGACGGTCAGACAATCGGCCTCTTCCAGCCGACGCAAAATGGGATAAAGCGTCGATTCGGAGATCACGACGTAAGGTTTCATATCTTTAATTATCTGATACCCGTAAGAATCTTTGTCCTTAATGGCGGCAAGGACACACAATTCCAGCAAACCGCGTTTTAACTGTATATCCATAAAAATGCCTCCTCTCACACAATACTATATCATACATAGTATCTCTTGTCAAGGGGGATTCGTCAGAATTTGCAGAAAAACCATATTTTAAGAGCCCACCGTTTTCACAATGGGCTCTTTGCTTTATTCTTCATAAAATGCAGAGGAAAATAAGGTATCGCCGTAGGCGAAATCGTAAGAGGCGGCGGCGAAAATCCCCTGGTCTTCCGCAAATAAAACGTCACAGCGGACGATCCCCCCGCCTTCTTGGTTCACCGCTTCCACGGCGGCAGGAATAGGAGTGGACACCTTCGCCAGCAATTCCCGGCTCGTCTTCACCGTAACGGTGACGGTCTTTCCGGTCAAACCAAAAGTGGGTTCGGTTTGGATTTCCGTGGAAATTCCGTTTTGTGCCAGTTCATATTTCAACTTCAATACCGTCAATTCTTCGTTGAGCGTTTCCACCCGGGGGGACGAAGGCGCAGAGAGAACGCCCACGTTTTCCACGGTTCCAAAGAGAATTTCTTCCTCCTCTTTGACCAATCGCCACTCCACCGTTTCGGGCGTTTTTTCTGCTCGCAACGCGTTCAATGCGTCCCGGCAGGAGAGAATTCCCAAAGAGTCCCCTTCGAAGGTCAAGGTCAAAACGCCTTTTTTCAGTTTGCATTGCTCCACCGAGACCCCGGCTTCTTTCAAGATCCCCCGATAGGGGTTGGCAAGGGAAATGGCCGTAAAAATCAATGCACACACCAGTACGGCGGCAATGCCGGCACCGATAAGTGAAAGGCAATTCTTCCGCCAAAAGGAGGCTTTCCGCCGTCCGCGTCTTCCCAAAACCGTTCCCCTCCTTTCGGGAAAATCCTCAAAATTATGTCTTTATCATACCATAAAACCAAGGGTTTGTCAAGTTTTTTGCGGACTTTGTCGAAAGGTTTCGGAAAGGATGCCCAGAACTCGACCGACTTTTCGGCATATCCGTGATACAATGGGCATATCATCCACGGGGAGGAATGTGCCATTCGGGAACAAATCCGAAACCTGACGGCGACGATTACGCCGAAAATGGTGGTTTTACGCTTATTCGAAGCCTTTTTAGGCTGTCTTTTCTCCAATATCATCCTCGCTCGGGGCATCATGCCCTTCGGAGTCGCCTATGCAACTGCGGGTTCTTTCTTCGGTTTTTTAGGGGTCTTCGCAGGGCATCTTGTCTCGGGACGGGACGCATTGCGCATTTTGACGTCCTGCTTCATGGCAAGGGTCTTCCGCATGACGCTGAATTCCTTTATTGAAGAAAACCGTCCCCTATCCTATTTTTTGTTCACCCTTTGGGGGACGATGTTAGGGGGACTTGCAGGCTTCTTTTTCTCTGAGTATACCCCGGCGGAGAACATGGCATTCATGCTCAACGGACTTCTGAGCGGCGGACTTGCGTGGCTGTTTTCCGTGGCAATGTCATCATTTTCGCCCCGTCCCTTGGGCAATACGGCGCTACGGTACGTCTGTTGCCTGCTATCCTTATCGGCAGTATTATTGGGATTAATGAGCTACGGAGGACTTTGGGAGACGGCGGGACGGACGGCGCTGGTCTTCCTGGTTCTCTGCGTGGGATTCAAAGTCGGATCGTAGCCATGTCGTTCTGTGAGCCAAGGAGTTGGTAGCCC
>JAZPXN010000024.1:0-11434 GCA_045543655.1 Eubacteriales bacterium
CGCGGCCCGCGATGCCGTTTTGGAAGGCAAGAATCTGGTTGGCGAAACCGTTTCCGGCGAGATGAAAAACCAGGGTGACACCAAGACCCTCGCTCTCATCGTTTATATGCCCGAAACCGTGGGCAACGAAGCCAATTACCGTGGCGACGCTATCCCCACCGTCAAACTGTCCTTCAGCCTGATGGCTACTCAGCTCGTTCATGAGAACGACTCCTTCGGCAATACCTACGACGAAGACGCTATGTACTACAACTACGTCGTTACCAACGAAGAAGAACTGAAAGCCGCTCTCGCCAGCGCGAAGCACGGCGACGTCATCGGTATTAAGGGCAACGTTACCTGGACCACCGGCGCCGCTATCGGTTCTACTCCCTTCGTTCCCGCTGCCTCTACCTTCAGCCTGCGTGCTGCCAACACTCCCGTAAGCCAGCTTACCTTCGTCGGTATTGATGAGGGTGCTACCTTCACCGCCATCGGTCAGGGTGTTGGCTCCATCGGGATTGATAACGGCACCGTCATCTTCAAGAACCTGAAGATTGCTGATAAATCCGTCTCTTATGCTGAAAACAGCTGGGAATACGGTTATCTGGAATTCCGCGGCAATACCGTCTTCGAAAACTGTGACATCGTTAACGCCATTATGATGGAAGGCAATTCCGCTACCTTCAAGAATTGCACCCTCAATTCCAATGACGATAACCAGTATGCCGTTTGGGTTTCCGATGGCACCGTCTCCTTCGAAGACTGCACCGTTACCGGCGCTCGCGGCCTGAAGGTTCACGAAGACTACGGCTCCGAAGTTGTTTCCGTTTCCGTCAATAATTGTAAATTCCTCGGTCTGACCAAGAAGCCCGGCATGGCTATCGGTAACATTTACATGAATGGGGATACTTACACGTCGGGCGGCAGCACCTATACCAATACTACCGATACCTCCATCAGCCTGACCAACAATACCTTTGCTGATACGCAGGCAGGTGATCAGGGCAATTATAAGTATGAAACCGATACCGACGTGACCACCTTCAATTTCACCGATAAGGACAACGTCGTTGCCGGTTATGCCGATTCTACCAACGATCTTAAAAATGAGATCGCCAATGCGAAGGACGGCGACACCATCGTTCTTGAATCCGGCAAGGAATACAAGCTTCCCTCCCTTTCCGGGAAAGAAGGCGTTACCATCGACGGTAACGGCGCTACTATCGGCGGCGACGATGTTGTGACCGGTTTCGGCGGAAACTTCGGGAAAGACAATACCTATAAGGATATGACCTTTACCGGTTCTGACGACGGTGTCTATTACTCCTATGGCAATGGTGGAACTATCACTTTTGATGATTGTGTTTTTGCCGGAGATTCCGTATACGGCTTCCACATGGATCAGTCTAACAGTGCTGTTCTTATCTTCAACAACTGCACCTTCTCCGGCTTCAATGCTTTCGCCGGTGACCTTGTGAAGGTTGTCTTCAATAACTGTACCTTCCTGCACAATGGGAACTATGGTCACACCAATATCTGGAGCGTTGGCGAATTCAACGACTGCACTTGGGGTGATAAGGCTTCCGTAGGCATCAGAGGAAGTGGTCGTCTCTATTTCAATGGCGTGGAAGAATCTTATCATCACGAATACATCGGTTCTGCCGAATCTCTGCTTGCTCTTGGTGGAAAGTCTCTGGATGACAAGTATGTACTCGTCTCCGATATCGATCTGGATGGTGCCGCTATGCCCACGATCGGTGCGGCTTATGGTAAGACCCTGACCTTCGACGGTAATGGCCACACCATTTCTAACGCTACCACCGCTCACACCAGCCACAACGGTATGAAGCACCACGGCTTCTTCTATGCTTACACCAACAGCACTCTGACCGTAAGCGACCTGACCTTCCGTAACATTACGATTGATGCTACTAAGGATACCGAACGCAACTATGGCGCAGCCGTTGTTGTTGCCTTCGCTGATGGCGGTTGTACCGTGAATCTCAACAACGTTGACGTTCACAATTCCAAGGTTCTGAATAACGTTCCCGATATCGGCGATGAAGCCGGTGTCTTCGTAGGTTATCAGACCGGCACCCTGAATATGACCGATTGTGATTCCACTGGATGCTCTGTTGTCGGTGAAACCACCGAAAAGACCGGTGCCTTCATTGGTATGGTTAACGGAACTGCTACCCTGACCAATTGCACCACCGATCTTACTATCGGTGCCTGCAATCGTGTTTCTGGTACTTTGAATATTGTTGCTTGATAGTGACAATTTTACTGGATGTAATCTAAAGAAAAAAGCAATGCTCTTTCCGATATGGGGGAGCATTGCTTTTCTTTTTGTGCGGTTTTGGGATCAGAGCAGATCGTCGAATTTGCGGAGGTTTGCGGGGGAGGGGGTGAGGTCTCCGGATTGGCAGGCCTTGATGATCGCGACGATGCGATCGTTGACGGGGGTCTTGACGCCGCATTTTCGGCCCCATTCGCAGACCACGCCGTTGATGGCGTCCACCTCGCAGGGCTTGCCGTTTTTCAGATCCTGAAGCATGGAGGGCTCGATGTTTTTGTGCTTCTTCATGGCGATGGGGATCAGCAATTTGCCGATCTCTCGCTTGAAGGCGGAATTATAATAGAACAGCTTCGTGATGTTTTTGCCCTGCACCGGGGCAAAAACTGCGCCGGCGGCGTGCCCCACGTCGATGCATTCCTTCATACACCGGATGGCTACGTTGCGGCCGTCCTTACTGCCCGCCACGGTGCCGAAGGTTCCACCCACGACGGTGCCCAGCCCGGAGAAGGTTGCGTTGATCAGAAGCTTCGACCACCGGGCGCCCAGCAGATTTTCCTCCTCGTGAACGGGACACATCAGCTCCAGAAGATCCTTGACGGTTTTGAACTGCTCGTCGGAGATTCCCTCCATTTTCCCCATATGGAAGGAGAGGCTTTCCGGCGCGCTGGTCAGCGTGCAGACTCCGGGAGCCGACAGGGTAGCGCCCCATTCTACGGTGCATCCCATGGTTCGGTTTGCGCCTACGATTTCGGCGATGCCCGGCTCGGGAAGTCCGTTCTGCAGGGTCACGATCACGCCGTCGTCGGCCAGATAATCCTTCAGAAAGGTCACTACTTCACCGTTCAGCAATTGTTTGGTCATCAGCAGGATTACGTCGTATTTTCCCTCCATTTCGTTGGGGAAGAGGGCCGTCACCGGCACGGTCATTTCTACCGTCCCCGTGATCTTCGCGCCGTTCTGCCGCAGAGCCTCCACGTGGGCCTTGTTGCGGTTGATCAGATCGATCTTGCCGCCGTTTTTCGTAATATAAGCGCCCAGCACCGTTCCGAGGGAGCCGGCGCCGTAAATGGCATAGCGTTTCATAAACTTACCTCTCTTTTCTTTGATCGTCTTATTATAGCACAAAAAGGTTGATTTGTCAACTTTCTTTCCGGATTTTGGCATTGAAAAAAGCACCTGCAGATGCAAGTGCTTTTCTCTGGGGTGGGTAGTGGAATTCGAATCCACGGCCTCCAGAGCCACAATCTGGCGCTCTAACCAGCTGAGCTATATCCACCATATATATTGAGTTGAAGAGAACTGGATGGCGCATCCGGAGGGACTCGAACCCCCGACCTATTGCTTAGAAGGCAATTGCTCTATCCAGTTGAGCTACGGATGCATGTTGGAGCGGATGACGAGAATCGAACTCGCACGACCAGCTTGGGAAGCTGGGGTTCTACCACTAAACTACACCCGCACGACAATTCAGCCTAACTATTATACCACAAAAGCCCCCTGAATGCAAGGGGGCAAAAGGGAATTTTTTGTGAATTTTATAGCGGATTTGGTGCAAAATCAGAGCTGATCCCGGAATTCGGTCAAAAAGGCCCGGTAACGCCGGGGAAGATAGGAATCCTGCAGGCGTTTGTTCTCCCGGGCGGCAATGGAGACCGACCGGAAATATTCCTGCCAAAGCCGCCGGAAGGCAATCTCCGGCTCCGACGGGTTGAGGGGGATTTTTTGATCCGAAGAGATCACCTTCCATTCCCGGCCGTTGTATACGCCGTAAAGATCCCGCTTGCAATCGTGGATCAAAAACGATTGATCGTTGAAGCGCCGGGTGAAATGGGGCATCAGAAAGGGGAGAATATTGTTGTCCGGCGCAAATTCGGCGCAGTATAACCCCTCCTCGGTCTGGGAAAAACGAAGAAAACCCAGCATATGATTGATCTCCAGGGTGACCCGGGCGGTCATGTCGCAGAATTCCATGACGTGGGGGTCCTGATATCGCTTCTGTACCTCCGACCCGTATTTGATGACCGAAAGGACCCAATAAAAGAGCTTTTGATTTTTCTTTGGGTCGCAGGAGGCGTAGGCGTAGCTGAGTTGATGCAGCCCCGTCATCCCCAGCCGGGCGTGGATGCCCTGCTCCACTCGCAGAGCCTTCGCTTCATCGGGAAGAACGGTGACGATTTTCGAGGTCAGAGGTGGCTCGGACAACGTTCCGTCGGTGATCAGATCGGGCAGAGCCTTGTCCTCGTAAGCGCGGAAGACGGCGGACAAAAAGCCGTCCAGACCGCCGGAATATTGGTAGATCAGCATGGTTATCCTCCTTGTGAAACGGGATCGTCAGAATTGGCCGTATAAGGCTGCGGTTTTGGTTTCGTTCAGCAGCAGCGCCGCGTCGGTGAGCGAGATCTGCCCCGGCTCTTGATCCGCAAAGGCGGGGGCCAGGAGATAAGATTTCAGAACGGCCCGGTTTTCGCCGCATCCGTAATATTTTCCGTCGCAGGTGATGAAATGGGCGGCGCGGCGCAGAACGACCTTCATTCGCTTCAGATCTTCGTAATGCAATTTTGCCGTTTCCCGCGCCCGGGCAATGCGCCATGCGGATTTTACGCCGATGCCGGGGACCCGCAAGAGCATTTCGTAGGGGGCAGTGTTGATCTCTACGGGAAAGCATTCCGGGTGCCGCAGAGCCCAATCGGATTTCGGATCCACCGCAGGATCAAAATTTTGTCCCGGTTCCAGCAGTTCCTCTGCCGTAAAGCCGTAAAACCGCAAAAGCCAATCGGCCTGATAAAGTCGGTTTTCCCGGATAAGATCCGGGGGATTCACAGGCAACAGCGACGGATTTCCCACCGGAACGTAGGCGGAATAGTAGACTCTCTTCATGGCAAACTGGCGGTATAATCCCTCGCTCAGCCGCAAGATCACGCCGTCCGGGTCGGGGGTTGCACCGACGATCATCTGGGTCGTTTGCCCCGCCGGCAGAATTTTTGACCTCCCTTTCTGCGGGAGCGCCTGCTCCGAGAGGGCCGCCAGGCGCTTCATGGGCCGCAAAATCGATTCCTTCGTTTTCTGGGGAGCCAGCATTTTCAGCCCTGCCGAAGAAGGAAGCTCGATGTTTTCGCTCATGCGATCCGCATACCGGGCCGCCAGATCGAGCCATTCCGGATCGCAACCGGGAATTGCCTTCAGGTGGATATAGCCGTGGAAGTGATATTCGGTGCGCAGCAGCATCACCGTTTCGGTCAGCCGCTTCATGGTCTCGTCCGGGGAGGAGAAGACCGCCGAAGACAGAAACAGGCCTTCAATATAATTTCTGCGGTAAAATCCGATGGTGATTTCGCAGATCTCCCGGGGCGTCAGCGTTGCCCGGGGCAGATCGCTTTCCCGACGGTTGACGCAATATTTGCAGTTGTAGACGCATTCGTTGGACAGCAGGATCTTTAATAAGGAAACGCACCGTCCGTCCGGAGTGAAGGAATGGCAGATCCCCGCAGGGGCGCAATCGCCAACGCCTCCCCGTCTGGAATTGCGGGCAGATCCCGAGGAAGAGCAGGAGACGTCGTATTTTGCCCCTTCGGTTAAGATTTTGATCTTGTCCTCCAACGTCAGACCCGGCAATATCACCGGAGACTCCTGAACCATGCTACGTTCCCTCCCGATGTTTTTTTATCGAACTGATGTTTGATATTATTATAGCACAGATGTTCGAAAAATGCAAGAGGGGAGGGGTGAAATTCAAACATATTTACGATTTAAGGCGGATTCTTCCGGTTTGATCAATTTAAAAAAACGGCGAAATATTTTAAAAATAAAAGAAAATCAAAGGAAACGATAGCGTAAATTAAAACAGTATATGATTTTCTGACTTTATTTGACCTTTTCAGGGGTTGCAAAATTTCCGCGGGTGGTGTATAATAAAAGCACAAGAAAAGTCAAAGATGGTCAAAGTCAAACTTTGATCAAATCCGAAACGAGGTGTCTTATGAAATCCAGCGATCTGATTGCCGCCTTTCTGATTGAGGCTCTGGAGCAGCAGGACGGCTCTCTGGAATTGCAGCGCAACGAACTGGCCCAACAGTTCAACGTGGTGCCCAGCCAGATCAATTACGTTATTTCCTCCCGGTTCACACCCGAGCGGGGATATATTATCGAAAGCCGCCGGGGCGGTGGAGGATACATCCGCATTCGCCGGGTGCGGAGCGATAAACGAACCCATATCATGCACGTAGTCAACGCCGTGGGGAAAAACATCAACAGCTTCAACGCCGAGCTTTTTCTGAAAAATATGGCCGATTACGGCTACCTGACCGGGGAGCAGATCCGTCTGATCCGGGCGGCGCTTTCGGAGAACGCGCTGTCGTCCCTCCCCCCTGCGGTGCGGGATTTCGTCCGGGCCGATATTTTCAAACACATGCTTATTTCCATCGCATCGGAATAAAATAAACGAAGAAAAGGAGTTATCGTTATGCTTTGCGAAAATTGCAAAAAGAACACCGCCACCACTTATTTCAAGCAGACCGTCAACGGAAAAACCCGTGAAGTGTTTCTCTGCTCCGAATGTGCCGCCAAGCTGGGCTTGGGGGATTCTATGCTGAGCTTTGGGAATTTCGGTCTCGGCTTCAGCGCCATGTCCGATCTGCTCTCCGTGCCCGCTCCCTCCTCCCGGTGTCCCACCTGCGGCGCTTCTCTGCGGGAGATTTCCGATACGGGGATGATGGGCTGTGCCGATTGCTACGACACCTTCCGGGATTATCTTCGCAAGCTGCTTCCCCGCATTGCCGGGAATAAAGTTCACGTAGGCAAGGCCCCCCGCGCTTCCGAAGGGGAGAGGCCCGACGATCTGAAGACTCTGAAAGCAAAGCTTGCCGAAGCGGTCAAGGCTGAAAATTTCGAAGAAGCCACCGTTCTTCGGGATAAGATCCGGGCTCTGGAAGCGGAACAAAAGCCCGGCGATCAGCAGTAAAGGAGGAATTGATATGAGCGAAAAGAAGGAAAAGCGGATCGATCCCGATATGGTGATCTCCTCCCGCATCCGGCTGGCCCGGAATCTGAAAAAATATCCCTTCCCCTCCCGTTTGACCGCAGGCGCCGCCGCTGAATTGAAGGAAGAGCTGAAGACCGTTATCAAGGAATATCCCGGGGAAAGCTTCGATTATCTTGATATGAAAAACGTGTCCTCCGTGCAGGCCGGGGCTATGATGGAGGAGCATCTGATCTCCCCGGAATTTGCCAAGGGCGACGCCCGCTCGGCGTTGCTTCTCGGCCGGGATAAGCGGCTGTCGGTGATGGTCAACGAGGAAGATCACCTCCGTATTCAAGCCATGGGCGCCGGGGATTGTCTGAAGGAGCTGTACGAAAGCGTCGACGACTTCGACAACTATCTCGACGGGAAGGTGGAATACGCCTTTTCCGAAAAATACGGCTATCTCACCTCCTGCCCCACCAATCTCGGCACCGGGATCCGGGCTTCGGTCATGCTTCACCTGCCCGCTCTCACCCGCCGGGGGCTGATGGAACGGGTGATCCATTCGGTTTCCCAGGTAGGCATCACCGTCCGGGGGCTTTACGGCGAAGGAACGCAGGCCGGCGCCTGCCTCTATCAGGTCTCCAACTCCGTTTCTCTCGGGATGAGCGAAGCGGAGACCGTGGCTCTGCTCGGCCGTATCGTTGCCCAGATCTGCGATTCCGAGCGCACCGCCCGGGAGCACCTATACGCCGATCTTCGGGCGCAGGACGAACTGTTCCGGGCTTACGGAATTCTGAAGGAATGTCGGATGCTCACGTCTGCGGAGTTCCGTTCTCTCTATTCCAAGGTCCGTCTTGCAACGGAGCTGAAGCTGTTGGCGTTGGATCTCGTTGCGTTGGACCGACTCTTTATCGAATGTCAGCCCTATAACCTGATGCTCACCGGAGAGGTTGATTCCGATTCCGAGCGGGATCGCCGCCGGGCGGAGCTGGTTCGGGAACGGCTGAAATAACCCTTTGATCTTTGAACGAGGTGAAAGAAATTGTTCAATAATTTTTCTCAAAAAGCTACGATGGCTCTGAATTATGCCCTGCAGGCCGCCCGGGAGCTGGGGCACGCCTATATCGGCACGGAGCATCTTTTGGTTGGGCTGACCCAGACCGAAGAAAGCGTTGCCCGGAAGGCTTTGTCCGACGCCGGCATTACCGTGGAAGGGCTGATCAGCCGCATTGCCGAGGCCATCGGCACCGGCACCCCCTCTAACGTCACCGGCCAGGATATGACTCCCCGGATGAAGAAAATTCTGGAGCAGTCCTATGCGGAGGCCCGTCAGCTGGGGCATAATATCATCGGTACGGAGCATTTGCTTCTGGCCCTTCTTCGGGAAGGGGACTGCAAGGCCGTGGAGCTTCTGTCCGAAGAAGGCGCCGATCCCGGCCAGATCGCCTCCGGGATTCTGGAGCTGTTGGGCATCGCGCCTTCCAATTCCCGTAAGCAGGGGGGCGATCCCAAGAAAACCGGTGGCAAGACCCCCGGATTGGATCAGTTTGGCGTGGATCTGACCGCCCAGGCAAAGGAACGGAAGGTGGATCCCGTCATCGGGCGCAGTACCGAGATTGCCCGGGTGATTCAGGTTCTGTCCCGCCGCACCAAGAATAATCCCTGCCTCATCGGCGAGCCCGGCGTGGGAAAGACCGCCATTGCCGAAGGGCTTGCCCAGCATATCGTGGAGGGTGCCGTTCCCGAAATGCTGAAGGATAAGCGGGTCGTTACCTTGGATATCGCCTCCATGCTTGCCGGCTCCAAATACCGGGGCGATTTTGAAGAACGGCTGAAAAACGTCATCGACGAGGTGAAAAAGGCCGGAAACGTGATCCTTTTCATCGACGAGCTCCACGTTCTCGTCGGTGCCGGCTCGGCGGAAGGCGCTATGGACGCCGCCAATATTCTCAAGCCTTCTCTTGCCCGGGGTGAGATTCAGGTCATCGGGGCCACCACCCTCAACGAATATCATAAAAATATCGAAAAGGACGCGGCGTTGGAGCGGCGATTCCAGCCCATTATCGTGGCAGAGCCCACGGTGGAGGACGCCATCGAGATTCTGAAGGGACTTCGGGATAAGTACGAGGCCCATCACAAGGTACGCATCACCGACGAGGCCATCGAGGCCGCCGTTAAGTTGAGTAAGCGGTATATTCAGGATCGGTTTCTTCCCGATAAGGCCATCGATCTGATGGACGAGGCCGCTTCCCGCCTACGAATTTCCAATCTGACCTCTCCTCCGGATCTGAAGGAAAAAGAGGAGGTTATCGCCCGCCTTGCCGCCGAAAAGGAAGACGCGGTGCAGAACCAGAATTTCGAGGAAGCCGCCCGGCTCCGGGATGAAGAAAAAGCCCGGAAGTCCGAGTTGGAGGAGCTTCGCAAGAAGTGGAGTGAGCAGGCCGCCGGACGGGAGTTGACCGTGGGCGCCGAGGAGATCCAGGAAGTGATCTCCCAATCCACCGGCATTCCCGTGCGCAAGCTGATCTCCGAAGAAGGACAGCGTCTGCTGAATATGGAATCCATCCTCCATCAGAGGGTGGTGGGCCAGGAGGAGGCCGTGGTTGCCGTCTCCCGCGCCATCCGCCGGGGTCGGGTGGGGCTGAAGGATCCCAAGCGTCCCATCGGCTCGTTTCTCTTCCTTGGGCCTACCGGGGTAGGGAAGACCGAGCTTTCCAAGGCGCTGGCCGAGGTAATGTTCGGTGATGAAACGGCTATGATCCGCATTGATATGTCCGAATATATGGAGAAGCACACCGTTTCCCGCCTCATCGGGTCGCCTCCGGGCTACGTAGGCTACGACGAAGGGGGACAGTTGACCGAAAAGGTACGCCGCAAGCCCTATGCGGTGGTTCTCTTCGACGAGATTGAAAAGGCGCATCCCGACGTCTTCAACGTCATGCTTCAGGTTCTGGACGACGGTCAATTGACCGACGGCCAGGGGCGCACGGTGGATTTCAAAAATACCGTCATCATTATGACCAGTAACGTGGGGGCCAAGAACATTGCCGAGAAGAAAAAGCAATTGGGCTTTGCACCCGCCGAAGGGGAATTTTCCCGCACCCAGGAAGAGATTCGGGAAAATGTCATGGGCGAGCTGAAGCATACCTTCCGTCCGGAATTTCTGAACCGAATCGACGATATCATCGTCTTTTCTCAGCTGCAGAAGACGGATATCCGGCAGATTGCCCTGCGCTTGACCGAGCAGGTCACTAAGCGGCTTGCCGAAATGGGAATTACCCTTACGCTTTCCGATTCCGCCCTCGATCTTCTGGCTGACAAGGGATTTGACGCCGCCTTCGGTGCCCGTCCCCTCCGCCGCGCGATCCAGTCTATGGTGGAAGACTCGCTCGCCGAGAAGATGCTGGCCGGGGAATTCGTCAAGGGGGATACCGTTACCGTCACCGCCGCCGACGGAAAACTGGAATTCTCCAAAAACTCCGCCACCTGATCCGCATCCAAAAAAACAAGTCCCGGACTACGCTAAGTCCGGGACTTCCCGATTTTTTCCAAAAAAATGCCCTTCCGTTTGGCCTTTGCTTTCGACGGAAGGGTTTATTTATTCAAAAAAAAATTTCGCAGAGGTATGAACTCTGCGACTTTTATTTTACCATATTTCGCATCAAAATGCAACAATTTTTCTCTTTGAAATGATATAATTTACAAAAAATTTGAATTCTGCGCTACCAATTTATAATTATAAGGCGTTATTTTACCGATTGCTTCTTTTTTCGCCGTCGCCGTTGCCGTCGGAATTTGCCGGAATTCTCCGCCCCTTCCGGCAGTCCACGCCGTGTCAACGCCGTCAAAATCCGCCGTCGGTGGGGGAATGGGGCGTTGGGGTTGCAGCGTTTTTCACGGATTTCATACCTCTGCGAAATTATTCTATTCATTTCAATAGGAGGAAAAGTAAATGCAAAAACACACAAAAAAAGCATTGGTACTCAGCGTTCTTTCTTTGATGCTCTGCGTATCTATGCTGATCGGCACCACCTTTGCGTGGTTCACCGATTCCGTAACCACCGGTGTCAACACCATCCAGTCCGGTACCCTGGACATCGTTCTTGAGTACAAGGATGCTAATGGCAAGTGGCAGGATGCCGCAGGTCTCAAGTTGGACTTCGTGAAGGCTCAAGGCGCCGAAAACGAGGACA
>JAZPXN010000025.1:0-3055 GCA_045543655.1 Eubacteriales bacterium
GCATATCATCAATTCCGCAGGAATTGTATATCATCATTGCGAAAGCACAATACAGCCTACGGCTGATGATATACACCTTCGGTGATGAGATACACGCGTGCCGCGTGATGATATACCATTGCTTTCGCAATGGATAAAAAAAGAACGACTCTTTGAGTCGTTCTTTTTTGGCAGGGGCACTAGGGATCGAACCCAGGACACGTGGTTTTGGAGACCACTGCTCTACCGGCTGAGCTATACCCCTATATTGAATTCGCTATCTATTATAACACATTTCCCCGGATTTTGCAAGGGGGAAATGTGAAATTTTTCTTAAATTACGAAAAAAAAGACGGCGAAAGAACGACCCCTCTCTGCGCTCTCTTACAACTGCTCGGTATATCTGCGGGCGAGGGCGGTGATGGCGGCAAAATCGCCCGCGGCGATCTTTTCCTTGTTCACGATGCCGCTGCCCACGCCTACGCCCTTGGCGCCGGCGGCCAGGAAATCTCCCATATTTTCGGCGGTGATGCCGTTGACGGCGAGGATCCGAACGTGGGAGAGGGGGGCGGAGATGGTTTTGAGATATTTCACGCCGCCGCAGAGGTCGATGGGAAACAGCTTTACGAAATCCGCGCCTGCCCGGTGAGCCGCGGCGATCTCCGTGGGCGTCATGGCGCCGGGGATGGAGACCAATCCCAATTCCTTGGTTTTGCGGATAATATCGGCGTTGGTGTCGGGGGAGATCACGAATTTCCCGCCGGCCCGGGCGGTCAGTTCCGCCTGTTTTTCGGTCATGACCGTCCCTGCGCCTACGGTGAGTCTTCCGGCGAAGGCGTCCCTCAGCAACGCAATATTTTCCGCGATTTCTTCGTCGGGAATGAGTCCTTTTGCGTCGTAAGTGCATTCGATCAGCCGGATGCCGCCCTCGTACATGGCTTCTGCCATGGGCAGCAGATCCTTCCGGGGCACTCCCCGGACGATGACGATGATTTTATGTTCTTCAATGGCTCGGATAATCTCGTTCATAGGAGCTCGTCCTTTCTTATTCGTTGACGGGGGTGGAAGCGACCTGATCCATGGTCAGAATCGCCTTTTGCTCCAGCAATCTTTTTCGCAACTCCTTGATCTCCACCCCTGCGGGGGAGACGTGGCCGTCCAGCGCCATTGCCGCCGCCAGACCTGCCGCCTGTCCCATGGACATACATTGGGGCATGACCCGGACCGAAGCCAGCGCCGCCGCGTCGGTGGAGGCGCACCGGCCGGCAAACATCAGGTTTTCGATCTCTGCGCTGACCAGACATCCGTAGGGGATGCCGAAGGGTTCTTTTACCGTCTTGAAGACCGTGTTGCGGTCGGTTCCGGAATGGATATCGATCTTATACGCTCCCAGCGCCACGGTATCGTCGCCGATGACTCCGTCCAGAAGCATGTCCCCCGTCAGGGTGGAAAGGCCCTTGAATCTCCGGGTCTCCCGGACGCCCAGGGAGGGAGCGATGGAGGAAATATAGCAGTTTTCAAAGCCCGGGACGTGATTTTTCAGCATTTCCGTCAGGGCGAATACCTGCATCTGCCCGTCCAGCTCCGCCCGGGTCAGGTCGGTGACCGAGGTGGCGTCGGTGCCAAGCATCCGGGTAGAATTGACGTAGACCTCTCCGGGGTGGACGCTGTTGATATAGATCAGCGTATTCCGCTCCACGGGGCATTTCCCTTCGGCGCGAAGCCGGGCAAAGGTTTCGGACAATCCCACGAAAACGTGGTTGGGGCTGGCCCGGAAATAGTCGGCGTCGTAGCCGGGGCGGTGGTCGATGGAGGCGCTATAGGTCATTTCGCCCGGATGGGCCTCGATATGATCGTACAATTTTGCGGTGTCCACGTTTTCCAGGGTATACATCACCGTGGGGGGCTGAAGAACGCCGGTGCCGGGCTGTCCGGCCTCAAAGGAGCAATCGGCAAGGTAGGCCACGTCCCCGTCCCCGGTGCAATCGAGGAAAAGATCGGCGTTGACCGTGATCTGAGTGCCCTTTGCCCAAAAGATCACGCTTTTGATGCGGCCGTCTTCGGTTTTGACGTCGATGGCTTCGGAATGGAGCAGGATCTCCACCCCCGCCTCCCGGCAAAGCTCGATGGCCAGGATCTTGAAGCCCTCCGGGTCAATATTGGTGACCGAATTATGCTTGGGGCAGGCGCGGTGACCGAAGCATTGCCCCCGGGCGGTGAGGCGGTTGACGTATTCCTGGGCAATGCCGCCCACGATCCGCCGGCCGTCGAGATCGAGAAAGCCAAGCAAGGGGAGCCCCAGGGTGGCGTTGCCGCCGAGGTAGCCGTTTTTCTCCAGAAGAAGTACCTTTTTTCCTTCTCTTGCGGCGGTGATGGCGGCGGAAAGTCCGGCCGGGCCTCCTCCGATGACGGCGATCTGAGTGGTCAGCTCCAGGAATCTTTTCATTTCAATATCTCCTCAATCTGCCGGGTCAGAGCGTCGGCGTCGATGGCGTCGGGGTAGGTGGCGTCCAGGTCGATACGGGGGACGTTGAGGGTGAATTCTCCCATGCCCGCCTTCTCGAAGCGGTCGGCAAAATATTGCCGGGACATCTCCTGATTCAGATCGTCTCCGGGACGGATGGGGTAGTGGGGAATAAAGGTATGACCGGGATGGCGGGCCTTCCGGCGATCCCGCTCCACGTAGCGCTTGTGCAGAATATCCCCGTCTCCGTTCAAAAAGATCAGTACGCATTTGCAGCCCGTCCGGTCGATCATCTCCTGAACCCGGCCGCTCATGTCTTTGTCAAAATTGTTGATAACGATCATGGATTGACCGCCGGAGAGAATATTTTCGGTGCAGCGCAGAAGGACGGCGTTGGCCGCCCGGTCCAGCGCCCGACGGTCCTCCGGGGAGGCGAAGCCCACGGTTTCGAACAGCTCTTCCTTGATTTCGTCCTTTTCCAGAATCGGCAGATGCAGGCGCTCCGCCAGTTTTTTCGACAGGGTGGTTTTCCCGGTGGCGGGCAGGCCCGCGATGATGATCAGGTTCATTTTTTATTCTCCTTTTCGCGGTTGGTCGCGGAATTGTGGGGGG
>JAZPXN010000026.1:0-3097 GCA_045543655.1 Eubacteriales bacterium
CTAAAAAACGATGCGCGTATATTGCACCTTCCCCTTTGGAAGGGGAAGGGGGACCGACGCCACGGGCGTTGGTGGTGGGGGTAAGAAGGCTCTCTACAAAGCCAAGTTATATTGAACGATGCGCTACTCTTTTACCTCCCCCGTGTAGGGGGACAAGTGAGACCCGAAAAAGTCAAGTCGAAGACGCCGACCTTTTTCGATGGTCGACACTTATGCTGTAGCTGGGGGACCACGAAGTGGTGGAAGGGTTGTCTCGGCGCGAATGATCCTTTAAAGCTTTGCAGATTCTCCGATGCAAGTATTGCATCGGCCATCGCTTTTTCTTTCTTTGGTACTTTCTTTCTTGTTCGGGAACAAGAAAGAAAGTACGATCTCGTCCCGCAATCCCTTTTCGCTCCTCAGATTCCCCAGAGATACCGCAGGCTGTCCCGGAATTTGGCGCATTGGGCGGCGTCGTCGGCGTTGACGGCGCTGGAATGGCAGATCCGGGTATAAAATTCTTCGAAGACCTCTTCGCTGGGTTCCACCCCGGAGGTCGCCACGTTATACGGCATCCCGTGGGTCTTCATCAGGCTCAACAGCGGGGCGTTTCGTTCTTCCTCTCCGTTGAAGTGATTCTGCAGGAGCAGACCTACGCCAACGATCTCCCCGTGAAGATAGGGCTTTGACGATTCCGGGAAGAGATACCGGGCAGTTTCGTAATATTTATGCGCCAGCGCACATTGATTGGAGCCCCGGGCAATGCCGCTGATCACGCCCGTGGCGGCAATGGCGGAGAAGACCGTTTGCTCCACGTCGGCGGTCACCTCTCCCCGCGCCATCGCCTCAATACAGGGGCGGGTGACCCGCTCCAGTACGCCGTAGGAATGGCGCGCCAGAGCGTAGGCGTAATCCAATCCCATGGCGTCGGTGGAAAACTCCCCGATCCGTTGGGTGATCTCCAGAAATTTTGCCTGAGCGTCGAAAACCCCCGCCAGCAGCAGCCGCACCGGTTGCGCCGCCAGGATCTCCGTATCGGCGATGACGGCGTTGACCTCGGTTTCATAATGACGGGCCCCCACCGTTTTCCCTTCGGGGGTGTAGCGGACGCTTAAGGGAGCGTAGGCCGCGCAGGTGGCGCTGGAGGTGGGCACGTTGACCACCGGCATTCCGGCAAAATAGGCGCACAGCTTGGCAAAATCCATGATCACGCCGCCGCCTACCCCTACGATCACGTCACAGCCCCTCTCCTTTGCCCGTTGAGCAAGGGCGACGGCGTCGGGCTCGTTGCAGGTCCCGTCGTGCCGGAAGGCTTCATACTTTTTGCAATATCCCTCAAGGCTGTTAACGATCTTGTCCAGGGCCACGCCCAGGGTGATTCCGTCCCCCACGATCAGGGGGGTAGTTCCCAGCCGGGCAATCTCCTCGCCACAGCGGCAAAGATAGCCTTTTCCTTGCAGATAGCGGCCGCAGCCGATGCGGAAGGATTCTTCATGTACGGGCATGGTCGTTCCCTCGTTTCTGAAAATTTGCGGTTGACATAATTCTATTTTAATGGTATAATAAGCGTAAGTCAATCGATTTTATTGACAAAAATTTCAGATTTATTGCTTTTTGGGGGAAATTATGATTTTTAATTCCTATTCCGATTCGGGCGAGGGGCTGTTCGGTCTTTCTCTCGTCAGCGCCGGTCACGTTTTTGCCCGTCCCGGCCGGGAGATCAGCCGCCCCCGGGGACGGCAGGACTGGCTTCTGCTTTACATGGCAAAGGGGCGGGAGCGGTTTCGCTTCGACGGGCTTTGCGAGGCGGGGGAGGGGGATTTCGTGCTCTTCCGTCCCGGTCAGCCCCAGCATCACGTGACCCTGGAGGAGGCGACGGAATTTTATTATATTCACTTCAACGCCCCGGAGGATTTCGATCCCTTCGGCTTGCCTACCTTCACCGTCTGCGCCGCCAAAAGCAGTGCCGCCGTCCGGGATCGGTTCGAATCGGTCATCGACGAACTGCAGCGGAAGCAATATTGTTATGAAAAGATCTGCGTTTCGCTGTTTTTGGAGATTTTGGGGCTTCTCGCCCGGCGAAACGCCCGCAGCGAAGACCCAAATCGCCGTTACGCCGACCGGATCTCCTTCGTGATTCTCCATATGAATCGGGAATTTCACCGCAACGAGACCCTAAACGATTACGCCGCCCGGTGCGGCATGAGCAAGTTTCATTTTCTGCGGGTTTTTAAAGAAATTACCGGCCTTTCCCCCATGGAATACCGAAACCGCCTGCGGCTGGAGCACGCCAAGACTCTGCTGGAGGATCGCTCCCTGCCCATCGGAGAGATCGGCCTGCGGGTTGGCTTTTCGTCTCCCTCCTATTTCTGCGACGCCTTCAAGAAAAAAACCGGCCTCTCTCCCCAACAGTACCGGGGGAAGTGAGAAGAAGGGGCTGAGAGGCGGGGACGGTCGGGGGACGATCGGGGAGAACGGCGTTCTTTCTTGTTCGAGAACAGGAAAGAACCAAAGAAAAAGCTGAGGCCGGCACAATCCTTGTGCCGGGGGGCAGGGAATTCTCTCGCCGCAAGGCGAACATCACTTGCCGAAGGCAAACTTCACTGCGAAGAAACTTCACTTGCCGTCAGGCGAACGTCACCGACATGCGGGGGAACGGAAAATAACAATCTCCCGGTCAATCCCTTCCGTCACCTACGGTGCCACCTCCCCTTACTAAGGGGAGGCCCGGATATGGTGCATCCCTTTTTTATAAATATTTTATCGCGGAGTTGCTCTCGGATGGGAAGTAACATTTTTCGGGGAAACAACCCTTCCACCACTTCGTGGTCCCCCTCCCCTTACACAGGGGAGGTAAATCCGGGGGCGCACCGCTTTTAGAGAAGATACTTTCGATTTCATGGAATGGAAAGAATCACACTCCCGGCCAATCCCTTCCGTCACGGCGGCCGAACACGCCGCGCCACCTCCCCTTACTAAGGGGAGGCCCGGATATAGTGCATCCCTTCTTTATAAATATTTTATCGCGAAGTCGCTCTCGGATGGGAAATAACATTTTTCGGGGAAACAACCCTTCCACCACTTCGTGGTCCCCCTCCCCTTACACAGGGGAGGTAAA
>JAZPXN010000027.1:0-128864 GCA_045543655.1 Eubacteriales bacterium
AAATCAAAATGTTTTAATTTCCAACGACTACAAAAACGTTACGGTCTCATGTTACAATGAAACAACTTGGAAAAACGATGTTTTATGCGCAGAAAATGTATTATTTTACTGTATTCTCAAACAGCTTTTTAACGGTTGTCCACCAGAAGAACTGGGCGTCAATTTTGACATTATTGACGGACCTACGGGGAAAACGGTATGCCATGTTTATTGGAGAGGAGAAAGTTACACATTTTACCCTAGCGAATTCTCATTTGTACAATAATTGATTTTTTGGGAAGGCCAGAGTAAAATCTGGTCTTCGTCTTTACTCTTATCATCAACAACCATGTAAGATACCCTGGCAATATCGAAAAAGCAAAACAACTGTTTGAGGAGTATTATCAATCGGCTGTAGATGAGTATAATGACCGAATGAAAAACGGACACAAGCATTACCTCAAAAAAGGCGAACGAGTTGTTTTTACGGGACAGAATATTACTGCAGAAAAAGATGGCTATGTGACTTTATATGGGGCAAACCACGGGCATATAGATTATCTTGACGAATTAGCAGTTAGTCTTGGTTTAAGGTAAAAACCATTCGGCACCATTCCACAGACGATTTTGCAACATTTTCTGCAACAAAAATTTTGAGAAATGGAATAATGGGTAGAAAAACGGGTTCAAAATTGCCATTTAGGATAATATTTAGAGCATAAATAAGCCAAAGAAGAAACTTAAAAATGAGTGGGAATAATCCTACCCCCTGATTTCAAGGGATTATGCCATTCTCGCTTTGCTATTGACAGCAATATGACAGCAAAAATCAAGATGCTCTGCTTTTTACGGCAGAGCATCTTTTCATTTTTCATCTCCTCCGGGGTGTTGGATGCAAGATTGATCCGGGGTGTTGGATGCAAGATTTATCTTTTGCCTAAATCCGGCTTCTGCGCAGCAGAGAAAAGGGAGGCGTATGCAGAAGTCTCCGGGATGTCACGTTTTACCGGAGAAGGAAAAGAAAGGTAAATATTTCCATATATTTATTCGGGAGAAGCGGGGCAATCTTATTCACAGGTTTCCCAGAGATAGGCGAACAGATTACGGATATCGTCGAGTTGATAGCCCCGGACGGCGAGATGCTCCTTCCGTTCCCCGGGAATCTCAAAATTATAAAGCCCGTCGTAGCCGATTCTTCTTGTTTCGGAAATCACTTCGGCAAAATTTACCATCCCCCTGCTGCAAAGAGGCGGCAGGGGGATCAAAGAAGCGCAGAACCGGATCAATCCGGAGCGGAAACGGAAAAGAGAGCGACGGCGTTTTCGTTGAGGTAAAAGGATACGGTGTCCGAGGTCTGCTCTGCAAGATCCGCGCCAAAAACGGGGCGAAGGGTCACAGGGCGAGGAAAGCGAACCGTCTTTTGACCGGCAACGGTGGAATGGAGAGCGAAATACCCGTTCCCGGCATAGACGACGTCGCGCTCCTGCGTATAAAGATGAATCCCGTTTTTCTCAAAAAATCCGCGGATCTCTTCCGTAGTCACATTATAGTGATCGGGGGTGACGGCAAGATACGGAATCTTCAGGGATTTACACAATTCCATAGCCTTCTTCCCCGCTTCGGAGGGCACGGGGAAGGGAAACACGGCGGCTTTGTATTTGCAAAGGACCTTCTCCGCATCACCCACGAGACAGGAATCGTAGGGCACGCCCGTATTCCCCATTGCCGTACGGGTGGCGATAATTCCGCCGGCCTTATAATGTCCGGCCAACTGGGGAGAATTGCTGAAAAGATTGGCATAGCCTTCCTCGTCGGCAAAGAAGACCACTTCCGGATTCAGAGGAGACGGAGCTTTTTCCGCAGTTTCCGCATCGTAGATCCCCTTCATTTCCTTCAGGGCATCCATCAGCATCGGGTCGTGATACCAGCCGCCCCACATATCAAACCACCAAATCGCAGACGATTTGGTCAGCTGATGGGCAAAGCTCTTCCGCAGAGCCTCCCGGGAAAGCTCCGGCGTGGGCGGACCCTCCCAGACGGATTTTCCGTTTTTGGTTACGTAAATATCCTCCGGATAACGGCCGGGACGGGCAGCCTGGATGCTGGTGGTCAGATAAGTGCGGATATCGCATTCGATGAAGGCCATTTTTCCGTGCAGACGCACCGAATCCACGGGGATCATATCCGCCCAATCGATGCCGAAGGCTCGGTTTCCGGTATACGCGTTGGGAGAAGAGAAGAAATCCACGTTGGGAGAATCCAGCAGGGAACGAAGCCCGTGAGATCCGAACAGGACGGTGTGGTTCGCCTCGAAGGAATACCCGTAAAAAGGCCCTACGACCTGAGAATATCCCGTTTCCCGCTTAATCACGCCGGCAAAGTGGTTGATGGATTCTGCCACGCCGAGATTGCAAAAGAGAGAATATCTGCGGGCGTTTTCATCGGTCTGTATTACTTCCCCGGAATATTGAAAGATCTCGGCAGAGGGAAGCCGTGCATCCTTTTCCCCATAGGTTTGCTCCACCCAACGGCGATAGTATTTTTCCGCCCCGGGACAAAGGCAGCCGTTCATATCGGGATGGAACCATTCCTGCGTCTGCCCGCCACAGATCTGCCAACCGCCGATGCGGGAGGAGTAATCTGCGGATTTGATATGATTGACCAGGCGCACCAGCAATTCGGAGCCGTCCTTACGGAACGCGTCGGAAAAGAGAATTTCCCGAAATCCGCCCTTATTGGTGGCAATCACCTCGTCGGGATGGGAGGCCGTCCACCATTTGGGCATACTGATATAGATCCGGGGGAAGATCACCGCATCGGGACACTTTTTAAGGATCTTGGAAACCGCATCCTCAAATTCCGAGTAATCGGGATGCTCCGGATCCTCGAAGACCCCCACGTTGAAGGGAGTAAATCCGGTACCAAAGCTGTTGATGGGAGACTCGGTAAAGGATGCGTTGACAAAGAAAATACGGTATCCCGCGTCGATAAAATCGTCGTATCGGCTCCGCTCTTCAAAATAGGTGGTATAGGCCATTCCGGCCACGGGACGGTCGTCGATATACAGGACGGGGCGCCCGTTTTTTGATTCAATCCGGCTTTTTAACATCGCAGTCGTTCCTCTCCAACGAATTTTTTTTATTATAACATTTTTCAGAGAAAAATGCAATCACTTTTCAGTTGTAACCGCCCCTACGGACGCATGATAAGCGATAAGACAAGGGCGCAAAGCAGTTTTTTATTTCAAACGATGGGAGCCGAGCCGCTCCATGCCGAAATTCGGTTCTCTTTTTTTCGCTTTACGATTCGGTTCGGTATTTTTTTCGGAATTCCAGAGGGGTCTGTCCCGTACGGCGACGGAAAAATTCCGTGAGATAAGCGGCGTCGCAAAAGCGCAGCTGTTCGGCGATCTGCTTGACCGAAAGATTGGTTTTCTTCAAAAGCGATTGAGCAATGGCAACCCTGCGATTGAGGATATATTCATGGGGCGTGATCCCGTAACGGCTTTTAAAGACCCGGATCAGGTGCTGCTTGGTGACGTGAAAGACCCCGGAAAGCTCGTCGAGCGTGGTATATCCGTCGGAGAGATCGTCGATGTGCATCCGAACCAGCTCCGCAAGAGAGGGAGGTTCTTTTTCGGAAGATCGGCGCACCAGCTCCGCATGGATCTTCTGAACCAGATCCAGAAAGAGCCGGGGTCCCTCCCGATCGATGGTTTCAACGTCGGTACTCTTATTGATCAATTTGCGAATGTTCAATATTTCGTCCTTCAGATCGAAATCGGGAATATGATTCACGTGAGAAAGGCCGTAAGCCCGCAGAATTTCCGGCACCACGGGGCCGGAAACCTGAACCCAAAGCTTGCTCCAGGGATCGTCGGGGTCTGCACGGTAATCGTGATAATTTCTGGCGTGAAGAATAAACACGTCTCCGGCCTTGACCCGGAAGGTCTTATCGTTTTCGGTCACGATGCCCTTCCCCCGCAAGACGTATTCAATGGAGCCGGGGCCCACGGGACGGTGAATATGCCCGATCTGAGTGACGTTGTAATCCGCAGGTCCGGTCTGATCGATGGCAAAAGGAGCGTTGGTGCGCCGAAACAGTTCTGAATAATCCTCGTAATTCATTTTTCCCCTCGCAAATGTTAATATTTTCATGTTTTTGGTTTATATTTTCGCTTTACAACTTGATTATAGCATGGTATAATTAAAATGTCAAGTAGAATTTTTTCAAACTACGCGATAAAACGAGAAAATATTTTAAAGGAGCGTAAAGCGATGCGTAAAAAATATTGGCTTTGTGCGGCGATGTTTTTAAGTATTGCCCTACTGGGAAGCGGACTGTTACCGCATTTGTCCCAAATGATTACAAAAGGCGCAGAGGTAATTACGATGAAACAGAACACGCAAAGCGATTTCACTTACGCGGAATCCTTCAAAAATTACGACGAGACCGACGTTCGCTACCGGGCGCAGATCGACTTGAATTGGAAGTTTCTGCAAAACGACACCGTCGACGCTTCCGCGAAGGATTTCGACGATTCCTCCTGGCGGCTTCTCAACCTGCCCCACGATTGGTCCATCGAGGGCGAATACAACCAGTCCAACCCCTGCGGCGGCTCCGGCGGATTTTTGCCCACCGGCATCGGCTGGTACCGAAAGACCTTAACCATTCCCGAGGAATGGCGAGACGGCAGGAAGGTATCCATTGCCTTTGACGGCGTTTTCACCAACAGCACCGTCTACGTGGACGGAGTGAAGGTTGGCGGGAAGGAATACGGATGGATCTCCTTCTCCTGTGATATCACCGAGCAGATTCAGGGGAAAGAGTCTGTAACCGTTGCCGTGAAGGTGGACAACTCGGTTCAGCCCGCAGCCCGTTGGTATACCGGCTCCGGAATTTACAGCCACGTATGGATCGTCTCCACCGAAGATATTCACGTCGCTGAAAACGGCACTTACGTCGTCACCCCCGGCGATGCCAACGGCGTTCCTACCGGCGATATGAACCTGGAAACGCTGGTGAAGAACAACGGCGCCGCAGACAAGGATATTTCCGTCCGTACTACCGTTTACCGGAAATCCGACAACGCACGGGTGGCCCAGGTGACGAGCCCCACCGTGACCGTCCCTGCAGGCGGAGATTTCACCGTCACCCATACGGCGAAGGTGGAAAATCCCCTGCTCTGGAGCAACGAATCTCCCAACCTATATTATTACGAGACCGAAATCCTTTCCGGCTCCGTCGTGGTGGACGATTATATCACCGAATTCGGCTTCCGTGCCGTTACTTACGACGTGAACGGGCTTTATCTTAACGGGAAAAATATCGAACTGAAGGGCGTTGCCAATCACTGGGCATTGGGCGCAATCGGTGCCGCGCAACCCACAAACATCATCCGATACAAAATCCAGATGATGCTGGACATGGGTGTCAACTGCATCCGTACCGCACACAACGCCTGCCCGCCCGAATTCTATCAGCTCTGCAATGAAATGGGCATGATGGTTCTGGACGAATTCTCCGAAGGGGAACGGGGCAAAACCGCCGGCGACTACGGCACCCGCTGGTTCAAGACCTATTGGGAGCGCGACTTTGAATATTGGGTGCGCCGGGACCGCAACCATCCCTGCGTGGTGGTCTGGTCCATCGGCAACGAAACCGGCAGCGACACCGATAACACCGGCATCAGCAATATGATCCATCAGTTCGACACCACCCGTCCCACCACCGGCAGCGCCATTCATTACGGCGTTGATATTCCCGGGGCCAACGGACAGAGTGAACCGGCGTCCTTCAAGCAACCCGTTTCCACCCTTCCCCTGATCGCAACCGAAGCACCTCACACCCACGCGGTGCGGGGCGTCTACCGGACGCAAACCTGGTTCCGGGGCAGATTCTCCGAAACGGGATCGGGCAATACCATTCCAAACCTGACCGATTCCGAAATCTTCAAGTACGATTGGTCCTCCACCGCGGCCGGCGCACGGATCTGGCCCTCGGATTTTGATAACGCAACCAGCCAGGTTTCGGTTCGGGAACACTGGACCAGAACGAGAGATGAAGACTGGCGCATCGGCGAATTCCGCTGGACCGGCTTCGACTATCTGGGCGAAGCAAACTACGTCCTCGGCGGCTGGCCCTACCGGATGTTCCACAGCGGCGCCGTGGATACGGCCCTCTTTGAAAAAGAAATGTTCTACCTCTATCAAAGCATGTGGCTGGACGAACCCGTACTCCGCATTCTCCCGACCTGGACTCACCCAACCCTGGAGGATGGCACGGAGATTCCCGTTTGGGTTTATTCCAATTGCGAAAAAGTAGAGCTTTTCCTGAACGGCACCTCACTCGGCCTGATCAATCGAGGCCCCGTAGACGAGAGAGAATGGGATTCCATCCAGTTTGACTGGCTCGTTCCCTACGCCGAAGGAACGATTACTGCCGTGGGATACGATGCAAACGGGAACGAAGTGCTGAGAGATTCCTATACCACGGCCTCTTCTCCCGCAGCCATCACCCTGGAAAACACCACCGGAGAAGAAATGCCCACCGATCCTTCCTGGGTCGGACAGGTCACGATAACCACCGTGGATAAAGACGGTAATTTCTATCCCTACGGTGAAAACAGAGCGTATTATTACGTTTCCGGTCCCGCCTATATCAAGGCCGCCGACAACGGATCTCCCACCGATACCGAAAGCCACGTAAACTACAACCGCAACGCTTTCATGGGGCTGAACAAGGTCTTCGTCTCCCCCACGCAGGACGAGGGTGACATCCTCTTCACCGCCGCCTCCATTCTGGGCGAAAAGAGACAGCTGACCTCCGAATTGGTCTATATCGACGTAGAGCAGATTGCTCTGCGGGGCAATCCCACCAAGGACGCCTTCGAAATTTATTACACCCTCGACGGAACCGTCCCCACCAAAGCTTCCGAAAAATACACGGGGGCCTTTGAAGTAGAACTGGGCACCACCGTCAAAGCCGCCGTTTATGCGGCAGGCAGTGACGTAGCGATGTTCGTCATGGAAGAAGCCTTCGGGGAAAACGAAGGAATGTACTGGGCGGGCACCGGCTCCAGCGAAACGGCAGAGAACGTTTATCCCGTGTCCGACGCCGTCATTACCGGGGAAACCATTCAGAAGGTTCCCTACGGCTACGAAGACGTTTACGTAGACTTTTCCGGAAACCCCGGTACGGTGGAATACACCGTCAACGCCCCCAAGGCAGGGACTTATCACGTTGCCGTCTGCTACAATAACGGCTCCGGAACCACCGGAAATGCGAAAACACTCAAGGTACTGGTCAACGACGTTTCCATCGGGAATCATTCCTTCTTCTACAACGGCGCATGGGGGAATTTCTGGTCCTATCATATCCTGAACGTGACGCTGAAGGAAGGGGAAAACAAGATTAAATTCGACTCCCAAACCACCGTTGGCCCGAACCTGAAGGAGCTGATGGTCTGGCCTGCCGACGAGGTTTATTCCGCCGACGAAGCAATGCTGACCGGCGACGACTCCTGCGACGCCTACGAATCCTCCTTCAACGACGTTGCGGCCGACGTACACTCCGGCGGCACGGTCACCTGGACCGTCACCGATAAACCGTCCGGTCTTTACAACCTCTTCTTCTGGTACTCTACCCCCAACAGCGGTCTGCGGGAAGTCAAAGGTGCGGTCAACGGCACCGTAGCGGCCATCTGGTCCGGTCAGAAGGTCTCCCCAGACTACGGCTCCACCTGGGGTTACTGCAAGACCGAGGTCTCCCTTACTCCCGGAACGAACGTGCTGACCGTTACCGCTCCTACGGGCGGAACCCTGATCGGCGCCATGATCCTGGAGCCCGTGAAGGAATTCACCGAAAATTCCTACGTCGTTGACGCTTCCTGCGTGGAAAATATCCGCCTTGGCGCTTCTGCCACCGCGCCGATCGCCGTAGGGAAAGACGTAGTTTCTCAGGATACCGTTTGGGACGTAGTCACCAACAGCGACGGCCTTCTCTGGATCGTCAACCGGGCCAACGGAAAACTGCTGGTCTCCGACGGAGAATCCCTTACCCTCGCCGACGGTGAGACCGACGGCAACGCCCAATGGCAACGCACCGGGGAAGCCGAGCATTACGATTATATCGTCCACACGGCGTCCGAGAAAGTCCTTGCGGTGGATGCCGGCGGCAATCTGATCCTCGACGACAAAGACAATTACGAAGACAGCAATATGCTCACCAACCGGGCCTTCTGGTATTTCCACACACCCTCTCAGATTGATTTCGACTTTGCGGAAAATACCCCCACCAAGAAGACCGTGGACAGCAAGCCCTTCTACGTCTCCGCTTCCGGCGGCACGGGAACGGTGACCTACTCTCTGATTTCCGGCCCCGCAACGGTAGATGAAAACACCGGTCTCGTTGCCCTGACCGGACAGACCGGCACCGTGGTTCTGAAGGCGACGCTGACCAACGGCAACGAGGTCTTCTCGGTCACCCACTCCATCCTCGTGAAAGAATCGGACATCGCCAGAACCTCCGGAATTACGGTACTGCCCGAAGAAGGGACCCCCTCGGAAGAACCCGTCGCAGGGGCAAGCAATCCCTTTGCAATGAAGACCACGCAGGGCGTAACCTACTGGAACTTCGGCAACGGCGGAAACGGAAGAAGCGTGAGCTTCACCGTCAATGCCCCGGCAGCAGGAGAATATTACCTTGCGATCCGATACAACATCGGAAGCAATACCACCCGTTACCTCAACGTAACCGTCAACGGAGCCCTTGCGGAAACCGTTACCTTCTCCCGGAACAGTAATTCCTGGGGCGACAGCACCACCGCAACCAATATTATCTGGAGTTACCATATCATCCGCGTTGCGCTGAAGGCCGGTGATAACGCGGTAACGCTCGGCATGAACGGTACGGCCGGCGCGCCCATGTTCTCCGATCTCCGCTTCTGGCCGATCGGCGAATGGCACACCGCCATCGACTCCCCCGTGCTTTCTGCCGGCGTGAAGCAGATTTCTTCCGCCTCCGGGTTTGACGACTTAGCCTACGACGTGGGACAGAACGGCTCTCTTACTTGGACGCTGAACGTCCCCGTGGGCGGCACCTATAAGATCACCGCAGCATACTCCACCTCCGTTTCCGACGCAGAGCGTCCCATCAACTTCCTCGTCAACGGCAGCGTAGTCGACACCCTGACCCGGGTTGCTACCGGCACCAGTTACGGCAACGCATGGGGTCTTCTGACCACGAAGGAAATCACCCTTGCGGAGGGAGAAACGACCTTGGCTCTTCAGTGCGCCGGCGGATCTTATCTGGGAGGCCTGCGGCTGGAGCTGGTCAAAGCAAATGAGATCAATTTCGATCTGACCTGGTCCGATATGTCCTTCACCTACGAAAAAGAATCCTGGAATCCCGATACCCACACCTACGAAGGCGGCGGCTGGGTTCACAAGACCGGAAACGGCGTCACCGACGCCACGGTGAAGATCGCCAACGTAGGCGTGAAGGATCTGAAGATCTCCCTGAATTACGGGAAGAAGGCCGGATATACCGACTATAACGTCAATATCCTCACCAACGGCACTGCGGCACCCGCCGTATCCGAGGTTGTCCCCGGCCAGGTTCTGACCTACGAGATCGAACTGGACGCCCCCGTCCCCACCAAGGAGATGGAGAACGTCTCGGTCGGTTCCCTTTGTTTGTCCATCGCATCATAAATATATATCATAAAAAGGAGTGTATTCAAAATGCGCAAAATTTTGGCAACCCTTCTCGCAACGGCTCTTTGCCTGACTCTGCTGGGAGGTCTCTCCTTCTCGGCAGCCACCGTAGACGACTTCACGGTCGGCACCGCAGATACGGTTATCACCCTTCTCCCCGCAGACGGTACTCCCTCCGAGCAACCCGTTGCATCGAGCTCGAATCCCTTTGCAATCAAGGAAACCCACGGAGTTACCTATTGGAACTTCGGTGGCGGCGGAGACGGAAGAAGCGTAGCCTACGTTTTCGACGCTCCCGCTTCCGGGGATTATTATCTGGCAATCAACTATAATTCCAAAAACGCCCGGACGCTGCTGGTCACCGCAAACGGCGGTGCGACGCAAACCCTGTCCGTCGTGCAGAACAGCACCGAATGGGGCGATAACACCGACGCCTCGAAGGTCAACTGGAATTATCATATCGTCAAGGTCACCCTGGTCAAGGGGAGCAACCGTCTCGTTCTCGGGATGAACGGAACGACCGGCGCTCCTATGTTCTCCGAGCTGAAGATTTGGCCTGTCTCCGAATGGCTGACCTCCGGCGATAATCCTACCGTGGTCAGCGCTACGGCAAAAGAATCGCTCTCCGGCTTTGACGCCACCGCATACGACGTAGGAAACGACGTCGGGACCATCTCCTGGGACGTGAATATTGCCATTCCCGGGACCTACAAGGCCTTCGTTGCCTACTCCACCAGCTCTGGTGTGGCAACCAAACCCATCGGGGTTACCGTGGACGGATCTGAGGTTGCATCGGTCCCCCGCGCCAAAAACAGCACCTCCTACGGCAACGGCTGGAGCTTCGTTACCACCGATGAAATTACGCTTGAGGCCGGTACCGCATCCCTTGGCATGCAGGTTGGAGGAAGCTCTTATCTCGGAGCGCTTCGCCTGGAGCTGGTCAAGTCTGCCCTGCCCGACAGCCAGATGAAGGATCTGACCGTGAATTATACCGATGAATCCGCATCCGGCACCGTTTATTCTCTGGACGTTACTTGGGAAAACGACGATTTCGTCTTTGACTATAACGCAGGCGTACAGGGCGCATGGAATCCGGACGATCACACCTTCGGCGAAACCGCAAATGCGGGATGGACCGACAAAGATCTGACCGTCACCGTGGTCAACCACTCCAACGCCGCCGTGAAGGCCTCCTTAGCAGTCACCGACGGTGACGCCGCGGACGCTCTGACCGTAACCTCCGACAAATCGGAAGCAACCCTTGCCACCGCTGAAAATACCGCCGTTGCAGACGCTCCGTCGGTCGTCTTCACGCTGACCATCAACGGCACGCCCACCGCCGCCGTTGCAAAGGTGGCCACGGCAACCATCACCTTTGCCGCCGGAAACTAAAAAAATAGGTATTTTCCTCTTGCAATTTCCCGAAAAATATGCTATAATGGAGTCAATTAAATTGAAAACTCCCGCTTTTCCGGGAACGTACAGGAGTATTTTATGAACGAAAAGAATCAAAAGCAATCGAAAAAATCTCTGATCATTATTTTGTTGCTGGCACTGTTGATCGTCGCTCTTATCGCCGTCTGCGTCTGGGCGATCTTCTTCCGGGAGCCTGATGACTCCAGCATTCTGCCTCCGGACTACGCTCCCATGGATCAGGACACCAACGCCACCGATATCGGGGATAGCACTTCCGACAAACTGGATGCTCCCGAGGGCGGCGGTGCGGTGGGACTCACCTACTCCGACGCGGTCGCGGTGGACCTTTCCGACAAGACGATCACCCTGATGTTCCAGAATCCCGGAAGATCCCTGAACAACATGGTGCTTCAGATCATCGTTCAGGATACGCTTCTGGCACAGTCGGAGCTTCTCATCCCCGGCAAGCAGATCTTAAAGATGCCGCTGAAAGACGAAGCCGCCTCCAAGCTGGCGCCCGGTGGATACAAAGGGAAATTCGTCGTCAGCATCTATAACCCCGAAACCGGTGAAAAGAATATGATCGACGCGGAAGTGGAGATCACCGTCACCGTTGCGGAATAACCGTAAAACCAAGAATAATTTATTACGTAATACAGAAAAAAAGGAGAATTCATTGTGAAAAAGATTACGACCGTCCTTCTTGCCATCGCGCTGATCGCAACCCTTTCCCTCGCCTCCTTCGCAGCTACCGTAAATACCGTTCCCGGCGCCGAATCCAAGGATTACTCCGTCGGCTACACTGCTATGACCCCCGCAGGCACCGTTTACTCCGTGGATATCGAATGGGACACCGATCTTGCGTTTGATTACAGCGCCGGGACCCAGGGCGCCTGGAATGCCGATGAACACAAATACTCCTCCACCACCGGTGCCGGCTGGACCGACAATACCTCCGAAGTAAAAGTGACCAACCACTCCAACGCCGCACTCGTTGCCTCCATTGCCATCGTCGACGCCGCCGAGAACGACGGAGTTACCGTTACTGCCGACGCCGCCTCCAAGCCCCTTGCCACCGCCGTCAATACCGCGGCTGACAACGCCCCCTCCGTCACCTTCACCCTGACCGCTTCCGGTACCCCCACCGCCAGCATTGCGAAGGTTGCCACCGCCACCGTTTCTCTGGCCGCCGGTCAGTAATTTCAAATCCGATCTTCATTGCAGAGGCGGGGCTTTCCGCTTCGCCTCTGCTCTTGATCTTTGTTTCTTCCCGCGAAGGGACGAAGATGAAGAATATTTTCCCTTTTCAAAAGAGGTGTTAATCATCAAAAAGATCGTTTCCGCTTTAGCGGTGATTTGTGTGATTCTTGCCGTTACCACAGGAATCGTCCTTGCCGTGACCGGACGCCCTTCCGGAGAACGACCGGAATTCGTCCCGCCGGAATTTGACCGAAACGCCGTTTCCGGCGTCCCCACCGTTTCCGACGATTTGGGTTGGTACGAGGTCTACAAAGCCGGAATGTCCTTCAAGGCAATGGTCTGCGGCGAAATCCGTATCCGGAACGGAGCCGCAAAGGTATATTTCACAAATCCCGAAGAAAATACGCTTTGGCTGAAGCTTCGGGTCACGACCGAAAAAGGCGATATCCTGGCAGAAACCGGCTTGATCAAGCCCGGAGAATATCTGCCGGAAATCACCTTTGACAGCCTGCCGGACGACGGAGAAAAAATCATTCTTCGCCTCATGTCCTATCAACCCGATACCTATTACAGCGGCGGCTCCGTCACGCTGACCACCGCTGCGCAGATCAAAGGAGAGTGACCATGAAAAAGCTTTTTGCGATTACCCTGACGGTTCTTTTCGTATTCACCGCCACAGGATCCGCTTTTGCCGCAGAGTTACCCCGGGAAGCCAAGGATTATTCCGTGGTCTATACCAATAATTGCAACGGCGTCACCGTCCCGGCGGAAGATGGAGCGGCTACCGGGAAATTACCTGCAGGCACCGCATTTTCTGCGGAAAATCTGCCGGATAACGCGAAACACCTCCGGATCTACCCCGTTCAATCCGACGAAAAAGACGTGCAAAAATGGATCGAAGACGCGCTTGCCGACGAATACGACGCGGCTGTCACTTATTACGTGGCCTGCACCGACGCCGATGACAAAGAGATCTCCAACCAAGGCGTAAAGGTCACGGTCGATGCGCCAAAGACCAACGAGGCCGTCACCGTTTACGCCATTGACGAAAACGGAAAAGCAACCGCCCTGACCGCCGTCGAAAAGGACGGAAAGATCACTTTCACCGCCACCGGAGCCCAGCTTTACGCCTTCTGCGTTGCCACGAAGAACCCCTCGACCTCCGACGCCTCCGTTGGGATCCTTCTGCCCGTGGCCTGCGCGGCGCTTGCGGTAGCTGCCTTGATCAGAGCGAGAGCAAAAAAGGCGAACTGATCTTCAAAGCATGATTTCATACGAACGAATCTCCCGGGATGCCGAAATCAAAACGGCGTCCCGTTTTTTTATTTTCGTTACTGTTTTCAATAGATCCCAAGGCCCCATAGCGAGATAATCAAAAAGGATAGAGGATTCGTCTCCTCTATCCTTTTTCTCTGCCCAAACGCGGAGATATTACTTTTTACCGTTCTTCTTCAGGCTCCTTTTCCAATCGGACGTGGCGAGAGGGCGGGCCTCCCGGACGGCGGAAATGGCTTCGTCCATAGCCATGAAGGAAGCCCGAATTCCACCGCAATCCTTATCGTACTGCACGGCGTTTTCCGGCTCGATTCCGATCTCCCGCGCAAATTCGTCGGCATCGATGTCGGCGGCGAGAAAGATAAACTCCCAACCGTATTTCTTCTGCATTGTTTCGATTTCGTTGCGGATCGAATTGCGGTTGAAGGTGCGGCTGGCGTTCTCCATGCCGTCGGTGGTGATCAGAAAAACCGTATGCTCCGGCACGTCTTCGGGGCGGGCGTATTTATGGATATTGCGGATATGCCGGATGGCGTTCCCCACCGCATCGCACAGGGCGGTACCCCCGGCGGGGAGGTAGTCGCTTCGGGTCATTTCCGGGATCTCGTCAATGGGGATACGGTCGTGAAGGACCTCCGACCGATCGTTAAAAAGAACGGTAGAGACGTAAGCGGTGCCCTCCTTCTGCTTCTGCTGCGCGAGTGCGGCGTTGAATCCGCCTACGGTATCGTCCTCGCTGCCGTACATAGAGCCGCTGCGGTCGAGAATGAATACGACTTCCGTTGCGTTGTTTTTCATGGTATTTTCTCCTTTTCGAATAAAAAATATGGCTGTTGGATGTTTCCTTACAGCCATATTATAGCAGATTCGAGCCGGAAAAGGGTCGCTTGTCGGGAGACTTTTTCGGTCACACCCCCAAGGTGGGCTGATCGAACTCGTACAAAACCTGATTTACGTCGAAGATATTCTTATAATCCCCCGTGGTGACGAAATACTCAATAATCACGTCGAACACCGTATTCCCCGATAAGCTGAGGCCTGCAGAGCGCAAAAGAAGCGCGGTCTCGTCGGGATTCAGCCGCAGAGCGATGGCAAAGGATACGGCCGTGCGCTTAGCGGGACGGTAATTTGGATTGCACTTAATCTTAGAAAAGGTCTTCTTGTCCACGTTGGCCCGCTTGTAGGCCTCCACGTCGGACAGCCCCTTGGCGTCGATCATGGAAAACAAGGTTTCGGCAAAGCTTTTGTCCATGGCGTTCAGCCGGTCCTTCAGCGTTTTCGGCACCGGGGAAGCGGCGGCGATGGCATCGTCAGCCTCGTAAGAAGCAGAGATTCGTTTGCTCGTTGCCGCAGGGGCGTGAGGAAGCACGTCAAGGACACAGACGCCGAATTCCGGAAAGCACCGGTCTTCCACGTAGGCCCGCACGGCGGCGGTACGGGAGTCGGAGGAATCCCTCCGAGGCGCCGAAAGATAGACGGCAAGCTCGTTTTCCTCCAAAAATTCCGAGATCGTTTCCACGGCTACGGACAGACAGTCCCCTCCGAAGGGGGCAAGGGAAAGAGCAAGGGCGTCCTTCTTTCCTTCCACAGCCGCCTTCAGCCAATCGGCGCAATAAGACCGAGCCCGGGCAACGGTATCCCCTTTTGAAATAGCCGGAGGATCTGCCACCAGGGCATGACGGGGTATTTTCTGATCTCCCCGGATCAATTTTAAAGGCACGGTGATTCTCCTCTCAAATCGTTTTCTTCATTATATCATATTCCGGCGATTTTTGCAATACCCCCGAGGATTTGTCCCGTATTTGGGACAAAGAATCTGTTATAATGAAAAAAAACGATGGAGGCGTATTCTATGAGCGTGTCGGAATCCGGATTATATCCCATGAATATCGGAAAACTGGTGGATCTTTTGTCGGAGGCCTACGTGGCTTTGATCCGGTCGGGCACCCCCTTCCGGGAATTTCCTTCCACCATGATCTGGGGCCCGCCCGGGGTGGGAAAATCCCAGGGAATCCGGCAGATCGGCCGGGAGATCGAAAGAAAGACGGGCAGAGCCGTAAAAATCACCGACGTGCGGCTTTTGCTCTTCAACCCGGTGGATCTGCGGGGCATTCCCACGGCAAACGCGGAAAAAACCCTGGCGGTGTGGCTGAAGCCCCAGATCTTCCAGATGGAAGAAGACGAAGACGTGGTCAATATTCTCTTTCTCGACGAGATCTCCGCGGCCCCGCCCTCGGTTCAGGCGGCGGCGTACCAGATCACCCTCGATCGCACCGTGGGAGAGCACCGGCTCCCGGAGAACTGCCTGATTATTGCCGCAGGGAATCGGGTGACCGACCGTTCCGTGGCCTACAATATGCCCCGGGCGCTGGCGAACCGTCTTTGCCATTTCGAGATCAAGGGGGACCCGTCGGAATGGCACGACTGGGCAATCCGGACGGGGATCCACCCTTACGTGACGGGATATCTGGAATACAATTCCGTAGCGCTGATGCGGGCCGGAGAGGATTCCGATCTGGCCTTTCCCACGCCCCGTTCCTGGGAGATGGTCAGCAAGATTCTTCAGACCGTTCCCGGAAGCATAGATCGGCTCTATCCCCTGCTGATCGGCTGTGTCGGTCACACAACGGCGTCCGGCTTCCGCACGTGGACGGAGCTGTACGAATCCATGCCGAAGGTGGAGGGATTTTTGTCCGGGCGGGCGAAAGATCTTCCGAAATCAAAGGAATTACGGATCGCTCTGCGATCGGTTCTGGTGGATTATCTCCGTAAGCATCCGGATCCGGAAACGCTGAACCGGGCCATCGATCTGGCTTGCCGGTTCCCCTGGGACTTCCGCATCGACCTGATCCTGGACGGGCTTCTGATTCCGGAATTGCGACGCATGGTAATGGAAACGGATCTGTATCAAACGGCAAAGAGGGACGGATTGCTATGACCGATCGGCGTAAAAATCTACTTCGTCTGAAGCTACAGGCCTCCCGGTTCCGGTTGATCCGGGATACGTGGGAATTTGCCCTTCCGCTGAAGGATATGCTGTTCGTTGCAACGAAAGAGGTGCGGCGCATCTCCACCAACGGTACCTGCATCTATTTTTCACCGGATTGGCTGGAAAAGCTGAAAAACCGCTCCCTGGATTTTATCCTCGCCCATCAGCTGATGCACATCCGGTTAAAGCATATCGACCGACCGGACTGCTATCGGGGAGACCGGTATCATCTGGCCTGCGACGTCGTGGCAAACTCCCATCTTCGACAGATGGGCTTTGACGACGAGACCTTGCCGGGGATCGGAACGGTCTATCACGAAACCTTCTTCCCCACCCTGCCGGGATACACCCTGACGCCGGAGGAGGCGTTGGAGTGCATCCCCTTTGATCCGGCGAATTTCAAAAAGGGCGTGCGAAATCGGATGAACGTCGACTCCGAGGAGTGGTGGGATCACCCCTTGCACCGGGGAGAAGGCATGGAGATCGTGTTAAGCCCCAAGGACAAGGATCCCGACGAATTTCCGGAAGAAGAAGAGATCGAATTTTCCTTCACGCCTTCCCAAAAACACTTCCCCTACTTTCCGAAAACACCCGCGACGGACGAAGAAAAAACCGACGAAAACCGGGAAGAAGATCCGGAGGAGCCGGAGATACGCTCCGCCGATCGGAAGGGCGAATCCAGGGAGATCCGGGCGCAAGACTCGTCCCAAAATCCTTGGGAATCTCAGGTGAAAAACGAATTGAACCTTCTGCGGGATATGAAAGAGCGGAGTGCTTCCCGACGGGACGAGGGCTTTGCCGAGCGGGTATGGAGATCTTCCGGGGCGCCCACGCTGAACTGGAAAATGCTTCTGAACCGCTTCGTACAGGAAGAGGTCTGCGATTATTCCTTCACACCTCCGGATCGGAGATTCAGCGAGGAAGGATTCTTTCTGCCGGACTTCAACGAAGAGGCGCAGAGCGTAAAAAATCTACTCTTTCTGGTGGACGTCTCCGGTTCGGTGGATGACGGCACGCTGGAACGGGTCTTTAGCGAGATCTGCGGAGCGATTGACCAATTCCGGGGAATGCTGACCGGAAAAATCGGTTTTTTCGACACCCGGATGCGCCCGCCGATCCCCTTCCGGCAGGTGACGGACGTCAAAAAAATGCTTCCCACCGGGGGCGGCGGCACCGACTTTTCCTGCATTTTCCGGTATCTTCGGACGAATCCCGCACAGCGCCCGGACAGTCTGGTAATCTTCACCGACGGAAAAGGCGAATTTCCAACGAAAAAGGAAGCCGGAAATCTCCCCGTTCTTTGGATCTTCACAGAAAAGGCGGAAGCTCCCTGGGGGCAGGCCGCCCGGATTGAAAACGGAGGAAGATAAAACGAAAGGCTCTGCGCAATGCAGAGCCTTTTTCATATGCGTTTATTCCACGAATCCCACGAGTTCTTCGGCGGGTTTGCGCTTTTTGGGGCGGAGGACGTCTTCGGGGGCGGGGTAGCCCAGCGTGACGACCAGCCGGACGGGTTGGTCGAGGGCACAGACCTTACGGATAGCCTCGTCGTCCAACCAGCCGAGGATACAGGTGCCGAGCCCTGCGCGGCGGCTTCGGCGGTGATATAGGCGGAAAGAATGCCGATATCGATGGAGCGGTAATCGTTCTTCTTCAGCTTTGCGCCCACGGCGGCAGAGCGAACGTAGGGCTTTTCGGAGATCACCAGAAGAATGGGGGCGTCGGAGGCAAATTTATTCATCCCCATCCCCTGAACGGCCTTAGCCACCTTTGCGGCGGCCTCCCCCCGGCAGACCGAAATATAGTAGGGCTGTCCGTTGCAAGCGGAAGGAGCAAGTCGGGCGGAGGCAAGAATAGCGTCGAGCTTTTCTCTCTCCACGGGACGGGCAGGGTCGTAATTACGGCAGGATTGACGGGTTTCTGCAATTTCGGTAAAATTCATAAGCGGCTCCTTTCCGGTCAGTCAAAGTATCCTTTGTATTCGATTTTGTGGGGGCTTTCGGGGAAAAGGTGGCGGTACAGGTCGATGAAATAATCGTCGGTCATGCTGGCGATATAATCCACCACGATCTGATCCGGATCTTCCTTCTCGTAGGGCGTTGCGCGGGCGTAGTGAGCCCGATTGACGTAATCGATATGATGGGTAAAAATCGGGGAATCGGTCTTCCCCGTCAAAAGATCCGCACGCAGGCGACCGTAAAGATCGGTCATCATCAGGCGGACGGTTCCGTAGATCTGATCCACGGCATCCTGCTTATAGATCAATTGATAATTGTCCGCTTTCGCCTTTTTCAGAGCGGAAAAATGGGCTTCGTCCATCTTGATATAAGGCTTGCCGTAACTGTTTTCTACGATATTAACGATAAGATTGTTGATAATCTCGGCATTAACCGAGCCGATGGCGCCGTCCGTAAAATTTTCGGAAGCGATCAGATGGGCGCGCTCCGCATCCTGCCGATCCTTGCCCAGATATGCGATGATATCGGAGATGCGCATCACACAGCCTTCCAGCGTGGCGGGAACCAATAACTTCACCGCGTTTTTATCGAGACAGCATTCTTCGATCTGCCGGTCGAAGGTCTCGAAATCCGTCAGAGGCAGGGGGCGATACTCCGCCAACTCCAGTTCTCCGTCGTGGGCGGCGATACCGTTCAACGTCTGCAGAGAAATATTGAAGGGATATATTTTATCCAAAACCCGTACCGAATGGATATTATGGCTGAAGCGGCGACCGGTATGGGAGCGATACAGCTCGTCCAGAAAGGTTTCCCCTGCGTGTCCGAAGGGCGTGTGCCCGATATCGTGCCCCAACGCAATGGCCTCGATCAAATCCAGATTCAACCCCAACGCCCTTCCTATGGTGCGGGCAATGCGGGAAACCAATTGAACGTGAAGCCCCCGGCGGGTAATATCGTCGTTTTTGTAAAAAGAAAAGACCTGAGTTTTATCCGCATAACGGTTATAATAGGGACAGTGGATAATCTTATCGATATCCCGGATAAAAGCCGGTCGGAGCACCGTGGCCCGATCCCGGTCGGAACGGCGCCGGCACACAAAAGACTCATCGAAGGCAAAGCCCGGGGTTCGGTTTTGCACCCGGTCGGCGGTAATGGCAGATTCAACGTCCTCCGATAAACGCTCGTATTTTAACACGTGATCACCTCGCTTTTTATTATACACAAATCCGGTGCAAATGTCAAGAGAGGTGCGGTACGATATCCGGGCAAAAAAATCGTCCCACCGGAAAGAGGATAAGCTTCCCGGCAGGACTCGGATGATAAGGAGTACGCGATATCAGGGACAGACGATGCATATATTATATCATATTTTTTTCGATTTGTCCCATGCTGACAGCATAAAAACGAAAAAAAGAGCAAAAAAACCGCAAATGTTGATTTTCTGTCACAAAATGCGGCAGACTCCCGGCGACAAAAGCCCAAAAAACTATGCTGGCAGCATATTGACAAGAAGCGATAATTTTAGTATAATAGAGATGTAATATGCTTTCCGCATAAAAAACCGAAAAGGAAACGCGTTGATGAACGAGCAAAATACCGAAAAGATCGTGGAGGAGCTGAAGCTCTGCAACGATTTCAAAACCTTCTACGATGAAAATAAGCAATATCAGGTCTCGGAGTCTCTCTCGGAAACCTTGAACCGTCTTCTGAAGGAAAAAGGGCTGAGAAAAGCAGACGCCATCCGGAAATCGGAGCTGAGCGAGATCTACGGATATCAAATATTTTCCGGGGTAAGAACTCCGGAGCGAAAAAAGCTGCTTTGCCTTGCCCTTGCCATGGAGCTGTCCCTGGATCAGGTGCAGACGCTTCTGCGCAATGCGGGCTATCCTCCCCTTTACGTCAAAATTCCCTTTGACAGCGTGGTCATGTACGGAATCTGCAAAAGGATGGCGGTGCTGGAGGTAAACAATCTTCTGTTCCGCTACGGATGCGAATCGCTGCGGTGAGGGAAATTATGAAGCAATGTCCATTTTGCGGCCGGGAACTGACCGATGACGTCCGATTCTGTGCCGCCTGTATGAATTCGCTGGAAGAAAAATCGGAAATCAGACCCTACCGTCCCCGAACACGGATAAAAAAGATCTGCATTCTTCTGGCCGTCGGCCTTCTTCTGCTGATTCTGACGGCGTGGGCGATCCCATACGCTGCGGCAGGCGCGGCCGCAATGACGGGAGGGCTGCTATGACCCGGGAACAATGGATCGATGAAATTCTCAAGACCTATCTTCTGGTCTCGGTTCTGTCCGATCGGAACGATTGTAAAACCCTGCGCATCCGGCACAGAGAGTTCGGGAAGGATCTGGTTTTGCGAACCTTTCCCACAAGGGTGGCGGCCTACGACGAACTGCTCCCCATCCGCAGTCCCCACCTGCCGGAGATTTTTGAGTCCTTGGCGCTGGAGGACGGTCACGGGACGCTGGAGGAGTACGTAGACGGTATCACCGTGGCGGAAATGATGGAAACCGTGAGGTATTCTTACAAAGAGGCACGGACGGTGCTTCTCGGCCTTTGCAACGCCCTGACGGTGCTCCACGAGCGAAGAATCGTCCACCGTGATATCAAGCCGGAGAATATTTTGATCGACGGAAACGGCCGGATCGTATTGATCGACCTGAATATCTCCCGCATCGAAAACGGAAATACGAGAGATACGGTCGTTATGGGGACGGTGGGATACGCCTCCCCGGAACAGCTCGGGATCGCTCAGAGCGACGCCCGCACCGACATCTATGCGGCGGGGGTTCTTCTGAACGTGCTTCTGACCGGAAAACACCCCAGCGAAACCCTGGCATCGGGCAGAGCGGGACGGATCGTACGCAAATGCACCGACGTAAACCCCAGCGCCCGCTTTCAATCGGCAAGACAACTCGCGGAAGCCTTATAAAAACGCAGAGAAAAGGGCGTGCAAACTTAGCGGAGAAATCACAAAATATTTATCTAACACACGGTAGGGGCGAACTGCGTTCGCCCGCAGGTGTTCAAAGAACGCCCCTACGGATAAGCAGTATTTGATCCGCAGAAAACAAAGAGATAACCCCGACAGATTTTTTGTAAACGTCTGTCGGGGCTGTTTGTTCTCTAATATAATTTGGAACATAACTTGTTTTTATACTTTCAAATGCGTTTCGTCGTAGGTGACAAGCCAATAATCGCTCATTTTTCCGTCTTCAAAGGAATTTCGTTTCTTGCCCGTACCGCCCTGTTCGGGGAATTGATCCGAGCATTTATAGGACTTTATGTAATGAAATTTGTCATAGCTGTCAACAAGCATAATTTCGATGCTTTCTTGTGATAATGCCACCTCTTTGATTGTCATATCGGACAGCAATTCTTTAAACTTTGAAAGGCTGTTTGCGTAATCGTCAAATACGATTAACGGAGCATATTTTTCTGCATGATCCGGATGGCATTCCAAAACATGATCGTCAAACAAAATATGCTCGCCTGCTGACCATATACAATAAGTCAACCACCTTGTGCCATACTCTCCCTGCAATTTCAGCCCGAAAAAGCCGGGACCGCCCATTCCATAAGTACCGCAGTAAGTACATACATCAACAATGTGGCTATTTTTCAGCACTTCATTTCCAAATGCTTCAATACTCAACGGAACGCCCAACATAATAATTTCAGAAGAATTAGGCTTGTATCTGAATATGGGATATTTACGAATTTTCTTGAAACCTCTTGCTTCCCAAAAATTTTTGTCATCTTTTTTAGCAATCACAAAATTCTCTTTAACAAGGCCCATATTAAGATTCAAAAATGGATGTTTGAAAAGCATCCTAGACACCTCCATCAAATTCTTTTTATTCGTTCCGTTGTATCGCCAGTTTCGCCTTTGTATTACAAAGGCATCGGGCAAGCCCATACCCCTAAAGTTGCGCACGTCCAAAGGCTCACTCCGGGAGGGAGCTGTCAGCGAAGCTGACTGAGGGAGAGTGCGTTACAATGAAGTTAGCACAAACCTAAAGTCACGCGGGCTCCTTCCACCGCTATCGCGGTCCCCCGTCTCGCTTCGGCTCGGTCACGCTCGGGCTTTGACACCACACCGTGGTATCATTCACTACCCTCGCGCCGCTTCGCTACCTCTCGGAGGAAAGCTTTTTGTTAGCTCCATTATATCACAAATCGGCAGAGAAAGCAAGTTCTCTGCCGAAATTTTATGTGCCTGCCAATTCTCCGATAAGAATACAGCGAGAAGCCCCTGCGTTTTTTCTTTTTTCATTGGTTTTTATTGACATACGGAAAAAGATATGCTATAATAATACGGTAAAAATATCTATCAGACAGGAGCATAAAACGATGAAATTTTTGATCTCCGGCAAAGACGAAACGGCCGTTATTCGTATCGAAAATCAAAAAGAAGAGCAGGGCGTCGTCACCTTTGACGTTGCCGTAAGCTACGAAACCCCTACGATCCCCGAGCCGGTGAAGATAAGCTTTTCCTTTCCCGTATCGGATTGCTATTCCACGTGGAGTCCGTCGGTCCGCCACGGGCGTCAGCTTCGCCCAAACTGGGGCAAGCAGGTAACGAATTCCCGTCTGGCCTCCTGGCTGCCGGTTCACACGCTGGTCTCCTCCAAAGGACAAAACCGTATGACCGTCGCTTTGTCCGACGCGCTGACCCCCACCTCCATTGCCACGGGCGTTCGGGAGGAAGACGCCACCTTTGACTGCGTCATTACCTTTTTCACCGTTCAGGTGGCCGCACTGACCGAATACAGGGCCACGGTACGCATTGATCTGCGGGATATCCCCTATTATGAAAGCGTCGCCGCCGTATCGGAATGGTGGGAGACCGACTGCGGATATACTCCCGCTCACGTGCCGGAAGCGGCAAAAATGCCCATGAATTCCCTTTGGTATACCTATCATCAGGATCTGGACGTGGAAGATATCCTCCGAGAATGCCGCCTTTCCAAGCCCCTTGGAATGGACACCGTAATTATCGACGACGGTTGGCAGACCGACGACAACAGCCGGGGCTACGCTTTTTGCGGCGACTGGGAAGTGGCGAAAAAGAAGATCCCCGACATGAAGGAATTCATTGACCGCATTCACGAAACCGGAATGAAGGTTATGCTTTGGTATTCCGTGCCCTTTATCGGCGTTTATTCGAAGAATTACGAACGGTTCCGGGGAATGCTTCTGGACAATCCGAAGGCCGATGCAAAATGGCATTGCCTCGACCCCCGTTATCCGGAAGTCCGAGCCTTTTTGACGGAGATTTATGCAAATGCGCTGACCGAATGGGGGCTGGACGGGCTGAAGCTGGACTTTATCGATTCCTTCCGACTGCAAGGCAAATCGCTGGAATACGACGAAAAGCGGGATTATCAATCCCTGGAAGACGCCATTGACCGGCTGATGACCGACGTAACGGACACCCTGCGCAGGATCAATCCGGAGGTTCTGATTGAATTCCGTCAATCCTACGTCGGCCCCGCCATCCGAAAATACGGAAATATGCTTCGGGTGGGAGATTGCCCCGACGACGCCATCATGAACCGTCAGGACGTGGTCAACCTGCGGCTGACCTCGGGAAAGACCGCCGTTCACTCGGATATGCTGATGTGGAATTACGAGGAGCCGGTCCAGTCCGCGGCCCTGCAGATCGTAAGTGCACTCTATTCCGTGCCTCAGATCTCCATGAAAATCGCCAGACTTAACGAGGAACATAAAAAGATGCTGGCATTCTACCTTTCCTTCTGGCGGCAGTATCGGGACGTCCTGATCGACGGAGCCTTTTCGGCAAGCAACCCGGAAAGCGCCTACAGCTCCGTGCGCGCCGAAAAAGACGGGCTGAGCATCGTTACCGTTTATACCAATCCCGTCGTGGAATGCAAGGGAAATCTCATTGCGGTCAACGGCTCCGGGAGTGAATCGCTGATTTTGAAAAATGCGGCAGGAAAGAAATACAGAACCGTGGACTGTATGGGCAATCCTTTGGCGGAAGGCACGGTGGACTCGGAGATCTGGGAAGCAAAGGTGCCTCAGGCAGGTATGGTATTCCTTACGGAAGAAACGAAATGAGCCGATTCGCGGAGGGGCTGAAGGCAGGAATCCCCATTGGATTGGGATATCTTTCGGTCTCCTTTACCTTTGGCATCATGGCGATCTCTTACGGCTTTTCCTGGTGGCAGGCGGTGCTGATCTCCATGACCACCGTCACCTCGGCGGGTCAGCTGGCAGGGATCGGGATGATGATCCATCCGGGTCAGTATCTTGAAATGCTTCTGTCCCAGCTGACGATCAACCTGCGGTATTCCTTTATGTCGGTTTCCCTATCGCAGAAAACGACGCCCGGCTTCCGGGGGCTTCGGCGATGGCTTCTGGGCTTTTTTATGACCGACGAGATCTTCGCCGTAGCGATAAGCCAAGAGAAGGTGGAGGCAAGCTTCTTCACCGGCCTTGCGGTTTTCCCCTATTTGGGCTGGACGCTGGGAACCCTTCTGGGAAGCCTTCTGGGCAACGTTCTGCCGGAATCGGTGATGAGCGCCCTCTGTCTGGCCATCTACGGGATGTTCATTGCCATCGTGGCTCCGGTAGCAAAGAAGTCCCTGAAACTGCTGGCCGTCGTCGGCGTTGCGGTGGGATTAAGCTGTCTGTTTCATTATCTTCCGGCCTTAAAGGACGTTTCTTCGGGGATCGTCATCAGTGTCTGCGCGGTGACTGCGGCTGCCTTCGGTGCGATACTCTTTCCCGTAAAGGAGGAGAAATCCCGTGAATAATCCGCAGTTTTGGATCTATCTTCTCATCATGGCAGGCTCCACTTATCTCATTCGGGCCATCCCCTTTGCCGCCGTGAAGGAAAAAATATCAAACCGGTTTATCCGCTCGTTCCTTTACTATATCCCCTACACCGTACTGTCTGCCATGACGCTTCCGGCGGCGCTTTACGCCACGGGAAACCCCGTAGCGGCGGGAGCGGGACTGATCGTCGCGGTAATTTTTGCCATCCTCGGCCGAGGGCTTACTACGGTGGCGGCAGTATCGTGTCTGACGGTATTTGCGGTGGAAACGGTGATGAATTTACTTTAAATCAAATTTAAATTGCAAAGAGGCGATGGGAAATGCTCCCTTCGCCCTTTCTTTTTACGAAAAACGACGAAAAAACTGCATTTTTCCTCTTGAAAAAAAAATGAAATTGTGGTATACTATAATAGTATGTACAAATAGATCTCAAAAAGGTGACGATAAAAGAATGCTCATTGATTTCCACACCCACTGTTTTCCCGACCGCATCGCCGCGAAGGCCGTAGCGAAGCTGTCCCACGTATCCGGAGGGCTGACGCCCCATACCGACGGAACGGCGACCGGGCTGAAGCAGGCGATGAAAAGGACCGGTGTTGACGCGTCGGTGGTGCTGAACATTGCAACGAACGCCCATCAGCAGACCTCGGTCAACGATTTTGCGGCTTCGATCAACGATAACAGGGAAATCTTCGCCTTCGGCTCGGTCTTCCCCGGTAGCGAAGACGCTTTCCGGGAGTTGGAACGGATTGCGGAGCTGGGGCTGAAGGGAGTCAAGCTGCACCCCGATTATCAGGGATTTCAGGTGGACGATCCCAATCTGCGCCCCCTCTACCGGAAGATCGGAGAGCTTGGGCTGATTACCGTATTTCACGCAGGGGTGGACTTCGGCTTCCCCCCGCCCTACGGCGCTACCCCTGAGCGAGTGGCACGGGCGCTGGAATGGTTCTCAAGCCCCGTAATTGCGGCTCATTGGGGCGGTTTTCATTGCTACGAGGGCGTGCTGGAGCATCTCTGCGGCAGAGATCTTTATATGGATATTTCCTTTGGATTCGGTCAGTTGCCCCGCTACTATGCAGAGAAGATTCTGGAACGGCACGGCGCGGACCGGCTGCTGTTCGGCACGGACACCCCCTGGCATTCTGCAGATCTGGAACTGCGATTGCTGGACAATCTGGGCGTTTCCGGCGACGACCGGGAGAAGATCGAATACGCCAACGCCGCAAATCTTCTGGGGATCACGACGGAATGAAACGAAAAAAGACATTCCTCTGGCTCGCGATTCTGGCATACTTGATCGCAGGGCTCGAAACGCTCTATTTCTGCTTTGGCGGCGCCGACGTCCGGGAACGCCTCTTTTTGCTGGCAACGGTCTGGCTCCTGCTCTTTTTTGCAGGAAAAACGCAATGCAAAAGCACAAACGCAAACCGGGAAAGGATTATGAAGATCACTTTCCTAGCGGCTTTTTCGTTATACGTAATCTTTCTCTTTTCCCTGACCCTGTTCGATCCGGAATTCGGTAGAACGGGGACGGTATCCTTTCTTTTCTCCGACCGCACGGCTATGGAGGAATACTTACGGGATTCGGTTAATTTAACCCCCTTTGAGACGGTTCTTCGGTACGTAAACGGATACCGGAAGGGGACGGTCACCGGTACGGTAGCCGCGACAAATCTTTTGGGGAATTTTTTCGCATTGATGCCCATGGGGCTCTTTCTGCCCGTTCTTTCCCGCAGATGCCGGCATTTTTTCCCCTTTCTCCTCGCAACGGCGGGAACAGTGGCGCTCATCGAAGGACTGCAACTGCTTTTCATGACCGGAGCCTGTGACGTGGACGATCTGATTCTGAACCTGTCCGGGGCGGTCATCGTATATCTTTTTACGGCGATTCCTCCCATAAGAAAAATAATTTTGAGATTCGCGGAAGCGGATCGGGAAAGGTAATTCAAAATATGTTTTTGGAGACCAAGATCGAATCCATTTACCGGAGCAACGTCTGCGTGCGGTGGGACGACGTGGGAAAGGTGTATTATTTCACCCCCAAGGATTTCCCCGGACTCGTCCAGATCTCCCATCCCTTTTCAGGAGAATGGGGACAGAAGCTACAGGGATATTTCTATTATTACGGGACGCCCTCCGCCGATCGGGTGATCATCCTCGACCACGGAATGACCTGTGGACACCGGATGTATATGACCGAGATCTCCACCCTTGCAAAGGCGGGATATCTGGTCTTCTCCTACGACCACACCGGATGCGTAGAATCGGAGGGGAAGGACGCGAACGGCATGGTGCAATCCCTTAGCGACCTGGTCTGCTGTCTGAACGATCTGAAGACCATCCCGGAGCTGAAAAACGCCACCTACGCCGTCTGGGGACACAGCTGGGGCGGCTTTGCAGCCATGAATATTTCGCTTTATCATCCCGAAGTAACCCATATCGTCTCCCTTGCGGGATATATTTCCATGGAACAGATGTGCGTGCAGAAATTCCGGGGCATCCTCACCCCCTACCGCAAGCTGGCGAAGCGTCTGGAGCGGGAATGGAATCCGGTCTACTCGGAGCTGAACGGCATTGAGAGCATGAAAAAGACCGGTGTCAAGGCATTGATCATTCACTCCGCCGACGACAAAACAGTGAGTAAAAAGTATCATTTCGACGTCATAAAGAAGGCCTTTGCGGGGGACGATAACGTATCCTTTATCCTGGTGGATCATCGCCTTCACAACCCCAATTACACCGACGATGCGGTGGCCTACAAATGCTACGGCATCAAGCTGCGGGATGAAAAATACAAGCGGGGCGAGCTGAATACGCCGGAGGCCATTGCAGAATTCCACGCCTCCTACGACTGGCACCGGATGACGACCCAGGACGAAAAGGTGTGGGAGAAGATCTTCGAACATCTGAAAAAATAAAACTACGGGGAAGAATTATGGGAACGCTTACGGAAAAACGGAATTACGGCATTGACCTTCTGCGGATTCTTTCCATGTTTATGGTGGTACTTCTCCACGTATTGGGGGCGGGCGGGATCTTATCGACGGCCAAGCCTCTGTCGCTGAATTACGAGATCGCCTGGTTTCTGGAAACGATGGCCTATTGCGCCGTCAACTGCTACGCTCTGATCTCCGGCTACGTGGGCGTTACGTCGAAGCACAAGTATTCGAATATCGCTTTTCTCTGGCTTCAAGTGGCCTTCTATACCGTAGGGATCGCGGCGATCTACGCGATCGTCTCCCCTGACGTATGGATCAATCACGTGATCCACGGGGCATTTCCCGTGACCCATCAGTTTTATTGGTATTTCACCGCTTATTTCGGCCTGTTCTTCTTCCTTCCCGTTCTGAACGCAGGCATCAACGCCCTGAGCGAACGGCAGATCCGCACTGTGGTGATCACCCTTTTGGCGGCGTTTACGATCATTCCCATTTTTGGGAAGGCCGACGTCTTCCGCATCGGCAACGGATACGAGATTCTGTGGCTGATGATCCTTTATATCGTCGGTGCGGCGATCCGGAAATGGGGCTGGTTCCGGAAGACGAAGCGCTGGGTGGCGGGCGTTGCCTATCTCCTCAGCGTTGGCTTGAGTTGGGGATTTCGCTACGTGGCGGAGGCGCGGGTCTGGCCCTGGCTCTCGGATCACGTTTATGCGGACTGCCTGATCAACTACACCTCGCCGACCATCGTGGCTGCGGCGGTGGCTCTGCTCGTCCTCTTTATGAATGCGAAGATCCGGGGGAAATTCGCCGTCGGTTGTATCCGTTTTCTGGCGCCGCTGGCCTTCAGCGTTTATATCATCCATATGCACCCCATGATCTATGACACCTTCATCAACGGGAAATTTGCCGGCTACGCAAGCCATCCCTGGTGGCTGATGCTGCTCGAGGTCTTCGGCACAGCGGCGGCAATCTTCCTGATCTGTGCCGCCATTGACCTTGTCCGTCATTATCTGTTCAAGGGATTGAAGATCAAAGAGCTTCTCAACCGGATCGAAGCGAAGATCCGCACACGAAAGAATGATGATCAATGAAAGAATTCTATCAAAAGCATAAGGTCGTAATTACATATTTCTTTTTCGGGATCTTTACCTGCCTTGTAAATATTCTGCTCTATGCCGGATTCGTTCCCTTGCTGGGCATCACGATCAGTAACGCGGTGGCCTGGTTCGGCGCGGCGGCGTTCACCTTCGTCACGAATAAGATATTCGTTTTCGAAAGCAAATCGTGGCAGATCAAAACGGTGCTGAAGGAGGTCGGTACCTTTCTGGGCGCCCGGATCTTCTCCGGGATCGTGGAGATCCTCCTCCCCACGGTACTGTTTTATATCGGATTAAACTACGATCTCTTCGGCATCGAGGGATTTCTTGCGAAAATTATCGTCAGCGCCGTTGTTATTACGGTCAATTACGTGCTGAGCAAAAAAATCGTGTTTCGCAAGAAGGGATAAAATCCATGAAAATCGATTCGAAGAAAATCTTCCATAGCAAATGCCCAAGCTGTAAGGAATACGGCCTTCCGGCATGGCGTCCCGGAAGCAGTGGGCAAGGGAAACTGCTCGTCTGTAAGTATTGCGGGAAGCACTTCCGGACGAGTTGGGGCGTCAATTTTATTGCAACCGTAGCCATCTTATGCATCCACGGCGGGTTTTTCCGGTTCGTGGTTCTCGATACCTGGCTTCCGGACTGTCCCTCCTGGCTGGAAGGTCTTATTATTGGGATCTGCTTCGTAACCGGGATAACGGCGTATATTCTTTATCAGCGGATCGCGCCGCTGTATGAAGTGGACGATGAAACGGAATAAGAAATAATCGCAGAAGAATTGCTCTTCTGCGATTTATTTTTACGTATTTTATTCTGCGACGGAGCGGAGGTAGGCAAACAGCTCCTCGAATCCGCCGTGGGGCCATTGAGAGATATCCTCGCCGTTCTTATTGATCAGATCGTTGGTAAGAAGGAAGGTTTTCATGCCAAGCGTGCCGGCAATCATATCCTCACCCACGTCGTTTCCCACCATCAAAGCCTCCGTGGGGTCGGCGCCGAGGCGGTCGAGAATAGCGCGGTAATAATCGGGATTCGGCTTGCAGTAAGAGGAATTCTCATAGACGGTATAATAGGCGAAATCGTTCAGATCCAGCCCCGCCCAGCGGGCACGGCTTTCGGTGGCCACCGAGGGGAAAATGGGATTGGTGGCAAGGACGGGGGTCAGCCCCAATTCCTTGACCAGCGACACGGCTTTTGCGGCGTCGGGAGTATAACCGCAATCGCCCCTTACCTGCTGAAATTCGTTGGCGTAATACTCGTCCAGGGTTTTGATATGCTCCCGGACTCCTTCTCCGCAGACGGCGGGGAAAACCTGCCAGAAGCGCTCTTCGTTGGTGCAGGTGCCGTCGTTTTTGATCATAGCCTCGGTGCCGGCCCAGATGCCCTTGACCAGAAGCTTTGGGTCAAAGCCGAAGGGGGCCATTTTCTTGCAGAGGCGGCCGAAATAACCTTGAACGAAGGTTTCCTGATCCATGGGAAGCAGGGTCCCGTCCAGATCGAAAAATACGTATTTCAGAGACATAAAAATCCTTTCGAGCAATGGGGTGATTAAAGAAACGATAATCGGGTCATACTGTACCCTGCCGGGATACATACGAAACGAAAGCAGGAAAAACGATGAAAAAATACGGAATCCTCCCGGCAATTCTTCTTTGTATCGCAATCTTATTCGGAATCTCCGCGCAGATTTCCCGGAAACAAATCCAAACGAAAGCCATGGAAACGGTGATCCGTCTCCACGTCCGGGCGGCGGACGATACGCCGGAGGAGCAGGAATTGAAGCTTCGGGTGCGGGACGCGATCCTGCAACGCACCGGAGAGATCTTAGAGGGATGCACCGAGAAAAGTGAGGCAAAGGCCTTGCTGTCACAGCACTTTTCCGATCTTCGGGACACAGGAAGCGCCGTCGTGAAGGAAGCGGGAAAGGATCACGCCGTGGCGGTTTCTCTTCGGCGGGAAGGGTTTGAATACCGGGAGTACGGCGACTTTTTCCTGCCGGAGGGGGAATACGATTCCCTGATCGTGGAAATCGGCGAGGGAAAGGGACAGAACTGGTGGTGCGTGGTCTTCCCTGCCGCCTGCTACGTGGGCTCCGCAGAGGTGGAGACCGACGGAGAGGTTATGCCGAAATGCTTCCGGCTGGCAACGAAGCGGGCCGAAAAGGTAACGGTGAAATGGTGGTTCTGGGAAAAAATCAAAGAATGGTTCGACTGACGGTCAAAACGTATAGGAATCGTAGGAAAAATCCCCGGGCTTGGAATCGGCCACCTCCATCAGCACCTGATAAAAATGGGCGGCACCTTCGAAGGCCCTGATCACGTCGGGAATAAAATCCCGGGTCTGCAGAATCTCGTTGTCGGTGCGGCGACAGACCAGATAAAAATCTTTATAGGTATACCATTCCTCCAGTCCCTTCGGTGCCCCTTCCTTGGGCTTTTTGTAACACCGGGCAGAGACCTGAAGGCCTCCTTCCTCCGCTTCTTTCACGGCTTTTTTGAAATCTCCGGGGCAATCGGCAATATAATCCCGGAATTTCCGCAAAAAGGCGGGAGACATATCCATAAACGCAAGGCCGTATTGGAAATGGTCGGGCATAACCTCAAAGAACAAAAGAGGCAGATCCCAGCGATCCAGGGCCGGCTTGAAGGAGATCCAGACGTTATTGCGGTAAAGGGATTTATCGTGGGTAAACCGGGTGTCTCTCCGGGCACGGGAAATACAGCGCCGGGGCTCGATCAGGATCCGGTCGTCGATCCTCCGGGCGGTCTCCCCCAGCTCCAGAGTCAATTCCCCGAAGGGCTCTTTGACCAGCTTCTGATATTCGGGCTTATGCGCCTCGTACCAAGGCTTACTGTTCCGCTCCCGCAATTCAGCCATGAACGGCTGCATCCCGGCGGGGATTCCTTCAAACATAAGGCAAAACTCCTGTTTCTTTTTTTCTGATATTATATCATATTTTTCCCCAAAAGTCAAGTAATGAAAAGGGCTGAACGATCCTCTCGTCCAGCCTTTTTATCACGTTTCCGTGATTCCGTTCACCGCATTTAAGCCAAACCCTTTCAGGATGGAAACGGCCCGCTCCACGTCGTCAAAGGAGGTAACCGTATCGGGAAGGGTGTTTTCCATTCCGAGGGCCTCGTAGCGGGAACCGGCAAAGGAATGATACTGTAAGACCTTCACCTTGCAGATTCCCTTCAGATTCTGCAAAAACGCACCGATCTTTTCGCATTCGCCGTCGTTATATCCCATCACCAGCGGATATCGGATCTCCACGGAGCACCCCCATTCGCACAAATAAACCAAGTTATCGAGGATTTTCCGGTTATCCTTTCCGGTACAGCGCCGATGCACCTCCGGGTCGATGGCCTTGACGTCGTACAAAAACCGATCGGTATAAGGGATAACACGCTCAAAGACCTCCCGGGAAACGAACCCGCAGGTATCGATAAAAACGCTGATCCCTCTTACTGCACATTTTTCGGCTACCTCAACGGCAAAATCCGGTTGCGAAAGGCATTCACCGCCGGAAAGGGTGACGCCGCCACCGCTGTTTTTGAAAAAAGGGAGATCCTGGGAAATCTCTTCTGCAAGAGCGTCGGAATCGATCCGTTCTCCGTAGCGGATCAAGGCGGAAGCGGGGCATTGCAACGAGGTCTCCCCGTCCCGTTTTCCGTTACAGGAGCCGCAACCGATGCATTTATCACGGTAAAAAGCCACTTGAGGTGCATAAGAAATGCTTTCCGGATTGTGGCACCACAGGCATTTTAAGGGACACCCCTTGAAAAAGACCGTGGTGCGGCAGCCGTCGCCGTCATGAATCTCCATCCGCTTGATCCCGGAAATCACGCCGGTCATACCGAAACCTCCTTCTCGGAGCGAGCGATAAATTCATCCTTTTCCACCTCACTCAAGGAAGAGAAGAGCACGTTCCAGCCGCAGAGACGAACCTGAAGATTGGGATAGGCGGAAGGATCTTTTCGAGCCGCCTTCAATACTTCCGTGTCCAACACGTTATAATGCACCGCAAAGCCGCCCAGGTCAAAATACGTTTTAAGGGTTGCGTACATCGCCGCCAATCCGTTTTCTCCCTTCACGGCAGAGGAATGAAGATCGAGATCCACGATGGTGCCGTTGGGGGTTTTGGAGGTATCCAGGGAAGCAACGGACAAAAGATGGGCGGTCGCCCCCTTCCGGTCAGAACCGAAGGAAGCGCCGGAATTTTGCGACAGAGGCTCTCCGCTGCGACGTCCGTCGGCGGAAGCGCCGGTTTTTGCACCGAATTCCCATCTCCAATTGATAGAAAAGAGACCAAGACGCCAGATGCCACCCTTGGCATTGGGAACACCGCCCACGGCTTTGTAGAGAGCATCGGTAATCTCCCCCGCAAGGGCGTCCACCGAGGGATCGCCGTTGCCGTATTTGGGGAAACGGTTTCGTATCAAAAGCCGCAAAGGTTCTTTCCCCTCCCAATCGGATTTCAGTATCTCCATCAATTCGGGGAGAGTCAGCGTCTGATCCTCATACACAAGTTTGCGGACGGCAACGAGGGAATCCACCGCCGTAGCAAGGCCGATTGCGTTGAGGGAGGAATTGCAGTACTTGGCGGCGTTGTCAACGTAAACGTCCCCGCCCCGATGCAGAGCGTGCAGATTGGTAGAGGTAAATATGGGAGATGCGTGTATGTGTTTATAATTCGCTTCAATGAGATCCGTGGCCTTCATAGCACGGCGGCAGAGCTCTTGGACAACCGAGAGAAAACGGCCGTAGAGATCATCAAAGGTCTTGAATTCCGTTTCGTCCGGGGCGAGAATTGCTTTCCCGGTCAGTTGGTCGGCACCGTGATTCAGCGTCAATTCCAAGGCTTTGGGCAGATTGACTCGAGCGTTGCAGGTGCATGGAATTTCTTGATCGGCACAGCATTCGTAACAGCCGACCACGTGATAGTTTGCCGCATCCACAGGGTCCGCCCCCTGACGGACGAGGGATTCTATGACCTTTTCGTCCGAAAGGAAGACAATACTGTTCTTTCCGTGGCGAACCGAATCGAGTGCGCTTAAAATAAATTCTTTGGGTGTTTTTTCAGAACAGAGAATGTGCAACTTCACATTTTTGGTATCAAGCTTTTTATAACAGTCCAAAAGTAAATAAGAAAGGCCGTTGACGAGGTTCTTTCCATCCGGGGCGGTGCCACCTAAAGCAAAGGGCAGATTGGCATCGGCCTTGATCCAATCCAGCTCCCGGAGAAAGTCACAGAACAGATCTTCCTGCTCCCGTCCAATATAATAGGGGAACAGGCTTCCATCCAGGCGGCCGAGGGTACGCAAAGGAGTTCCGTCAAACATCTGCTGTAGGGTGTAATAAATAAAAACGGTCTGCATCGCCTCGAACATCGTGCGTGGAGAACCGCTGATAAGATGCAGAATTCCATCTGCCATCTCGTCTTTACCGCAGGCTCGCGCCACCTCTTCGACACGGTTCAGAAACCGGAACACGGCGCCGTAAACCTCCAGAAGACTACCGTAAAAGGCCTGCATCCGAGGATCGTCCTTATGCTGCACCTCCAGATCTTCAAGCCGCTGAAACAGACCGAAAATACCGACAACAAGAAGCGTATCCCAGCAAACGGAGGTGTGACCGAAGTCGTTGGTTCCGGTATAAGCCTTGCTCCGGATGCCATCCAGAAGTCCGTGCTCCTTAAAAAGTTGCTGATAAGGATTCTTCCGAATGCGATAGATCTCCCGCTGGATCCCATCGCAGTTTACCCGAACAAAAAAGCGGTTTTGTTCGGGAACAGTGATTTGACAGTGATCTAAAAGATAAATGATAATTTCACAGTCGGCACGAAAGACGTCTTCGGATTCCACCCGACCGATGGCATATTCCAAAAGTTGTTCACGATTCAGAGACATAACAGCTTCTCCTTTCTGAATTCAGTATAGCACAGAAATCCTTTTTTGTAAAGAAGCAAAAGAGATAATTTTATACTTTTCGAAACAAAAGATAGCAACAGACTTGACTTTTTTTCCTGAAGATGCTATAATAAAAGCACAAAATCCACGGAGTGACGGCTATGGACAAAATTGACATTTCCGCAAATCCTTTTTATATCAAAAATGTGCAACGGGTAGTTCCGGGAGAACTGAAGAGCAAGCGTATCATCCACGTAAACCGTCGGCACAGTGACGGGCTTATCTTCATTCTGGAAGGCAGCTGCCACTACCGATTTGACGACGGAACAGAATTTACGGTGACAAAGGGGGATATCCTCTATCTTCCCTTTCAATCGGTCTACGTTATGTCGGTGCAGAGCGAGCCCTACCGCCATATCTTCTGCGATTTCGAATTCGACGGGGATGAACCGAGGAAAGGCGCATTTTACCGACCGAAAAATCTGTCGGACACGGAAAACCGCTTTCACAAACTTCTCAACACCTACAAAACACTCTCCCGAAGAACCTTTCCCGCGCTTCTGTGCAGACTCTATGAGATCTACGAAACGATTTTGCAGACCGGGAACAAAATCTACCGAGAAAAGGGCGTTCAAGAAAAACTGGAGGAAGCAAAATCTTTTTTGGAAGAAAATTACGCAGACCCAACTCTTTCCGTGGAATCTTTGGCACAACGGGCTGAGATGAGTGCTGTATATTTCCGGAAACTTTTCAAGGAGCAATACGGCATGCCGCCCTCCCGCTACCTTACGTCGGTGCGGCTGAAAAACGCAAAAGAATTGATGAAATATCCTTTTTTATCGCTGGAAGAATGCGCCCTGCAAAGCGGTTTTTCCTCGGTTCAGTATTTCTGCCGCGTATTCAAAAAGGAAACGGACGTCACCCCTGCCCGGTATCGCAATTCCAGATAAAAAAAGGCTGAAGCATCAACGCTTCAGCCTCTTGTTTTACACGGTGAATACTTCCCCGTCTCGGTCACCGAATCCCGTGCGGATCGATTCTTCGGAAAAGGGAAGATTTTCCGGCTCTCTTTCGGCGTTGGGGCCGTATTGGCCGAGCCGGCCGGCCGAGGATTGGAGATAAGTATTGTTATGCAGAATCGGAAGACTTTCCGGCTGATAGGCCACGAGATGGAGCATCCGATAGGCAGCACGGTCGAAAACGTTGCCGAAAATACGGAAATTCCGGGCGGGGTTGACGTAACTCCAGCCCTTGATATGGGCGGGCGTTTCTTTATTATGGCGCTGCTGCCCCCAGCCGTATCCGGAGCAACGGAGAATATTGTCGGAGATCTCGACATCCTCCATGATACTCTCCCGGTCGGCAGCGTCGGTCTCCAGAAAATATTCGATGGAATAGACGCAATGCTCCACCAGATTTCCGGTATACCGGATGCGGGACATTCTGCAGGGGGTATCGCGGACGGTATACTGATGGGTAATGCCGGCGTCATAGACCTGATAAACGTAGCAATTTCGCACTTGGTAATCGTCACAGCCGCCGTAAATCTCAACGCCGTTGCCGTAGCGGGTGACGGTGCCTCTGCCCCCTTGAGGATAATTGGGATCGTTCCCGAGATAATTCTGAACCGAGCCGCCGATCCAACCGATCTCGCAATTGGTGACGCACAACCCTTCAATGCAGGCGCCGGCGGCACCGACGGCGTGGGAGCCGGTATACTTAAGGCAGAGATTATCGACGGTCACGGGGCCTTCCTTGACGCGGAACAAATTGCGGTGGGGCAGGGCCTCGACGGAAGAAAAGACGGCTCCGGGGTTGCCTCTGTCGCACCGGAGATATAATTCCCCGTAAGATTCGGAATCGATCTGCGGCACGGGGAAATCCTGTCCGTGGGTAGGAACTTCGGTCATACGCTCCGTATAAAAGCAGACCAGGTCCAGATCCCGGGTCATCGCTTCCGCCATGCGGAAGGGGGTAGATTCATCGTCTCTGCAGACGAAGCGGCCGTTAATATAAGAGGGGATCAGCTTGCGGCCGTGAAATTCCCCGTCGTTGAAAACCAAGGTACCGCAATCGAGGATCGGCTCCCGGTATTTCCAGATATGCCGGGCGACGTCTACCGATTCCCACAAAGCGGGGTCGGCCAGAGATTTATCCCACCCGTAAATTTTCGGTTTCTCCCCGATGCCGTAGGCGGCGTAGGTTACTCCGGGACGGGTCAGAACGCTCCCCCGGAACAGATCGCCCCGACGGAAGAAAACTCCGTCTCCGGGCAAAAGGTCGGCGCTACACACCCGGCTCAGCGTCTTCCACGGGGAGGCGGGAGAGCGGCCGTCGTTACGGTCGTCCCCGTCGTTGGACACGTAAAAGGAGCGGAGGACGGGGAAATTGGAATCCTTGGTCGCACGGATCGCTTCCCGGCGTAGATCGGACGTGAGATCGATGCGGGACAAAAGATTTTTATCAGACATAATCGTTCCTCACGGGAAAGAATACCGCCCCTCCGAAGAGAAGCGGTATTCGAGATCTTGAACTGAATTACTTGGAAAGACGGGCTTCAAAGGCGTCGAGCTGATTCCACAGTTCCTTGGGCATACGGTTGCCGACGGAATCGATCTTGTTGTAGAATTCGCGCAGACCCTTGGCGTCTTCCAGCCACAGATCGTTGTCAACGGACAGAAGGCCCTTGACGGTATCCAGATCGATATCCAGACCGTCGATATTGATGTCTTCCGCCTTGGGCATATAGCCGATGGGAGTTTCCACGGCGTCGACGGAGCCGTCGCAACGGGCGAGGATCCACATCAGAACGCGCATATTGTCACCGAAGCCGGGCCAGATGAAGTGGCCTTCGTCGTCGGTACGGAACCAGTTGACGTTGAAGATCTTGGGAGCCTTGGGAATCTTGGTGCCCATGGTCAGCCAGTGAGCGAAGTAGTCGCCCATGTTGTAGCCGCAGAAGGGCAGCATAGCCATAGGATCGCGACGAACGACGCCGACGGCACCGGCAGCGGCAGCGGTGGTTTCGGAAGCCATAGCAGAGCCGACGAAAACGCCGTGGTTCCAGTCTAAGGACTGATAAACCAGAGGAGCGGTCTTGGCGCGGCGGCCACCGAAGACGATCGCGTCGATGGGAACGCCGGCGGGATTGTTGAATTCCTTGGAAACGCAGGGGCAGTTCGCGGCCAGAGCGGTGAAGCGGGAGTTGGGATGAGCACCCTTCTCAGTAGCTTCGGGGCCGTTCCAGGGATTGCCCTTCCAGTCGATGGCGTTGGCGGGAGGATTCTTATCAAGGCCTTCCCACCAAACGGTGTTGTTGTCCTTATTCAGAACGACGTTGGTGAAGATGGTATCCCGCATCGTGGTCTCAAGAGCGTTGGGATTGGACTTCTTGTTGGTACCGGGAGCAACGCCGAAGAAGCCGTTTTCGGGATTGACGGCCCACAGACGTCCGTCGGGACCGACGCGGAGCCAGGCGATATCGTCGCCGACACACCAGACCTTGTAGCCCTTATCACGGTAGAGCGCGGGAGGAATGAGCATCGCCAGATTGGTCTTACCGCAGGCAGAGGGGAAGGCGGCGCAGATATAGCGGATCTCGCCCTGAGGATTCTCGATTCCGAGAATCAGCATATGCTCAGCAAGCCAGCCTTCGTTATGAGCAAGATAGGAAGCGATACGCAGAGCGAAGCACTTCTTGCCCAGAAGAACGTTTCCGCCGTAACCGGAGTTGACGGACATGATGGTGTTGTCTTCGGGGAAGTGAACGATATAGCGGTTCTCTTCGTCGATATCCTTACGGGCGTGCAGACCCTTGATGAAGTCGGGGGAATCACCGAGAGCGTCGATTACTTCCTTGCCGGCACGGGTCATGATGAGCATGTTCAGAACGACGTAGATGGAGTCGGTCAGCTCGATGCCGATCTTGGCGAAGGGAGAGCCGACGACGGACATGGAATAAGGAATGACGTACATGGTTCTGCCCTTATAAGAATCCTTATAAAGAGCGTTCAGCTTGGCGTACATTTCCTGGGGATCGCACCAGTTATTGGTAGCGCCGGCATCCTCCTTCTTGGAGGTGCAGATGAAGGTACGGTTTTCCACGCGGGCAACGTCGTTAACGGCGGTGCGGTGAAGATAGCAGTTGGGCAGGACGTCCTGATTCAGCTTGGTCAGCTCGCCGGTAGAGCAGGCTTCTGCGCGGAGGGCTTCGGTCTGTTCCTTGCTGCCGTCGATCCAGACGACGGAATCGGGGTTGACGAGAGCCTTGACTTCGTCGATCCACTGAAGGACCGCTTTGTTGTTGGTCATAATGGTCACCTTTCTCTTTCTCTTCGGCGTCCGGGGACACCGTAAGATCGTATTTTTACAATATTCCAATGCAGTATAACATATTTTCCCCGAAGTTTCAAGGGATATTAAGAAAATTTACAAAATATTTCCGAATTTTCACACAAAAAACACACGAATGGGTTATAATATTAAGGAGTAGAAGAATTTTCGCTGCAGGGAGACTGAAAATGGAACGAAGGATCAACGAACTGACCGACCGGCTGAACGAATACGCCCGGAAATATTACGTGGACGACGCCCCGGTGGTCAGCGACTACGAATACGATATGCTTCTGCGGGAATTAAAAGAATTGGAAGACGCCCATCCCCAATTCCGCAGAGCCGACTCCCCCACCGTCCGGGTGGGCGGCGCCGTGCTGGATCAATTCCAATCGGTACGGCACGAGGTTCCCATGGAAAGCCTGCAGGATGCCTTCTCCGAAGAGGAGATCCGGGATTTCGACCGTCGGATCAAAGAGGCGTTCCCCGATGCGAAATACGTGACCGAGCTGAAGATCGACGGTCTTTCGGTGGAAGCGGAATATATCGACGGCGTTTTTCTCCGGGGAGCGACCCGGGGCGACGGCGTCACCGGGGAAGATATTACGGAAAATCTCAAAACCGTCAAGGCCCTTCCCCTCTCCATTCAAAACGCGCCCCGGCGGCTGATCGTGCGGGGAGAGGTCTACATGCCCAAGAAATCCTTTGCAGACCTGAACGCCCGGCGGGAGGAAAACGGGGAGCCGTTGTTTGCCAACCCCCGCAACGCGGCAGCGGGATCCCTTCGGCAGTTGGACAGCAAGGTGACGGCCACACGGAATCTGAGTCTGTTCGTGTTCAATCTGCAGTTATGCGAGGGGCGGGAATTCTCCTCCCATAAGGAAACGCTTCAGGCCTTGAAGGAATACGGTTTCCCGGTCAGCCCAAGCCACAAGATCTTCGACGATATCGACGACGCCTGGAAGGAAGTTCTGGCGTTGGGGGAACTGAGGTCTTCTCTGCCCTTCGATATCGACGGAGCGGTCATCAAGGTGGACAGCCTCGCCATGCGTCAGCAGATCGGCTCCACCTCCAAATTCCCCAAATGGGCCATTGCCTTCAAGTATCCGCCGGAGGAAAAGGAAACGGTCGTCCGGGAGATCCGGGTGAACGTGGGTCGGACCGGTGTTTTGACGCCCCTTGCGGTCTTCGATCCCGTCTTTTTAGCCGGTTCCACGGTGGAAAAAGCCACCCTTCATAATAAAGAAATGATCGCGGAAAAGGACGTTCGCATCGGAGATACCGTTATCGTTCATAAGGCAGGAGATATTATTCCGGAAATCGTCCGGTCGGTGCCGGAAAAACGGCCGGAGGGCACGGTAGAATTCAAGATGCCGGAGTTCTGCCCGGTCTGCGGAAGTCCCGTGGTCACGGAAGGCCCCGTCACCCGGTGCGACAACAGTGAATGTCCCGCGCAACTGACGAAGAATATTATTCATTTCGTCTCCCGGGACGCAATGGATATCGACGGCATGGGGACGAGCATCGTAGAAGCCTTCGTGGAAAGAGGGCTGATCTCATCGGCGGCGGACCTGTACAAGTTGGATCGGAACGAGATCGCAAAAATGGATCGGTTCGGCGAAAAATCCGCAGACAATCTCCTGAAATCGGTGGAAGAAAGCCGGAGTCGGGGGCTGGACCGGCTGATCTACGCCCTGGGAATCCGTCAGGTGGGACAGAAGGCCGGAAGGATCCTTGCGAAAAAATTCCGTTCCCTGGACGCTCTTGCCGGCGCTACGGAAGAAGAGCTTTGCGTCACCGAAGACGTAGGACCGATCACCGCCCGGTATATCCGGGAATACTTCGATAATCCCAAGAATCTGGAGTATATTGAGCATCTCCGTCAGGCGGGGCTGAATTTTGAAGACGACGGCCAAGAGGCGGGCACGAAATTCCAGGGCATGACCTTCGTTCTGACCGGAACCCTCCCCACCTACAAAAGGGATGAAGCAGCAGCGCTGATCGAAAAGGAAGGGGGCAAGGTCTCCGGTTCCGTATCGAAAAAGACCACCTACGTGGTGGCCGGTGAAGAGGCCGGTTCCAAGCTGACGAAAGCGCAGACCCTGGGGATTCCCGTCATCGACGAGGCGAAATTGAAGGAAATGCTGGGGATCTTGTAAGATATCACAAAATCTTCACAGAAATATCGCCGTTTTTTCAGATTATTCTATTATAATATTATGTTGGAATACAATCACCATCACGATAGAAGAAAGGACGTACTTACCATGAAAAAAGTAATCGTTGAAACCTCCGCAAGACACATCCACGTATCTGCCGCTGATCTGGCCGTTCTCTTCGGTGCGGATCATAAGCTCACCAATAAGAAGGACCTGTCTCAGCCCGGCCAGTTTGCCTGCGAAGAGAAGGTCGTCGTCCGCGGACCGAAGGGCGAACTGAAAATGTCCATCCTTGGCCCCGAACGGAAGGACACTCAGGTCGAAGTCTCCCTTACCGATGCCCGCACCCTGGGCGTCGTGGCTCCCATCCGGGAATCCGGTGATATTGCCGGCTCCGCGCCCTGCACCGTGATCGGTCCCTGCGGCGAGGTTGAGCTGAAGGAAGGCGTTATCGTTGCGAAGCGTCATATCCACCTCACTCCCGAGGTTGCCGCCGAATTCGGCGTTCAGGACAAGCAGATCGTTTCCGTCAAGGTTGATACCGACGGCCGCTCTCTGACCTTCGGAGACGTGATCTGCCGCGTTCACTCCTCCTACGCTCCCGCCATGCACATCGATACCGACGAAGCCAACGCCGCCGCTATGAAGGGCGTGGTTGAAGGGGAAATCATTCTTTAATTCCGGAAAGGCTGAATCTATTCATGTTTGTATACGCCGACAATGCGGCAACCACCCGCATCGCCCCCGAAGTGGCAGAGGCCATGATGCCTGCCCTCGGGGAACTTTACGGCAACCCCAGCACCATTTATTCCAAAGGCCGGGAGGCAAAGGAAGCCCTCGAAAAGGCGCGGGAGCAGGTGGCGAAGGCCATCAACTGCCGGTCGGGAGAGATCTACTTCACCTCCTGCGGCACCGAATCGGACAACTGGGCCATCCGGGGCATTGCAAAACGCTACGCCGAAAAAAAAGGCAAGCATATCATTACCACCAATATCGAGCACCACGCGGTGTTCGAATGTTTGAAGGCCCTGGAGAAAGAGGGATATTCCGTCACCTATCTTCCGGTCAACGAAGAAGGATTCGTCACACCGGAGCAGGTACGTGAGGCCATCCGTCCCGACACCTGCCTGATCACCGTCATGACGGCGAACAACGAGATCGGCTCCATCCAGCCCATTGAAGAAATCGCAAGGATTGCGAAGGAACACAACGTTTTCATGCACACCGACGCCGTGCAGGCCGTGGGGCATATCCCCGTGGACGTGCAGAAATCGGGCGTTGATCTGCTGAGTCTTTCCGGGCACAAGTTCCACGCGCCGAAGGGCGTAGGGGCGCTGTACGTCCGCAGGGGAGTTCTGATCGAGAATCTCACCTACGGCGGCGGCCAGGAGCGGAATCGCAGACCCGGCACGGAGAATATTGCGGGAATCGTGGGATTGGGAGCCGCAATCGAGAAAGCCACGGCCGACCTGGAAAAGGATATGGCTCACGTTTCCGTCCTGCGGGACCGACTGATCGACGGGATTCTGAAGACCATTCCCCATTGTAAGATCAATACCCCCTCCCACGACCGGCTTCCCGGCACGGTAAACGTCTCGGTGAAGCATATCGAAGGGGAATCCATGCTGCTACTTCTGGATATGAACGGCATTTGTGCCACCTCCGGCTCGGCCTGCGCCTCCGGAGATCTGGACCCCTCCCACGTGCTTCTTGCCATCGGTCTCCCCCACGAGATCGCGCACGGTTCGGTCCGGTTCAGCTTCTGTGCAGACAACACGGTGGAAGAGATCGACTATATTCTGGAAGTATTCCCCAAAATCGCCCAGCGACTGCGGGAAATGTCTCCCCTGTGGGAAGAAGCCGTGAAAAACGATAATTAACCCGAAAGGAACCGATATGATTTATAGCGCAAAAGTTATGGACCATTTTTCCAATCCCCGGAACGTGGGCGAAATTGCCAACGCCGACGGGGTCGGTGAAGTGGGCAACCCCAAATGCGGGGATATCATGAAGATCTACCTGAAGATCGATCACGATATCATTACCGACGTTAAGTTCAAGACCTTCGGTTGCGGCGCCGCCGTAGCCACCTCCTCCATGGCCACCGAGCTGATCAAGGGAAAGCCCATCCGGGAAGCGCTGCAGATGACCAACAAGGCCGTCGTGGAAGCGCTGGACGGCCTTCCCCCGGTGAAGATCCATTGCTCCGTTCTGGCGGAGGAAGCGGTTCAGGCCGCCATCTCCGATTATCTGGTCAAACGGGGCGAAAATCCCGAAGATTACGGCATCAAGAAGCCTCATTGCGAGGGCTCCTGCAGCTGCTGTGATCATTGCGGAGAATGAGCAGGACGGTATTAGTCGGATTGAGCGGCGGAGTTGACAGTGCGTTGACCGCCGCTCTTTTGCAAAAGGACGGTTATTCGGTGACCGGGCTTTACTGCATCATGCACGATCAAGACAAGGCGGGGCTAGAGGATGCCGAAACGGTGGCGGATCACCTGGGGATTCCGCTTCATACCGCAGACCTGCGGCAACGCTTTGACGAAACCGTCGTATCCGACTTTTTGGAATGCTACGCCAATGCAAAAACGCCGAATCCCTGCATCGTCTGCAATCCGGCGGTGAAATTCAAGGCGCTGTGCGATAAGGCCGACGAATTGGGCATTGAAAAAATCGCTACGGGCCATTATGCAAAAATCGAAAAACGTGACAACGGCCGCTTTTGCGTCAAGGCCGTGACAGAAAAGGACCAGTCTTATATGCTCTACCGCCTGACGCAAGAGCAATTGAGTCGGATTCTGTTTCCTCTGGCCGATACGAAAAAGGAAGAAAACCGGGCCTTGGCGGAGCAACTGCAAATCCCGGTTTCCCAAAAAGCGGACAGCCAGGATATCTGCTTCATCAAGGGCGAATCCTACGTGGATTACATCGAGCGGCGGCTGGGCGCCTTCCCCGAGGGTGAATTCTGGCTTGCCGACGAGGACCGGGCCGTGGGGATTCACAAGGGTTTGATCCGTTATACCGTAGGACAGCGGAAGAATCTGGGCATTGCCCTGGGAACCCCCGTTTACGTTTCGGCGCTGGATCCGGAAAGCAATCGGGTGATTCTGTCCCGTACCGACGTAGTGGACCATTTTGAAATCACCGCAGAATCCCCGGTATTTCAAGGCATTGAGCCGGAGGAAGGATCCTTTGAGGCCTACGGAAAAATCCGGTTTTCCGCGAAAGCATCCCCCTGCCGGGTTGCGATCCGGAACGGAATTCTCCATGCCCGCTTTGAACAGCCCCAACGAGCCGCAACCCCAGGCCAGTCCGCCGTCTTTTACGACGGAGACGGCCGCATCCTGTGCGGCGGATTTCTGAAGCGATAAAAAGCAACTCAGCAGAGGAATGGTCGCCGTGCTTATTGGAAAAACACGAATCAAATTACTTCGTTGATACAAAGTAAAAGAATAAATAACCCCGACAGATTTTTTAAGTCTGTCGGGGTTATTTCAGTTTAACTTCAAATAGGATTTCGAATATTCAACTGTATCACGGGGAGAAATCCTGAATTGATCTGTAACTGACAAAAAAGCTCTCGGTAACTTTTTCTTTTTTTCTGTTGTCAACGTATTGAATCTCTCCAAGAACCCTTTGGGTTGGTTTTTGGGGGAGTATCAAGTACGGTCTCAGAATCTCTCAAGTAGGGCTTTTCCTTTAATATGCGATAGCGACCTACTTGAAGCCCTAAAATCTTTGTAATCAACAACGGCACTGCAGCAATGAGACATCCCCAGAATAAGTTCCCCGTTAAGTAAATCGGTAAAAACGCAATAGACAATGGGTACGAGATCAAAGATTCGAAAGGAGGGGTGTTTTTATAGATCAATGCAAACAGAACAAACAATACGTGTCCTGTCACGTGGGATGCAATCAAAAGAGCTCCATCGTATTTTTGAAGCACCGTCAATCGCGCACTTTCTCCCATGGACTGGTAAAAATACAGAATCAGAGCTGCAACACAGCCCAGGATCAGACAAGCCAGCTGGCGTTGTTCCCATTTTATCATGGTAAAATTGGAAAGATACATGATAATAAAGGTTGAAACGTAATACGCAAAGGAATACAGCAGGATAACCGCAAAGGATTTCAACGCCGTTAAAATAAACGCCCGAAATTTTTCTTTGACTGTCATAAGAACCTCCCGTTAACTATATGTGTGCATATGCCAGAGACCAATCCTTTATTCTGTTAACGATCGAAAGCTATTTATTTCGCCTTATTTTATCACACTTTCAATATTTTGTAACATTAAAGACTTTTGATTATTGCGCTTTTTTCTTGCAGGAGATCTTATCGGCGATGAACCAGGGCAGGTACATGACGATAAAGATGGGAATGAGGAACACGGGGATGCCGATAAGATGGTTGCCGAACCATTGCTCGAAATACCAGAGGGGATTGCCTTTGTCCGCCTCCATGAGGAACATGAAATTCGTATCAAGAAGAAGATTGATGCCATAGACCAATGCGGCGGCGCAGAAAAGGAAGAGGAAGCATTTGGGGATCTTCTTCGGGTCGGGACGGATGTCGCCGCCCACGGTGAGGAGAATAGGGTACAAGGCAAGCAGGATATGGACGGTAAAGCTGTGCATATGCATGAAATTGCCGAAGGGAAGTTTCGTCCAGGAGGGGACGATCAAGGCGATCAGCGCCGCCGGAATACAGACGGCGTAGAGGAAATTATCCAGGGTTTTCGACGGCTTGAACACGTGCCACGCAATGAGCAGGATATTGATACTGCACAGATGAAGAGGAAGGTAATTCAGCGTATAATTGCCGCCGATGAACAGACAGACCATTTTAAACAACTCGTCGGCAACGATAAGACCGGCCAGGATAAACCGGGCGATCTTCCGGCGGGACGGAGTAAGACGGCGATATAAAAGAGATCCAACGACGGCAGCGACGAGAAACACGGCAAGCCACCCCAGATGGACGGGGCTGAAATGGGCAAACCCGTGGCCGCTTTCGATGGTTCCGGTGGTTTCGAGAAAAAATTCCATTGCATATCCTTCCTTCAAAAGAATACCTTAATATTAACACGGCTTTGCAACAGAATCGTTGCGGTATTTTGACGAATATGCAACAAAAAGCGGAAATGAGGCAATAAATTATGCGACGGTTACGGGAATTTTTTCTGGGATTTCTCATCGGCGGCACCATGTCGGTTCCGGGGGTCAGCGGAGGCACTACGGCCATCGCCCTGGGATGCTACGGGGAAATCTTAACGGCGGCGGGGGATCTGAAGAAAAAAGAGAACCGGTGGTATCTGATCAAAATGCTTTTGGGCGGCGTCTGCGGATTTTTCCTATTAGCGGGCGGGATTGCGGCGGCGCTTCGGATCTTGCCACTGACGGTGACGGCGGTCTTCTGCGGCGCGGCGGGGACGGGATTGTATCTGCTGGGCAGAGAAGCCTTCCGGACGGGAATCTCCCTGAACGGAGTTCTGTTTTTTCTGCTGGGGCTGGGCGTCGTGGCCGCGGTGGAGCGGATGCCGGAAATGACGGGCAATACCTCTCCCCTGCTCTCGGTTGTATGGGGATTCTTCCTGGCGGTGGGGATCATTCTGCCGGGCATCAGCACCTCTCATCTGCTGATGGTCTTCGGCCTATACGACGACGTAGCGGCCATCGGCGGCTGGCGAGATCTTTTGACATTGCTCCCCCTGGGCATCGGGGCGGCGGCGGGAATCTTATTGCTGACAAAGCCCCTGGCGGCGCTGATGAAGCGATATCCGGGCTATTGCAATTTTGCTCTGCTGGGGTTCGGCGTCGGCTCCCTGAAGGCCCTCGTCGCCCCCTGCATCGGACACCCGCAGATCGGGTATCTTCTGTGGTTCCAGATTGCCAACGGACTGATTTTGGGCGCCGGCGCGGTCTGGGGAATCCTGAAGCTGAATCAAAGAAAAATCGACGGAGACGCGCCGCAATGACGCGTCTCCGTCGTGCTATATCCTCCCAATATTTCATCCTATGACAACTCCCCTTTTCTTGCATTTTAAATTACAAAATCGAATTTTTTGTGTCTTTGCTGTCAGCATATGACAAAAGATAGAAAATATGCTATAATAAAATAACAAGTGCGAGTGACGGGAGGATGCATCATGCCAACAAATAATCGTTACAATTTCAAGTCTAACAGCGCCGGAAATGCTCGATGGGGAAAAACTTCTTATTCCAGATATGTACGTAGGCACTCCAGGTATTCACGCAAAAAATCAAGCTCTGGGGTGACCGGACTTTTTGGAGATTATGTTGCCGGTGTCCTGGCAAGAATTATTGTCGCTGGACTTACTGGCGGAGGGAAAGAAAATACTCCGTCCAATTATAGTAATTACTCTGGATACACGCCTAACATTAAACGAGATGAGTGCCATAAAACGCCGCCAACCGTTAGCAAGGAAATTCCAGATAAAGAACCCCTGTATGATGAGGGAATAGTTGTTTTAAACCTTCCGGAAGGTTTGGAAGTTATTGAGGAAGGTTCCTTCTGGGGATTCAAAAATCTGAAACAACTAAAACTGCCATCTTCATTGCGTAGACTGAATGCAAATGCTTTTCGTAATTGTGAGAGCCTTACTTCCGTAAAAATCCCAGAGGGATGTCGTTTTATCGGTTCTGACTGCTTTTTCATGTGCTCTTCCTTGAAAGATATTTATATCCCCGCCTCTGTTAAGGAAATCGAGCATGATGCTTTCTGTACAACCTGTGATAATACGGTCCTCCATGTGAAACCCGGTAGTTATGCGAGAGATTATGCTGTTAAAAACAAGCTCACTCATTCGGTTGTTTGTGATCAGACAAAACCCGGTACTTTGGATTATCCGTCGATAGACGAATACAATGCCAGGGCTCAGAAATGGATTAACGATCATCGTTCGGATCTGACGCTCAATCCCGACATTGAAATTGACGGAAATAGTTTTGCCTTTATCAGTCTTCAGAATAAAGATTTTACAAATAAAAACTATGAATATGATTCTGTTGTCAAATCCGTAAAAGACAACGGCGGAAACTGCTATCCCGCACTGTTGGGGGATGGTTGGTTTATGGTTGTCGACCCCGGAGCAGAAAATGAAGCCTACGATTCTGAAATTCGTACTTTAAAAGCTTTAAAGCAAAAGGTGACGGTTATTCTGCTTTCGGATTTGAAAAAAGCGCTCGGCGATGATTGGAAAGAGTCTGCTATGAATGACGCATGTTCTTCCCTTATCATGAACGAGCTGGGAGATTACATTGAGTATGATGAGGCTTTTGAGAACTACGACGGAGAAGAAATTGACGTAGAGATGCCTTCCGGGTTTAAGAAGATTGATACATATGCGTTTTCCGGTTCGGAAATTACGTCGGTTGTAATTCCGGAGGGAATCAGGATTATCGACGCTTCCTCTTTTTCATACTGCAAAAAACTGAAGAATATACAACTCCCCAAATCCCTGAAGCTTTTAGAGGAGGAGGCGTTTTCTGGCTGCGAATCTCTTACTTGTATTGTAATCCCCGATGGCTGTCGCAGAATTGCGAAGGAATGTTTTCGTTATTGTGATTCACTGAAAGATGTGTACATCCCGGCTTCCGTCATAGAAATTGGCGAAGATGCGTTTTATACCAGCTGGAGGAATGAGACTGTTCTTCACGTAAAATCCGGCAGCTATGCTGAGCAATACGCTGCTAAGAACGGTATAAAATATTTTGCGGAATAATTTGGGAAAATAAAAATCATGTCTTCGAATTTAGATATGTTAGGTTTATCTTATCGCTATTGTATCCTATGAGAATGACAATGTCTATTCTCGATTTCTTATCAAACCATTCCGATTAGAACCGAAACATATTTTTGAGCTACAACATTAAGAAGAAAAAATAGGAGGAAAGTGTTATGTCGAACAAGTATCGTAAACTGAGTGATTTGATTCAAGTGGATGATTCATCCGGGAGGGAGCGTTTCTATGTAAACGGAGAATGGAGTTTTGAACTTCCTTACGGATGCTCTTATTCTATTGATGCTGAATATGATGGCGGAATAAAAGGCGGTATTTCCTTGACCAGTAAAGTCAAACCGATGGTAATTCGGGAGGATTATTCGATTTATAAAAATCCGTTCAATGTTGCATTGGAACCCCATTATGATTTCTTTGGGAAATATGGCAATATCATTGATTGTAAATATGACAATCGCTTTCTGGAATCTAGCGATAACAATCGCCGGACTATTCTTATAGATGAAGACGATTTTTATGTGGATTTTTACCGTAGTTCAATTTTTCCATTCGGAGTCGACCTTACAATTCGGGTTCGTGGATCTGAAACAGAGGCATTCAATTTTTCTGCCGTAGTGGATGCTGAAAGCCAAGAAGAATATAATCACCATGTCGAATTGTTTGACTCTATCGCAAATTCAATACAACGGGAATGTAAAAAATCTGCGAAGAGCAAAAAATCTTCCTCCAAAGCAGCTACCGTTTCCGATCCTGACTATATTGTAGAAAACAATGTTCTTTTGAAGTATATCGGACACAAAACCGATATCGTAATTCCGGATGGCGTGAATGAGATTGCAGATAATACGTTCAGTGGCCTCGATTCGATAGAAACGCTCTATGTTCCGGAAGGTGTGAAAAGCATCGGACGCCGAGCATTCGAAAATTGTACGAGTTTAAGAGAGGTTACTCTTCCTGACAGTTTGGAATATTTGGGGGATTATGCTTTTGTTGATTGTCACAGCTTAACCAGCGTAACTCTCGGAAAAAATCTTACTGCAATGGAAAGCAGTGTCTTCAGCGACTGTTTCCAATTGCAAGACGTTGTGATTCCTCCCAATGTAAAATATATTGATGCATTTGCATTTAAGGCTTGTCAGGAATTCACTCAAATTGTGATTCCGAATGGCGTTGAAATGATTGGATTTACAGCCTTTGCCGGATGTAGCAACTTGGAATACCTGTATATCCCGAAAAGCGTAAAAACCATTATGGATAATTTCATGGGAGTGTCTCCTTTTGCCGGATGCTCCAGTTTGGTTATCCATTGCCCCAAGGGATCTGCTGCCGAAGATTATGCAAAGAGTCATAATCTGAACTATGAAATTGATAATACCCCTGTCCTTTTAACCTCTCCGAAAAGGAATTCCCCTGTTGTAGATTCGGAAGACGACGATGACGATTACTCTCAACCTTCTCCCAATACGTTTTTCGACGGGACCGTCCTCAACGACATTGAAGTTGAGGAAGGGGCTACGGAAATCGAAGCGGATGCTTATTCTTTTGATGAAGATATTGTATTTGCCGTAATCCCTGAGGGCGTGGAAGAAATCGGAGACAGTGCGTTTTACTGTTGCAAAAATCTGGAATATGTAAAACTGCCCGACTCTGTTCTTCGGTTGCAAGAAAATGCATTCGATGGTTGTGAAAAACTTCCTTACTTGATTATTCCGGAAGGCTGCCAGGTTATTGGCGCGGACTGCTTCACGGGTTGTAAAGCGATGACCGATCTTTACATTCCTGCGTCTGTCACGGAAATCGGTGAAGATGCATTCTTCCGTTTTACTGGAGATTGCGATATTCTTTTTCATGTAAAACGAGGTAGTTATGCGGAGCAATATGCCATTGAAAACGATTTAACCTATACAAATTCTTTTGACTATTCCAATCTTCCTTCGGTTGCCGCACTTGTGGAAAAGCGCTCTTCCAAGAGTGATATCGAGTTCCCCGAAGGTATTACCGTAATTGAAGAGGATTCCCATTCCTTTGACCGTAGATCCACGTGCCTGTTGATTCCGGAGGGTGTGGAGGAGATTCAAAAAGAGGCTTTTTACGGATGCGAAAAGTTGCAGTATGTGAAACTTCCTACTTCTTTGAGAATCCTTGGAGAAGGTGTATTTCGTTCTTGCGAAAAACTCATCCGTGTCGATTTTCCCGAAGGTTGCAGATCTATCGGTGCGGACTGTTTCACCGGTTGTGACGCTATGACCGATCTTTACATCCCGGCGTCTGTTACGGAAATCGGTGAAGATGCATTTTTCCATTATCCCGAAGATATTACGCTTCACGTGAAACGTGGTAGTTATGCGGAACGGTACGCCATCGAGAATAATTTAAAGTACGTTTTGGAATAATTTTCCCCAATTTGTAGAAAGAAAGGACGTTGCTTTCTGCCTAAAATAGAGCGATTGAAATATGTAACGGGTCTATTTCTGGCATAGTAAAGAAGGAGATTTAATATGAGCGTTGAAGCGAATACCTATGAAGAATTGAAAATTTCCAATGTAAATGAGAAAACAGCACAGTTGTGTAGTGCGGTCAGCGAATACCTTCTGCAGACTTGGGGGATTAACTATATTTTCCTTACGGTTGATGGATGCTCCTATGAAAGCAGGGAGGATGACCGCATCGAGGAAGGCGGAGATCTCTATCGTGCTTGCCAAAGTCTGGCAACCGCCAAGGAGGTCTTTTTAAAGCTGCGTTCCACGAACAACGGCGGCGCAGCTTGGCGTTTGGAATCATGCTTTATGCGGCATTTTACCGATGATTCTGAAGTGAAGGAGAACACAACTTACCGTAGCACAGATTATTACGACACCGACCCCGGAGTGGAGATGCATCTGTACGACAAGAATGGTCTGCAACACGTAAGCTACGCAGATACGGCGGAGTGCGTGGATGATATCAAGGAGTGGTATTGTTATACCCCCTCCTTCCGTATTTGTGATGAGGAACAGCAAGAAAATGAAGAACTGCACGGGCGTATTATAGAGATTTTCACAAAACTGTGCGGTTTGATTGGCCTCAACTCGGAAGATTTAGAAGATCGTTTGAGCGACGATTGGGAAGATTTCGGTGAAATCGTTCTGGATGGTTCTGTACGGTTTGCGACCAAGGATATTCCCTCCATTGTGGCACTTTCAAATCAGCTTGTGGCGCTTTTCGAAAATTCCGACAGCGCAGAGATAGAATTTGAAATCTACGCGGTTCCTGACGGAAAAGATGATTATGACTTCGCATCCGTTTCTATTGTAATTGACGATGGAACTGTTGTTGATCGGTATTGCAGATATTGATGCTAAAAGCGATTGATTCATACCGGATTTGAGTTTTTGATCAAAAAACAAAAAAGGAGACCCCGAAAATGGCAAATAACATTCCCGATTCCGTGTTATATCTTCCCTGCAAGGAGCCGCCGCAGCTGAAGGCTCGACTTGTCCGTTTTTTTGAAAAACTGGATAGTGCATATCCGGACAAGGTTGTTTCCGGACTCCAGAAGGACCACAAAAAATGGGCGGAAACGCTGACGGAACTGTATCGTCTGTTGGGGTATCCCAACGGAAATGCCATGCTGGAAGCATACGGTTATACCGTTGTAATCCAAAAAACGGGACGCAAGGCTCAGACGGATCTCGACGCTTTTTTGGATGAATTGAAGAAGCGATATCCCAACGGCTCCGACTGCAAAACGGTTGCTGCTTTAATCGAAGCGAACCCTGATCTGAAGGGTGGGTTTCAATTTCTGAACCAGCACGCCAAAGAGCGGTTTGATAAGACGCCTCCCGAACTGTTGCGTGAGATGGGGATTCTCTCAGATCGACCGATTTCCGCAACGGCAAAAAAAGCAGATGAAGTAATGCTCCGGCGCCAAGCGAAGGAGCAGGAGCGAGAGAAAAAGAAACAAGCTATTACGAGTACCATTCTGGAACTGAAGAAGAAGTATCCGGAAGGGTTTTTCGGCACTTTGCAAGAATTGGAAGCGAAAAATACAGACCTTCTTCCTGCGGACTATAAAACTACAATAAAAGAAGTGTACAGTGTTTCTGCGAAATCCTTCTTCTCTTTCGAGGGGATTCTAAAAAAGAAGAATGTGATAAAATCTGACTATTCCGGTTACACACAGGAAGAACTGTTGGCGGAAAAACATTATCCGACCGCTTCTGATTTTACCTGGGAGGATCTCAAAGGGAAAGGCGTCCTTGTTTGCAGCGAATGCGTTCAGGGTCTTATTGACATGACTCTCGCCGACGCAGGTGCCGTTGTAAAAAGGGAGATGTCAAAGAATGTTGAATATATTGTTTTCAAAAAACCTTATATTTGTCCAATCAGCAGAAGAAACATTGATGCGATTGATGTCTTGAAAAACAACGAGGATTTTCCGAAGTTTATCGATGACGAAACCTTGCTTGAAATTTCAAGCAAACTCAAGCGCCAGGAAATACGAGATGAATACAAAGATGAGACTCTTGATCAAAAGGTAGATCGGGCAAAAAGAATTTTTGATCAGTCTGTCTTGGAAATTCATCAGATGATGAAAAGGATGAGAACGTACCAATCTCCCATTGCGGAACACGTGGTCGTTCTGAAATACGACGGACACACCGATGTTTACCGGGAAGGTCTTGACCTGTTTTTCGATTATGTTACGGAGCACTACAAAACGCATTCCATAAAGGATACTTATTGTGATGATCCCGCAGAAATCCGAAAGGAATTGGAATCAACATTTCAACGGATCCTTTCCGAAGAAAAACTCGACAACTGTTCCGGAGTTCGGCTCCCGGTTGCGGCGGCAATTGCATTGAAAGTATTTGTTGATGAAAGCGTTATTGTTTCAACCGATTTTGTTTGCGGTACGTGGGATCCGGTAAGGGACCCTCGTTCGGAGTGGCGTGTCCGCTTTGCTTTGGATCCGTACTGTGATGCAAATGGGACTGTAACAAAGTCCTTTGTCAAACTGAAAGACGTATTCTCCGTTCCATACACAGAAGCCACGCTGGAAGACTTGAATGGTAAAAACGTATTGATTCTTTGCGGAGATCTTAAGATGGAAGCATCGGAACTTGCAAAGAAGTACGGTGCTGTTGTAAAACGTGATATCTCCGATGAGATTGATTATATCATTACGACTTTGAAGTCATTCAATCCGGATACTAAAACAAAAACGGCAATCATCGACTATATGACGGACGAGAAAGATGCTGAAAAATCACCATTGTTTGTCAGCCATTATAAATTGAGAGACGAGGCCCGACTTGCTTATAGGAAGTCAAAGCAAGATGAAACTTCGGAAGAAAAACTGGAACGGGCAATTCGAATTTTCGACACCTGTATTGCTAAAATGAATACAGAAATCCGATGTGATCGTGGTTATGCTATTCCGGGCGTTGATGAAAGTTATCAGTTCCTTGTAGCGTTTTATAAGAACAATAATATTGACATGGATACCGTCAACAAGTTCTTTGACCATGTAGCCAAACATTATGATAAATACGATATGTATGATTGGGAATATTCGGATTCCGACGAACTTCGTAAAGATTTGGATGACATCTTTAATACAATGAGAAATTCGGATCGGTGGAGCATCTGTGGATGTGTTGGGCTCCGGCTCCCCGTCGCTCTTGCGGTCGCATCTTTTGTATTTGTTGATCTGAATGCAGATATTGATCTTAATTTTGCCCGTGATAAATGGGAACGACGGGGGGATTACCACTCTCCCAAACAGATTACTCTCCGCCTATCCTCCATCTTTGATGAAGGAAAAGTCTATTGGAAAACCTTTAAACCCTGGGATTTTTGATAAAGCAATGGAAAATGAATTCTCATTTTTGTGTGAGACTATAAACGGAGGAACTATATATGAATTTTGAATTTATGAAGGGGCTTGGCAGTTTAGATAAAGTGTCTGATTCTTGTATGAACGCAGAGGAACTTGCAATTTCAAAACCAGACCTAAGCATAATATCATCTCGTAAGAGCGCTGAGGTTATTGCTAAATTCGTATTGTTTATGGCCCATTCTGAAGAATGCGAGAGTCTTACGTTTGCGGACATTTTGGCCGATTCTGTTGTCAAAAAATATTTGAATAGTGTTGCCGTGCTGGATGCGTTTCATTTCATTCGTAAAAACGGAAATATTGCGGTTCATACACTGAAACCAGTGTCTCCCAATACATCAATTGCTGTGTTGCAACGTCTGCATTTTATTGTTGGAGAAGTTGCAAAACGTATGGGGTTGCTTTCTTGCTACCCGCAGTTTAATGCAGAAGTTGTAAGGAATGATAGCGCACAGTTTAATGATATGAACGTAGAAGTCCTGGCACAGGAAATGTATGATGATTTTGTACTAAGCAAAAATCGTGTGAAGCGGTTAATCAACGAGTTTTCCGACTTGTGCTCATCGGTTCATCTCGTTTCCGGAAACATCGATATGAATGAGTGTATTGAATTCAAAAGTAAGCCAACACAAGAAAGCACAATTACCTACGTCCAGGAACACTTTGTATTTATGGCGGTTCAGGGGTTGAAGGCTCGGAATGGATTGTTGGAAGATGAGGATATTACATATTCTGCAGAGTTGACGATTTGTGGAAAGGATGGTTACACTACTACGGATCTTTTTTCCGTGGTCGAGGGGATCATGCACGATCTTCCAAAGGCGGACGGATTTAAAATAACCAGTAATTATTATGGTCCATCTGTTGCTCCGTGGTTTAATGACGCGGTTCGGGAGGAATTCTGGCAAACGATTAATCGCATCGGGAAGTATGAGCAGGTTACATATACCATTTTTGAGTTTAATTATAATCACGGTGCGGGAGGTTGCAGCAAGTACGAAAATGGGACCTGGACGGCACCTCAATTACAACGAACACCAAAGATTATCGATTGTAATTTCGGTAACGATTGGTGGTGTTGGAATTTAGATCTCTATGTCGACTTAGATTACGAGACACATCCGGAAATCCTTACCGCTCTGCGGCAAACCGTGCGTAAACATATCCCGACAGATCAGATTCAGTATTGTGAAAGTGCGTGGGCGGATGGAGATGTGAATATACTGGTTAACTCCATTACTTGGTGCCCCCGAACATTGCGCGTTGTGCAGGACTTTCTGGATGAAATAAATAAGATATTGGAGCCTGTTAAGGCGGAGTGTATTGGCAGCAGTGGTGATTGCGGGTGGTTTCAGACGAGATTCCCCTTTGCAGAAGCGAATTGGGATTGGTTCGACGACGGATTCAAGATCGTCGGTCTACAGTATTAAGCATTATAGGGGATAGACCTGAAAGACTATGGTGTTGAAAACTGTCAAGGAGTTTTGCTGCCGAGAGACTGAATCAACTAAGAATCTACTTGCAACAAAACTTTTAAGCGGAAAAATTAAAAGGAGAAACCAAAAATGGCGAACAATGTGTTGGATGGCATATCCAATTATTCCGGTTATACGATGGCAGAGCTGCAGGCGGAAAAACACGATCTGACCTATTCCGATTTTACGCTGGAGGACCTTAAGGGAAACGGGGTTTTAAGTTTCGGAAACTGGTTGCTTGAGCAGTGCCTCAAGGAGCTCGGTTGCTCGATCAAGAAAGATATGTCGAGGAACGTTAAATATATTGTTTTTGATGCTCCCTATATCTGCCCGATCAGTCGGAAGAATATCACCATCATAGATGCAATTCGGAACAAAAAAAGTGCGGATGATTTCCCGAAAATTATCGACCAAAAAAAGCTATCTGCACTTACAGAACCGATTCAGCGCGAACTTCAGAGACGGGAAAGCGAACGGTTGGCAAAAGAGGTTGCCGAGTGGCGGAAACGATCGTTCGTTGCGGAGATTGTTGACATTCAGCCGGAAGATCTGAACGGAAAGAACGTTTGTATTGTCAGGGAGAACTCTTATTATCGGAAAGTGTACGAGCGGATGGCAAGATTTTGCGGTGCTACCGTATCACAAAGACCGTCCCGCAAGACCGATTATATTTTAATTTCTACTCATGGCTCTGAAGTTCTCTTTGATCCTGAAGAGGAATCCGATCGCGCTCTTTACAACTATATGACCGATGCGGCAAACAAGAATTCCTTGCCACGGGTTGTTTCGTTGGATGCCCTGCACGAAAAATGCAGAACTACACTTCGTGATCAATGCGAAGCCGAAACACGGGAAGAAAAGGTCGCGCGGGCAAAGCGAATTTTCAACAATCTGATTCCCAGATTGGAGAAAGAAGTTTGGAATTATCCCTGTCCCATGAGCGGGAACTGCGGATATGACACCCGTTTGGTAAGAAACGAGAACATTGACAAACAGGCGGTCAGAGAATTCTTTACGTTCGTGGAAGAGTATAAAAAATCTTCTGCGAAAATAGAGGATAATTTTTATGATCCTCTTTGTGAACGCTTGGAACATTCTTTTTATGAAATGCCCACCGATTTTAATAGATATTTGGGATTATATTTCCCCGTGGCTTTGGCGATTGCCTTGTTTGTGTTCGTAGATCCCACTTGGATCAAAGAAGTTCATTTTTACAACGGAAAACATGATGAAAACTGTGAAAAACGTGCCGGATTCCGCTTGTCTTATGCAGAAGAGTACGGAACGGTAATCGAGGACAGACATTTTTAATTAAGAATAAAAAGGAGCGAAAAATTATGTCTCAGGAATTAAAAGCACAATGCGAGGAAATCCTTGCGAAGCTGGTTGAAAAGTACGGCGGGCAAAATAAGCGTTTGCAGTCTGTGAAGTATTTTCAGGAGCACCACGTTGGAGAAGCTGCCTTTTTAATGGCGGCTTGTCCGAAAGCATACGGAAAATCTTGTACGGCAATGCTGAAAGAGCGTGAGATTCTGATGATTCTGCACCGTGTGAAAGACGATTTGTCTCCCATTACATGCAAGGTTGAACTGGATCAATCCACCTTTACCATCAAATATCAGCCGAGACAAAACGTTGAGTATTTGGTTTGGACCGTGGAAATGTTGATGAACGGCGGTTATTCTTCGAACAAAGGCGGGGTTCTGAAGTGCGAAAAGCCGGAAGGCGTTGCCGAATTTATCCATAATCGCCGTGTAGAAGAGAATGCGTATGAAAAATTGACGATGGAATCTACGGCAGAAGAGCTTCCGCTCCCGGAAGCAACGGAGAAATTACAGGCTTTTGAGGACTGTTGTTTGCTCTTGTTGGACAAGGAAAAACTTAAGAAACTTGCGGAGAAAGCCCCCCGCAAGGAGGACGGAAGCCTTCATCTTCGGTTGCGTACGCCCCTCACCTGGAGCGGATTTGCCATTGACGGAAAAGCGTATACCCTCGAATTGGTTGCCAAGTCGGAATATGAAATGCGGTTTGAAGTGAAAAAGCATCTCTGTGACCGCCGTTTTGTTGAGAAATATAAGGACGTTCCCATTGCTGTTGATATGCTGGAAGAATTTCGCGCATTGTAACAGAGTCTTTGATCGAGGAAACTTAAAAGGAGAAACCGAAGATGGCAAAGAGTAACTTTAAAATCAAAAATGGTATGCTGGAAAAATATGTCGGTCCCGGTGGAGACGTTGTAATTCCTGATGGTGTAACATGGATTAAAGAGGGGGCGTTTACGGGCCGCAAAAATCTTACAAGTGTCGTTCTTCCTGATACCGTTGTCTTTATTGATAGTTATGCTTTTGCTTTTTGTGAAAACTTGAGGGAAGTTCACCTCTCTGCGAGGCTGGATGCGATTCGTTACCGCTGTTTTTATCTGTGCCAAAAACTGGAAACGGTGAACATTCCTCAGGTGAAAGAGATTGGTTCAGGTGCCTTCTATCGTTGCGAAAGCTTAAAAGAGTTGACTCTCCCCGACAGCATTCTTGAAATTGATAAAAATGTTTTTAAAGACCCGTTTCTTCCCATATATCCCGAAAAAGGCAATAATTTTTCGGTTTTGGATTGGTTGAAAGATCTGACGATTCATACGCCCAAAGGAAGCGTTGGAGAAGCCTTTGCAAAAAAACAGGGGATTTCTTACGACAACAAAGAACCGGAAGGGACGGAAACGTCCGCTTGTTCCAATCCGTGGATGCAGATTTACGGACAATATGTGGAGCAGAATCCGCAGGTGCAGTTCGAAGGCTCTGCCTTTGTTTTCTCGGGGCTTCCCGTGGGCGGGGATGAAAAAGAGCACCGAACGGTACGCGCGGTAATTGAGCGCGGCGGCTTTTTCCGTACATCGGTGTCCGGAAAAACGAATTACCTCGTCGTCGATCCGGAGCTTGCCCACTACGGAAGAATCGAAGCCGTTTTGGAGCAGCGGCAAAAAGGAAAAGACATCAAAGTCATTCTGTTGTCGGATCTGGACCGAATCCTTTTCGGATAACATCAATTGACGAAACTGAAAAAACATTTTAAGGAGGAAAACATTATGTCGTACGACGGCGCACTGGAAATTAAAATCATAAACAAGAAACTTGGAGAATTTATTCGTAATTTCAAAGAACCCGAACTAGATCTTAGCCTTTTTACAGATAGTCGGTATGATCTGTTTTATGAATACTTTGATGCGGCTTATGTATCCGGTTGTCCGGAAAATTTTGCGGAAGTAAAAGATAAACTTTTACAGTTGTTTTATGTGTATTCTGAAAACGATAGACTTTCAAAAGAGTTTGAAAGAGAGTATGATAAAATCTTTACGGAAGAGTCGTGTTCTTATATCTTCTGGGATTATTGTCCCGGGGATATGCACGGAGATGAAGAAGGTGTTTTCGAATACGGTGTAGATGATAGTTGTAATTCGAAATCGAACCCCTCAACCCCCGATAAGGTGGGAATGAGTCTTTATGATATTTTTCCAAACATCAACGAATCGGAAGATACCGGTTTAGTGCTTAATGATAAGAATGCAGCGGTCGATATCGTCTACTCCCAGCATTGTAAGTTTTTGGGTGAACCCGATGGTTTATGTCTGTATGTGCCGCAACACGTTACAAAGGTTCGACAGAATCTTTTTAATTGCCCCGGAGAAACATTTAGAAAGATTGTGATTGCCAATAATCTGAAGGATTTTGATCTGGATTTTGCCCCTAGCCTTATAGGAATTGAAGAGTTCTATATAATTGATGCAGAAACGAAAAAGGTTGTCTTTTTCTCGGACCGGTTCCTTCCTCCGGATGATTGGAATCGATACTATATGCAGGCCTGGGCCGATGATTTTTATGATGCGCTTAACACATACCTTCCGGAAGATGATGGTGACGAAGACTATGACGAGGAAGAGGAAGATTGGTAAAATATGAATTCTTCTAAAAAAATAATCCTGAACTAAGTAATAAAGAAAACAGACAGCACCGAAATCTCGTATTTTGGTGCTGTCTGTTTTTCTAACTACATTTGCGAATTCGTTTTCCCCGTATTTCAAAAAGTCAAATATTGACAAAGGCGAGTATGTATGCGAGGCTTAAAGTGTAGGAGAAGGACCTGTCAATATTAAGAGACTATGCGCCGATTGCCGTTGCGGGGATTGGCTCATTTTTATGTCGGGGCGGCTGGCGAGATCTTTTGACATTGCTCCCCCTGGGCCTCGGGGCGGTGGCGGGAATTTTATTGCTGACAAAGCCCCTGGCGGCGCTGATGAAGCGGCATCCGGGCTATTGCAATTTCGCGCTGCTGGGATTCGGAATCGGCTCGCTGAAGGCCCTCGTCGCCCCCTGCATCGGTCACCCGCAGATCGGATATCTTCTGTGGTTCCAGATTGCCAACGGCCTGATTCTGAGCACCGGAGCGATCTGGGGGATCCTGAAGCTGAATCAAAGAAAAATCAACGGAGACGCGCCGCAATGACGCGTCTCCGTCGTGCTATATCTTCCATTACCCACCCTGCGGAAGCGCCCTCACCTACGCTCTAAATCCGCAAAAAACGAACTTTTTGTGTCTATGCTGTCAGCATATGACAAAATGCGGGGAAATGTGCTATAATATAAAGGCAAAAATCTGTACCAAATTTTTGAAAGGAAATTTGTCATGAAAAAGATTCTGGCGCTTTTACTGTCCATTTGTATGGCACTTTGCCTTGTGGCGTGTGGTGACAATGATGCTACCAACACCGACACCTCCACAGGTAGTGAGGTAGTATCCGGGACTGATACGTCCGGTAACGGATCGCAAAGTGGGACTACTGATTCGCAAATAAGTGATGCAAATACCACGGCAACCGGTGGTATTTCGGATGCGACGGAAAGCAACAGCAATACTGGCGTAGGCAATTCTGACGAAACAAGCAATTCTACGGATTCCGGGAATGCTTCTAGTACGAACAGTTCTGCAAGTTCCGGTAACACCGATTCCAATACGGGCTCTTCCGATGTTCAGGAAGACGTTCCGGTAGATCCGGGATTGAAATGGCTTGAGGTATCGGATGTTGCTGTAGAGATCGTCAAATATACGGGCTCTGCTACCACATTGGAAATCCCCAAATCAATAAATGGGAAACTGGTTATAAGCATTGGCAAAGCTGCTTTTAAAGATCGCACCTCACTCACTTCGGTTACCATTCCAGAAGGTGTTACGAGTATTGGGCATAGTGCATTTTTAGGGTGTTCCTCGCTCACTTCGGTGACTATCCCCAGTAGCGTTACGACCATTTGCATGGATGCCTTTTTTAGTTGTTCTTCACTTACTTCGGTAATGATTCCTGATAGTGTTACGCGTATTGAGGGCGGTGCGTTTTACGAGTGCAAATCGCTTTCCTCGGTGACGATTTCGAATGGTGTTAAGTCTCTTGGTGATGCTGCGTTTGCCGAATGTGAATCGCTCACTTCGGTGACGATTCCTAACAGCGTTACATGGATTGGTACTGATGTGTTTCGAAACTGTTCTTCACTCACTTCGGTAACAATTCCTAACAGTGTTAGTGATATTCGCAGTGCTGCGTTTCTTGGGTGTAAATCTCTCACCTCGATAACGATTCCTAACAGCGTTACATGGATTGCATCCTATGCGTTTTCCAAGTGCGAATCTCTCACCTCGATAACGATTCCTAATGGTGCTACGAGTATTGGGAACGAGGCGTTCTTGGGGTGTAAATCTCTCGCCTCGATAACGATTCCTAATAGTGTTACGAGCATTGAGGCCGAGGCGTTTTCGGGGTGTAAATCTCTCACCTCGGTAACAATTCCTAATAGTGTTACGAACATTGGCCGCTATGCGTTTTACGAGTGCGAATCTCTCACCTCGGTGACTATCCCCAGTAGCGTCAATAGCATTGACCGACATACATTTTACAATTGCTCATCTCTCACTTCGGTGACTATTCCCAGTAGCGTCACGAGCATTGGCTGGTCTGCGTTCAGCCGTTGCGATAACTTGCGAGATGTATGGTGTGGAGGAAATGAGGAATCCAGAGAGCATCTTTATATTGATGAGTCGAATGCCCCTCTTTTAAATGCAACTTGGCACTACAATAGCTGACTTGGAAGATACCACGGGGGTATTATAGTTTACAATATAAAAAAGGAATCAGTCGGTCATAAGATCGGCTGATTTCTTTTTTCGCATCGGAGAGGCTTGCGGCAGGATGCCCCTTCCGATCCGGCTTCGAAAGCGGGGTCAGAAGATGACAAAATTGTAAACTGCTCCGTAAGACTTGACATTGTCAACCCAAAGTGGTATAATATCTACTGGATACGACCCCAGATACTTTAATTCGGCGCGGGACGCCGACAAGATCACGGAACACTCCGGCGGGGTATGCCCCGGAGAATGGAAAAAAATGCGGATCTTGTCGAAGGACAAGATCTTTTTTTACGGCACGGGAGAGATTGTCATGATCGTCAAAGCGAAACTGATGGACGAAGGTGCAATGCGCCGGACGCTGATCCGCATGGCTCACGAGATCGTGGAGAAAAACGATCGCGTGGACGAGCTTTGTATGCTCGGCATCCACACCCGCGGGGTTCCTCTGGCGGCAGAATTGGCGGAGAACGTAAAGAAGTTCTCGGAGATCCGGGTCAAGGTGGGATCGGTAGACATTACCCCGCACCGGGACGACCGGGACCGGGATTCCGGCGAGATTACGGTGACGAACACGAAGATCGATTTTTCTATCGACGGAAAAACGGTGATTCTGGTAGACGACGTGATCTGCACCGGGCGCACCATCCGGGCGGCCATGGAAGCCCTGATGACCTTGGGCCGGCCGGCAAAGATTCAGCTGGCGGTCTTGGTAGACCGGGGACACCGGGAATTGCCCATCCGCGGGGATTACGTGGGAAAGAACGTTCCTACCTCCCGGAAGGAGCGGATCGCCGTGCGGGTTGCGGAATACGACGGGGAAACCGGCGTATACGTGTGGGGCCCGAAGGAAGGTTAAGGAGAGTATAAAATACGAAAGTATTTTGTATATAAAAAAATTTTGGGAGGAAAAAACCAATGAAACTTCGCTACAACATTGAAGACAAGCCGCCTTTTGGGCAGATTATCGTCTTCGCATTCCAGCAGTTGCTCGCCATTCTTGCGGCAACCATCGCCGTCCCCGCCATCGTCGGTAACGGGATGTCCGCTTCCGCGGCTCTCTTCGGCGCCGGCATCGGAACCCTCGTTTATCAGCTGTTCACCAAATTCAAGAGCCCCGTCTTCCTGGGGTCTTCCTTCGCCTTCATCGGCTCTATGGTCGCCGCTTTTGCCGGTGCCATTTCCGCTCAGGCCGGCTTCCTCGGTCTGATCGTCGGTGCCGCCTGCGCAGGCCTGGTTTACGTGATCATCGCCATCATCGTGAAATTCGCCGGCGTTAAGTGGATCAATAAGCTGATGCCTCCCGTGGTCATCGGGCCCACCGTTGCCCTGATCGGCCTCTCTCTTTCCGGCGCCGCCATCAAAGACGTTTTCTCCTACGGTCCTCAGGACGCGAACGGCTCCTTCATTATGACCGGAAATCTGTGGGTCTCCTTCATCTGCGCTATGGTCACCCTCTTCGTCGTTATGATCTGCTCCACCTACGGCAAGAAGATGGTCTCTCTGATCCCCTTCATCATCGGGATTCTGGCCGGCTATGCCGTGGCCCTCGTCTTCACCGTCATCGGCGTTGCTACCGGCAACGACGCTCTGAAGGTCATTGATTTTGCTCCCTTCCAGGCTCTGGTTGCCGACGGCGTCACCCTGAAAACCTTCCTTGACGTTCCTCAGTTCACCTTCATGGAAGCCATCAAGGGCGTGAAGGAATTCGATCTTTCTTATCTGGCTACCGTGGCCGTGGCTTACGTTCCCGTGGCCTTCGTGGTTTTCGCAGAACATATCGCCGACCACAAGAACCTTTCCACCATCATCAACAAGGATCTGCTGGAAGAACCCGGCCTGCATCGCACCCTGCTGGGTGACGGTATCGGTTCCTTTGCCGGCGCCATCTTCGGCGGCTGCCCCAACACCACCTACGGTGAATCCGTCGGTTGCGTTGCCATTACCCGGAACGCTTCGGTCGTTACCATTACTACCACCGCTATCATGGCCGTTCTGATCTCCTTCATCTCCCCCTTCGTGGCCTTCCTGGATTCTATCCCCGGCTGCGTTATGGGCGGCGTCTGCATCACCCTTTACGGCTTCATCGCCGTCTCCGGTCTTAAGATGTTCCAGAAGGTTGATCTGAACCAGAACAAGAATCTGTTCGTGGCGGCCGTCATCCTCATCACCGGCATCGGCGGTACGGCTATGGCCATCGGCAAGGTGACCATCACCGCCATCGCCTGCGCTCTGATCCTCGGCATCATCACCAACCTGGTTCTTTCCAAAAAGGAAGACGAAGCCGAATAATATCAATCAAAACGGATAAACCGAAAGCGGACGCCTGCAGGCGTCCGCTTTTTATGCCTTTTTTACTTTTCAAGAACGAGAAGATCATACGGTTTTAATTCGATTTTCCCCTCGTATTTCCTTCCGGTAAGAAGGTCCGTCATCGTCCGGTGGCGTTATCAGATTCGGGCCAGGCCTCGGGATAATAGGCAGCACCGAACAAGATGGGATCATTCCTACAGGGTTCCTCCAAATACGCATTCGCTTCCGCCCCAACGGGATCGGTCGGGCGTAATTTTTATGATTGCCCCTCGGGATAAAAGTTGACCTTGGTCACGGTCATGGAAACGACTTCCTGGCCGGACAGGGTAGCAGTGACGGTATCTCCGACGATGAGGAAGGGCAGGTCCGAGGAAACGGCAATCGAAGCGGTAATGACGCTTCCGTCATCCAGCATAATGAAATACTTGCTGTTTCCGTCCACCACGGCGGTAGCGATGGAAAAGACTACGCCGGTTTTTTCGGTAGTTTCCGCGGCAGAATCGTCCTTATCGGGAACGATCTGTCCGTCGGCGGCCAGCTTTTGCAGATAATCCTCCCGGGCAGCGTCCACGGAGGTGCCGGTCCCGACGATCTGATACTGCTGAACGTCCACGAAAGCGTACATCTTCACGAGTCCGGCAGAGTCCTTCAGAGACATAAAATAGGTGGGACGGTTGCCCACGTTGAGCAGAATGGGGAAGGTAGCGTCGTAGCCCAGATGCTGAACCTGCCCTTCGGCAGACTCCTCGGCAGAATATTCCTCAGCGCCGGGCACGGCGTAAAACCGGGTTTCCTTCGTCCGCATATTGACCAGAACGAAGCCTACGTTGGATTCATCGCTGACCACGGAGGTCATACCGGTATACAGCCAGACGTCGTCGTCGAGAGCAATATAATTATATCCCTCCGTGGGGGTGAGAACCCCCTTCTGACCAAAGATGGAATTCCAGAAGCCGGAGCGGTATTTTCCGTTGTATACCAACTGCTGAAGGATCAGATCCGCATCGTAGACCTGATCGATCCAGGAAGGAGCGTCGGTCACGTCGAAATACTGACATTCGCCGGTGACGGCGTTGACCAACACCACGCCTCCGATATCCCGGCCGGACCAGAAGCCGATGCGGTAATCCACGGTAGAGGCGACCCAATAGGGGGCACCGGTATCGTCGATTTCAAAGGAAACGTCAGCGTAGATCTTCGTGGGATATTTAAAGCGCAGATAGCGGTGGATATTTCGCATGAAATATTCGCTTTCCGAATAACGGATTCCTCGGTCGAGACGCACCAGAGTCACGTCCTGGGTGGTCATATCCACCCGCAGATAGCCGGGGATGCCCTGCTTCTGATTATACAGCCATTTGACGGCGTCGCCGTATTTCAGCGGCGTTACCCGGACGGGGGTGTCGTTGTAATTGATCTGGGTATAATCGTCGGCAATCTCAAACTGGGACACGAGATCGCTCATCTCCCCCAGCTTCCGCTTCCCAAGAGCCTGAGAGGAAGCGCGGTCTACCACGGGAATCTGAGACATATTCAATTCCGCCACGTCTTCGGCGAAATTGCCGTCCTGTACGGTGATCAGATCCCGATAGCGGGGGGCGTTAAACAATTCAAGCCCGATCAGGTTGAAGATCACGGAAAACACCAGCATCAGAACGAACAAGGCCAGCAACGCCAGCACGGGGAGGCCAAGCCCGCGAAAAGCCTGCAGCAAAGCGGGCCGAAAAGCTACGTTGCGGCGGTTTTTTACGTTACGGAAGAAATTAACGAAGCTCCCCGTAAAATTCACGACAACGACGATCAGAAGAGACCAGAACAGAAAGGTCCAAAACTCCCCGCTGTGCAAATTGACGGCCGGCAGAGCAAACCAGAACATGAGAAAAACGATCACGGCAGAAACGATTCCCCGGATCAGGATCGGCAATGCTTTTTTCAATACGATCAACTCCCATTATTTGCGTATTTTTATAGGCTTACGGTTTCATTATAATGGAATAAAATGGAAATTTATTGATATAAATCCGAACAAAAAGAAACACTTTCGCCTTTTCAGAGGATAAAAACAGTATTTCCCGACTGTTCACGGAAATCCGGTGGAGCGCCGCAATTTTCGGCAGAATCACGAAAAAAATCTTTCAATTTTGCGACAAAGATTGACAGCGGGCGTTAAATACTGTATAATGAATAAATAGTATTAGGAAAAGGATCGTGTCATGGAAGACGTACGAAAGCTGTTTGACGCCGGCGATTCGGAGGGTCTCGTAGAGTTGGGAACCGAATATTTCCGGCAGGGCGAAGAACAGAAGGCCTTTGAATGCTATCGGCTCGCCTGCAAGCTGGGCAACGTGACGGCCATGGGAAATCTGGGCTTCTGCTATCAGCACGGGCGGGGCGTAAAGGCCGATAACCGGCTTGCGGCCTACTGCTTTGAGCGGGCAAGCGAACTGGACGACCCGGGAAGCATGCTGAAGCTGGGAGATTTCTATTTTCACGGCAAGGGCGGCCTTACGAAAGACCGTCCGAAGGCGGTGGGATATTATCTTCGGGCCTACGAAATTGCCGCCTGCCAGCCGGAGCAGGACGAGATGCTGATCGGACAACTGTGTTACCGCATCGGAACCTGCAAAAAGGATGGCGCGGGCACTGAGCAAAGTTTTGAAGACGCATACGAATATTTTCAGGCAGCCGCGGAGACCCTTTCCGGTCTTGCGGATTACGGCGATTCCCGGGCAGCGTCCCTTCTGCAGAAGGCGGAGGCAGCCATGGCGGATTGCGAAACTCATTTTTAAACGAGGAAGGAATTACTCATTATGACCAAAGAAAAAAAGAAGGCGCGCATCGGATGGATCATTTTCTCCGCCGTCTTCGTGACGCTGGCGTTTCTGCTGCTTTTCGCGGCCCTGTGGTTTACCCGAAGCTTCGGCGCCGACGTCGGATTTGACGCCGTGCTCTTCACTCTGCTGAACGACCTGAACATGGTCAATACCGGGGTGGCGTGGGAATTTATTCTGCAGGTAGCCCTTCCCACCCTGCTCTGTGCGGGCGCCACCTTTGCCCTGTTGGTCTATCTGCCCAAAATCCTTCTGCGGGAAAAGGCGGAGGGCAAAATATCGAAGATCCATCGGCTGGCAGCGATGGCTCTTGCACTGATTCTGTTCCTTTCCCTGACCGCCTATTCCGCCGACCGGGCGGGTCTGGATAACTATATCATGGCCCGGATGGATCAGACCACGCTGTTTGAAGATCATTACGTCGATCCCAACGGCGTGGAGATCACCTTCCCCGAAGAAAAGCGGAATCTGATCTATATTTACCTGGAGTCCATGGAGACCGCCTATATGTCGGAAGAAGAAGGGGGATCTTCTCCCGTCAATTACATCCCCGAACTGACCCAACTGGCTAAGGATCATCTGAATTTCTCCCATTCCGACGGGATCGGCGGAGGACGGACCACCATCGGTTCCACCTGGACCATTGCAGCCATGATCTCTCAAACGTCCGGAGTTCCCCTTTGTCTGCCCAACGGCATCTGGAACAACGGGCTGAACAACTATTCCCAGGTCATGCCCGGGATTACCTCTCTGACCAACATTCTTTCCGACAACGGATACGACCAGACCCTGATGGTAGGCTCTGACGCCAGCTTCGGCGGCCGGAGAGAGTATTTCGACCAACACGGCGTGGATCATATCTACGATCTCTTCACCGCCCGGGAAGAAGGGGTGATTCCTTCGGATTACTGGAATAATTTCTGGGGCTACGAGGATCTGTATCTCTTCCAGTACGCAAAAATGAAGCTCTCCGAGATCGGGGAGCGGAACGAGCCCTTTGCCTTCACGATGCTGACGGTGGACACCCATCACCCCGACGGATACGATTGCATTTACTGCAACGCCCATTACGACGAGCATTTTGCCGAGGAAGAGCCGGGAAACAAGCAGTTTGCCAACGTCATCTCCTGCTCCAGCCGGCAGGTTCAGGATTTCATTGACTGGATCCAGGAACAGCCCTTCTATGAAAACACCACCATCATCATCTCCGGTGACCACCTGAGCATGAACAATACCTATCACAACGCCCACACCTCGAAGGATTATATCCGTAGAGTATATAACTGCATTATCAACTGCCCCGTAGAGCCGGCGCAGGCGAAAAACCGGGATTTCACCACCCTGGACATGTTCCCCACGACCCTTGCGGCCATTGGCTGCACCATCGAAGGGAATCGGCTGGGACTTGGCACGAATCTGTTTTCGGACAGAGATACGCTGTATGAGGAGCTGGGCTACAGTTACCTTTGCGACGAGATCAACAAGGTCTCCGATTTTTACCAGAACACCTTCCTTTACGGAAAGAAAACAGAAGAAAAATAAAAACGGAACGGGCAGCCTGAATCATCGGGCTACCCGTTTTTTTTGATTCTATTGCAAGGCCGATCCCTGAAGAACGTCGGCTTCGTCGAGCCGGCGGTGGATCTCAGCCAAAACCCGACGCTTGTTCTGCGTCCACGCAGGGGCAATCAGCAATTCCGCAGGGGGATCCCCGGTCAGACGATCCACGGTAACGTGAGGAGGAAGAAGAGAAATTGCGTCACAGACCAGATCCGCGTATTCCCCTTCGGTCAGCAATGGGAAGGGTGATTCGCCGTAGCGATCGGCAAGAACGGAGCCCTTCAGGATCTGAAGCATCTGCAATTTGATCCCGTCGGTATATTGCCCCACGTAGCGCACCGATTCCAGCATCTGCTCCAGGCTCTCCCCCGGAAGGCCGAAGATCAGATGCGTGATCACCCGAATCCCCCGGGCGTGAAGGGCGGCAACGGCGTCCTCGTAACAGACCCGCCCGTACCCCCGGTTCAGAGATTCGGCGACGGCGTCGGAGGCGGTCTGCAATCCAAGCTCCACCCAGACCGGTTTGATCCGGCAGATCTCTTCCAACAGATTCAGAACGTCGTTGGAGAAGCAATCGGGACGGGTGGCGATCGAAAGAACGGCCACGGAAGGATCGGAGATCGCCTCGTAATACAACGAGCGAAGATGTTCCACGGGGGCGTAGGTATTGGTATAAGCCTGAAAATAGGCAATATAGCGGGATCCCGGCCATTTCCGGGAAAGAACCTCCTTGCCCCACGCCAATTGCTCTTTGACGGTTTTTTCCGGAGATCCGGCCCGTTCGCCGCTTCCTCCTGCGGAGCAAAAGGCGCAGCCGCGGCCGCCGTTTTTCCGGTTAGGGCAGGAAAGCCCGGCGTTCAGGGAAAGCTTGACCAGCTTTTCTCCGTATTCCCTCCGCAAAAACTCCCCGACGGAATAATAACGCTCACAAGGGACAAGGGATTGTGATGCGGCAGCCATATCGGCGGCAAGGGGAGCGGAAACGCAGACCTCCTTTTCCGTAACGGGATGCCGGAAGGTCAGCCGGGAGCAATGGAGACCGTGACGGTGAAGAATCCCGTCGTTCTCGTCGCCGTACAGAAAATCAGACACGATAGGATACCCGATGTGAGACAGGTGGAGACGGATCTGGTGGGTTCGCCCGGTGCAGGGAAGGACCCGGAGCAAAGACAGACTCCCGTCGCTTTTTTCGGTAAAATATTCCGTTTGAGCCTCTTTTCCCCGGGGATCCACGACGCGGCGGACGGTGGCCGCTTCCGGCGTATAGATCGGGGCGTCGATCAAGCCGTGGAAAGGAGGACGGCCGTGAACCAGAGCGTAATATTCTTTTTTTACCGTCCCGTCTGCCAGTTGACGGCGAATCCCGTCGTGGGCATAGGCGTTTTTTGCAAAAAGAACGGCGCCGGAGGTATTGGCGTCAAGGCGGAGCACGCAGCGAGAGACGAAGGTCTCCCCTTTTTTGTGATAATAATCGGATAGGCCGTTGGCTAAGGTATCGGACTCATGCCCCTTGGACGGATGCACCGGAAGAAAGGCGGGCTTGTTCAAAACGATGAGATCCGCATCCTCGTACAAGATCTCCAGAGGGATCTCCAGATCGGGAAAACCGGAATCGGCACCGTCGTCCCCAATGGAAAGAGCCACGCAATCCCCTTCCCGCAGACGGTGAGCCACGGTCACCCGCTGTCCGTTGACGGTAATGCCGTCTTCCCGCTTTTTCAATTCAATGAGAAGAGCCGCAGAAAGACTCCACCGCACCCGCAAGAAATCCCTGACCGTCCGTCCGTCAAAGGTTACGGGCACTTTCGCATATAAAACCCGATCCATGGCGTACCTCCTCTCCCGTAATATCTCTATTATACGACACGGGCGTTTCATTTTGCCGACGAATCTGTAATATTTTTATAACAATAAAGACCCGCATCGAAAGACGCGGATCTTTTTGCTTATTTCTCGGACATTGCGCTGAGGAAGCTGCGAAGACGTTCGGTCTTGGGATTCCCGAAAAGCTCGTCGGGCGGGCCGTATTCACAGACTACGCCGTCGGCCATGAACAGAACGTGATCGGAAACGCTGCGGGCAAATTCCATTTCATGGGTGACGATTACCATGGTGAGATTGGATTGACGCAGTTCTTTAATGACCTTCAAAACCTCTCCGGTCAGTTCTGGGTCAAGGGCAGAGGTGGGCTCGTCAAAGCACAGGATATCCGGAGCCATGGCAAGGGCGCGGGAAATCGCCGCGCGCTGCTGCTGTCCGCCGGACAGCTGATAGGGGTAGGCATCCTTTTTATCTCCCAGCCCCACGTGATCGAGAATGCCGAGACACTTGTCGGAAAGGCCGTTCATGAAGAAATTGTACTCCTCCTTCGTGATCTGCTTTTTCCGCAATTTTTCCTTTTCCGCAAGGGCAGGGGCCAAAGTCATATTTTGCAAAACGGTATATTGAGGAAACAGATTGAAGGATTGAAAAACCAGACCGAAGGAAAGGCGGCGGCGTCGAACCTCCTCGTCGGAAAGGGTTTCGTGCTTTTCCCCGTTAAAGATCTCGTTTCCGTTGACGGAAATGATCCCTTTGTCCGCCGTTTCCAAAAAATTCAAGCACCGCAGGAGGGTGGTTTTTCCGCTCCCCGAGGAGCCGATAATGGACAACACTTCGCCGCTTTCCAGGGAAAAATCGATGCCCTTCAGCACCTCCACGTTCCCAAAGGATTTGTATAGACCGCTTACTTCCAGCATTGCCATTTCATCACCCCCTGAAATAATCCAGCTTTTTCTCAAAGCGGCTGAGAAGAACGGTCAGAATTCCGTTGACGATCAAATAGAAGACCGCCGTATAAAACAGAGGCCAGATATGCCCCATTTTGATATAAGATTCGCCCATCCAGATAATCTCGTAGACCGAAATAATGCGGACGAGGGCAGTATCCTTGACCAGGGTGATCATTTCGTTGCCCATGGGAGGCACGATACGCTTGATCAGCTGAAGCAAAATGACCTTGAAGAAGATCTGTCCCTTGGTCATGCCAAGCACCTGCCCGGCTTCGTACTGCCCCTTGGGGATAGACTGGATCCCACCCCGATAGATCTCGGCGAAATAGCAGGCGTAGTTGATGGAAAAGGTTACGAGAGCCGCAGTAAACCGAGGAAGCAGGGGCAGGTGAAACAGAAGACCCGGACCGTAAAAAACGATCAGAATCTGTAGCATCAAGGGAGAACCCCGGATGATCCAAATAAAAATCTTGGCAAGCCACCGCAGAGGGGGAATCTTGCTGACGCTGGCAAAATAAATGATCAGCCCCAGAGGCAGGGCGAACAGCAGGGTGAGAAAAAACAATTCTCCCGTAACCAGAAGCCCTTCCAGCAGCGACAGCGTGACGTTCCAGAGGGATGCGTCGGAAGAAGACAATGCTAACAACATAGTAACTCCAAAAAGTGCAAGGCAGAAAGGTGAACTTCCTGCCCTGCAACGATCAGTGGTTCAATTTATTTTTCGATGATATTCTGGGCGATACCGTACTGGGTGGCTTTATCCATGACCGTACCGGCATCGTAGGCTTCCTTCCAGAATTTGTTGAATTCGGCGATCAGCTCGCTGTTCTTCCGGAAGCCGACACCGTATTCCTCGCTGGTCAGGCTGACGGAGATGGCAAGGGTGGGATAGTCGGTTCCTTCCCCGATCATGGCACCGGCCATCAGCAGGTCGATGACGCAGGCGTCGGCGGCACCGGAAACCACTTCAAGAAGGGCGGTAGCCTGAGTGTCGGCCGCAGTATAGGAAATTTTTTCCGCATCGAGGGCCTTGGCACCGGCAGAGCCGTTTTCAACGGTGAACTTCAAGGTTTTGATGTCATCTACGGTCTTGATGGTATCGGCAAGATCCTTCTTGACGACCACGACCTGAGCGTTCTTGCAGTAAGCCTCGGAAACTCCCATAAGGCCCTTGACCTCGTCGGTGATGGTCATACCGTTCCAAACCACGTCGATGGCTTTGGTTTCCAGTTCCATGGCCTTGTTGTTCCAGTTGATCTCGATAAATTCGGCGTCAACGCCCAGATAGTCGGCAAAGGCCTTGGCCATATCGGCGTCAAAGCCCATCCATTCATCGTTCTCTTCCCAGTCCATGGGCTTGAATTCAGTAATCCCGACCACGAGCTTTCCTTTTTCCTTAACGTATTCCACGTCGTTTTTAGGTTCTCCGCAGGCGCAGAGCAGAGTGGCGGTCATAAGCAGGGCAAGAAGCAGGGCAAAAAACTTTTTCATAATTCGATCTCCTTAAAATACAACGGTTTTTCCGCTTTCACTTTAGCGTGCTAACATGATAGCACAAACGACGGCGTTTGTCAAGGGGATTTGGAGCGATTTCACATTTTTTTAACAACTTTTCCCCACGAAACGAAGGAAGAGACGAAAAAGAACACAAAGACACAAAAAATACGCATCAAAAAAACAAGAAATCGCCATATTTTTATGCTATAATAAGGGAAAGAATCTGCAAAGGAGAATTGCGATGCCTATACTTTATTCGGACGAATTCCAATCCTTTTATCTTGCCACCCCCAAAACCGCCTACGTGTTTCACGTCGGTGAGGGCGGATTTCTGATTCACGATTACTACGGAGGAAGAATCCCCGCGGAAGACATGAAGGATTATTCCCTGCGGACGGGGAATTCCGGTTTCTCCCCCAAGAGCGGAGGCCTTTCCCTCTCCCCCGACATCACTCCCATGGAATATTCCTGCAACGGCACCGGAGATTACCGTATCTCCGCCCTGCAGATCCGGGAGGTGCGGGGCAACGCTTCCACCGACGTACGGTACGTATCCCATAAAATCTACGCCGGAAAGCCCATGCCGGAGGGACAGCCCGCAACCTACGGAACCGACGAAGAAGTCACCACCCTGGAGATTCTGACCCGGGACGCCGTGACGGGCGCGGAAGTCATCCTTTATTATTCCGTATTCGAGACCATGGACGCCATCGCCCGCCGGGTAAAGGTGACCAACGCTTCCTCCCAGAGCATGGATCTGGAGCGGGTCTATTCCTCCTGTACCGAGATCCCCTTTGGCCAATGGGACGCCTGCAACCTGTACGGTGCCTGGGCAAAGGAACGGTTCTTTGACCGTCAGCCCCTCGCCCACGGGATTTATTCCGTAGAGAGCAAGCGTGGTGCCTCCGGCCATCATAACAATCCCTTCCTGGCCATTGCCGACCGGCATACCACGGAAGATACGGGAGAAATTTACGGATTCAGCTTCATTTACTGCGGCAACTTCTCCATCCAGACCGAAATGAACGTAGACGGAGACCTGCGGGTATTGCAGGGCATCAACCCCACCGATTTCGGCTGGCGGCTGGAGCCGGGAGAATCCTTCGAAACGCCCGAAGCGATTACCGTATATTCCGCAGAGGGTCTGGGAGGCATGAGCCGGACCTTCCACAAGCTTTACCGGAACAATCTCTGCCGCGGCCCCTGGAAGACGGCGAAACGCCCCCTTCTCATCAATAACTGGGAGGGTACGTATTTCAATTTCGACGAGGAAAAGATCTATAATATCGCCAAGCAGGCCGGAGAGCTGGGCGTGGAAATGCTGGTTCTCGACGACGGCTGGTTCGGCGCCCGGGAGCACGACCGCGCCGGATTGGGCGACTGGTTCGTCAACGAAAAGAAGCTGAAGGGCGGCCTCAGCCTTCTCTCCGACCGGATCCACGCCCTTGGCATGAAGTTCGGACTTTGGTTCGAGCCGGAAATGATCAATCCGGACAGCGACCTTTACCGGGCCCATCCCGACTGGTGTCTGAAGGTGGAGGGACGTCCCATGGGCATCGGACGGAATCAGTACGTTCTGGATATGTCCCGCAAAGACGTGCAGGACTATCTCTTCGACTGCATGGACAAGATCCTGAAGGATGCGAAGATCGAATATATCAAGTGGGACTTCAACAGAAACCTGACCGAAGCGGCAAGCGCTCTTCTGCCCGCACACCGGCAGAAGGAAATCTTCCATCGGTACGTTCTGGGACTGTACGCTCTGCTGGAGCGTCTGCTGCAGGCTCACCCCGACCTTCTTCTGGAGGGTTGCTCCGGTGGCGGCGGGCGGTTTGACCCGGCCATGCTCTACTATTCGCCCCAGATCTGGACCAGCGACGACACCGACGCCATCGAGCGACTGGAAATTCAGTACGGCACGTCCATCTGCTATCCCACGACCTCTATTTCTTCTCACGTTTCCGCCTGTCCCAACCACCAGACCCGCCGCAACGTCTCCATGCAGACCCGTGCCGACGTGGCGCTGGCCGGCTCCTTCGGCTACGAATTGGACGTGACCAAAATGTCCGACGAAGACAAGGAAGCGGTGAAGAGCGAGGTTCTGGAATATCATAAATATTACGATCTGATCCACTTCGGCGATCTCTACCGCCTCATTCCGCCCACCGGCGAAGCGTGCGCCTGGTGCTACGTCTCGGAGGACAAGAGCGAAGCCCTGCTGACCTACGTCTGCGTCCGCACCCATCCCAAGACCCGCCGCACCGTGAAATTCCGGGGGCTGGATCCCGAAAAACGGTATGCCGATGAAAACGGAACCGTCCGTTCCGGCGCAACCTGGATGCAGGCCGGAATCAACTGTACGGCGAATATGCAGGACTACACCACGTTCAAGGTTTATCTGACCGAAGTAAAATAAAGGAGATCCCCATATGGCTGTCATTTATTCGGAGGAATTCAGATCCTTCCACCTCAATACCCCAAACACCTCTTACGTATTTCACGTTAACGAGGGTGGTTTTTTGATCCACGATTATTACGGAAAGAAATTGCCGGTCTGCGATCTACGGGAATATTCCGCCCGTCTGGTAAGAGGTCCCAAGAGCGCCGACGGCACCACCTCCCCTACGGCGGCACCCTTTGAATACGCCTGCAACGGCACCGGGGATTTCCGGGTATCCGCTCTGCAGATCCGCAACGCCGCCGGAAACGCCTCTACCGATATCCGGTACGTTTCCCACAAGATCTACGCCGGCAAGCCCCCCATTCCCGCGCAGCCCGCGACCTACGGCTCCGACGAAGAAGTGACCACCCTGGAAATTTTGACCGAAGACGCGACGACGGGTGCAAGGGTAACGCTCTTCTATTCCGTTTTTGAGATCTACGACGCCATTGCCCGCCGGGCGGTGGTGGAGAATGCGTCGGATTACGAAATGGATCTGGAACGAGTCTACTCCCTTTGCTGCGAAATTCCCTTCGGCAATTGGCAGATCTGCCATCTTTACGGCGAATGGGGCCGGGAGCGCACCTTTGAGCGTTCCGATCTGATCCACGCCACTACCACCGTGGAAAGCTCCCGGGGGTGCTCCAGCCATCAGCACAATCCCTTCGTGGCACTGGTAGACAAATACACCACCGAAGATACCGGGGCCGCTTACGGCTTCAACCTGGTCTACAGCGGCAATTTCTCCGCCCAGACCGAGTTGAGCGTAGACGGCGATCTGCGGCTGATCATGGGCATCAACCCCAACGATTTCGGCTGGAAGCTGGAGCCGGGCGATAAATTCGAGACCCCCGAAGCCATCTCGGTCTTCTCCGCAGAAGGGCTGGGCGGGATGAGCCGCACCTTCCATAAGCTTTACCGGAACAATCTGTGCCGCGGCCCCTGGAAGCTGAAAAAGCGCCCCCTTCTCATCAACAACTGGGAAGGTACCTATTTTGATTTTGATGAAGAAAAGATCTATAACATCGCAAAACAGGCCGGAGAGCTTGGCGTGGAAATGCTGGTTCTGGACGACGGTTGGTTCGGAGCCCGGAACAGCGACAAGGCGGGACTGGGAGACTGGTTCGTCAACGAAGAAAAGCTGAAGGGCGGCCTGGGGCTCCTTTCCGACCGCATTCACGCGCTGGGAATGAAGTTCGGTCTTTGGTTCGAGCCGGAAATGGTCAACCCCGATAGCAATCTTTATCGCGCCCATCCCGATTGGTGTCTGCAGGTGGACGGCCGCGCTCTTTGCACCAGCCGCAATCAGTACGTGCTGGATATGTCCCGTAAAGACGTGCGGGAGTATCTCTTCGATTGCATGGACAAAATTCTGAAAAGCGCGAAGATCGAATACGTCAAATGGGACTTCAACCGTTATCTGACCGAAGCGGGCAGCTGTCTTCTTACTCCCGAACGGCAGAAGGAGATTTTCCATCGGTACGTGCTGGGTCTTTATGCCCTTCTGGACCGGCTGGTCACCGCATATCCCGATATTTTGCTGGAGGGATGTGCTTCCGGCGGCGGACGGTTTGACCCCGCGATGCTTTATTATTCCCCTCAGTACTGGACCAGCGATAACACCGACGCCATGGATCGGTTGGACATCCAATACGGAACCTCCATGTGCTATCCCACCTCTGCCGTTTCCTCCCACGTTTCCGCCGTCCCCAACCATCAGACGAAAAGAACCACGCCCCTGCAGACCCGCTGTGACGTGGCGCTGGCCGGCTCCTTCGGCTACGAGCTTGACGTGACGAAGATGTCCGACGAGGACAAGGAAGAGGTGAAGGAACAGATTGCGGAATATCATAAATATTACGACTTGATCCACTTCGGAGAGCTGTTCCGTCTCCTGCCGCCGAACCGGGAGGAATGTGCGTGGTGCTACGTTGCCGAGGACAAGAGTGAAGCGCTTCTGACCTTCGTCTGTATCCACAACCGTCCCCGGGTACGCCGCCGCACGGTCTGCTTCCGAGGACTGGACGAAAATCGACTCTACGCAGATCAGGACGGAAAGGTTCTGCCCGGAAGCGTCTGGATGAACGCAGGTGTCAACCGATCTTCCGTCATGAAGGATTTCGAAACCTTCAAAATACATCTCACCGAAGTAAAATAAACCACTGAACAGGAGAGCTCCATGATCCGATTTGACCAAAGTACACGATCCTTCCGCCTCGACACGCCGAGTTCCACCTACGCTTTTCACGTCCGGGAATCGGGATATCTCGTTCACGATCACTACGGAGCCTCCGTAGGCGACGACGACCTGCGGGGGCTGACGAAAATCGGAACCCGCAACGGAACTTATCCCAAATGCCCCGAAGATATGGACTTCTCCCCCGCGCTGTGGCCCACGGAATACGCCGGCAACGGGACGGGTGATTTTCGGATCAGCGCCCTGCAGATCCGGGATGCGGCAGGGCATAATTCCACCGACGTACGCTATAAATCCCACAAAATCTACGGGGGAAAGCCCGGAATTCCCGGTCAGCCCGCCGTCTACGCGACGGAGGACGAGGCCGACACCCTGGAGATTTCGTGCGTCGATCCGGCCACGGGCATGGAGATTACGCTGTATTATACCGTATTCCGCAATGCAGACGTGATCATCCGCAGAACGGCGCTGAAGAATCCGACGGAAAAGGCCGTAGAGATCGAAAAGATCGCCTCGGTCTGTCTGGAATTCAAAGACAACGATAAAGAGCTCCTTCATCTGGACGGCTCCTGGTCGAGAGAGCGGTATATTACCCGGGAAAAGCTGACCCGGGGCATTAAGAATATCGCCGTCAAGCGGGGATGCTCCAGTCATCAGCACAATCCCTTCTTAGCCTTCGTATCTCCGGAAGCAACGGAGGACGTGGGAGAGGCCTACGGCATCAACCTGGTCTACAGCGGCAATTTTGCGGCGGAGACTCAGGTGGACGCCTTCTACACCGTCCGCACCGTCATGGGAATCAATCCCGACGGCTTCGGCTGGCATCTGGCACCGGGAGAGGAATTCCACACTCCGGAAGCGGTGATGGTCTATTCCGACAAGGGCATCGGCGAAATGAGCCGCACCTATCATAAGCTGTACCGTCACAACCTCTGCAGAGGGGAATGGAAGACCAAAAAGCGCCCCATTCTCATCAATAACTGGGAAGCAACCCGGTTCACCTTCGACGGGAATAAGATCTATTCCATTGCGGAGGAAGCGTCGAAGCTGGGCATCGAAATGATGGTCATGGACGACGGTTGGTTCGGGATCCGGGACGACGACAAGCACGGTCTGGGAGACTGGTTCGTCAACGAAGAAAAGCTGAACGGGCCGCTGTCCGATCTGGTCAACCGCATTCACGGCCTTGGAATGAAATTCGGCATCTGGTTTGAGCCGGAAATGGTGAATCCCCTAAGTGAATTATACGAAGCCCATCCCGACTGGTGCCTGAAAATCGACGGAAGAACGATGTCTCTTTCCCGGAATCAGTACGTATTGGACATGTCCCGTAACGACGTACGGGATTATCTGATGGACTGCATGGCAACGATCATGGACTCCTGCAAGATCGATTATATCAAATGGGATTTCAACCGTCCCCTGACCGAAGTGGGATCCGCACTTCTTCCTCCGGAACGGCAAAAGGAAGTATTCCACCGATACGTATTGGGGTTATACGACCTCCTCGATCGGCTGACGAGCCGCTATCCGGATCTGTTGCTGGAAGGCTGTGCCTCCGGCGGCGGACGCTTCGACCCGGCCATGCTCTACTATTCCCCCCAATATTGGGCAAGCGACGAAACCGACGCCATGGAACGGCTTCCCATTCAATTCGGAACCTCGATCTGCTATCCCGCCTCGGCTATGGGCGCCCACGTATCCCGCTGCCCGAGCCACCACATGAAGCGCACCACCCCCTTCGAGACCCGGGGCAACGTGGCGCTGTGGGGCACCTTCGGATACGAGCTGGATATTACGAAGCTGACCGACGAAGAAAAGGATCTGGTCAAGGTTCAATGCGCGGAATATCATAAATATTTCGACGTGATCCACAACGGGGATCTTTACCGCCTCATCGCCCCCGACAGCCGGGAGGAGGCGGCCTGGGTCTTCGTCTCCCCCGATAAGAGCGAAGCCCTTTTGACGGTGGTGGTCATGATGACCTGGCTCCACCGGAACCGCTACGTGAAGCTGAAGGGGCTGGATCCGGATAAAAAATACAAAAACGATCTGACGGGAGAGATCTACACCGGCCGCACCCTGATGAACGTGGGGCTGTCTTATCCGGAATACCGGGAGGATTTCACCTCCTTCAAGATCCACTTTACCGAAGTGAAATGATCTTATTAAAAAAAGAGAGAGAAGGATAAAACAATGAACGTAAAAAAACCGCCCATGGGCTGGAACACCTGGAACACCTTCGGGCTGGACTGCAACGAAGAACTGATCAAGGAATCTGCCGACGCCATGGTAGATCTGGGCTTTAAAGACGCCGGATACGAATATATCGTTATCGACGACGGCTGGTCGATGAAGACCCGGGATCCCAAGACCGACGAGCTGCGCCCCGATCCCGTCAAATTCCCCAACGGCATGAAGCCCGTAGGGGATTATATCCACGAAAAGGGGCTGAAATTCGGGATGTATTCCTGCTGCGGCATCCGTACCTGCGGGAACTATCCCGGCTCCTTTGACCACGAATTTCAGGATGCAAGAACCTTTGCGGAATACGGCGTCGATCTGCTGAAATACGACAACTGCTTCCATCCCTCCAACGCAAACGGACCTCAGCTTTATCACCGCATGGGGACGGCGCTGGCCCTTTCGGGGAGAGACATCCTCTTCTCCGCCTGCAACTGGGGCAAGGACGACGTGTGGTCCTGGATCCGCTCCGCCGGCGCTCATATGTATCGCTCCACCTACGATCTGAAGGATAATTTCAAGAACTTCACCACCTTCGGGATGAGTCAGTACGACGGAAAGCTCCAGTATTCCGCTCCGAACTGCTTTAACGACCTGGACATGATGACCATCGGAATGTACGGGGAAGGGTTCGTAGGAACGGAAGGGTGCAACGACGCCAATTACGAGCTGCAGTTTGCCATGTGGTGCATGGCCTCCTCTCCCCTGTTTATCGGCTGTGATATCCGCAAGCTGAGCGAGAAATCCAAGAGCATTCTGACCAACAAAGAGCTGATCGCCATCGATCAGGACGAGGACGCCAGACCGCCCTTCCTGATTTCCGCTACCGGGGATTCCACCTACGTGACCCAATGCCCCACCTACGCAAAGCGCCTTTCCAACGGCGATTTTGCCATTGCCTGCTTCAATTTCGGAACCCGGGACACCAGCGCGTTTTTCCTCTTTGACGACCTTGGGCTTTCCGCCTCCAGCGGCTACGGCCTGCAGCTGACCGATCTTTACAGCGGAGAAGAAATGGATCCCGTCCGGGAATTCGGCTACGTGAAGGTCCCCGTGGGCGGATGCAGCATCTTCCGTGCAAAGCCGGTGAAGATGCTGTGACCTTCGTTTTTCATTGCGTAAATTGCGGAAAAGAGTTGACCACCGACGAATTCGGCCTTTACCGCAAAATCGTCCGCAGAGACGGAGAAAACTGCCTGTGCTATCATTGCCTTGCGAAGAAATTCGATCTGGACGAAGCAAAACTTCCCGCGATGGTGGAAGAATTCAAAAAACAGGGCTGTATGCTCTTTTAAAGACAAAAAGATCCCCGATACGGTTCGGGGATCTTTTTTCTATTTACGGTTCGAGGCTTATTTTACGTCGGTAAGAGAGAGCAAATATTCGAAGTTGGGACGGACTTCCTCCCAGGTGCGGCCCAGATTGAAGGCCCGGCCGGTCTCGTAAAGAAAGGGACCGTCGTAGTCGATCTCCTCGTAGACCTTCATCAGATTCCGCCAGTTGATCTGCCCCTGCATGGGAAGCCAATGCTGTTCGGTCTTCAGATCGTAATCGGAAATATGGGTGGTGATCAGCCGGTCGGCCACGGCACGCAGGAAGGATTCGTGATCCTGCAAATAAAGATGATTGGTATCGAAGCAGAATTTCAGATCGGGCACGGCGTCCAGCATCCTTCGGGCCTCGTCGGAGGTACGGCACAGGGTGCGGGGCATATTCTCCACCGCGAGAATGAGGCCGAAGGATTTGGCAAGGTCGGTCATATAGCCGATTTTTTCGATGCCGAGCTCCAGCACGGAGGGGCGCTCTTCCTCGGAGAACAAAGAACAGGAGGGGTGGGTGACCAGAATCGGAACCTCGCCGTCGGCGGCACCCTCCATATAGCGCTTATAGGTCTCCACCGTGGATTGCCAATGGGCGGGATCGGGGTCAATCAGATTGGCTACGGGATCCTTCGCCCGGAAGGGCAGGTGCAGAGAGCGGACGACGACGCCGGAATCGGACGACCACTTTGGAATTTTTTTCCAGTTTTCAAAGAATTCCTCTCCCCCAACGCCGCCGATCTCTACCACGTCGATGCCGCAGGCGGCGGCACGGTTCAGAGATTCTTCCGTACATCGGCCGATGGAAAGCCCCAGTTGCCAATTCTTTCGATTCGTCATAACGCCACGTCTCCTCCTCCGCAAAAGCGGAGTTTTTTTTCATTATACCCTATTACCGGGAAAAAGTCAATTCCTCCGGGGCAAAAGTCATAAAAAAGAAAAGATCGCCGGCAAGGACCCTTACCGGCGATGAGAAAAGAGATAAAATTACAGATTCTTCAGATATTCGTGGTTCTTGCGGACGTCGGCCCAGGTGTGACCCATAGGCATAGTCTCGTAGAGGAAGGGGCCGGCATAATCGGCCTGCTCCAGAGCGGCCTGCAGCTCTCTCCAGTTGATCTGACCTTCCATCGGGAACTGATGACGCTCGTTGATGAAATCGTAGTCGGAGATGTGGGTGGTAACGGCGTATTTGCCAACCTTTTTGATGAAATCCACGTGACTTTCCTTCAAGAGGTGGTTCACGTCAAAGCAAAGACGGATATCGGGGTTATAGCTGATGATACGCTCGATCTCTTCCGCGCAGTTTCCGATGCAGAAACGGGGCAGAACTTCAACGCAGAGGGTGCTTCCGTTGGCTTTACAGAAGTCGGAAAGAGCGCTCAGATGGCGAAGGACGCGCTGCATACGGGCTTCCCGGGTAGGAGCAAATTGCAGCTCCCGATCCTCACCGCTGGCATGGATGACCATATACTTAATGCCGGCCTTTCCGCCGCCCTCGATGAGAGCCTTATGAATCGGCAGATAAGATTCCCACATTCCGTCCGGATCGTCGGGACGAACGGCGCCGGTGCCGGAGAAGGGCAGGTGAATGGACCAGACCTTCACGTCGGAGGCCTTTTCCCATTCGGGGATCTTTTCCCAGTTTGCAGGATCGTCGATGCCGGAGATCTCCACGAGATCCAGACCGTCGGCGGCCGCTTTCATCAGTTTCGCTTCGGTGACCATGCCGAAAGAAAGGCCGGTCTTCCACATTTTGCGATCAGTCATAACGTATACCTCCAATACCGATTTTAATCGGATGATTTGCCTTCATTATAGATAAAAAATCAGCATTTGTCAATGCTTTCCGGGGAAAAGTCATAAAAAAGACAAAGCCGCCGGAAGATTCCATTTTCAGCGTAATTTTTTGGATAAATAGAGAACGAAATCATCATCGTTGCAGCAAGCAGAATAGGGCGGGCAGGGCTGTTTCCCGTACCATGCGCCGCTCCCGTCGGGAAGATATCCCCGCTTGACGTAAAGACGATGGGCATTCCCATAACCGCTGTGAAGCCCCACGCTGAGAGAAACGGTATCGGAGGAACGGGCAGCAAAAGCCTCCGCTACGTCAAGAAGTGCGGTTCCAATCCCATGATTACGAAACTTTTCCAAAACACCGAGATCCACGATCTCAGGATATCCGAATTCCTTAAACGGGCCATCCTTCGGGAAGGGATAAAGATTGACGTACCCCGCAACGTTGCCTTGATATTCAGCAACAAAGGAAACACAGCGCCCTTCTGCCTGGTGCTGAAGCCTCATCAAGTATTTTTCGACAGACTGATGCCAGCCCTGAGCGATTTCCTCGTCGGTAATGATCTGCGCGTCGCTTTCTTGCAGATCACGGATCAAGATCCCGTTCTTTTCATAGTAGATCATCGTGGATTCCTCCAAAAAAAGGCGGCGTTATCGTAAAGGATAGCGCCGCCCGTCAATTACAGATTCTTCAGGTATTCGTGATTCTTCTTCACGTCGGCCCAGGTGTGACCCATGGGCATGGTTTCATAGAGGAAGGGACCGGTATAATCAGCCAGCTCCAGCGCAGACTGCAGGGCTCTCCAGTTGATCTGCCCCTGCATGGGGAACAGATGACGCTCGTCGATGAAGTCGTAGTCAGAAATATGGGTGGTGACGATCCACTTGCCCACCTTCTTAACGAATTCCACGTGATCCTCACGAAGCAGGTGGTTCACGTCAAAGCAGATACGGGCGTCGGGAATGGCTTCCATAAAGCGGAGCATTTCATCGGAATCCCGGCCAAGGCAGGTGCGGGGCAGGTCTTCGATACAGAGAACGCAACCGTTCTTCTTACAAATATCGGAAAGGACGGTCAGATGCTCGATAGCAACCTGCATATATTTTTCCCGTTCTTCATCCTTGAAGGGCTCCCGGCTGGGATGGATGACCATGTGCTTGACACCGCCCTTGCCGCAGCCTTCGATGAAGGGAACGCAGCAATCCAGCGTTTCCTGCCATCTGGCGGGATCGGTGGCGGTGGGATCGGACCAGGGAGAGGGGCCCCACCAACGGAAGGGCAGGTGGAAGGACCAGACCTTCACGCCGGACTTCTTTTCCCATTCGGGGATCTTTTCCCAGTTGGCGGGATCGTCAATGCCGGAGATCTCAACGAGATCCAGGCCGTCGGCGGCCGCTTTCATCAGTTTCTCTTCGGTGACCATGCCGAAAGAAAGGCCGGTCTTCCACATTTTACGATCAGTCATAATATATACCTCCGTAAGCCGATTGCTTCGGCTTTCTATAATACAATTATAGAAAAAAAATACAGCGTTGTCAATGCTATTCCGGAAAAAGTCACAAAAAAGCAAGAAAAAAAGGAAACTCCCCTTCTTGCGGAGCAGAAAGGGAGTTTCCGCACAGATTCAACGATAAGAAAATCAGCCGTCAATGCCGGCGAAGGCGTAGAAATCCTTCCGGAGCGCCTCGGCCTTTTCTACCGCTTCGGCCTGGGTCCGGTCTTTTACCATAACGTAGACCTTCACCTTCGGCTCGGTACCGGAGGGGCGAACCACGAGAACGGATCCGTCGGCCAGCCGATAATAGACTACGTTGGACTTGGGAAGTCCCATGGCGCCCTTATTCAAATCGTAGACCTCGTCGACGGCGATGCCGGCAAAGCCTTCGGGGCGAACGGTGCAGAGACGTTCCATCAAGGCCTTGGTCTTTGCGGGGCCGTCAATGCCCTTCATGGTGATGGAGAGGGTTTTTTCGAAATACGCGCCGAATTCGTCGTAAATCTCGCAGAGGACGTCGATCAGACCTTTGCCCCGGGCGCTGTAATACGCGGCCATTTCCGCCACGAGAAGAGAGGCGGCGACGGCGTCTTTGTCCCGGGCGTAGGTCCCGGTGAGATAACCGTAGGATTCTTCAAAGCCAAAGACGTAGGTATGATCCCCCGTAGCTTCAAATTCCTTAATTTTTTCACCGATAAATTTAAACCCGGTCAGCACGTTGATCATCTTGACCCCATAGGAGTCGCAGATGGCGGTGGTAAGCTCCGTGGAGACGATGGACTTGACGGCGGCGGCGTTGGCAGGAAGCTTGCCGTTTTCCTTCATGGAACGAAGAATATAATTCAACAGCAACGCTCCGGTCTGATTTCCGGTCAGAGCCATATATTCCCCGTTTTTATCCCGGATCACAACGCCCACCCGGTCTGCGTCGGGGTCGGTACCGATAATAAAATCGGCCCCCCTTTCATCGGCCAGCTTCATGGCGATGGCAAATCCCTCTTTATTCTCCGGATTGGGGGATTCCACCGTGGGAAATTCCCCGGACAGAACCATCTGCTCGGGAACGCAGGTCACGTTCGTAAAGCCGGCCCGCTTCAGAACCTCGGGAACGAGGCGGTATCCGGTGCCGTGGAAGGGAGTGTAGACGATCGGCATATCGGCCCGGGCCAGAATGGCGGAGGGATCGATCGAACAAGCCATAACCCGGGCAAGATAGCGCTCGTCAAAATCCTTGCCCAAAATCTCGGTCTTTTCCAGCGTCTCCTCCATCGAAGCAACCTTGACGCCGTCAAAGATATCGTTGGAGCAAATGGAGGCGTAGACCACGTCGGCCTGCTCCAGTCCCAATTGAGCGCCGTCTTCCCAATAGGCCTTATAGCCGTTATATTCCTTGGGGTTGTGGGAAGCGGTGATATTGATTCCGGCAATGCAGTTCAGTTCCCGGATCGCAAAAGAAACCTCGGGAGTGGGACGCAGCTCGTCAAATAGATAGGTCTTGATCCCGTTGGCCGTCAGCACCCGGCAGGCCTCGACGGCAAATTCCCGGGACAGGATGCGGCAATCGTGTCCGATTACGACGCCGCGGACGCAGGCATCGGCACCGGTTTTTCGAATCAACTCCGCAAGGCCCTGGGTGGCGTGGCGAACCACGTAAATATTCATCCGGTTGGTGCCGGCGCCCAGGATTCCGCGAAGACCGCCGGTTCCGAAGGTCAGGGAAGAACCGAAGCGGCTGATGATCTCAGCTTCGTTTTCAGCAATAGCGGCCAGTTCTTCCTTGGTTTTTTCGTCAACCACGGGGGAAGAAAGCCAACGCTGTAACATTTCTTTCATAATATACTCCTTTAGTGCGTGGGATTACAGGGGGGAACGGGGGATTTGAGGGGATTACAGGGAATTTTTCATGGCCTCCAGAGCGCAGGCAAGCTGATCGGGGCAGGAAGTCCCCTTCATGCCGCAACGGATGCCCTTCAGGGTTTCGATGACGTCGTCCACCTTCCGGCCTTCGGCCAGACGGGCAACGCCCTGGGTATTCCCGCTGCAGCCACCGGTAAATTTCACGGAAGTCACAATTCCGTTATCATCCACCTCCAGATGGATGCCCCGGGAGCAAACGCCCTTGGGGGTGTAGTCAAAGGTTTTCATATTCAAAATACTCCTTACAGAGAAATAATATACGCATTTTCCGGATTTACATTCCGATTATTTGTGATAGGTCATATTCCGCTGGATGGTAAATCCGCGATAGATCTGCTCCAGCAGGATGACCCGCATCATCTGATGGGGAAAGGTAAAGGAGGAAAAGGAAAGCCGAAGATCGGCGCGCTGCTTTACGGCGGGATCCAACCCGCAGGAGGAGCCGATCACGAAGGTCATCTTCGAGGAAATTTGGGTTACGTCGGCGATTTTCTTTGCAAAATCCTCCGACGTCATAGGCTTTCCCTCCACGCATAAGGCCACGGTATAGCCCTCGCACTCCTTGAGAATGGCGTCCTTTTCGACGGACAACGTGGATTCGGGCAATTCCACAAGCTTCAGCTTGCAGAAGGCGGAAAGACGTTTTTCGTATTCGGCGCAGGCGTTGCGCCAGTAGGCTTCCTTCAGATTGCCCACGCAAACGATCTTGACGGTCATCATAATTCGAAGACCTCCGACCGTTCGCTGCGGGGAGCGACCTGCAAAAGAACGTCCTTGCCTGCTTCAATGCCCGACCGGCGGAGAATATTCTCCACGGTGCAAAGGCACAGCGATTCGGTATTGTTTTCCTTGCTCAGATGGGCAAGATAGACCCGTTCCGCCCCTTGGGAGACGAATTCCACCAGCTCTTCCCCGCTCTGCTGATTGGACAGATGACCGCAGGGGCCGGAAATGCGCTGCTTGAGGGAATAGGGATAGGGCCCATTGCGGAGCATATCCGCATCGTGATTGGCCTCGAAGATCAAGGCCTTACAACCGGAAAGAGCCTTGCGGACCTCCGGGGTGACCTGCCCTAAATCGGTAGAGACCCCCACCTTGCAAAGTCCGGTATCGATAACGTATCCGGCGCACTCCGCAGAATCGTGCATACAAGGGAAGGAGGATACGGCAAAGGCGCCGCTTTTCGCGCTTCCTCCCGTAGGAAGCACGCAGAAAAGATCGGGGTTGATTTCGGGAGAAAGGCGGGCGATCTCGTTTAAGGTATTCTCGTTGGCGAGGATTGGGATTCGGTACTTTTTGGTGATAGTCTTCAGACCGGAAATATGGTCGGTATGCTCGTGGGTAATAAATATTCCCCGAACCCTGGAAAGAGAGGAGCCCACCGAATTGAGCAAGGCTTCGGTTCGGCGGATGCCGGCGCCGGCGTCAACGAGAAGGCCGCAGCCGTCGATCTCCACGTAAGAGCTGTTGGCACTGCTTCCGCTGACGAGAGTACAGACTTTCAGACGGCTCACGACAGATTCTCCGCCTCCAGAGGCGCGGCGGGAACGCCGTCGTCGATCTTTTCGATTTCAGCGCCCAGAGAGCGGAGCTTTTCCACCAGTCCCTCATAGCCCCGTTCGATATGGCAGATCTCGGAAACCTCGGTAACGCCTTCCGCGGCAAGACCGGCAAGGACCATAGAGACCCCCGCCCGCAGATCGCAGGCACGGACCGATGCGCCGTGGAGTTTTTCCACCCCGTCGATAACGCAGACGTTGCCGTCCACTTCGATTTTGGCGCCCATTTTCCGCAGCTCTGCCGCATAGCGGAAGCGCTGATCGTAAACCCCTTCGGTGATCACGGAAGCGCCGACGGCGGTGGTAAGCATGGTGGCAAACTGGGGCTGCATATCGGTGGGGAACCCGGGATAGGGCTGGGTTTTGATGTTGATCCGCTCGGGACGGTCAAGGCGGGTGACGATAATGGAATCGTCCAGCTCTTCAATGCCGACCCCGGCCTCCTCCAGCTTGGCGGAAATAGATTCCATATGTTTGGGAATGACGTTGCGGACCTCCACCCGTCCCCCGGCGATGGCGGCGGCCACCATGTAGGTACCGGCCTCGATCTGATCGGGGACGATCTCGTAGCGACCGCCCTTCAGCTCCCGTCCGCCGTTGATACGGATCACGTTGGTTCCGGCGCCCTTGATATCTGCGCCCATGGCGTTGAGGAAGTTTGCGATATCGACCACGTGAGGCTCCTTGGCGGCGTTTTCAATCGTGACCTTGCCGGGAACGCCGACGGCAGCCAGCATAACGTTGACGGTGGCACCGACGGAAACGATATCAAAATAAATGGAAGCGGGGTTCAGCCCGTCAGATTCGGCAATGACGTTTCGGGAATCCACGTCCACGGTAACTCTGGCACCGAGAGATTCAAAGCCCTTGATATGCTGGTCAATGGGACGGGAACCGAAATCGCATCCACCGGGAAGCCCGACCTTGGCCTGACCGAACCGACCCAGAAGAGCGCCGATAAGATAGTACGAGGCACGCATCTTCCGAACGGCGTCCTGATCGGCAACCACAGGCTCCCGAATCGAAGAGCAGTCGATGCGATAGGTGGATTTCTCCAACCGGGTCACCTCCGCGCCGAAGGAACGGAGAATTTCAAACAAAAGGAAAACGTCACTGATCTCGGGAACGTTGTCCAGCGTGCAAACCCCTTTGACGAGAACGGTGGCAGGGATAATCCCCACGGCGGAGTTTTTGCTCCCGCTGACCGTCACGACACCCTCCAGGGGGTTGCCGCCGTGAATAACAAATTTTTCCAAAACGAACACCTCAAAAATTTATGATAGGTTACAGATATTTCTGCGGATCCAGATATGTGCCGGAGGATTGCTTATACAGCGCGAAGTGCAGGTGGTTTCCGGTACTGTTTCCGGTGCTGCCCACGTATGCAATAACCTCGCCCTGATAGACCTTCTTTCCGGCGTATACGGTTTTTGCCAGAGAGGAACCGTGGCCGTAGATGGAAATGATCCCATTGCCGTGGTCAATCTTGACGCACCAGCCCAGAGACCGATCCCAACCGGCAAAGAGAACCGTTCCGGCGTCCGCCGCGTAGATGGGAGTCCCGTAAGCGGCGGCAATATCCAGCCCCTGGTGGTAGTTACGGGAGCCCCGCAACCAGCGCCAACCGAAGGGAGAGGAGATATACTGATAGGATTTCAGGGGGAAGATGAACCGCCCGGAGGGGGCGATGGTCTTCGTCCCGATGAGAACCTTCTGGGGAGAAGGATCTTTGATCTTCGTCCGGGAAACGACGGTGACCGAAGAGGCTCTTCCGTTGACGTAAACGTAATTGGAAATCACTTCGTAGACCCCTTCGGAGCCCTTGGTCAAAATCTTCTTGGTTCCTTCGTAATAATCGGAGGAATAGGTATATTCGGTCTCAAAGGGAACCGTTTCGGCGGAGGTGACGGTCATGGTATTTTTCACCGTCAGCTGAAGATAGGGCTTCCCGTAATACAGCGTTTGTCCCACCCGGACGTCCTGCCCCACCGGGATCTCGTTCAGAAGGCGGAGCACCGGAACGCTGACGCCGGAGCGCTGGGCAAGGGACGAAAGGGTATCCCCCTTGACCACCGTATAGGTCTTCAGAGCGGGGCCGGTTTTGAAGAGATCCAGAATCCGCGCGTAGCCCAGATCGTAGGAGGTGGCGTACTCGCCCTTGATGACCTCCACGTAATTGATGATCTCCAGATTGTCCTCCGAAGGGTCCATCACGTAATACTGCAAAACGTTTTCGATGACGGCGTCGAGGACCGAACGGTCCTTGCTGGTGGCCACAAGCTCCCCGTCAATAAAAAGACCGAAGGAACGGCGGGTATATTCCGACGCCATGGTATAAAGAGACGCGAAAAGCTCGTGATCTTCGGTAAAGCGATCCCGTTCCACGATGGCGTAGCTCAAGGTCGGGAAGGCTTCGACGAGATATAATTCTTCTCCGGTGGCGATCAGACTTTCCTGCTTGACCCGGCTTTCAACCTTGTCACTGACGCGGCTGTATTGCTCCGAATTCCGCACGTAGCCGATCACGTCGTCCCCGATGACCACCGAAAGTCCCACGGAATAATGGGAAAAAAACCAGATGCAGCCACCGATCAGCAGTAACCCCATCAGGGGAAAAATCACGGGAGAAAGAAAGGAAAACACGGCGGAAGCCGACATCCGAAAACGGTGAAAACCTTTTTGGAACAGCAAAAGAACGCGGTACCAGGGAGAGGTACTGCGGACGGTCATATGCCGGAATTTTTCGTGATGCGTACGCATATTCCGTCGCCGCAGAGAATAATAACGTCTACGCAGACGCCGGAAAAGGCGGAAGAGAGAGAATTTTCGCCGGGGGTGGCGGGTTCCGGAATCAGTCCGGTCTTGCTTCGGCATAGATCCTCCTTCAAAAAAATAAAAAACACGACGGAAGCACCGGCATTTCTGCCCGTGCTCACGGCTTACTCCAATTTAACTATAGATATTATATATTAAAACCGGAGAAAAAGCAAGAGGAATTTTCATCATTCCCGGGAATGCGATGAAAATTCCTCTTTTTTTACGATTTATTTTACATATTTGTCAATAAAAAATTTTTTCCGCAGCCCACTCCCGGATCACGGCACCGTAACGGGCGGCCATTGCTTTGGCGGCGGCCAGATCGTGTTCCCGGTAATTTCCACATTCCTTTTCCTCGGTACCGGGGATCTCTCCTTCGTAGGACGCGATGAAATCGAAGGTCTCCTTGATCAGTTCTACCGCTTCTTCATCGGTATTATGGATCATGAGAAGATAAAATCCGGTGCGGCATCCCATAGGGCCGAAATAAATGATCTTGTCCCCCAATTTCCCGTTGCGGGCGTGGACGGCGAAAAGATGCTCCACCGTATGCATGGCCGGATTGGGAATGAATTCCTTGTTGGGGGCGGTCACCCGAATATCGTAGGTGCGTACGCCGTGATCGACCCGGGACAGATAAATTCCCGGCACGAGAACGGTATGGTCAACTTCAAAGCTGGCGATGGTTTCCATAATATCACAACTCCTTAATCAGATCGTAAACTTCCTGTTTCGAAAGAGAATATTCCTTAGCGATGGCCTTGGCGGCGGCAGATTTTCCCATGCCGGCGGCAGCCTTTTCCTGCCACGATCGCAAAATCATCTCTTCGTCGGGCGGAGGCAGTTCCTCGGCGGAGTACCCCTCCACCACCACGACGAATTCCCCTCGGGGATCGGTGGCTTCGAAATGAGCAACGGCCTCTCCCAGCGTAAAACGGAGACATTCTTCGTAGATCTTCGTAATTTCCCGCACGCAGGCGCATCGGCGGTCGGGGCCGAAAAGGTCGGAAAATTCCTTCAGAGTCTCCCGGAGACGATGGGGGGCTTCGTAGAAGATCATTGTGCGGGGCTCGGTCTTCAGCGAAGCAAAAAGCGCGGTCTTTTCCTTCTTGACCGTAGGCAAAAATCCTTCGAAGGAAAAGCGGCGGGAGGGAAGGCCGGACATGGCCAGGGCCGTAACGAAGGCGCAGGGGCCGGGGACGGCGCTGACCCGAAGGCCGGCGTCGAGGCAATCGGACACGAGGTCTTCTCCGGGGTCGGAAACGGCGGGCATTCCGGCGTCGGTGATCAGAGCACAGGTCTCCCCTTCCTTCAGCCGGGCAAGAATCTTTTCGCCGTGAGCCTTGCGGTTATGGTCAAAATAACTGATCATCGGCTTACGCACGCCGAAGGCAAAAAGAAGGGTGCCGGAATTGCGGGTGTCTTCCGCGGCGATAAAATCCACGGAATTCAGCACTTCCAGCGCCCGGGGGGCAAGATCGCCCCGGTTGCCGATGGGGGTGGCCACCAGCCAGAGGGACACGTCATTCATGATAAAGTCTCTCTTTCAAAAGCGGTGAACGGCTTGAAATTGAGAAGTTTCAACGCCGTTTTGATCGTATAAAACAAAGGGGGGATCGCATTTCAGCCCGGGGGCCGCGCCCTTCTTACATTCCATTAAAAACAACTCGGGCACTTTATCCGCCTTGGGATAAACCAAGCGAAGGACCTTCGGCTCCAGCCTCTGTGCAGAACAGACGGACATGGCCTCGCATAACCGTTCGGGCTTGAATACGAAGCAGAAGCGCCCTCCAAACCGGAGAAGCCGCGCCGCCGCCGTAACCACCTGCTCAAAGGTGCAGGACGCTTCCCGGCGGGAGGCTTCCACCGCATCCCGGGCGGTTTTCCCGGTGCCGGGCAAAAAATACGGGGGATTGGCGGTGACGAGATCGAATTTTCCGGCGGGCAGGGAGGTCTCGTTGAGATCCTCACACAAAAATTCCAGCCGGTCCTCCAGGCGGTTATAGGCCACGGATTTCCGGGCAAGGTCGATGCAGGCGGAGGAAATATCCACCCCGAAAACCCGCTCGGCACATCCCTCGGCGCCCAATAAAAAAGGGAGGATTCCCGTGCCGCAGCAAAGATCCACGGCGGTACGGAATTGCTTTTCCGCCGCAAAGGAGGCCAGCAAAACGGCGTCGGTGCCGAAGCAGAATCCGTCCGTATCCTGATAGATTTTCCAGCCGTGCACGAAAAGGTCGTCCAGACGGATCATAAACAGCCTCCTTGGATGAAATCCGAAAAAAGATAAAAAAATGCATAATGAGACCCTGAGATCCCATTATGCATTCGTGCGTTGATTATTCCGCAGGATTGGGAGCGCCGACGGGGCAAGCTTCCGCACAGGAGCCGCAGTCGATGCAATCATCGGAAGAGATGACGTATTTGCCGTCCTTTTCAGCGATGGCGGAAACGGGGCAAGCTTCGACACAAGCACCGCAAGCGATGCATTCGTCAGAAATCTGATAAGCCATGATAAGTACCTCCTTAAATGTTCGGGTATCACAACGATACTCATGATAAACCTATTATAGCACGATTTTTCCTATTCGTCAAGAGGGAAAATCGAACTTTTTCGTCAAATATGGCGGTTTTTTCACCGGATGGGGATCCAATCCTTTCAAAACAGGGCGGTCGCAAAAAAACGACGCCGTATTAAAATCACGACCAAGACGCCATGGAAAACGCTTAGAAAACCGACAAAACCGCGCTTATGCAAGGGATTTCGAAGTCTTCTTTCTCAGAAACACCCACGATACGCAAACGCCGCCGGCAAGGAGAAGAACGCCTCCGACGGTTCCGGCAATCGCCCAGCCGTTAAGACCGGGCTTTTCTTCCGCGATCACCGGCGGAACGTAGTTTTTCAGCATTTCTTCGTATTCTGCAAGGGTCAAAGGCGTTCCGTTATTATAGCACATTTCAGAAGATTTGTCAATAAGATCAGACGATACGGTTTTGGGTGCCGCCGGCGTAGAAATCCCGCATGTTTTCCGCCATGATGCGGACGCAACGGTTCCGGGCCTCGGCGCTGCCCCAGGCCATGTGAGGGGTGAGGCACACGTTCTCCCGGCCGAGGATCCGGGTAAAGGGATGATCTGCAGAGAAGGGCTCCAAGGAATACACGTCCACCCCAAGGCCGCCCAGACGGCCCTTTTCCACGGCTTCAACCACGGCTTCCTCGTCGGTGACGGCGCCCCGTGCCACGTTGATGAGAAGGGCGCCGGGCTTCATCAGCGCAATGCGCTCCCGGCTGATCATGCCCCGGGTAGAATCGGAGAGGGGAACGTGGAGCGAGATAATATCCGACCGGCGGCACAGCTCGTCAATATCTACCTGCTCGAAACGGTCGTCGGCCTTCCGACGGCACATCAGCACCTTGCACCCCATAGCCTCGGCCACACGGGCAACCTTTCCGCCGATGCCGCCGCCTCCCACCACGCCCCAGGTCATGGAGGAAATCTCGTGATAGACGGGGGTCAGCTTATTGGCAACGCCGGAAGCGGAATAAGAGCCGTCGTTCACGTACTGATTATAGGCGGGCAGATGGGTGGCAAGGGACAAGGCCATAGCGAGGGTCAGCTGAGCCACGCTGTCGGTGGAGTAGCCGGGGACGTTGCAGAGAGCGATGCCGTTGGCCTTACAGTATTCCGTGTCGATATTATCGTATCCGGTGGCGGCGACGCAGATGAGCTTCACCGGCGTTCCGGCCAGGTTGGATTGGTTGAGTTTGATTTTATTGATAACCACCACGTCGGCGTCGGCAAGGCGGGGAGAAACTTCCTCGGGGGCGGTGGTGGAATATTCCACCGTCTCCCCCACGGCGCGGATGGGGCTGAGATCCACGTCGGAGCCCAGGGTGGCGGCGTCAAGAATTGCAATTTTCATAGCATACGATCCTTCCGTGATTTCTTTTCTTCATTATAGCACAGTTTTTGGAAAAATACAAGCCCCGAAACGAAAAAAGATCCGCAAGCGTAAAGGCCCGCGGATCTTTCTTTATGGAGAAAAAAACAGAAAACGGTTTAATTCCGGAAACGGTAAGCCTGAACGGGACACCCGGACACGGCATCCTTATCCACCGCCACCGCCGCGACCCAGCCGGCCATAGCGCAATCTCCGGACTCCGGCGCGATGGTCTCCACGGAAATCGTACAGACGCCGTTCGCGATGGAGCAATGATGGATGCGGTGGGTATTGGAGCTGCTGTTTTCGGAGAGATAGATCAGAATCAGAGCCTTTTCCTTGAAAAATTCGTCGTCGTAATCTCCGGGGAAGCGGGTAAAAAGCTCCGATTGATTCCAGATCCCGCCGTTCACGCAGGTATCGGAGGCGAGAAGCTCGGAAAGAAAGGACTGAAGGTCCTTTTTATCGGTAAAAACGCGGAGAGGCAGCGACCCCCAGTAATTCGCTTCTCCCGGGGAGAAGAAAGAAGCATTGTCGCCGTTGCCGTCGATACGGACGAATTCAGCACGGTAGGATTGCTCCCCCTCCGGAGGAAGGACGCGACAGACGGTGACCGACCGGACGTTGGCAATGCGGGCGGGGTAGCACTCCTGGATCTCCCCGGTATAAGCCACGAGCACCGGATCCCCCACACGGATCTGATCGGGCGTGATCTCATTTTCTCCCAAAATCAGCGCCGTATGCTCACCGAGAACGAGGGAGAACTCGTAGCGGTAATTCAGCTCGTTGGTATCGAACCCGTCCACGAGAAGAGAATCCTCCCGCGCCTCGGTGACGGTGGCGTAAAAGGTATGGGGCGCAGGAAACATCTCCTGCAGAGCGGGATTCCGATCCACCTCCGCTTCCCACAGCTGGTCAAGAGAAAGGCCGGCCTTATCCATGGGATAGAATCGCCACGCGGAATAGACCTCAAGGCCGTCGGCGGCGTTTTCTGCAGGAAGCAGTCGGTTCCAGCGGACGAGACGGTAGGTCAGAGCGCGGAAATCCCGGGTTCCCCCGTCGTCGTAATGACCGGCGGGAAGAGGGAAAAAGAGAACGGCACAAAGCAGAAGGACGGCGACGGAAAGGGTAATAATCAATTTCTTTTTCACGGTCATTCCTCCTCTCCGAACAGAGCCCACAGTTCTTCAAACTGAGCCTCGGTCAGGGGATATTCGGTCTTATCGACGGTGACGGCGTATTCTTTGAGACGGTAGGTCTTCGAAACGTTCCCCACGACGACGGTAAAGATGCATTCGCGACCGTCGGGGGCTACGGGATTCGGAAAGCCGGTAGACACGAAATACTGGTCGGAGCCCTTGGACGCATCGTCGGTAGCGGGAAAGGTCTCCGGGGCGACGTCGTGGGAGGCATCGGCAGAGGTTCCGGAAGAGACGATTTTATCGTTCTCATAATTATCGAAAACCGCATCGCGGTCGTCTTCAGGCAACGGGGCGTATTTTCCGAGAGCCTCCATGCGGATCGCAACGGCGTCTCCGTCAGCGACGGTTCGGTCTCCAACGTAAATATAAACGATCACGTCCCCCGCTTCCGGGGCTTTTTCCCCGTTGAAACGGTCGGCGGTAGGGGGCAGAAGCCAGAACGCCCCCAGAAGAAGCACGCAGGCCGCCGTTGCGGACAGGGCGGATACCGTCCTGCGGCGTCTGCGAAGAAGAGCGGTCTTCCGGCGAAGAATCTCCTCCCGGAATTGCGTATCGGATCTCATCATAGCGTATAACCTTCCTTTCCCAATTGCTCCCGCAGAATGCCTTTGGCGCGGTAGAGAAGATTATCGATACGTTTCTTGTCCTTTTTCAGAACTTTTGCCGCCTCTTCGTAGGAAAGGCCTTCGAAATACACCAGATGCACCGCCGCCCGCATTTCCTCCGGAAGGCGAGCCAAAGCGGCGTTCAAAAGGCGCTTCTCCTCGTCGGCCAGCACCGTCTCCTCCAGCGTTTCCCGGTCTTCCCCACCCTCAGCCTCGGAAAGGTCGGTTTCGGGGAAACGGTTCCGGTGCCGAAGCCAATCCAACGCCCGGGAGCGTCCCAACATAAAAAGATAGGTTTTCAGGGAGACCCGAAAATGATAGCGGCGGGGATGGGTAAGAACGAAGACGAAAACGTCGATGGCCAGATCCTCCGCCACGGTAATATTCCCCACGTAGCGGTGAATGAAAAAGGTCAGGGCGTACCGATACTCTTTCCAGATCTCGTCAAAGGCGTCGGGGGCACCGGCGAGAAAACGGCGGTAGCTACTTTCACCGTATTCCATGGGGCACCTCCTGATCAGAAAGAATTTCCTTTTCACCTCTTATACGAACGGGAAGGCGAAAATCCTTACGAAAAATTTCAATCCATGCAAATATTATATCATATTGAGGAAAAATCGTCAAGACGGTCTTGACACGGCGGAGAAAATGTGCTATGATAAAAGAAAAATTGAGGATTTTTGCATGATATCGGCGGTTTTTGAGACGAAAATAGGCAATTTTGCAATCGAAGAGGAAAACGGCGAGATCCGAAGACTTGCCGCCACCGAAGCGTCGGTACGGGGAGAATTATCCCCCCTGGGCGAAAGGGCGAAGAATCAGCTGGAGGAATATTTCGAAGGCCGACGGAGGATCTTCGACCTGCCCTGCGCGCCGGAAGGCACCCCCTTTCGGACCGCCGTATGGAGAATTCTGCAAACCGTTCCTTACGGAGAAACCCGGTCTTACCGTTGGGTTGCCGAGCAGACGGGCAATCCCAAGGCCTGCAGAGCCGTGGGAGGGGCAATCCACGACAATCCCATCCTGATCGTGATCCCCTGTCACCGCATCGTCGGGGCTGACGGGAGTCTGACGGGATTCGGCGCCGGAATCGACCTGAAGAAGCGCTTGCTGAATCTGGAACGAGGAGAGAACCTATGAGCAACCAACGCAAAATACGCATCCCGGATACGGCAGGATTTGAAATGACTTATTATTACAACCGGGAAAATGAGGAAATAGAGGCGCGGCGCTTTCCCACCCACGTTCACGACATTCCCGAGCTGTATATTCTGGCGGAAGGGGCTTGCAGCTTTGCCGTGGAAAACCGGGTCTACCGACTGGAGCCCGGGGACGTCGTCATATCCCGTCCCAACGAAATGCACAACTGCATTCTGACCGAGCCCTCCCGGCATCAGCACCTTTGCTTCTGGTTTGATCCGGATTTCGTCCTGTTGGACCGGATTCTGGATTCCTGCTCCTCCCTGGGGAATCTCATCTCCCCTCCGCCGGAAAAAAAGAAGCGGATTCTTGAGCTGTGCGACGCACTGGACAAAGCGGGAAAGCAGGAACGGCACCGAAGAGAATACGCCCTCGTCTGTCTTCTTCTCTGCGAGATCGAAGAGAGCATCGGTACGGGAGAATCGGCCACGGCGGCGGTCCCGGAGCAGCTTTCGGGAATCCTGCGGGATATCAGCGACAATTTTCAAAGCATCGAATCGCTGGACTACTTCACCGATAAATATTTTCTGAGCGCTTCCACCCTGGGGCGGATGTTCCGCACCCATCTGCATACCACCCCGCGGGCCTATCTGGAGACGAAAAAGCTGGCCTATTCCCGGATTCTTCTGCGGGAAGGAAGCCCGGTCTCGGAGGCCTGCCGAAAGGCGGGATTTTCCGACGTATCCGGATACATCCGGCTTTTCCGCAAGCGGTTCGGCGTGACGCCGGGAGAATACAAACGGGGCGCCGCAATCAAAGATTATTAAAAAAACGAGAGAGAACAAGACGGCAGATCTTGTTCTCTCTTTTTATATACCAATCAATAATTTATTCTCCCCGCTTGGGCAGTTTACGCACCACGAGATTGACGTAAAGGAAGCATCCGATGACCAGAAGGAAGCTCAGGAAGGACACCACCTGCTGGGCGTAGATGCCAAGCCCCAGAAAGCCGTTCTCCAAAGATTGGATCCAGTCCACCAGAAATCCCGCAAGGAAGGTGGAAAGAAAGCCGAGAACGCCGCAGATGCCGGAGCTGAAGGCAAGGGCGAGGGTGCGATGCTCCGGGTTCACGTAATCGTAAATCAGGTTGATCATGGCACTGTTCAGTCCAGCCATGGAGATGGCGTACAGAACGTAATAGACGATGAAGAAGATGCGGCCGAACCCGGGAGCGGCAAAGGAATTGATCAGAAACGCAGCGCCGACGAGGATATAGCAGACGTTGAGCATGGAGGCAAAGGATTTTTTATCGGCATAGCGACCGAGCACCCGGGAAAAAACCGATCGGACGACGGCGTAAACAATTCCAAGCACCGAAACGAAGGTCATGGAAAAACCAAGCTCCTTGATCTGATAAGTGCCGTAAAAGGGAGTGGAAATATAATGGGAGACGCTCCAGAGGGCGTTCATGCCGATCACCAGGAAAAACGTCCCGGTATACTTGCGGTCGGCAAACATGGCGCGGATGGAAACGTGATGCTTACTCTCCACCGGCTTTTCATCGGATAAAAGCAGGGTCAGGGTATGAAGAATCATCAGTCCCGCAATGGTGGCCCCGCCTACGAGAAAGGCGGCGGTCACGTTGCCGGAGGCTTCGAAATAATCGTAAAGCGCCCCCATAACATAGGAAAAGATCATACCGGAAATGAGGGACACGATCTCCTTATTTGCGGTGAAAACGCCCCGCTTGTGATCGTCCACGAGCGACATGAACCAGTTGGTCTTCGAGGGCATCAGAACGTTGCCGAGGATATGCCCCGAAAGGAGAAAAACGATAAAAAGAGCACCCTTCACCGCCGTGGAAAAGGGAAAGAGGGGCGTGAACCACACCAGCGAAAAAAGGCATTGATTCAGCACGTGAAGGCCGGTGACCCATTTTTTGACGGGGGTTTTATCCCGGAGCAGCAGCGCCAGCAGCTGAAAGGCCTGCCCCAGGGATAAAAAGGAAGTGATGATACCGACGGTACCGTCGGAAAACCCGATCGCGGTGGCGACCTTGGCGATATAGGCGCCGCCGATGAGAATGGAAATAAAATATTCCAGCGCGGCCTCGATAATATACATCAGCCGACTCCGGGCGTAATTCGGTTTTTTCATAAGCAACCTCGCAGTTTCGCTTGAAATCAATTCATTATACCACAATCAAAACCCCAAAAGATATGGATTTTTCATCAAAAAATAGGCAAATTCGGTCAACTTTTCCCAAAATTCCGTTTTCACGATAAAAAGAGCCGCTCCCGGGGGAACGGCTCGATGGATTTTGCTCCGACGTTCAGTTACAGATATCCGCCTTCGGCGGGAGGCATGGCCTGATATTCGGGGGTATTCCGGACAAAGTCCCGCATGAAATCCACGAAGGCGACGAAATCCGCGCCCCATTTCACCTGAGGGTATTTCCTTGCGGTATCGTCCCCCTTGATATGGTGCATTTTTCCGTTTTCCGTAACGACGATATTGTAGGTCACGAGAGGGATCATAAAGATTTCATTGCCGTCCGTCGCCAGATTCTTTGCCGTGGCGTCGGTGGGCATGGAGAACATATTCAGCTCCACCAATTTCGTGTAGATTTTGGCCTTATCGTTCTTCGTGACGGTCAGCACCCGGGTCTCGGTGCCGGCGGCAACCAGATCCTTGGTGATCTCGTTGTGATAGGTATCGTAGGAATTCTTCTCCCCCACGCCCCAGCAGAAGCTGATATTGAAATCCTCGGGCGGCTCCAAAAGCCCCTCGTCGATCTTCTCTTCTCCGCAGGCGGCAAAAAGTCCCGCCGAAAGCGCAAGCAGAAGACATAGACACAGCGATTTGAGCAGCAATTTTTTCATAAGATCCGTCCTTTCCATTTTCACATATATCCACCCTCGGCGGGAGGCATGGCCTGATATTCGGGGGTAGATTCCACGTAGGAGATGACGTAATCCAAAAACGAAGTGACATTTCGGGCCTGGGGATGATTCGGATAAAAGGCCATCAGCTGACTTCCCTGAATCCGATAGGAGGTGCCGTTCAGCGTAAAACGGATATCGTAGAGCGTGCAGGGCTTCATACTCCACTTCGGTTCTCCCTCCGCGGCAAGATTCGGCGGGTACATCCCCTCGGTCACCGACGTGAGATCACACGCCATCAGCTTCGTGTAGATCCGGTTTTTCATATCCTCGGACAGGACGAAATCCACCGTCTTCGTTCCGGCGACGACCAGATCCTTGGTCAGCGTGCCATTGTAGGTATTGACGGAATTCCAATGGGATCGCAGACCAACCCCGTATTCCACGGAAAAATCAAAATCCGCAGGGGTCGTCAGCACCTCGGGGACCTCGTATTGCGGATGGGAGGAAAAATCGATATCGGGGTTCTGAACGAAGGCCTTCAGATCCTCGTAGCGGAAGACGTAGTTAAACGAATATTCCAGTTCCTTCCATATGGGGTCGGACTCCAGGAAATTCTCTTCCAGCTCCTTCAGCAGTTCGGGATCGTCGTACCGGGGCACGAAATCCGCAACGGATTCCCCGAAACGATCGTAAAGAACGACCAGATAAGTCTCCCCCGCATCGCTGCGGACAACGTAAAACACAACGCCGTTCGACGAGGCGCTGTAGGAATTTTCATATTCCGCAAGTTCCAAATCCATCGGATACAAAAACAAAACCACTTCGTTGCCGTAGGTAAACGCCGGAATTCCGATTCCCACAGAGGGAGCGTACCGGGCGGCGTACCCCTGGGAAAGAAAAATCTTCTCCGGAAGATCTCCCTCCCACGCATCCATGACGGCGGCGCTATAGCGACAATAACCATCCCCCGTAGCAAGGCAATGCTCCACCCGGACGTGGACCAAGAAATTATAGTCGTTCCGCACCACACTGGCAAAGGATAGCCCCGGCGAAAATCCACGCAGAGGAAAATCGTCATCCCACAGGCGTTGCTCCGGCAATACGGGATTTTCGTCATCCGCCTTCGGGAGCGGCAATTTTTCTCCGACGGCATCCACGGAATCCGAAACAGACCCCGTCGCACCGTCCGTCCCGGAAGAATCGGTATTCTGCGGCCGGCCTTCCGTGCAGGCGGCCAGCCCAAAGATAAACGTGAGGATCAAAAGCAGACACAGGAGCTTTGACAGCGTTCGTTTTTTCACGGAAGATCAGTCCTTTCCACTATTTTACACTTCTATTATAGCAGATATGGGAATCGCTGTCAAGGTCTTGCATAATCCGCGGAAATATGTTATAATAGAAAGTAGTCTTTACAAGAGGAGGATTCTATGAAAAAGAACAGCCGTGCTAAGTTTTTTGCGGCGCTGACGGTCTTCAGCCTGACGGGGCAGATCGCCTGGGTCGTGGAAAATATGTATTTTAACGTATTTATTTACAAGATGTTCCACGCCTCGGCGGAAGAGATCTCCTGGATGGTCTCGGCCTCGGCGGTGGCGGCAACGGTGACCACCCTTTTGATCGGGGCACTGTCGGATAAGCTGGGCAAGCGGAAGATCTTCATCTGCGGCGGATATATCCTTTGGGGCATCTCGATTCTGGCCTTTTGCCTGGTGCGGGAGGATATCATCGGGGTACTGTTCCCCATGGCGGCCACGGCTTCGGCGGTGGGGGTCACGCTGACGGTAATCCTCGACTGCGTGATGACCTTCTTCGGTTCCTCGGCCAACGACGCCTGCTTCAACGCCTGGCTGACCGACGTGACCGACGACAGCAACCGGGGTGCGGCGGAAGGGATCAACGCCATGATGCCGCTGGTGGCGATTTTGGCGGTCTTCGGCGGATTTATGGGCTTCGACCTGAACAAGGCCGAAAGCTGGACGTCCATTTTCCTGATCATCGGCATTGCGGTGATCGTCATCGGCGTTGCGGGCTTTTTCCTGATCAAGGATCCGGTGATCCAGACCGACGGAAACCGGAATTATTTCAAAAATATCTTTTACGGCTTCCGGCCGAAGGTGATTGCGGAAAACAGAATTCTGTATCTCTGTCTGATCGCCTTTGCCATCTTCGGCATTTCCATTCAGATCTTCATGCCCTATCTGATTCTGTATTATACGGTGTCCCTGCAGATGGAAAACTACGTGTTTATCATGGCACCGGCCATCGTACTGGCGGCGGTGTTCACAGCGCTTTGGGGGCGGGTGTACGATAAGATCGGCTTCCGGCGTGCGGTGGTGCCGTCGATTGCTTTGCTGGGGGCGGGATACGTGATTCTGTTCTTCTTCCGGCATACGGCGCTAGTCTTCGTGGGATCGCTTTTGATGATGTGCGGCTATCTTTCGGGCATGGCGGTCTTCGGTGCGGTCATCCGGGACAGAACGCCGGAAAACCGGTCGGGGATGTTCCAGGGGCTTCGGATCGTGGGGCAGGTGCTGATTCCCGGCATCGTGGGCCCGGCCATCGGATCGACTGTGCTGAAAAATGCGGAAACGGTGCTGAACGACGACGGAACCACCTCCTTTATTCCCAACGAAAATATTTTCCTTGCGGCCCTGGCGGCGGCAACGGTGCTGGCGATTTATCTGGTCTTTTTGGTCAGAATGATGAGAAAGAAGAAATAAGATGAAGGATCAATTCGTAACGTTATATACCGACGAGGGAGAATCCCTGACGGGACAGCCCTGGAATATTTACCCCCGACCCCAGATGAAGCGGGATTCCTTTTATTGCCTGAACGGGGAATGGGATTTTCAGACAAAGGGCGGCAAATGGGAGAAGATCACCGTGCCCTTTCCACCGGAATCGATCCTTTCCGGCATCGGACGGAGTATGGGAAAGCGTCCCCGGGTGCAATATAAGAAGCGCTTTTCTCTGCCGGAGGGGTTCTTGAAGGACCGGGTGCTTCTGCATTTCGGCGCAGTGGACCAATACGCGGAAATTGAACTCAACGGAACCCCCGTCGGAATCCACGAGGGAGGCTATCACGCCTTTTCCTTTGACGTGACCGACGCTCTGCGGGACGAAAACGAGCTGACCGTTTGGGTGGAAGACGATACGCAAAGCCGCCGCCTCCCCTACGGCAAGCAGCGGTACGACCGGGGCGGAATGTGGTATACCCCCGTGACCGGCATCTGGCAGACGGTGTGGATGGAAAGCGTGCCGGAAAACCATATTGAAGCGTTGACCATCGAGGTAGGGGCGGATTTTGCGGAAATTACCGCAGTAGGCGTCTCTGACGGTACCGTGACGGTACAAACGCCGGAAGGAGAAATCTCGGCGAAACTGGACGGCGGCGTTGCCTCGGTAGACCTGGGGAATCCCCGGCTTTGGTCACCGGAGGACCCCTATTTATACGAATTTAAAATCAATGCGGGCAAGGATGAAGTCTTCTCCTACTTTGCATTGCGGACGCTGGAGATCAAAAAAGTAGAAGGTCTGCCCCGGCTTTGTCTCAACGGAAAGCCTTATTTCTTCCACGGACTTCTGGATCAGGGATATTACAGCGACGGCATCTACACCCCCGCGTCACCGGCGAATTATACCCGGGATATCGCGGAGATGAAGGCGCTGGGCTTCAATACGCTGCGCAAGCACATTAAAATCGAGCCGGAGCATTTTTATTACGAATGCGATCGGCTGGGAATGATCGTTTCCCAGGATATGGTCAATAACGGCGACTATTCTTTTCTGCGGGATACGGCCCTGCCGACGATCGGGGTCAAAAATCTGCCGGACCGTCTGCTGCACCGGGATCCGGCCACGCGGAAGGCCTTTGAATCGTCCGTGGCTGCCACGGTGGAGCAATTGTACAATCATCCCTGCATCTGCTATTGGACCGTCTTTAACGAGGGCTGGGGGCAGTTTGAGGCCGACCGGGCCTACGAACGGCTGAAGGCGCTGGACGAAACCCGATTCATTGACGCCACCTCCGGATGGTTTCGACAACAAGAGAGTGACGTGGAAAGTCTGCACGTATATTTCAAGCCGGTAAAGATCCGGGCAGGCGACCGACCGGTGGTCTTATCGGAATTCGGCGGATATTCCTATCAGCCCGAAGGCCATATCTTCCATCCGGGAAAGCCTTACGGTTATCGCTTTTTCGAGGATCGGCAGAAATTCGAGGACGCCCTTGTGGAGCTTTACGAAAAAGAGATCGTCCCCGCCGTGTCGAAGGGGCTTTGCGGCGCGGTATACACCCAGGTTTCCGACGTAGAAGACGAGACCAACGGCCTTTTATCCTACGACCGGAAGGTGCTGAAGGTCTCCCCCGACCGGATGCTTGCGATTGCGGAAAAGTTGAAAATAACGGAATAACGAAAAACGTCCCCCTTCCGATTTGGAAGGGGGACGAAGCTTACGACGCAAAAAGCGTGTTCATACCGCGCTTTGAGCTCTTATTCAAAAGACGTCAATAAACGTCAACGCCGTCAATCACAACGTTGATCTGGGTGTTGGGAAGCTGACACTTGTTGCCCCAAACGTTGGTCCCGAGCGCAGAACCGGCAACGCTGCCGTATGCGGCATTGAAATCACCAGCGCCGGGAACGGTCTGAGCAAAACCGTTTACGGTGGTGTTCTTAATAATTACGTCATAGGTGCGGATGGGGGTGTAAGTGTTGGTAATTTCGATGGCAGCCTTCCCGGTAACGGTATCGTTGCCGTTGTCGTTGAATACGCAATCGGTAATATTTACAGTCTGATGGGTCGTTCCGTTATCCAGAACATTGGCGTAAACGAGCAGGGCCTTACCGTCACAGTTGAAGGTACAACCGGTAAAGGATGCGGTGCCGGCGCCCCAGGTCCAAAGGTTGTAGTTATTCCCGGAAACGTTGAAGGTGCAGTTATTGAACTCACAGGAATAATCAAGTCCGAGAGTTCCTTCGATGACGCAGTTGTTAAATACGGTATTCTTAGCATCTGCAAAACCGTAGTTATAGCCGGTACCGGCGGTGCTCTTAATGGTAACGCCTTCGAAGGTAATTTCAGAACCGTTGATATAGGTCAGTCCGTTAGACACGTCGATGACGGTACCGGGGGTGCCGACAATGGTAACCTTCTTGTTCTTCGCAGCATCGGGAACCTTGAAGGTACCCGCACCGAGGGCGATGGTGCTGTTTCCGGCCGCAAGAGCATCGGCAAATTAAGTGTTGTTGGAGGTAGCGGGAACGACGTTCCAGACTTCTCCGTTCTTTTCAGCCTTGTACCCCTCGGCAACCCACGTGGTGGGATTAAAGCCGAAGGTTCCGCCCTTGATCAAAACCGTCCCGGTGCCGAGAATACCGGAAGTATAACCGGATCTGGTGGAAGCCTTGCCGAAGGTCCCGCCGTTGACGGTCACGGTAGTGCCTGCCCCGGCGTAGATGTAGGCGCGCTTCTGATTCTGAGTCTTATTGAAATCGAAGTTGCCGCCGTTGATGACGAGGTTGGAGCCTTCCCCTTCAAGATAGAAAAGGTAACGGCCGGAGGTGCTCGTAGAATCGACCTCAACGCTACCGCTGTTGAATACGACGGATGCGCCGTCGGTAACACCGATTCCGCCGCCGCCGGAGGACACGGTTACGTCATTATAAACCGTCACGGCCTCCTTGCCGTTGGTGACGTTGGAATAGGTTCCAGCGGTCCCGGCATTGACCGTAACGTCGTTCAATTCGGCCTTGCCATTGTTCGTGAGGCCGCGGTCGTCAACGTCAATCGTCCCGTCGTTGATCACGAGATTCCCGTTGTTGGTCACGCTGTTCTTGATGGATTCATCGCCGGCGTTGATCGTAACGTTCGCATTTTCGGAAATATCAACGCTGCCGTTCCGATCGGCGTCCATTTCATAAACGCCGCCGAAGGCGAAAATAGCGTCGGCAATGGAAGCGTCCTTATCGTACTGATCGTCAATGGAGTCGGATTCCTTGGTATACTGGGTGGCGTAAACGACGATGGAGACGTTTTCCACCTTCAGGTCCTGGTATTCGTTTCCGGCAGCGGGGTCCATAACGCCGAGAATCGAAATAACACCGGAATCTTCACCGGGATTGAGGGGCTTTTCCTTGGTATAGGCGGCCCAAGCATCCAGGTCGCCAATCTCCGTTGTATTACCGTCCTTGGTGACGGAAACGGTGAAATCAATGGCCTCCAGAAGCTTCACGTCGCCGGAAAGACCGTTGATGAAGACCTGATACTTCAACGCCAGAGTTCCGTTGTTGACAATCTTAAAGTCTTCCAGCTTGTAACGGCAGCCGGGCTCCCAAAGAATCTTATCGTTTTCGCGACCGTCGATCGCCTCAAACTTCAAAGACTTGCCCTGCAGCGAGTTGTCCCGGGCATCAACGAGATCTACGTCCAGAGTACCGGACTGGATGGTATTGACGCCGGTGGTTACGGAGTCGGTAAACCACGCAAAGGTGGTGCCGACCAGCATCGAAACGCAAAGCAACAAAGAAAGAACGCTTGCGAACAACGCTTTTTTCGTGTGTTTGTTCATGATTCATCCTCCTAACGGATATATTATTCTTTCGCAGAGGTATGAACTCTGCGGGAGCATATTGTATCACATTTTCAGGAAAAATGCAACAAAAAAAGAGTGGAAAAAGAGAAAAATCACAAAAATGTTGCATTTTCACACATTTACCCTTTGATATGATGAAATAATATTCAAAACTTTCCGTAATACGCCGCCCGCTTGCCGCCAAAATACCCCGAGAAAACTCAGCATTTTAATGGAAAAGGTAAGGTTAATCGCCGTCAAAATTCTTCGTCAATGTACAAATGAAGCATTGACGTTAACGTGCTTTTCGTAAATTCATACCTCTGCGAATTTTTTTTATACGGAAAGCAATTGAGATGAAAAAAAACGAGGCACGCTCTGTGAAGAGCGTGCCTTTTGCAGGATTCGTTTTTTCGTCGGATCAGTCCTTCTTGCGGTTGGCGAGGAAGGTGAGAAGCCACAGAACGGCAAACATCAGAACCAGGCTGACGCCGAGGACGACCCAGACGTTCTGGACGAAGCCGGCCAGCAGATAGCCGACCAGGGAAACACCGGCCACGGTCATGGCGTAGGGCAGCTGGGTGGAGACGTGGGTGACGTGGTCGCACTGGCCGCCGGTGGACGACATGATGGTGGTATCGGAAATGGGGGAGCAATGGTCACCGCAGACGGCGCCGGCAAGGCAGGCAGAGATGCAGATGATGACCAGAGAAGGAATGGAACCGGCATCGGCAACGGAGGCCAATTCGGTCTCAAACACGCCGGTAACGATGGGGATGAGGATCCCGAAGGTCCCCCAAGAGGTACCGGTAGCAAAGGCAAGCAGGACGGCCACGAGGAAGAGGATGGCAGGCAGCAGGATACGGATAGCGGTGAACTGTTCCACCACACCGGCAACGTAGGTGCTGGCACCGAGAAGACCGGTCATGCTCTTCAGCCCCCAGGCGAAGGTGAGAATCAGAATGGCGGGAACCATCTGCTTAAAGCCTTCGGGGATGGCAGACATACAATCCTTGAAGGAAAGAACGCCGCGGCAGAGGAAATAAATCACGTTGAGAATCAGAGCGGCGATAGATCCGAGGGCAAGGCCGTAAGAGGCGTCGCAATTAGCAAAGGCATCGATCAGGGTGGTGCCGTCGCCGGCAAAAAGTCCGCCGGAATAAACCATACCGAGAACGCAGAAAACGATCAGGATCACGACGGGGAGGATCAGATCGATAACCTTCCCCTTTTCGTTGATCTTTTCATTGGGATTGACGCTGACTTCGGGCTTACGGCCGGAGATCAGGTCGCCTTCGTTCATAGCCTTCAGCTCGTGCTTGCGCATGGGGCCGTAGTCCTTGCCGGAAAGAGCGATAAACAGAACCATGGCCAGGGTCAGCAGAGCGTAGAGGTTATAGGGGATGGTGCGCATAAACAGGGCGATTCCGTTGATATCGGCGCCGTTGGCGTCCTGCACGGTGCCGCTGACGGCAGCAGCCCAGGAAGAAATGGGAGCAATGATACAAATGGGAGCGGCGGTGGCGTCGATGAGATACGACAGCTTCGCACGGGAAATGCGGTGCTTGTCGGTCAAGGGACGCATAACGCTACCGACGGTAAGGCAGTTGAAATAGTCGTCAACGAAGATCAGAACGCCGAGAGCAAAGGTGGAAAGCGCGGCGCCCTTGCGGGATTTGATCCGCTTTGCAGCCCATTCGCCGTAAGCGCGGCTTCCGCCGGCCCGGTTCATCATCACGACGATAATGCCGAGGACCACGAGGAAGATGAGAATTCCCACGTTGTAGGGATCGGACAGATTGGCGATCAGGCCGTCGTTGAGGATGGCGTTGAAGGCCTTTTCACCGTCGAATCCGGAGCCGGAGATCCCGTACAGAATCCCGCCGGAGACGATGCCGATAAAGAGCGAGGAATAAGCTTCTTTGGTGATAAGGGCCAATGCGATGGCGATAACGGGGGGCAGAAGGGCGAGGGCGGTTTCGTTGAACATACTCGCATACTCTGCGGTTTCTTCGGCGACGGCAGCTCCCTCGGCCACTTCATCGGCGGAGAAGGTCAGGGTAAAGGCTCCGACGATGGCGAGACACAGCAGCAGGATCCCGAAGATACGGGTCAGTTTTTTCATGGTGTTCCCTCCAAAAATAATTTCAAAACAAAACGTGCCATGAAGTTGCTTCATGACACGGAAATTTTGCAAAAATCATGATAGCGCTCCACGGATTCGTGACAGTACGGGGCATATTCTGCACCGTCCCGGCCGCGGCTGAAAGGCTCTCACCGCAACCTCGGCGATCGATCTCAATTCCGCACCCGCCTCGGGCTTTTGACCGGAATCGGTAAGGACCGCACCTCTATCTTCGGCATATTCTGTTTTCTACAGTATACATGAAACGGAAGCCGATGTCAAGAAGATTCGGGGGATTATAACACTTTTTTCACATTTTCAAGGCCGCAACCGTTGCTTTTTCCGAAAAAATGTGTTATAATGGGGCAAAGGACGTGATACGATGACCAAAACCAACGCCATGCGGATGCTGGACAAGGCGAAAATTTCATACGAGCCCAAGGAATATATTCCCGACGAAAACGATTTGAGCGGGGTGCATATCGCCCAACAGATCGGCCTTCCGGCGGGGCAATGCTCCAAGACCATCGTGACGAGGGGCGACAAGACCGGGCCCGTGGTATTCTGCATTCCCGCAGACCGCTCCATCGACCTGAAAAAAGCCGCAAAGGTCACGGGAAACAAGAAGGTAGAGCCCCTGCACGTGAAGGATCTTCCGGGGCTGACCGGCTACGTCCGGGGGGCCTGCTCTCCCCTGGGGATGAAGAAAAAATTCCCCACCTATATCGACGAAGCCTGCCGGAATTACGAGAAGATCACCGTCAGTGCCGGGATCAAGGGCTGTCAGCTGTTGATCAAAAGTGACGAGATCGTCGCCTGCGTGGGCGCCACCGTCTGCGATCTTACGGCGGAAAAAGAGGATTAACCCCTTGACAAATATATAAAAGCGTGCTATAATATAGAATATATAATTTAATTTTCAAAAACTGAACCGAAAAGCTGTGACGAAGACAGTAGTCGGGCAGGGAAACGCAAAGCGAGCCGGGGACGGTGTGAGCCCGGTGCGGAGTATTGCCCGATGAAGATCCCTTCCGAGCTGCGTGCCGAACGGGCGTACGCCCCAGTAGGTTCCGCCGGGACCCCTACGTCAACGGGGAGCATATGTACGTATGTGAATGGGTGGTTAAGCGAAGTTTGCCTTCGTCCCGTTTCTGCGGGGCGGAGGATTTTTGTTTTTCGGGAAAGTTGAAGGACACGGAGGAAAAGCTATGTACGAAAAAGTCTCGGGCGATCTGAATTTCGTCGAACGGGAAAAGAAGATCGAAGAATTCTGGGCAAAGAACGGCATCTTCGAAAAGAGCGTGGATCAGCGGAAGGACGGAGAATACTTCACCTTCTACGACGGCCCGCCCACCGCCAACGGCAAGCCCCACATCGGTCACGTGCTGACCCGCGTGATCAAGGATACCATCCCCCGCTACAAGGCCATGAAGGGGAATTTCACCGTCCGCAAGGCCGGCTGGGATACCCACCGTCTTCCCGTGGAGCTGGAAGTGGAAAAGAAGCAGGGCCTCGACGGAAAGGAGCAGATCGAAGAATACGGTCTGGAGCCCTTCATCAAGGAATGCAAGGAGAGCGTCTGGAGATATAAGGGAATGTGGGAGGATTTCTCCGATACCGTCGGTTATTGGGCGGATATGAAGGATCCCTACGTCACCTACGACAATAACTTCATTGAATCCGAGTGGTGGGCGCTGAAGCAGATCTGGGAAAAGGGGCTCTTGTACAAGGGCTTTAAGATCGTTCCCTACTGCCCCCGCTGCGGAACGCCTCTGTCCAGCCACGAGGTTGCCCAAGGATATAAGACCGTAAAGGAACGCTCCGCCGTGGTTCGCTTCAAGGCCGTGGGCGAGGACGCTTATTTCCTGGCCTGGACCACCACGCCCTGGACGTTGCCCTCCAACGTGGCCCTGTGCGTAAACCCCGACGACACCTACTGCAAGGTCAAGGCCGCCGACGGATACGTCTATTATATGGCTCAGGCGCTGCTGGATACGGTACTGGGAAAGCTTTCGGAGGACGGAAAAGACGCCTACGAGGTTCTTGAAACCTACGCCGGCAAGGATCTGGAGGGGAAAGAATACGAGCCTCTCTTCGCCTGCGCTGCCGCCGTTGCGGAAAAACAGCATAAAAAAGGCTTCTTTATCACCTGCGACGGTTACGTCACCATGGCCGACGGTACGGGCATCGTTCATATTGCTCCCGCCTTCGGTGAAGACGACGCCAAGGTTGGCCGGAAATACGATCTGCCCTTCGTTCAGTTCGTAGACGGCGCCGGCAACATGACCGAGGATACCCCCTACGCAGGCAAATTCGTCAAGGATGCAGATCCTCTGGTGCTTGCGGATCTGGACAAAGAGGGCAAGCTCTTCGACGCCCCCAAATTCGAACACGAATACCCCTTCTGCTGGCGCTGCGATACGCCGCTGATCTACTATGCGAGAGAATCCTGGTTCATTAAGATGACCGACGTGAAGGACGATCTTTTGAAGAACAACGCCACCATCAACTGGATGCCCGAAAACATCGGCACCGGCCGCTTCGGGGACTGGCTGAAGAACGTTCAGGACTGGGGTATCAGCCGCAACCGCTATTGGGGCACGCCCTTGAACGTGTGGCAGTGCGAATGCGGTCATCAGCACGCCGTTGGATCCATTGAAGAGCTGAAATCCATGTCCGACAACTGTCCCGACGACGTGGAGCTGCACCGGCCCTATATCGACGCAGTCACCCTCAAATGTCCTCATTGCGGAAAGGAAATGCACCGGGTGCCGGAGGTCATCGACTGCTGGTTCGACTCCGGGGCGATGCCCTTCGCTCAATGGCACTATCCCTTTGAAAATCAAGATATTTTTGAAAAGACCTTCCCTGCCGACTTTATCAGCGAAGGGGTCGATCAAACCCGCGGATGGTTCTATTCTCTGCTGGCCATCTCCACCCTGCTGTTCAACAAGGCTCCTTACAAGAACGTTATCGTCCTCGGTCACGTTCAGGATGCGGACGGTCAGAAGATGTCCAAATCCAAGGGCAACGCGGTGGATCCCTTTGACGCTTTGAATCAACACGGCGCCGACGCCATCCGCTGGTATTTCTATTCCAACTCCGCGCCCTGGCTTCCCAACCGCTTCCATCACGGGGCGGTGACCGAAGGCCAGCGGAAATTCATGGGCACGCTCTGGAATACCTACGCCTTTTTCGTTCTGTACGCCAACATCGACGGCTTTGACGCCACGAAATATACGCTGGATTACGATAAACTGAGCGTTATGGACAAATGGATGATCTCCAAGCTCAATACGCTGATCAAGACCTGCGACGAGTATATGAGCAATTATAAGATCACCGAGGTCTCCCGCGTGATGCAGTCCTTCGTGGACGATATGAGCAACTGGTACGTCCGTCGGAGCCGGGAACGGTTCTGGGCAAAGGGTATGGAGCAGGATAAGATCAACGCGTATATGACCCTGTATACCGTCCTGGTCACCTTCTGCAAGCTGGCCGCTCCCCTGGTTCCCTTCGTCACCGAGGATATCTATCAGAATCTGGTGAGAAGTATCGACAAGAGCGCTCCCGAAAGCATCCATCTCTGCGATTACCCCGTGGCCAACGAGGCGTGGATCCATCCCGATATGGAAGCGGAAATGGACGAGGTTCTGCAGGTGGTCACCCTGGGCCGTAACTGCCGGAACGCCGCCAACATCAAGAACCGTCAGCCCATCGCCGCCATGTACGTGAAGGCCGACCGGGAGCTGGGCGAGGAATACAAGGCCATCGTTGCCGACGAGCTGAACGTCCGGGAGGTTCGCATCGCAGAAAGCGTGAAGCAGTTCCTGTCCTATTCCTTCAAGCCCCAACTGAAGACGGTGGGGCCGAAATACGGCAAATACCTTAACGCCATCCGCACCGCTCTGACCGAGCTGAACGGAGCGGAGGCCATGGACGAGCTGGAAGCCAACGGCTGCCTGAAGCTGAATCTGGACGGCGTCGAGATTCTCCTCGGGAAGGAAGATCTGCTCGTTGAATCTGCGCAGACCGCCGGCTACGAATCCTGCACCGACAACGGAATCACGGTGGTTCTCGACACGACCCTGACCCCCGAGCTGATCGAGGAAGGATTCGTTCGCGAGATCATCAGCAAAATCCAGACCATGCGGAAGGATTCCGGCTTTGAAGTGACCGATCATATTGCCGTTTATACCTTCGGAAACGATAAGATCGCGGAGTTGTTCCGAAACAACGAAGCAACCATCAAGGCGGAGGTTCTTGCCGATGCCGTGGAATACGCAGAGCCCGGCGAGAACGAGCACGCAAAAGCCTGGAGCATCAACGGGGAAAAGGTCACCCTCGGCGTGAAAGTAATCGGATAAAACACCTCTCCCCCGATCAATACGGTCGGGGGAGGTTTGCAAAAAAAGGAGAACGCCCATGCCAAAATCCAGAAATCAGAAACTGAAGCTGCCCTGCCTGATCCGCATCCTGAAGGAAAAGACCGACGTCGATCACGGTCTTTCTACCGAAGAGCTGATCCGGGAGCTGGGGCGATACGATATTTCGGCAGAGCGAAAAAGCATCTACGACGATATTGATCTTCTGCAGAACAATTTCGGGATGGCTATCGAGCACGATAAGGCCCGGGGATACCGATTGGTGGAGCAGGAATTCGATCTGCCGGAGTTGAAGCTGCTGGTGGATGCGGTACAATCCTGCAAATTTATTTCCACGGCAAAAAGCGAGGATCTGATCCGGAAGCTGAAGGGGCTGACCAGCGAGCATCGGGCAAGGGAGCTGCAACGGCAGGTGACGGTCAAGGATCGCATCAAATCCATGCACAATTCCACGATCTATTCCATCGACACCATCCAGAACGCGCTACAGAATAACCGGCAGATTTCCTTCCAGTATTGGGGCTGGACGCCCTCAAAAGAGCAGAAACCCCGCCACGACGGGAAGCGATATCTGGTGTCCCCCTGGTCGCTGTTGTGGGATCACGAATACTATTATCTCATTGCCTTTGACAGTGAAAAGCAGGCCATTCGCCATTACCGCGTAGACCGGATGCGGAGCGTCAGCGAAGAAAACGCCGGACGGGAGGGCCGGGAGGCCTTCGAAAAGCTGGACGTGGCGGAATACTCCTCCGGCGTATTCGGGATGTTCGGTGGAAACACCACCCACGTGACCTTCCGTTGCAAGAAAAAAATGGCGGACGTGATCATTGACCGGTTCGGGAAAGACGTGATGATGACGCCGGAGCCGGACGGGTTTAAGTTCCACGCGGATATCGACGTTTCTCCCCAGTTTTTTGGCTGGGTTGCCTCGTTGGGAGACGAGATCCGCATCGAAGCCCCGGCGAAAACGGTGGCAGAATTCAAGCAATACATGATCAAAGCGCTGGAGCAATACGAATAAAGAAAACGGAGACGCTTCCTTCGGAAGACGCCTCCGTTTTTTTGTGATACCGTTATTTTTTGTTCAGCCTTTCGCCGACGGCTCCGCCGGGATGAATGAGAGCAAACTGCTCTTTTTGATAATCGGTCTGTTCGATCAGCGCCGTCTGTAAGGCGTGAAAAATCATGCAGAGAGCGGTGGTACTGGTCGTACCCTGCATATTGTATTTATCGGTCTCCCGGTTCACGTGCTGCTTGAGAACGACGTCCGCGCCGAGGGCAAGGGGGGACTGGGTATTTTCGGTAACGGTAATGACTGAAATCCCCTTCGCTTTGCAGATATCCAGGATCGGAAACAGTTCTTTCGTTCCGCCTCCTCTGGAGGCAAAGACCATGACGTCTCCCTTCTGCAGAAAACCGGTCGCACCGTGGACCGCCTCCGCCGGAGAGATAAACCGGGCGGGCCGCTCAATGCAGCACATCAAATGGGCAAAATGCTGGCAGATAATGCCGGAATGTCCGCATCCCGCAGCGCCGATCCGGGGAGCCTCGCTCAAAAGCTCTACGGCACGGCGGAAGGCTTCCTCGTCAAAATATTCCTTCATTTCCCGCAGACAGTCGGCCTCGATATCGTAGGCGTCTTTTGCGGCTTGCAACGCTTTTTCGCTGATCATATCGTTTCTCCTGTTTTATCCGAAAATTTTATCGTCAACGTTAAGATACCGGGCGTAGCATTCAGAATAATCGTCCCCACCCGGACGGTATACCCGGTTGGGCTTCACGGCCATTGCGCAGGCCGCCGGAACGCTTTCGAACACGCCCGTGGCAACGCCGGCAAGAATCGCAGAGCCAAGGCAGGCAGTTTCATCGCTCTTCAGCGTAACGAAGGTCTTTCCCGTCATATCGGCCTTGATTCGGCACCATAAAGGGCTTTGCGCGCCGCCGCCCATCGTGCGGACCTCGGAATAATCAACGTTGATATAATCCAAATTCCGCTTCAGCATGCAGGCCACCGACTCCAGAATACTCCGGACGGCGTGCCCTCTGGTATGCTCCAGCGTGAGGCCGTAAAACACGCCCCTGGCCTCGGGATCGTATTTGGGCATGGTGGACCCGCAGAGGTAGGGCAAAAAGGTCAAGCCTGCGGAACCGGGAGGAACCTGCTCCGCTAAGGCATCCAATTCCTTGAAATCGAAGGATTCGCAGAACTGATTGCGGAACCATTTCAGCGCAATGCCGGCGGTGGACGACCACAAAAGCAGGGCGTAGGAACCGTCGTAATTCAAATGACAGGGGATCTTACTGTCCGCACGGTAGGCGGGGACGGTATCGGTTGGCACGAAGGCCGCCATGGTGGTTCCCGTCATTTCGCTGACGATCCCCTTTTCCACGACGCCGGCACCGATCGCCCCGGCCACCTGGTCCATCGCCCCGGTTACCACCTTAATTCCCCGGTATTCCCCCACGACCTCGCCGCTTTTCAGCACCGAGGGCAGGCAGGATTCGGTTAGTCCGAGGAAATCCAGCATTTCCTGCCACCAAATCCGCCGATGAATATCGAAATACACGGACGAAGACTGCAGCGTCTGCTCGGTGATAAACCTCCCGGTCAGTTTCCAAAGCAAATAATCTTCCAGCAAAAATACCTTTTTCATCTTCCGGAAGATCTCCGGACGCTCCCGACGGAACCAAAGCAACTTACAGGCAGGCCACGTTGCGGTGATCTCCGGCTGCCCCGTCACCTCGTAGACCTTTTTCTCTCCGAAAACGGAGCGAAGCTCGTCCGCCTGCTTTGCCGCCCGGTTATCCAGCCACACCACGGCGTCGGCAAGAGGATTTCCCTCTTCGTCGGCGAGAATCAGTGTTTCACACTGAGTATCAATGCTCATCGCATAGAGATCGAACCGGGGGGACACCTCCTCCAGAACCTCTTGAAGCATCTGCCAATAGCCGTCGGCCGGAAATTCTACGAAATCCCCGGAAACGTTGAGAGTATAGTCCTTGGTCAGGGTCATAATCCGGTTGGCGTTTTCATCAAAGACCGCCGCCTTCAAAGACGTGGTACCGACGTCGACGCCCAATAAATATTTCATACGCGTCACCTGCCGAAATCAAAGCGTTTTTCTAAAAAAACCGTTTTGGGCTGTTGTATCACGCAACAGCCCAAAATCCTTGTTCAGCGTTTCTGCTGGAGATTGTAATGAACGTCGAAGGCCTTTTCTTCGTCGGTGTATTTCCGGAGAGTGTTGATGGTCTCACCGTTGTTCCACTTACGGTCTTCCACGTCCTCGGTGGTACCCATAACGGTAACGTTCAACTGTCTGTGACGGGCACGGACGTGGTCCCAGTCGATGAAATAAACGTGCGCGAATTCACCGCCGTCCAGAACGCCGTCCTTAATGGTCATGGTTTCGCTTCTGCCGAAGAAAACGCTGCGCAGATGACCGTCGGTGTTCATGCTGGTGTAGTCGCCGGGCTCGTTAACGTATCTTCCGAACTGAGAATGAATGGGACCGGGATGACGGTATTGATGCTCTTCCGCAAAGTCGGGGATCATCTTTCTCATAATATCCAGAAGATCGTGCTGGAGATATTCCAGATCGAAGGAGTCGATATCGTGAGAACACTCCTGAATCATAACGGAGCAGGTGGTATGATGGGAGGCAATGGTGACGGTACCGTTCTTAACCCCGGAGGCCTGAACGATTTCCATTACTTCTTTGGATACGTCGTGAAAGGTGGGGATCCAACCTCTCGACTGCAATTCCAATTCTTTCTGAAAAACCTTGAATTCCATATTTTTTTTCTCCTATCGTTTAGTTATGAAGCTCATCCCAGGCCTTGCGAAGCGAATAGAGCATCTCTTCTACCATGGCGTAGGGATCGGCGGCCTTAATAATTCCGCTGGTGCTCCCCGTTGCCTGGGCACCGAGTTTAATCGTGTCGTATACGTCCCGGCCGTTGGAAATGCCGGCACCCTGAAGAACCATGATGTCGGGATTGATAGCCCGGACCTGCTCAATGGTCTGGATCACGTAATTGGAATCACTGATCTTCCCCGTTCCAATCAGCTCGGTGGGTTCCGCAACCAACAGATTGGGGGACAGCTTTGCAATGGAAACCAACTCTTCCACCATATCGGCACAAACGATGGTGGCAAGTCCCACCTCGTCGGCACGGCGGATGGTCTTCTCCACGGCGTCCAGGGTAAGCTTCTTTTCCGCGTGGTTCAGCATGACCCCTACGGCTCCGGCCGCCTTCACCGCTTCGGGAAGAACCGAACCGAGACCGCGCCCCACGGGCAAATAGTCCATATGCTGCGCAAAGACCAGGATCCGTTCGGTATTCTGAGCCAGAAGACTGATATCGGTATACTGGGGGGTTACGATTACGTCCACGTCGTATTTCATGGCGACCTTATCGATGACCTTTGCCAGCTTCAGCATCTCTTCGCCGTACAGATAAGCCTTCGGGCCTACCTCGAAGAAGGGGGGCTTAATATTAAAATCCTTTAACATCCCGACGTCCTGCTTTCTTAAAAGTCCAGAATGGTCTGATCGCCGTACATATCCTTCCAGTCCTTATCGAAGCCGGTAACTGCGGCGTCGGTCATGGGGTGGGTGATCAGGCTCTTGAACAGGTCGGCGGAAATGGTAGCGGTATGACAACCGGCAAGAGCGCAGGCGTGGATCTGCTGGCAATTCTTGAAGCTTGCCGCAAGAACCTGACAATCCAAACCGTGAACGGCGAAGGTCTCGACGATATCCTCCACCACCCGGACGCCGTCGCCGAGGATATTATCCAAACGGTTGACGTAGGGGGCAACGAAGGATGCGCCGGCTTTCGCGGCCATCAGAGCCTGCGCGGGGGTGAAGATCGCGGTCATGGTAACGCCGATGCCCAATTCACGGAGCATCATCGTAGCCTTTAAGCCTTCTTCTCCGATGGGAATCTTCACGTAAAATTCACCGCCGACGGTCTCCTTGATCAGTTTTGCCTCCTCCACGATCTTTTCCGCCGTGGTCTGCACGGTCTGAACGTGGAGCATTTTATCGGGGCCGATAATATTACGGATCTCTTTGACCAGGGCCCAGAAATCGGATTTTTCCTTTGCTACGAGAGTAGGATTGGTGGTAACCCCGGCCACGGGATAGAACTCGTTACAATGCCGGATTGCATCCAAATTGCCGGTGTCGACTAAAAATTCCATTGTTTTTCTCCTTCATTATAAGATATTCGCATCAAGAACCGAAGGGGGCCTCGTAAAAGAGAGGCACCCTCCGGAGACGGATTTACGGATAAAACCGATCAATACCCAACCTTTTCCCAGCATTCAAAGGGAGCGGCCAGTTCTTCGGAAATATAGACCTGGGTCTTCTTGGTCTGCAGCATAGAGCTGGGAACGTAGGGCGTGACGGGACCGTGGGTAACGAGGCGGGAGGTCATTCTCTGCCAGGAAGAGAAGGTACCGTTGGTGGCAAGAGCGTGGACCTCAATGCGTTCCTTGGCTCTCATAACGTCGAGGGGCCCGATGGTTGCGGCCTTGGGAGGAACGTTTGCAATATCGCCGGACTGGCCGAAGGTTCCGTTCAGAGAATTCTGAAGAATGGTCATGGGATGGAGCGTAACCAGCTTTGCAGGCTGATTCAGCCATTCTTCAATATCTCCGCTGCCGATGAATTCGGGAATGGGATCCACGAAAGCAACGTGACCGGTCCAACCGGGAGAGGTGGAGATAATATCCGCACCGCCGCCGGAAATATCGTTGATGATCTTGGAATAATCGTTAATATTCTTATTGGTGGGGTAATGGACGTTCTTCATGGGCATACGGAGTTTCGGATCGATCTGCATGACCAGATACTTGATCATGGAATGAACGAAGCCGGCCTCGTAGGTCTCAGGGGCGATATTACCGTCCTGATCCGCCCATTCGTCTTCTGCGAAAATATGAACCCTGGAGCAGTCTACCTGGAAATAATTGATCAGCTGAGCAAGAGGGATATAGGTATCGGGTTCGGGGTTGCCCAGAATCATGGTGAAGGTCTTCCCTGCCTCGGAGGCGGCCTTCAGGCGGGAAAACAGGGTAGCAATCAAAACGGGGTGGGGGTTCATCATTACCTTGACGTCAAATTCAGGATGCCACCAGGGTTCCCGGATTTCAAGCTCCTTGCCGCTCATTTTGCGGACGCGCTCACAGACCTCTTTATCCTTGAACGGTACGAAATCGGCAGGATCAAAATGAAACTTTGCAGGGGGATCGAAAATGATTTGGCTCATAACTCTTCTCCTTTAAATCTATTTAATGTTATTTTTGACTCGCTACGGTCCGATCCACGCCTTCCGCAAGCACGCGCAGAACCTTCATATTGTGGTCCACGAAGACCAGGTCCGCCCGTTTCCCCACCGCAATTTCGCCCCGGTCAAAGAGACCTACGGCAACGGCGGGATTATAGGAAGCGAATTGGAACGCATTGACAACCGACGCCCCGGTATGCTTGATCATATTGCGGCAGGCAATATCCAGGGTCAGCTTGGAGCCGGCAATCTCTCCGGTGTGATCGAAATTGATATCGTCCACGCCCTCGTATCCCGGGGGAACGGGGCCGTCGCAGGCGTAGGCGTCGGAAATCAGTATGATACGGTCGTCACCCTTGATCCGACGAACCAGGCGCAGCATATACGGATCCACGTGGATACCGCGGCTGTCGCAAATCAGCTCCGCGTAGATTTCCCGATTGTAATTTACCGTTTCATCCACGCAGACACCCCGGCACTCCGGATATTTGACCCGGTCTCCCGTGGCGTTGGTATGGTGCGTCCCGATCTTCAGCCCGTAAGGGATCAAACGTTCGATCTGCTGAGGAGAAGCCTCGCTGTGCGCCACCGTAAAGACGGCAGAAGGATTTTTTGCCTTGACGTCCAGAACGAAATCAAGAATCCCCTCCCGCTCCGGAGCCAAAGCCCAGACCCTTGCCAAATCCCAGGCGGCCTCCACGATCGGGCCGTGCTTTTCCCGATTCACGGGATCCTTCCAGGGATTGGATTCCCGCTCGCAGCCAAATTTCGGATTCAGATAAGGGCCTTCCATATACAGACCGGCAATATTAGAGCACTCGGGACGCTTCATCGCATCCCGAAGAATACGGATACTCCGAAGATACCCCTCGACGTCCATATTAAAATACAGGGCGGGGAGAAGGCTGGTCGTCCCGTGCCTCAGGTGATGCAGGCAGGCCGCCGTCGGATCCTCGTCGAAGAACACCTTTCCGTCGGAATGGGTGTGGATATCCACGAAGCCGGGGCCGACGTACGCCCCTCCGGCGTCGATCACGTCGCAACCGGAAGGAACGGAAAGACTCCGCATTTCACCAAAATCCACGATCCGCCCGTCTTCAACCAACAGTATTCCGTCGGGGATATAATGATCCCGCATGACCAGCACCGCGTTGATGATCGCAAGCATCGTTTCACCGCTCCTTTTCACGTAGAATGAAGAAACCCAAAAGAATTATGATCGTTTTTCATAATTACACGGATTTCTGTTCCGTTATAGCACGTTTTCCCCGAATTTTCAAGGCGATAGAATCAAATGAGTACAAAAGTTCCGTTGAAAGGACAATACAATTATATCACAACGCGGAACGCTTTGCAATATCGTTTTATTTGTTATTTTCCTCAATTTGTTGGGTGTGCAGGCTGTAAAGCAGGATCAGATCTCGAAGGTATATTTTTTGCCGCAGGCGTTACAATGCGTAACGATCTTGCCGTTCTCCGCAAGATCCGCCTGCTCGGCAGGAGAAAGGGCGGTGACGAAACGCATCAAGGCCGCCCGGGAGCAGGTGCATCCGAACCGGAGGGGGGTGGCTTCCAGGAATTCAAACTCCCCGGGGACTTTCCCCGCCGCAAGATCTGCCGCCGCCATCCCGCACAGCGCGGCAAGGTCGCAGGCTTCGCCGGGCAACTGCTCGGCCACGACGCAATAAAAGCCGTCGGAGGCCTCAAAAACCTTACAGCAAGCGGCAATCTGAAGGGATTGGGCGAAATAGGCGGACACCAGCCCTTCCAGCCCCTTCCCGGTGACCATGCCGGTGTAATTTCCCCGCAGGTGAAGCTGAAGAGTCACCTCCAGCGTATCCTCCACACCGTCGCAGAACGCTTCCTTCCGCCCACGGACGATGCCGTCCTTATCGGCGGTAGCGGAAAAGGTTCCGGTCCCGGGAAGAGACAGACGGGCGGTAACGGAAGCCTTTTCATCCTTCTGCAAGGCGGCGATACAGCAGGCAAAGACCTCCAATTTTCCCAAAAGGGAGCGATCCTCCCCGGTCAAATGATTCAACTCGGCGGAACGGTTGACGGCATCGGCCAGCGAAACGCAGAAAATACGGGCGTTGCGGGCCATATATTTGGCTACTTGTTCAGTCATAACGGTCTCCTTACGATTACGATTTTGCGCCCGTGATAGGGCAGAGTCTTTACGGGAAGGAATCCGACGGTCTTCAGATATTCCCGCAGTTCTTTTGCATCGTACCAGCGTTCCCAGATCTCCTCGTCGGCCCGGAGGAAGGAGTCCCCTTCCCGGCGGAACAGGGTCAGCTTCTGACAGGCGTAGACGCCGTCGAAGGAGCGCTGCAGGATCAGGACGGATCCGTCTGCTTCATCGATCTGAGGGACGGTATCGGCAAATAATTCTTTTTCTTTCAGGTCAAAAATAAAATAGCCGCCCGGCTCGGTAAAATTGTAAAGACGGCGAAAAAACCGCTTGACTTCCCGCTTATCCAACAGGTGGTTTACCGTATCCATGGAGGAAAAGACGGCGTGGTAGGCACCGTACAGATCGATCTCCGGCAGAGACTGGCACATCAGGTGGGGGGAATAACCGGCGTCGGACAATTTTTCAAAGGCGGTGTCCAGCATTTCCTCGGAGGCGTCCACGCCGCTGCAATCAAAGCCCCTGCGGGACAGCTCCAGCATCAGCGCCCCCGTACCGCAACCGCAATCCAGCGCCAACGGATTCTCCGGAAGCGACAGACGGGACAGAATGCGGTCGAGGTAATCGCCGTAATCGAAGCCGGAATTGAATCGGTCGTAATCCCGGGCAATTGCGTCGTAATCCATAAAAAAGCCTCCTGATCTTCAAAATGTTACAGTTTTTTCAAAATTCGGTCTTTTCATTCCCGGCCGGATATGTTATAATAGAGATATACACTCAACAAACGGAGCGATACTATGAAAAAATCCTTGAAGCTGCGCCTGGGGGCGCTGTTATTCGCCCTGATCCTCGGAGCAGTGCCGCTCTTCTCCCTTGCGGAAGAAAAGACGGAAGCGCCGGAACCGGAAAAAGAGCCGGAGATCAGCGGAAAATACGCCGTGATCTTCAACGCCGACGACGGAGGAGAGATCCTGTACGGCAAAAACGAAAACGAAAAGGTATATTGCGGCTTTCTGCCCCGGGTGATGACCTGCCTTCTCATTGCGGAAAGCGGAAAGCTGGACGAAACGGCAAAGGTAACCAAAGGAATGCTGGTCAACACGCCTCAGATCTCCACGGCTCAGCTGAAGGCCGGGGACGAGCTGACCTACCGGGATCTGCTGCTTTGCATTGCAGTGGTCAATTCCCAGGAGGCGGCGGTGGCGGCGGCCACGAATCTGGCGGGGGATCTGAAATCCTTCGTCAAAATGATGAACGACAAGGCGGCGGAATTGGGCGCAGAGAATACGTTATTCACCAACGTGACGGGGAATTTCGTTTCGAATACCAAGCAGTATTCCACCCTGACCGACTGTGCGAAAATCATCAGCGCGGCCCTGCAGCAAGAGGTAATTGCAGAAGCGGCGACCCTGCGGACGGCAAAGATCACCGTCAACGGAAAGCAAAAAAATCTTTATACCCGGAATATGCTCATCGAGCCCACGGGAAGCAATTATAACGCGGCGGCGAAGGGACTTTTCATCTATTCCCAGAGTGCAAGCAATTCCTCCATCGCTACCTGCCGGAAGGATTCCAGCCGGAGCATTATTTCCATGACCGTCACAGACGGTGGACTGGAAGCCGTATACAAGGACGCCGGGGTGCTTCTGGAATATTCCAAAGACCGCTACGTTTCCCGCACCCTGCTCTCCAAGGGAGACGCATTAGCGGAGGTAAAGGTCAAAAACGGGAAGGACGTGGATTTCTCGGTGCTGACGGCATCGGATTCCGTCACGGCTCTGATCCCGAAAATCTACGGAGAAGAGAAGCCGACGCTGACCTTTGACATCCCCGCAGAGGTCGATGCCCCGGTGGAAAAAGGCGTGGTTTTGGGGACGGTGACCGTATCCTGCGGAGGGAAGGAATACGGCACGGTAGAGCTGAAGACCCAGACTGCAGTCGAGTTGGATCATTTCGAGCTGTATTCCGCAAGACTGATGGCGTTTTTCTCCAACCCGGTTCTTTGGATCATCCTGGGCGGGCTTCTGCTTCTGGTGGTCGGATATATTTATCTGGCCTACCGGCTCAACCATCCCAGAAAAAAGAAGACGCCGGCAAAGGAGACCGGGGGACGGATCCGGATGACCGGTTCAGAAGACGACGATTAAAAAAAAGCAAAATATCAAAATAATTCCGCACCGCAAGGTGCGGAATTATCGTTGTCGAGGATTATTTCTTGTCGCAACCGATAATATCCTTGACGCTGTCGAGGATCACGTCGGGGTGAACGTCAAACTTCTCAATATCCTCCACGGTGCCCTCGCCGGAGAGCACGAAAACCGAGGTGATGCCGGCGTTCAGCCCGCATTTGATATCGGTATAGAGCCGATCGCCCACGAGAGCGGTCTTTTCGGGGTCTCCCCCCTTGAACTTAATGGCGGCGAGCGCCATTTCCTTCCGGGGCTTGCCGATATAGAAGGGAGCCTTTCCGGTAGCCCGTTCCAGCATATCGCACATCGTATGGCAGTCGGGCAGATATTTGCCCTTCTGGGCCGGGCAGACCCAGTCGGGATTGGTGGCGTAGAAGGGGACGTCCCGGGTGAGAAGCTCGCAGGCAACCACCAGCTTCTGGTAGGTCAGCTCCGTATCGTAGCCCACCAGCAGGAAATCGATCCCGTCCTCCAGGCCTTCGGCCACGGTAAAGCCGTTGGCGCGCAGTTCAGCCTTCAGGGATTCGGTGCCCACCACGTACAGCTTGGCGCCGGGCTTCAGGTCGTTGAGGAAAATACAGGCGGCCTGACCGGAGGTAAACATATTGGAACGGTCGGCGGGAATCTTGAGACGGGCCAGCTTTTCCAGATAAGCGTCAGCGGATTTGGAGGAGTTATTGGTCAGAAAGACGTAATCTCTCCCCGTATCCCGGAGCCAATTGATAAAATCGGCGGCGCCGTCGATGAGGTCGTTTTCCAGATAAATGGTCCCGTCCATATCCAGAAGATACAGATTTTTTTCAGCCAGAGGATGGTTCATTTTTTCTTCTCTCTTTTCGGTTGTATTTTGGGCGCTCCGGTCGGGGCCGGGAAACCCCTCGTTTTCCAGTTGATTCAGCACGCGGCCGATGCAGGAATGAAGGGACCGATTGTTGGTGACCCGGGCGTCGGCAATGGATTCGTAGATGGGGATACGGCGGCGGGCAATGGGGTAAATGCGATTGGGATCGTCGTGAAAGACGGGGCGCTTATCGGTATTGAGGGTGGTGAGGATCGACCGGGGATGGCGAACCACGTACAGAACCTTTTCCTTCCGGAGAAGGTCGACGTTTTCCGGCCGTTCTACGATACCTCCGCCGGTGGCGACAACACAGCGATCCAGATTTTCATTGACCCATTTCAAGGCGTCGGTTTCCCGATCCCGGTAATGCTCTTCGCCGATCTGATATAATTCGTGGATCGAAGCGTGCTCCCGCTGGGTGATAAGGCGATCCAGATCCACGAAGCGCAATTTCAACCGGCGGGCAACGATCCGACCAACGGTGGTCTTCCCCGCACCGGGCAATCCTACGAGATATAAATTCGCCATAGCCGCTCCTTTCCTTTGATGATATATATAGTATAGTATACAATAAAAACCCGGAATTGTCAAGGGCGGAAAGGGAAAATAAAAATGAACTCCCCGCTTTTACGGCGGGGAGCTCGAAATCAATTCCGGATGGAATTATTCAGCGTCTTTGTTTTCTTCGGCAGGAGCGGCCTCGGCTTCCGCGGCAGGAGCAGCGTCAGCGGGCGTCTTCTTTTTGCTGAGAACGACCACGAGGACAACACCGACGGCAACTACAACAACGGCAGCGACCACGAAGAGGATCCAGATGGGGAACCCGGCCTTGGGAGCGGGATCCTTATCAACGGGAGCGTTGGTGGAGGGAACGTTGGTACCTGCATCGGAGGTAACCTTATCGCTGGTCTTGTCGGAGGCAACGCCACCCTTCGGCGTCTTGGTCTTGAAGGTCTGAGGTTCAGACTGTTCGGACTCGACACCGGAAGCGCTGACGGAAGAAACGGTCAGCTCATACAGCGTGCCGCCTTCCAGACCGGTGATGGTATAGGTGGTTTCGGTGACGGGAGCGTCGTTGACCTTTTTACCGCCGACGTAAATGTTATAACCAGCGGCGTTCTTGGCGGCATCCCAGGTGACGATGGTATCGGTGGAGGTGTCGTCATCGGAGCGTTCGGTCATGATGTTGGTGGGAGGAAGACCCTTGGGGTTGCCGACGGGAACGGCAGCATCGTGATAGGTAATGGTGGGCATCTGAACAAGGCAAGTACCCTTACTTCCGTTTTCACCGCCGTTAGCGATAACGCAAAGACGGATCTTGTCCCCTTCCTTGACCTTGAAGGAGGGATGAGAAACCTTCAGGGGTTCGGCGGCAGAGGTGTTGTCATAGGCGATACGGCTGATTTCCGGATCATCGGAAGCGGCGGGATACACCTTAGTGTCGTTGACCCACAGAGTAACGTAGTTGCCCCAGGTCTCGGGCTTGTTCTCTTGGGTGTTGCCGGTGCCGTAAGAGTAGATGCTGGCATCGTAGGAGATGGTGCCCTCAACGGGAACAACGTAGGTAAGAACGGCACCGGCAGTTTTCCCGGGATGGAGATACTTACCGTTGTTCATGATGGAGCAGTAGGAATAGGCGGACTCAGCCCAGGCAGATTCTGCGAAGGTGGTGTAGATGTTGTCCCAGGAGCCGTGTATCCAGCCTTCCTGATTATCTTTGTAGTAAGCAGTCATGGGTTTAAAGGTCTCATCTGCGGGATCCCAGTATTCGTAGGTCCAAAGACCGTCGCAGAAGAAGAAGCCGTCGGAGGAGTTGAAAGCACCGGTAATCGCTTCAATTTCGATGGAGCCATTGCCGTGGGTGCCGACCTCTTCGAGAGCATCCTGATAGGTATAGGTTTCTTCAACCCATTCCAGTTCCGCTGCGGAGGAATTCATAGCGAATCCAACAACGCAGGAAAGGATCATGGCCAGAGTCATGATCAGGGAAAGCGTCTTTTTCATAGATATTCTCCTTTTCTTGGGGAAGTTTTGTTAAACTAATTATAAACTATTTTGTTGTAGAAGTCAATAGCGTTTTTTGTAACGATATTTACTTAAAAATGAGATTTTCATTGATTTTACCGCGTTTTTTGGACTTTTTAATAACTCATGTGCACATGAAACAAAAATAACGGTTGACTTTTGTGTATTTTCAACAAAAACAAGAAAGACCCCCCGCTTTTTGAGCGGGGAGTCCGAAAAATCCGGGGAATTTTCAATTATTCAGCGTCTTTGTTTTCTTCGGCAGGAGCGGCTTCAGCTTCCGCGGCGGGAGCGGCTTCAGCGGGCTTCTTCTTTTTGCCGAGAACGATCACGAGGACCACAACGATCGCAACGACGGCAACGCCGGCCACGATAACGATCCAGATGGGGAATCCGGCCTTGGGAGCGGGATCCTTCGCGGGAGCGTCGGTGGAGGGAACGTCGGTACCTGCGTTGGTGGAAGCGTCGTCGGAGGTCTTATCGGAAGCGGGAGCGTCCTTCACCTTCTTGGTCTTGAAGGTCTGGACGTCGGACTGCGCGGATTCAGCGCCGGCAGCGGTAACGGAGGAAATGGTCAGCTCGTACAGGGTGCTGGCTTCCAGGCCGGTGAGGGTGTAGGTGGTTTCGGTGATGGGAGCGTCGTTGACCTTTTCACCGCCGAGGTAAATGTTATAGCCGACGGCGTTCTTGGCAGC
>JAZPXN010000028.1:0-3397 GCA_045543655.1 Eubacteriales bacterium
GTTCCTGCGAAAAGGATACTTTCTCAATTTTTCAACTTGCAATGCGCTATATCAAAGAGCGACGCGCTAAAATTCTGCCTTCTCCGGAGCGCCATGCGACGGGGAAGGTGGCTCGCGAAGCGAGACGGATGGGGTTCCGTGAGCGCAAATGTTACTTCCCTCCCCGCCGAAATCGGTGATGTTTGCCTTCGGCAAGTGAAGTTGCGGGCAGTGAAGTTTTTCTACGAAAAGTGATGTTCGCCTTTGGCGAGAGCATTCCCCCTGCGAAACTCCGGACGAATGCAATTCGTCCGCCGCCGCTTTTCTTTCGGTTCCTTTCTTTTCTCGTGAAAAGAAAGGAACACCGTCTCCCCCGTCTCCCTCCGTTCCTCCTCATCCCCGGGCGTCGCATTTGGCCCAGAAGTCGGCCACGGCCTTGCGGTAGGCGGGGCGATCCACGTGGTAGGCCATTCCGTGCTGAGCGCCGGGGACGATCAAGAGATATTTTTCCGAGGCGCAGGCCAGATAATTTTCGTAGGTCATCTCCACGGGCACGAATTTATCCGCCGTTCCGTGGATAAAAAGAACCGGAACGGTCGCCTTTTTTAAGGCGTCGGGGGCGGTGCAATCCTTGGAGCCGATAGAAATCTGACGTCGGCACAGACGATTGGCAACCTCCCCCTGTATCAGATAGGGCAGGTGCAGATTTTTTTCGGTCACGTGCTTCCAGATGGCGTGGGGCGAGGTAAATCCGCAATCGGCCACGATCCCCTTCACCGACGCAGGCAGATCCAGCCCTGCCGCCATAAGAACCGTCGTCGCCCCCATGGAGATTCCCGAAAGATAAATCGGAAGCCGCCCCCCGACGCGCCCCTCCACCCAACGGATCCAGGCCAGGCAATCGTGGCGCTCCAGCATCCCAAAGCCCATATAGTCGCCGCCGCTGTTGTTCTGCCCCCGCTGCTCCGCGAATAATACGCTGCAGCCGCTGCGGAACCAATCTTCGGCAACGAATCCAAAATCCCTTGACCACCCGGAGCGCCAGCCGTGCATGGCGATGATCACCCGTTTTGGGTTAGGATGTCGATACCAATGCCCCGCCAGCCGAACTCCGTCGCAGGCCGTCACCGACACCGATTCCAACCCCGGGTGCGCCTCCAGAGTCCGGGCCGCCGCGGAAATCTCCTCGGCGTATTCGGCCAATACGTTGGATCCGGAGAACAACCGGGTTCCGATCTTCATATGTCGGGGCGGTTTTCGCCCCAAAATCACCTGCATCATCCATTTCGACGCGCCGTAATAGGCGCCCCCTGCCGCCGTCAGCCCCGCGATCACTCCAAGCCCCGCCAATATCCCCATTTTTTCCGCTTCCTTTCATCGTTGATTCTTGTATTTTACGCCAAAATTTCGGAAATATGCGAAAAAACGAAGACGGGAACCGGGGTTCGGAGGGGGGAGGACGGGGGACGGTGTTCCTTTCTTTTCACGAGAAAAGAAAGGAACCGAAAGAAAAGCGGCGGCGGACGAATTACATTCGTCCGGGTCTAAGCAGGGGGAATGCTCTCGCCGAAAGGCGAACATCACTTTTCGAAGAAAAACTTCACTGCCCCGCAACTTCACTTGCCGAAGGCAAACATCACCGGCAACGGCTTGGAAAAAGTAACACCTTCGCCGGAACAACCCTTCCACCACTTCGTGGTCCCCCTCCCCCTACACGGGGGAGGTAGATCTGGGGGCGCATCGCTCTTCAAGGAGATCCTTTCGATTTCATAGAACGGAAAGAATCTCACTCCCGGTCAATCCCTTCCGTCACCTACGGTGACACCTCCCCTTACTAAGGGGAGGCAGGGCGGGCGCATCGCCCTTTGACTTTGTGCGTTGTATTTTGCAAAGCTTGAAAGGATCATTCGCGCCGGAACAACCCTTCCACCACTTCGTGGTCCCCCTCCCCTTACACAGGGGAGGTAGATCTGGGGGCGCACCGCTCTTTTGGGATGTATTGTCCCCCGTGATGGTTTTTATAGCGACAACGCGGGGTCAATCCCTTCCGTCACCTGCGGTGACACCTCCCCTTACTAAGGGGAGGCACGCTTATAGCGCCGCTCCTCTTTGTTACTACCCTGTCGCAGAGCGACTCTCGAATCGTGCGACAATAAAAAGATGATGCGCACTCATTGCACCTTCCCCTATGGTAGGGGAAGGGGGACCGACGCCGTAGGCGTTGGTGGTGGGGGTAAGAAAGCTCTCTTTGAAGCAGAGCAAAATCAAGAGCCGCTCTGTCTTCCTTCAGCGCAAAAAGAGTATCTTACTCCCGGTCAATCCCTTCCACCGCCAAGGGGTGGCAGGAGAGTTACGCATCGCCCTCGGAGTTTGTGCATCTTAATTATCATAAAATGAATAAATGAATAATTAAACAGAAGAAACTCCGGGAGGGTGGATTTGAAATTTGCCGAAAGCGTTGTATTTTGTGCAATATATACAAATATTATAACACCGGATTGGCTATAATTCACAACGGCGCCGAACTTTAAAAACTTATAAAAAAACGCTTGACTTTTACATTTTCCTGTGCTATAATAATGCCATAAATTGGGAATGATATTTTTTCGTTCCTTCCTCCGGGCAAGCTTCGTTCCGACCTCGTCGGCAGATTGACGGGCTTTCCCCGGGGATTTTATAGCCCTCGCTCTGCGAGGCATTTCGGCTCACTCCCGTGCGGCATTACGCCTGCACCTCTCCTTATAATGATGTTTTATGATTTCCCGTTGCTCTGCGACAAGGTTGGTGGATCATCATAAAACACACGGCGGCCCCCTCTCCGCCGACCCCTCCGCCGGTCTGCCGCCTCCCCTCAAGGCGGCAGGCAGCGCGGAATATAGATCAGATCACTTGCAACTCCGTTGCAGGTGATTTTTTTTGCAGAAAAAACCATGGAACGGAGAGGAGGCAGGACGGTTCCTCCTCGTTCCTTAATATAACACTTCCATAACTGGATACTTTCAGATAGTAACATTTCCGGGGAAACAACCCTTCCACCACTTCGTGGTCCCCCTCCCCTTACACAGGGGAGGTAAATCCGGGGGCGCATCGCTCTTCGAGGAGATCCTTTCGATTTCATAGAACGGAAAGAATCTCACTCCCGGTCAATCCCTTCCGTCACCTACGGTGACACCTCCCCTTGCTAAGGGGAGGCACAAAGGTTGCGCAACCCCTCTTTATAACCTTTCTATCGCAGAGTAACTCTCGGATATTGCGCCCTAAAAAAGCAATGCGCTTCATTGCACCTTCCCCTTTGGAAGGGGAAGGGGGACCGACGCCGCAGGCGTTGGTGGTGGGGGTAAGAAAGCTCTCTTTGAAGCAGAGCAAAATCAAGAATCGCCGAGCCTCTCTGTCTTCCTTCATAGATATTTTATCGCAG
>JAZPXN010000029.1:0-11847 GCA_045543655.1 Eubacteriales bacterium
CGGGTTCAAGCACGGTATTCGCATCACAAAACGAACGATGCGCTATCGTGAGCCTCCCCTTAGTAAGGGGAGGTGGCGCGGCGTGTTCGGCCGCCGTGACGGAAGGGATTGACCGGGAGTGAGATTCTTTCCCTATGGAATTGTGGAAGGTAACATTTTCCGTGTCAATCCCCTCAGTCACCTGCGGTGACAGCTCCCCTTACTAAGGGGAGCCTCAACGGAGGTGCCACGTTCAATTTATGCGTTCTGCGCAACCGTTTCCTCTCAAAACTCTTTTCGCTTTGAATTTCTACTCATCGGCAATAGCCTCTATTGAACCGCGCGACCGACGTGTGGCTTTCTGCATACAAAAAGGCGATGAAATCAACGATTTCATCGCCTTCTATTTACAGTTATCCGGTATTTGCGGGAGCGCTTTGGGATCGTTACGCCTTTCTGCCCTTAACGAATGGGAGGGACAGAGCCGCGGAAAGCAAGGCCGCAACGGCGAAAAGGGCCACGGAGCGGTCGGCGGTGGAGGGGTTCCCAGAGGCCACGCAGAGGGCGTACAGACGGGCGCCGGTGGTGACGAAGGTGATTTTTCCGTCCCTTTCGACGGCGGTGAGGGCGATTGCTTTTCCGGCCGCGTCGATGGCGCAAACGGTGATGGCGTCGTTGGCTTCGGGAGCGTTTACGGTGACCTTCGCCCCTTTGTTGGAGATTTCGTTTCCGTCGGCGTCGAGGCAGACGACGTCGTAGACGACGGGCCCATCGAATTCCTCCGCAAGGCAGTCCTCAACCCATTTTTTGACCTCTTTTTCGTCGGGTTGGACGGGATAGACACGGAGCGTTGCGGCGTTGTCGGGCAGTTTTTCGGCGGAAAATGGGGCGCCGTCGGGGAGGACGCCGGAGGCTTTTCCGTCGGAAACGGGAACGGAGATTCCGTTGCAGCGATTCGTATACTCCACGGAGAAGTCCTTGGATTCCTTCGGCAATTCCGCGGCAAACGCGGGGACGGCGACGGACAGCACAAAGAGCGGGATCAAAAGCGAGATCAGCAGTTTTTTCATGATAGAATCTCCTTTTTCGAGGATAAAGCTCTCATCTCCGCCCCTTCCGGGGGAGGGGGCCGAGGTCAGAGGCAGAGGCGGGATTTCCCGCCTCTGCATCAATACGGGTCAAAGAGATTGCCTATAAGCCGATCCGGGATCAGCCATTGGCGGCGGCAAAAGCGACGGTCGCCTTGGCAACGACGCTGACGGCCTCGGTGGGCGTCCCGTCGATGACGACGTCAAAGACGAATTTCGCGGCCTCTTCGGGCTTATTTTCAACGCCTGCGGCAAGGGTCTGCGCCTCGTCCTCGTAAGTGAAGGTAAAGTCATTGTCCACGTCGGAGAGGGCCAGAGTCGCCTTGACGGCGGCGTTGGAATGGTTGGTCACGGTAACGGAAACCGTATCGTCGGTCCATTGGCCGGCGACCGCGTTATCGTAGGCGTGGGTCTGGGGATTCCACGTGCCCTGCTCACCGGCATCGTATTCGAAGGTAAAGTCGTTTTCGGACCAGACGACGTCGACGGAATACACGGTGCCTGCGGCGGTGAGTGCCTCGTAGGAAACCCCCAGATCCTGGCTGGATGCGGCAGGGACCTCGGCGGCGAAGGACGCGACGGTGAGGGTTGCGACGAAGGCGATGGCAAGAAGGACGGTTGCAAGTTTTTTCATGGTGTTTTTCTCCTTTTTTGATTTATTTTTTTGATTTTTTTTATTTGCGGTTTGTTTTTTATCGTCTTATTCCGGCTTTGAGAAGGTCAGAGTTGCGGTAGCGACCTTGGTGAGATTCGCCGTGGGAATCCCGTCAATCGTCAGAAGAAATACTTCGTAGGGAGCGTTGAGATAGGTCGTTCCCTCTGCCGTTGCGAGGGTTGCGGACGTCTTATCCGAGGTGACGGTCAGACCGTCGGCGGGATCTCCGTCGGCGATCGCCATCGTGACGTTGACGGCGGCGTTGGAATGATTGACCACGGTCACCTTCAGATCCTTGTCGGCCCAACCCGATCCGGTGGTTTCTCCAAAGGTGTGATCCTCGGGGTTCCACGCGCCCTGCGTTCCGCTCACGTAATCAAAGGTGAAGTCCCCGTTCTCCCAGACGATATCCACGGAGAACACGGTCCCGGCAGCGGTAACGCCTTCGAAATTGACGGTGAAATCCTTTTCGGAGGAGCCGATGATTTCCTTGTCGAGATCCTCCAGGGCGATCATATCGATCCAGTTCTCGTCTCCGACGGATCTCCACTGAATATGGGTATCGTTGGTCCGAACCTCAATTTCCGCCGAAGCATCCCCCGTCAGCCGCTCTACGGTGGTCAGGTCGGTCCATTCTCCGAAGCCCTTCGCATACTGAACCGCGCCGTTCTCGATCCGGACCCGAACCGTATTTTCATCGACCGTCTTCGTTTTGATATGAGTAGCAACGGAAGCGTCGGTCAGCTCTTTTCCTGCTTCCCAAAGAACGCCCTGGGTATTGAGGATGACGGTGTAAGAATCGTCTGCGTCGATAAAGGGTTTTCTCGTACAGTTAAAGTCGATAACCGCGTCGGGGCCGACGTTGACGGTGCTCTTCGTATTCGTAAAGATAAAGCTGGCGCCGGAGCCGGTCACCGTACCGCCGGTAATGGAGCAGGTCCGATTTTCTTTATTCAGCCGGAAGGCCTGGGAGGCGGCGGACAGCGTAACGACGGTGGGAACCTTCCCGTCGGTCTGAGAAACGGTAATATCCGCGCCGGAATTGATGCAGTTTCCGCTCGTCGAGGTCAACGTTACCGCCCCGCCGGAAATCGTTACGTTACATCCCGTCTGAGAAATGATCAGGTTGTTCGTACCCGTGATCTCCACCGCGCCGCCCTCGATGGAGCAGGTGCCGGCGTAGACCCGGAGAATCTCGCTGGATCCGTTTGCGATCAGCGTACCGTCGGTCATCTTGAATCCGGTCCCGTATGCCAGGATCTGATTGGTCTTTCCGGAAACCTCGATCCGGCCGCCGGATACGTTGATCCCGCCGTTGGAATAAAGATGATAACGGTCTGCGGCGTTGATCTTTAAGGTTCCGCCCCCAACGTTAAGGGTGCCGTTGGTCTGGATCCCGTTTCGGTATTTCACGTAAACGTCAACGTCCGCTCCGGTTTGCGTATAAGAGCCGGCCGGGACGTGGATCCCGTAGCTGTAAGCGTCAATCTCCAGACTGCCGCTCCCGGTAACGGTAATATTGCCGGTTTTTACGATGATCCCGGAGACGTCGGTGGAGGCGGTCCCGTTGTTGATCGTATTTTCGCCCACGACGTTCAAGGTGAAATCATCGGACGTTTCAAACTGAATCTGCTGTGCGGTCACGTTATTCAGGGTAACGACTCCGCTTTCGATATCGTAAGAAAGGTCGCCGCTTCCCACCGAAAGGGTCTTGTTTTTATCGTCGTCGTCCATTCCCAGAACAACCTCTTCCCCGGAGGTCGTGATCACGGTAATGATATTGTCGTATTTTTCCAGGGTGGAAATCGCTTCTTCGATGGCCTTTGCCATGGCGTCGACTTCTGCCTGGCGAGAGCCGTCCAGACCGGTGATCACCGCGGCAACGGCAGAATCAACGGCAGAGAAATCTCTGTAATGAAGCTTATTCAGGGCGCTTGCTTCCGCGATGGCTTCGTTGACTGCGGTATAATCCGCGCCCTTGTATTCCAATGCGGCAACAGCGTCGTTGATTGCCTTTGCCATGGCGTCAACCTCTGCCTGTTCCGTAGCATATTTTCCGGTAACAACGGCGGAAATCGCGGCGTCAACGGCGGTGAAATCCTTGTAAAGATCCCGATTTAGAGCGTTGGCCTTGGAGATGGCTTCGTTGACTGCGGTATAATCCGCTCTCGTGGCGGTCTTGATCTGACGGGCCTCGGCCACGTCTACGAGATTTTTGCCCGCTTCCCAGACCACGCCCTCGTCGTTCACGGTGAGGGTATAGGCGCCGTCGGCGTCGTAGATCGGCTGAGTCGTGCAGGTGTAGTTAACGTCGGCGTCAGCGCCAATGGTCACGGTGGCAGCGGCGGCAACTTCCACAAAGTGCGTCCCGCTTCCCTGAACCGTACCGCCGGAGACGGTGAAGGATTTTCCGGAAGCTACATAGGCAAATTTCGTTGCTGCAGAAGTAACCGTACCGCCGGAAATGGTAGCAACACCGAACAAACCTCTATTCGCTTTCGTAATATTGACGGTGCCGCCGGAAATCTTGATTGGATAGTTCCCACCACTTGTGAGAATCGCATTCCCGGCAGGAGCATTGATGGTAACGTCCCCGCCGGAGATGACCACACCGCCATGTCCGTACACACAGTTTTTGCCGCTGGCACGGGAAGTAGCGGTTACCGTACCGCCTTCAATGGTGATCGTAGCGCTGGTTTTGTTCACCAACAGGGGCTGTTCCGTAGCAGAGGAAGTCACCGTACCGTCGTAAATTCGAATTTTTCCGCCGTTTTGCGCGGTGATTCCGTATTTTCCCGTAGCATAAACGGAAAGAGTTCCGCCGCGAACGACGATATCGGCGCCTGCATTCGCAATACCGTGATTTCCTTTCGACGTAAGTTTCACCGTCGCACCGGTCTGCAAATAATATCCGCCTCCGGTAATATAGAACGCAGGGGATGAACCGGTGACGTTCAGCGTTCCGGTTCCCGTAACGGTAATACTTCCGCTACGGACACGCATCCCGACCGCCGTCGTGGAGGATACGGTATTCGTACCCTGAACGTTAAGGGTAAATCCGCCGTTCATATAAAAGTCTACGGTGCTTGCCGTAACGTTATTAAAGACGACCGTTGCAGTATCGGCATCGTAAGTAATCGTTCCGTTCCCCATGGGAATGGAAGCGGCAGAGCCACCCTTCAGATCCTTCAGGGTCACAGCCTCCCCTTCCGTGGGAACTACAACGATATAGGAAACTGCCGTTCCGCAAATATCGCACTTGTTGTCACCGTCTGCGTCAACGCATGCAATTTCCTCTCCGCAATCGTCACACAGATAATCGCCGTTTTTATCTACACATTCGTGGGTGGCACCGCATTCATCGCACGTGCCATCGCCGTCTGCGTCGGAACAAAGGGGCGTAACGGTCAGATCGTACACCGCCATGGATTCTTCTTGCGCAACGACGACGTTATTGTGAATTCCGAACTGCAGGTAAGAGATTGCGGAGAAGGTTCTGCTGTCCCCTAACTTGTATTCTCCCTCGGACAAGACGTAAAGATCAACGGTCTTGCTGACTGCGTCTACGATTGCCTTAAAATACTGTCTTCCGTCAACCAAGTCCCGCACGGGGGTCTTAATAACCGCGATATCTTTATCATTGTAATAGAAGGCCATTGTATCGAGGGCGGTTCCGGTTCTCCAACCGTGACGGGCGGTATTCGAGCCGTAGGTTCCGTAAACAATGGACATAGCAAGGGAAGCATCGGAAAAATCTTCTACGTACCAAGAAACTTCATATTTTTGATTCGCCATAGGAAGAACGGTACTGTTTTTGAAGGCGACCGACTTGTGTTGGACCTTTTCGACGAATCCGTCGATCCGCAGACCTCCGGGATATCCGTTGATCTTGGCAGACTTTATGGAAGAGTAATCTACGGTATACCGGAAGATTTCTCCGCACTCGTCACACTTGTGATCCCCGTCGTTGACCGGATCGGCGCATTTCGTGATTCCGTCGGCGCCGCAGACGTCGCATTTGTGATTTCCGTCGCCGGAAGCATCGACGCAATTCGCGCCTTTTACGCCCGCTCCGCAATCGTCACAATAATGATCGGCATCGTCGGAATCGGCGCAAACGGTAATATTTTCCGCGCCGCACTCGTCGCACTTGTGATCGCCGTCGGCCGGGGCGTCGGTGCAATCGTTTACGACGGCGTTACATTCGTCACAGGCGTGGTTTCCGTCGCCGGAAGCATCGTTGCAAGATGTAATTCCCTCTGCTCCGCAAATATCACAAGTGTGATTTCCGTCGCCAGAGGCGTCGGTACAAATTTCGCCCTTGACCCCGGTACCGCAGTATTCACAGAGGTGATCCGCGTTGGTATCGGCGTGAGCAAATTCCCCGGTGGTATAGGCGGTACAGAGGCTGTCGCTGTCACAGATATGGTCCTTGTTGGCATCGGCGCAGACCGTCAGGGATTTTTCGCAGGCATCGCAGAGATGGTCGCCGTCCAAAGGACTGTCGTAACAATCGTAGGAGAAGGTAAACTGACTCTGTTCATGGTAATACTTTCCGGTCCGGGTAGAGTAGTATTCCACGGAAATATGTTCCCCGTCCTCGGAGAAATTGAAGAAGGCAATCATGCCAAGTCCGTCAAAATACAAGTCGGAATGTTGGGCGTCAATCCGGGACTGATAGACGGCGTTGCCGTAATCGCCAACGTCCCAACGATTGGTCAAAGAATCCCCGGTGGTGTGACCGCCCAAAATCATGATGACGTTGGGATGCTTCTTTGCGTGTTCCCACATCTGTTTTCCGCCGTCATTCGTCATGGTAGAATTCGAATTTAAGGTAGAGTGAGAAACGATAATCGCTTTGCGGTCGGAATAGGTATTCAAAACCTCAGACATCCAACGGAAGACCGCTTCGCTCCGTTCGTAGGCGATGTTCAAAACGATATAATCAACGCTTCCGACGGTAAAGAGAACGTAATTGTTTACAATGGAATCTTCTTCAAACAATCCGCCGTTTTCTTTGAGATATTGATAATAATATCCGTTTTTATCTCCGAAATAGTTGTTCATCGCCGTATAACGGTCGTGGTTCCCTTGGGTCATCGAATAGCCGACCAGTCCGTTAAGACGGTCGTACTGCTGTTTGACCGTCGTCCATTCTCCCGCGCTGCTTCGGTCGGTAATATCCCCCACGTGAAGCACGTGTTCGATCTTGCGGGCATCTACGTTTTCCACCAGATAATCGAAAATCGGGGGGAAGGATGCGGGAGAACGGTCAAGGCAGTATTGGGTATCGGGAAGAACGGCGATGGAGCCCACGTATTCCACGGGATCCAGAGCACGCTTTTCTTCCATTTCCGCTTCGGTCAGCCAGGTTCTGCCGTAAGGAATATCGTAACCCTTTCCGGAAACGTCGGGAATCGTCTCTCCAAAGGAGGAATCAAACAGATTGTAGCTGACCAACAGATTCTCGTCGGACAGATCGGCGGCATTCAGATCCGCTTTGATTTCTTCTTCGGTACGGACGTCGGAATACAGAGAAAGATCGCCCATATATCCGGCGAAGGGATAGCGGTTCATTTCATTGGCATATCCGCCAAGCCAAAGCTCTGCGGGAATTTCCTTGATTCCGGTGACCGGCTCCACCTTCGCGGAGGCAGTAAGGGTCTGGGCGAGGGAGCCGTTGATATAACAACAAATCTCGTTGCCGCTTGCCCCCGCGCCGCAGGTGATGGCAAGGTGCGTCCAGGTATCCCTGCTGATCTTTACCTTGGAAAAGGTATAGGAAGTCCCCCGGTAGTTCACCTTGGGAACGCCCCCGTCAATGATGCAATTGAACCGATTTTCCGAAAGATAATCAAATACGTAGCTCGCTTCCCCGTAACCGTCCCGGGACAAATTGACCCAAACGGAAATCGTCATGGGAAGCGCGTCAAAGGAATCGTCGGTAAGATAATAATTCCCAAGGGGGTGAAGGGATTCCTTCGCATCGTTATCGTGCATCAAAAAGTGATCGAACTTAACGCCCCGCTCCACGATGCCGGAGGTCAGGCCCTTTTTCACCGTGAAGTTCTCCACCGTCGTGACGGCGTCGGCGTTGAGCTGATAAAGGCCGAACACGGGATAGAAGGTGGTGGCAGCGTAGTAAAGGGAGACCGATTCCTTAAACTGACCGTCTTTTAAGATAAAGGCGGTCACCTTCTTCGCTTCCGCGTCAAATTCAATTTTTACGTTATGCTCGATGGAGGGGTCGTCGGCCCGGGTATCGGGCGTCTGGTCGATATTCTTCTCTGCCCCGAACTGGGATTCCAATACCGCAAGCCCCTTATAATAATTCCGGTCAATATCGGAGGAGGAGCCGTAGGCATCGATATCGTACCATTGATCGTTTACGATAAACAGCTTTTCGGGAGAGGCGGTATGGAAGAAGGAAAAGCCGGTGCGATAATTCCGTCCGCCGGCGGTATTCCCCAGAAACCACATCCCCACGGGGGAATCGGATTCCAGATAAAATTCGTAGGTCATTGGCCCGTAATGCGCGCCCGCCCGATCGGGGAAAATTGCCGACGCAGACCCGCCCTGAAGCGTCAAACGGTTTCCGTTATCGCCGGCAACGGCGTTTTCCGATCCCATAAAGGCGTCCCAGCCGTTGGCGTGATTCAAAAGATCGTTGAAATCCACGTCGTACAGAAGGTCTCCGTCGGAGGCGGCGTCGTACAGAATCTGATAATCGCTCGCCGCAACGGCGGTATTGCCCTTGTATATCCCCACGTCTCCCAAGGAAACCTCCTGGTCGGCGCCGATCACCTCAGCGCCGTTGAACATCCCGATGCGGAGGTGATAATAGTTCGAATGTATGTTATAGTTCAGGTCGATATCCACGCTCCCCAAAAGCTCGTAGGTATCCTTCGTGGAAAGAGCGTAAAACTGCAGAATCCCGTGAACGCCGTCGATCACGGTTTTGAAATAACGACGGTTGTTCCGGCTCGCGTCGGTCTTGATTTCCACGTCGCCGTCCAGGGGCTCGTAGGCCGTGCTGTTCCGCAGAAGGCACATTTGTCCCCCCAGGGCGGGATTGCTCACGAGTCCGAGATAGGTGTTTCGGGTAAAGAACCGAACGCCGGCGGACAGAGAAGACCAGTCGCTGTTTTCCATATAATAAGAAACGGTATACACCTTATCCGGAATCTTAAAGCTATGGAGGCTTCCGCCGTAAAAGGCCGCAGAAGCAGACTTGTCGGAAACGGAAACCTTCTCTCCGTTGTCCCCGGAAACCGTATAGGTTCCGGCGTCGGTTCCGCTGTTTATGCTGTAGAAATAATAATTGTCGAAATTAAAATTGAGCGTATAAAGCAAATCGCCCACCGAGGCGTTTTCATAGGCGGTATGCATCGTTTCGGTCTTTGCCGATTGGAATGCAAAGGTCGTTATGGGAAGCACCCCAAACACCATGCATACCGTCAGCAATGCCGCCAGCATCCGTGAAATCGTCGTGTTTCTTTTCATGTAAAACCTCTTCCTTTCGTATTTTATGCTTACGGATCTCTTCCATCCGATTTTTTATTCCGTAATTTCCGTATAACGGATCTCCTGCCGGAACAGCCAGATTCCGTCTCTTTTTCGGTTTCCCATGGCGTCCAGATGCAGCCGGATCCGATCTCCCTCGCGAACCGTTAACGACGCCGTTAACAGCGCGGGTTCGAAGGAATCCAAAATCACAGGCTCTCCCAGGGGCCGGTCGTTGTGATACAATTGCACCCAACAGGGCGTGTCATCCTTTCTCAGGGGATTCTCCCGTCCGACGGAAAAAAACACGTCCACCCTTCCTCCGTGGGGACATCGGAAGCTTTTTACTGCCCGGGCCCGAACCCCGGGGTGCATGCCGTACCCGTTCAAGCGATGGCGACAGTAGTGGTTCGGGTCCTCGTAGGTTGCACGGGTCTCCGGAATGTGAAAAAACCGACGGTTTTCGTGCCACGTCATCAGGGAATATTCTTGGGTATCGGGATTAAAATAAGAAAATTCCCACAATCCGTCGGAGGTGGGATTTTCCTGCCTTGCCCAGCAAGCCTCAGAATTCCGGTAATCGTACCGCTTCAAATATTGCCCGTAGGTCTTTCCCGTCCTCGCGTATTGGGAAGGAGACGTTCCGAAATAAGACTGAAAGGTATAAAAGAACCCCCTCGGCTTATAGGACAGGGACTGCGCCACCCGACCGACCGGCGCTCCGGAGCGCAATAAATCCTTGGCGTCCTCCATGCGGAGCATCCGGAGATATTCCCCCAAATTTTCTCCGTAGCAGGTCTTGAACAGCAGATTGCAATAGCGGGGGTCGTACCCCAGGTGCTTTGCAACGTCCTCGATCCCGACGTCTTCCCAATAATGGTTTTCCATATATCGGATCATCCGGTCAATATCGGATTTATAACACCGTTCCACGAGAATCATCTCCCTTACCGCGTTTTTACGCCTTTATTATAGCATCTCCAAATTTTCTTTTCAATACGTTTCCGTCAATAAATTACAAAACTGCCGATTAAATTTTAATATGTAGCGAGTCTGCGCGGAACCGGGAAGGATCGGCCGTGGAAGAACGCCTCCCCCGGGATTCCGTACCCCGGGAGGGGGTCGTGGGGGATGGGGCGGCGGATTTTGGGGGCGCCCCGGAAAGGGTTGACATTTTTTGCAGATCGTGGTATAATCAAAGCATCCTATTGTTATCAGGAAAGCGAGAATCGGATATGAACACCACCGAACTTGACCGTTATCTGGATCTTTTGCCCCAATTCGGCATTCCGGCCTGCGATTTTGCCGTCTCCCACAAGGGAAAAACCGTCTATCGCCACCGGACGGGCTTCGCCGATCACGCCAAAACCGTCCCCTTGACCGAGAACCATATTTATCAGGTGTATTCGGTCTCCAAGGTCACCACCTGCGTTTGCGCCCTGCGGCTGGTGGAGGAGGGGCGGCTGAAGCTGTCCGACCCCGTTTCCAAATATTTGCCGGCCTTCGCAAATCTCACCGTGAGGCAAAAAGACGGCACCGTCGTCCCCGCAGAAAGAGTCATGACCGTCGAGCATCTTTTCACCATGACCGGCGGGCTGGATTACGATCTGAAGGCTGAAAATATCCGCCGCGCCGCCGCGCAACCCGGAGCGAATACCCAATCCGTGGTTTCGGCCATGGCCGAGGCGCCCCTGCAGTTCGAGCCCGGAACCCGTTACCGTTACAGCCTTTGCCACGACGTTTTGGCGGCGGTGGTGGAGGTGGTCACGGGGCTTCCCTTTGCGGAATACGTGCGCCGGAATATCACCGACCCTCTGGGCATGACCGATACCGGATTTCACCCCACCGAGGAGCAATTGACCCGCTTCGTGGCCTCCCATCGCTTTATCAGCGGCCTGCACCGGGCAGAGCCCGTCGACGGCGTCCGGGTGCAAGCCAATTACGTCCTTTGCAAGGGCTACGACAGCGGCGGCGCCGGACTTCACAGCACCGTCAACGATCAGATGAAGCTTCTCACCGCCCTTGCCAACGGCGGGATCTCGGCCGACGGATATCGGGTGCTGAAGCCGGAAACCATTGCAATGATGGGCGAAAACCGCCTTTGCGACACGGCCTGGCCCGACTATCAGCCTACCCGCCTCTACGGCTACGGCTGGGGTCTTTGCGGCCGCGCCCACGTCAATAAGCTTCTCTCCAACGCCCGCTCCGCCGAGGGGGAATTCGGCTGGGACGGCGCCGCGGGAGCCTTCGCCCTGGTGGACCCCAAAAACGAAGTGGCCATGTATTTCGGAATGCAGGTGCTGAACTGCGCCTACAGCTATCACAAGATCTTCCCCGATCTGCGGGACCGGGCCTACGCCCTGCTCGGCATCGGCTGATCCCTGCGCCCTGCATCGGATCGGCGCCCCGTGACGGCGTTAAAAATCAAAGGGACTGCAAGGAAACGGGCATCGGCCGGAAACGGCCGGTGTCTTTTCTTGTATACAGAAAACCACGCGATAGTCGCGCGGTTCAATAGAGGCTATTGCCGATGAGTAGAAATTCAAAGCGAAAAGAGTTTTGAGAGGAAACGGTTGCGCAGAACGCATAAATTGAACGTGGCACCTCCGTTGAGGCTCCCCT
>JAZPXN010000030.1:0-31770 GCA_045543655.1 Eubacteriales bacterium
CGTGTTCCGTAATTTTTACGAGTTTACTTCTCAATTGCTTTTTCCGATTTTCCAGGCCCGAAGACCTGTTATTTCGGAATCAACAGGGTACAAAATTCACTGTTTAATTTTCAATGTTCATCCGGCCGTTTTCCGCAGGCGCTTCGCCCCGTTTTTTTGGCGCTTGAATATTATACCACAAACTTTCCCGTTTGTCAATACCTTTTTGAAAAAAATTTTTTGAATTTCAAAACCGGGAAAAGTCGAAAAAACCTTGAAATATCAACGTTTTTTCGACCTCTATACCATTTTGGAATAAAATATTTGTGCAATTCAAACAACCCGGAAATATTTTTAAGTTTTCTGGTTGGACATAATTACCATGGTTTTCCGGGAGGTTTGCCGAAAAAAAATCCCGGACGTCGGCAGAAGACGCCCGGGAACGCGACAATTTATAAAAAGGAAACGAAAATCAATCGCAGACCGAACCGTTGGCCCGACCGTTGAAGGTAACGACGGGGGTGATCCGTTTTTCCCGGACGGCATCGCAGAATTCCGACACGTCCCGGAAGCGGACGGGAGATTCCACGGCGCAGAGCAGATTTTTGGGCCGGTGAAAATCAGAGCCGCCGGTGGTGGCAAGGCCGTAGTTTTCCGCATAGTGCGCCGCCATGGCGTTTTGAAAATCGGAGCAGGTGCCGTTGAGAATCTCCACGGCATCCACGCTGCGGGGAAGAAGCCGGATCAGTTCAATATACGAAGCCTCCCGGAAGGGATGGGCGTGCACCACAAGTCCTCCCTCCGACCGGGCAAAATCGCAGTAATCTTTAATAGGAAGGTCCATAATCTCCGGATGCCTCTTCAGCCAATCCTTTCCGAGACCGAAGGTCAGGATATCGTTCCCCTGATAGGAATTCTCGAATCCGAAGAAGACGTCCAGCCCCACCTTCTCCCCCTCCGCCTTTGCCCGTTCGTAAGGAAGACAGTATTGATCGACGGCGTCTTCCCAGGAGATATCCCGGAAAGGGACGGTCGTGGAGGGGTTATTGAAAAAATGATCGGTGATAAAAATCCCGGTATACCCCATCCTCCAAAAGCGGTGAACCTGCTCCTCCGGGGGATTGGTGCCGCAACGGCTTCCCAGGGAGGTGTGGATATGGGTATCGTAAATAAAGCCCACGTCAATCCTTCTTTTCTACTTTTTTCTTGGTACCGTCGGGATATTGAATATAGGTATTGGCCAAGGTCCCTTCCAGGCTGGCCCGCATGGCGGCACGGTATTCGTTGCGCAGGGCTTCCCGCTCGGTTTTTTCTTCTTCGGTCAATTCCCGCACCCGGGAGATCCGGGTCAATTCGCTGATGCGATCGAGTTTTTTCTGATCCATATTTGGCAGTCCTTCCTTTGATTTCAATTGATTATAGCAAATTTTTCACAAAATGTCAAGTGAGGTTCGAATATTTTATAAAATCTGCCCATTGACAAGGAACCGGAAATGTGCTATTATAATAGGGTAAATTCTTCTTGAAAGGTCGAGATCCCATGAAACAGAAACGAATCGTAACCGTTCAGGACATTTCCTGCCTCGGGAAATGCTCCCTGACCGTAGCCCTGCCGATCCTTTCGGCTATGGATACGGAAGCCTGCGTGATCCCCACGGCGGTGCTTTCCACCCATACCGGCGGCTTTTCCGGATATACCTTCCGGGATCTGACCGACGATATCGCCCCCATCGTGGAGCATTGGAAGAAGGAAAACTTCCGCTTCGACGCTATCTATACCGGTTATCTCGGCTCAGCGGAGCAATGCCGGCTGATGTGCGAGCTGTTCGACGCCTTCCGCACGGAGGACAATCTGATCTTCGTGGATCCCGCCATGGCGGATAACGGCAAGCTTTACGCCGGATTCCCCGCAGACTTCCCCGCGGAGATGCGGAAGGTCTGCGCAAAGGCCGATATCATCGACCCCAACCTGACCGAAGCCTGCCTGATGCTGGGCGAGGAATTCCCCGGAAAGACCGGATATACCGAAGAATGGGTCAAGGAAATTCTGAAAAAGCTCTGCGCTATGGGATGCCGGAAGGCGATCCTGACCGGGGTGATCTTCGGGGACAAGCAAGGGGCTATGGCCTACGACAGTCAGACCGATACGTACGCTTCCTATTTTTCCGAAAACCTACCCGTGGCCTTCCACGGAACGGGCGACGTCTTCTCCTCGGCGCTGTGCGGCGCTCTGGTGCGGGGACAGGAAATGGAGCAGGCGTTGAAAACGGCGGTGGATTTCACCGTGGACGCTATCAAAATTTCCGCCGCAGACCCGGATCTTCCCCGGTACGGCGTGCGCTTTGAGGCGGCACTGCCCGGCCTGATCAATAATCTTTAAACACTCTTTGGAACCGTCGGATTTTCCGGCGGTTTTTTTGTGGCAGATATTGACAAACGAGGAGGGGGTATGGAAGCGGTGCAAAAATCCGTAGGCGTTCCCCACGATTATATCGGCTCGGGGATCGTGCGGGATCTGTATTACACGGCGGACGGTCTTAAAATTTCGGTATACTATTCCGAAGGCCTCGTATACGAAATTCTCATTCACAACGACGACGGATCTCGTACCGTTCTGACGACCCAAAATCCCAACGCATAAACAGCGCCCTCTGCGAAAAAAAACGCAGGGGGCCTTTTCTTATATTCCGGCAGAAAAAACCTTGACAAGCCCGGGGAAATCTGCTATAATGAAAAAAATAAACTACTGCGAGGTATCTCTTATGAAAACGCCCATCAGTTTGATTATCGACGATCCCGCACCGGGGATTTCGGTCTATTACGAGCACGCCGGCACCGACGTGACCCGGGACGGACGGCCGCTGATCCCCGTCTACCCCAACGAGCTTGCCTTCCGCTTCTTTGACGTGGCGGAAAAATACGGGATCAAGGGGAAATTCAGCGTAGTTCCCATGCCCGGGAACAAGGGGGACGTGGTCCACGGATTGGAAGGAATCGCTCCGGAAGACCTGGCCGAATGGATGGACGCCGTCAAAACCCGGCTGATGCCGAATTTCAGCATCGGGCCGGAAATGCTGACCCATCACAAGGCCGTGGATCTTGCCACCGGGAAGGCCCTTGCGATGAACGAACGGGATTGGGCCGCCACCCAAAGCCGGGAAACGCTGATCCCTTACGTGACGAAGGCGTTGGAAATTCTGAAGGAGGCCGGCATCCGGTCGATCGGCGTGACGTCGCCCTGGGATTTCGGCATTGAGGTGGAGGACGAATATCAGAAATCGGTCTCCGAGGCGGTGGAAGCGGTGAGCGGAAGCAAGGAAAGCTGGCTGTTTCTGCGGGCCCTGCGGGATCGGGCCGACGCAAAACCCTGGGTTGCCCTGGAGGAAGACGGCCGGACCTTGGTAGCCATCCCCGCAACGACCCGGGATCACTTCTGGCAGACCATCGACACCACCTGCACCGACGAAGATTTCATCCGCTCCCTTGCAGATAAACTGATCACCGAGGACGGCACCGACGGAGAAATGATCCGGGTGCTGGAATCCGGCGGATACCCCATTCTGATCTCCCATTGGCAAAGTCTGATGTCCAACGGCCTCGGCACCGGGGTACGGGCGTTGGAGGAGGTCTGCAAGCGGATTGAAAAAAATCTTTCCGACCGGGTGGAATGGATGAGCTTTGAAGAGATCCTCGCCCTGGTGACCGCAAAGAAGGAAGATTATCCCAAACCGGAATTTGAATAACGCAAAACCCCGCCTCTAACAAAAGAGGCGGGGCTCGTTTTTTTGGTTCGGAGGGATTGGAGAAGCGGAAGGCGTTAAAAAAATCGGACGCCGACTCGGCCTGACTTACAGGGGAGGGAGAACCCCGTAAAAAAGCATCCCGAGTCCCGCAGAGATCAAAATCAGCAGAATGGGAGACGGAGCCTTCTTCCGGAATCTGCGATAGACGGCAGAACCGGCGGCGATCAGACCAAAGAGAAGGATCCCCCAAAGATCGACGGCCGGATCATCCCCCCAATGCCGGAAGGAAAAAAGAAGATTCCCTGCCATAGTAACGGCAGTAGCGAGAATCAGCCCCACGACGCAGGGACGGACCCCGCTCAAAACTCCTTGAACGCCTTTGTATTTCAGAAAATTGCGCATCAGCGCCGCAATGGTCAGCAGGATCAGAAACGAGGGAAGGACGATGCCCAGCGTCGCCAAAAGCGCCCCGGGAACGCCGCCCTGCTTTGCACCCACGAAGGTGGCCATATTGACGGCGATCGGGCCGGGGGTGGACTCCGAAACGGCGATCATATTCAAAAGTTCCCCATCCGAAAGCCAGCCGAGGCCGAGGATCTTTTCCCGGATCAGGGAAATCATCCCGTAGCCGCCGCCGAAGGACACGGCGCCCACCTGGAAAAAGGTCCAGAACAGTTGCCAATAAATCATTTGCGCTCCCCCTTTCTCCGGATCCGGGAAAGCAGATAGGAAAACAAGCCGATCCCGCCACAGATGAGGATATAAAAGACCGAAGAAAATTCCACGGACAGAACCGAGAGGATCACCATACTAAGAACCACTGCGGAGAGAATGGCCAGATTCAGCGGCGTTTTCCGCAGATTTTTCAGCATTTTCAGCCCGGCGGACAGAATCAGCCAGACCACGCAGACCTGAACTCCCCGAAAGGCGCAGGCAATGAGCCGGACGGAAAGAAAGGCGTCCAGAAAAAGGGAAATCAGATAAATAATCACGAGAGACGGGATACAGACGGCCACCGTAGCCAGCAGAGATCCGAAGAATCCACAAACCCTATAGCCGATATAGGTTGCGGCGTTGATCGCGATCGGGCCGGGGGTCGATTCCGCAATGGCGACCACGTCCAAAAATTCCTCTTTATCGATCCAGCCTTTTTTGGAAATGAACTCGTCCTCCAGCAATGCGATCATAGCGTATCCTCCCCCGAAGGTGAAGGCGCCGATTTTCAGCATCGTCAGAAAGAGATCAACGTATTTTTTCATGTAAGAATCCTCGTTTATTACAGATCGGCGGTGCTCCGGAACGTCCGGAAGCGCCCTTCAGCGGAGGTCTACGATATTCTGAATCACCGGGTCGTCCTCCAGCTCAAAGGCGACGACGGTATCCAACTCGTCGGGGGCGACGGCGGGAAGAACGGGGCGCAGACGGTGCTCGTCCCGGGCGGTCTCGTAGGTCTGAAAGAAGGGGATCTCTTCCCCGGTCTTCAGAAGCCGGGCCCGTTTGACCCTTGTGATCAGCCCCACCACGCAGATCCCGTGGTTCTTATAGGGCCACTCCACGATATGCATATAAAGGGTCTTGGTTTTGGGCTGATAGGTGAAACATCCCCAATCCAGCTTATAAGGAAAATCCGGAGCGGCGCAGGCGCCGTAAATACTCTCGCCGTTGGTCTTCAGCCACGCGCCTACGGCACGGAAGACCTCCACGCTGGCGGGCGGAATCGTGCCGGTGGCGTCGGGCCCGGCGTTCAGAAGCAGGTTTCCGCCCTTCCCCACGATCTCTGCCAGCATCCGCACCATACGCTTGGGAGATTTCCAATCCAGATCCTCCGCCCGATAGCCCCAGGTGTGATTGAGGGTCACGCAGGCCTCCCAGGGACCGGGATAGGACAGCACGGGAATGGCGTTATCGCTGGCCTGCCGATAATCGCCCAGATTATAACCGATGCGGCCGTTGATCAGGCAATCGGGCTGCAGAGAACGGACGAAATCCACCAATTCTGCGCATTGCTCCTTCTTCATTTCGTAGGGCGTATCAAACCAGACCAGGCCGATCTTCCCATATTCGGTCAGAAGCTCCCGCAATTGGGGCTTGACCTTTTCGTCCAGATATCTGCGGAAATCCTTTTCCGATTCCGGGCCGAAATCCCAGGTATTGCCAAAGCCGTCCTTTTCCGCCCAATCCTGATATTGGGAATAATAGACGCAGAAAATAAGCCCGTATTTTTCGCAGGCGGCGGCCAGCTGCCGGAGGATATCCTTACCGTAGGGGGTGTGCATGATATTATAATCGGAGCATTTGCTGTCGTACATGGCAAATCCGTCGTGATGCTTGGCGGTGAAGACCACGTAACGCACGCCGAATTCTTCCTTTGCCATGCGCATCCATTCGTCGGCGTCGAAGCAGGCGGGATCGAAGGAATCGGCCAGGGCGGAATAATCTTCATAGGGGATCTCTGCATTTTTCATGATCCATTCGGTGCCGCCGGGGATCTCCCGCCCCTTCCAGTTTCCGGCAGGAAGAGCGTACAGCCCCCAATGGATGAAAAGACCGTAGCGGGCATCCAGATACCATTTCATTTTATCCATACAGCATTCTCCTCAATGATCGCGTTAACCGAATTTAAAGAAGATCGGAGTAGACCTCCCGGAAGGTCTTCAGGCTTTCGATGGGATCGACGGTGGGGCCGTATTCCAGACCGCAGGCCCCCGTATATCCGGCGGCGGCAGCGGCGTTGAGAATGACCCGGTAATCGCTCTCTCCGTACTGAAGCTCGTGGCGCCCGGGATGTCCGGCGGCGTGGAGATGGGCGATACAATCAAGATTTTTGGTGAGGTTGGGAATAATATTGCCCTCGGAGATCTGCTGGTGATAGATATCGTAGACCACCTTGACGTGGGGATGACCTACCTCCCGGACGATCTCGAAGGCCTCGTCGGAGCGGACGAGATAATAGCCGGGGTGATTGACCAGCACGTTCAGCGGCTCGATCATCACCGTGACCCCGTAGGTATCCAGGATAGGCTTGGCCTGCTTCAGCGTCTCCACGATGGCCTCGTGCTGATATCCCCGCTCAGCGCCGGTATCGGGCCCCACCTGGGTGATCAGCCGTCCCACGCCCATCTTGTTGGCGGCGGCGCAGGATTCTCTTAACCCCTCCAGCCACAGGGTGCGGAATTGGGGGTCGGTCATACGGAATTCGGTGGTGCACATGCTCAGAAATTCCACGCCGGTCTCGGCGCAGACCGACCGGATCTCGTCGGCGTCCAGATCTTTCCAGTTGTAGGTTTCCACCGCGTCGAAGCCCAACGCAGCCACGGAGCGGATGGCCTCGGCCGCAGGCGTCTTTTTATAAAAACAAGGAAGAGGAATGCAAAATCTCATAAATTCTGCCGCCTTTCGTTTTTTCTTTCATTATAGCACATTGCCGGAGAAAATGCAAGGGTTTCCGATACCGTATCGGCATAAAATCCAAGAATTTTTTGCAAAACGCAGACGAAACTTTTCCCCGGACTTTGGGATTTTTGCGGTTTAAAATATTGACATCGGAAAAAATTTGTGTTATACTGATAGCAATTCCAAAGAAAAGAGTGATTTTATGATCGAATTCGGGATGCCGAATCTGGTGGAGTGCAGGGATATTGACGAATGCGCCGCCCTGTGCCACCGGCTGGGGCTGAAATTTATCGAGATCAATCAAAGCTTTCCCAAATATCAGCCGGCGGATATGGACGTCAGCCATTTACTGGAACTGAAGGAACGATACGGCATCGGCTATACCATCCATATGGACGAGGCCATGAATCCCTTTGATTTCAACGGAAACGTGGCGGAGGTCTACCGCAACAACGCCGTGGAATCCATTGAATTTGCCAAGGCCTTGGGGATCAAAAAGCTGAATCTGCATCTGTTGCGGGGCATTTACGTCACCCTGCCCGGCAAGAGGATCTTTCTGAACGACGTTTACGAGGAAGAATACCTCTCCAAGGTAGCCTTGTTCCGGGACGTCTGCACGAAGGCCGTCGGCGACAGCGGAATCAAGATCTGCATCGAAAATACCGACGATCCCTTCATCCCCTGCCACCACAAGGCCATTCCCATTTTACTGGAGTCTCCCGCCTTCGGGCTGACCCTGGACACCGGCCACGATCAAGCCTCGAATCACGTAGATCTGGGCTTTTTCCACGAAAACAAAGACAGGCTCTGCCACGTGCATCTGCATAACTGCAAGGAAAAATCCCCCCACCTGCCTCTGGGCGAGGGGGACGTGGATATCGAGGGGATGCTCCGGCTGACCGAAGAGACCGGAAGCGATTGCGTGATCGAGGTCAAGACCATCGACGGGCTGGAAAAATCCGTGGCCTGGCTGAAAGAAAAAGGTATTTATTAACGAAGGAGATCGCCTTCCATGCCGAAAAAGCGCAAGGATTGTTTTCTGGGAATCCATTTCGATTTCCACGCAATGCCCGGTCAGACCGTAGCGGAATACTTTGATCCGGATTCCTTCCGGGAGATGCTGGACCGGGTCAAGCCGGACTTTCTGCAATTCGATACCAAGGGGCACGCAGGGCTTTCCTCCTATCCCACGAAGGCCGGCACCCGGGCAGACGAGATCCGGGTGGACGTGCTTGGATTTCTGCGGGAAGAGACGGAGAAACGGGATATTGCCCTTTACGGCCATCATTCCGGCTTATTCGACAGAAAAGCCATCGAGCTGCACCCCGATTGGGCGGTGATCAACGCCGACGGCACCCGGAATGAAAGCTACGTTTCCCCCTTCTCTCCCTACGCCGACGAATTGCTGATCCCTCAGCTGAAGGAATTGGCGCTGGACTACCGGCTGGACGGAGCGTGGGTGGACGGAGAATGCTGGGGCGCCCGGGTGGATTACAGCCCCTGGGCAACGGAGGCCTACGGAAGACCCGCGCCCCGACCGGAGGACGAAAATTACGAGGACTACCGGGAATTCTGCCGTCAGGGCTTTTTCCGGTACGTTTCCCATTATATTGAAGAGGTCAAAAAAGCAGCCCCGGACTTTGAAATCACCAGCAACTGGATTTTTTCCCCCTTTATGCCCGATCCGGTCTGCGTGCCGGTGGATTTTCTGTCGGGAGACTACGAGTGCGGGAACGCCGTGGTTTCGGGGCGGCACAACGGACGGTATTTTGCCGCCCGCGGCATGACCTGGGATCTGATGAGCTGGGGACAGAACGCGATCCCCTTCTCCTGGGACACGAAAAACCGCACCACAAAATCGGCGGTGCAGTATATGCAGGAGGCGGCGGCCGTCTTATCCCTGGGCGGAGGATATCAATTCTTCAATATTGCCTATTGCGGCGGAGGAGTTCTGCAGCGCTGGGCTCTGCCCGTATGGGAAAAGACCGCGGAATTCTGCCGTCAGCGGCAGGTCTGCCACGGAGCAAGGCCTTGGTCCAATCTGGCGGTGATGGTGCCAAACCGGCGTAACGACCCGAAAAATTCCGCACTCTTCCAGAAAAACATCCCCGGCACGGAGGCCTTTTGCGCCTGGCTCGACGGGCTGTGCGAAAGCGGATTTTCCCCCAACGTGATCTTTGAATCGGAGTTCAACGAAACCGATCTTTCCCCCTACGATCTCATCGTTCTCCCCACCCCTGCAAAGATCCCGGAGTCCTATCAGGGCACCGTGATCGTAGACGGCGGAGGAGAGAGGACTCTGGGCTGGCTCTCCGACGGAGAGGCCCTGGCGGCCATGGAGGTAGGGATGGAAGCGCACGACGGAACCCCCTTCGGTGAGATTTGGTCCCGGAACTATTTCGAGCACGACAGCGTTTCAACTCCCAGTGCCTGCAAACGGGGAAAAACCTACCGTCTGACCTTCTGCTTTGCCGACGCATACCGAAACAACGTCTCCCCCGTTCTGCGCAACTGGCTGAAGGCCCTCGTAGCAGACACGGGCGTGGAGATCCCCGTCAAGGTTACGGGCAGCTCTTACGTAGAGACCGTCACCACCCGGAAGGGAAACGATCTTCTGGTCAGCCTGATCAATATGAACGGAGATCACCGCCGCCGGGAGGTTCGCGCCTTCGACGAGATTCCCCCTCTGTACGGCATCACCGTCACGGCAGGGAACGAGACCCGCACCGTGGAAAAGCTGGAGATCCACGAGGTATTGATTTTCCAAGACTTTTTTGCATAAAACGAAAGACCGGTCTTCTGCGGAAGACCGGTCTCGTTATTTTATTCCACGGTGGAAAGATCGATTTTGGAAATGCCCAGCGTACAAAGGTTGCATCCTTCCTCACCGCTGCCCCGGCAATATCCGAGAAGCAGATGGCCGTCGTCGGTAAAGAACATGGCGGGATAGGAATATCCCCGATCGGGGTCGTCCTCAATAATATTCAGCGGCCCCCAGGTTTTCCCCTCGTCGACCGATTTTCGCAGCACCATGGGAGAGCGGCTCCATACCCCGGGATGCTCCTGCTCGTATTCCTCGTAGCCGTTCCAGCGGGGCTTGGGATTGTAGGCGTTATACAGGATCCCATCGTGCATTTTGATCTGCATGGGGGACACGGGAGAGGTGAAAATACTGGGCGTAGGATAAGCGAATCCGCCGGGACCGGTGAAGGAAACGCTTTCGTATTGCCGGCCGTAGCCCGTGCGGGTCCAGTAATAAAGGCGGTCGGACAGCTCGATCACCCCCGGCTCCTGAAAGCCGTAACGGGAATTGGCAAGATCCGTGGAAACAAAATCGAAGCCGGCGTCGTAGAAGGTCTTTCCGTCATCGTCGGACAAAAAAGCACCGCAATGGCAGGGGTCACGCCGGTCGATTTTGGCCGCCTCTCCGCTGACCCAGCACCAGGGGGCCATCAGCCGACCGTCGGCCAGACGGACGAACCGGTCGTTATTCACGCAGAAATAGCCGCGGCGAACGCTGTCATCGTAGACACACCGCACCGCCTTGAAATTTTCTCCGTCGAAGGTGATCAGCCGCCCCAGATCCACGGTATATTCCACGGGATCCAGCACCAGGAAATAAAATCCGAGAGAGCCGTCCTTCTGATATACGGTGGACACGCTCATAATATTTTTCACACCGAAAAAGTCGGAATCCACCAGCACCCGGGGCTCGGACCAGGTCTCCCCTTCGTCCGTGGAAACGATCATAGCGATATCACAACAAGCGTTATCGTGGAAGCTGTCTCCCCGGTAACGGCTGTAGACGAACATGATTTCTCCGTGAAAACCCCGTGCGAAGGTTCCTTCGCTGTTGCGGGGATTCCCGGGAACGGGGGGCAAATTGCAGGTCAGCTTCAGTTTCATAAATCATACCTCCGAAGAAATGGCGTTTTTTTGTTTGCGGGATTGCACCGTCCAGACCACCGCGGCCTGCACCGTGCGGTAAAAATTATAGATTGAAATAAAAAGGTAGGTCAGATCGGCGGGATCCTCCCAGGCAAGAAATACCCAAAGCACCAGATTGCCTGCGGAAGAAACCAGCCCCAGATATTGGGCTTCCGGATAGGGAACGGCCATCAGCACAGTGACAACGATGCCCAAAAGGAACAAAAGCGCATCCAGCTCCGGCCAGACCGCATCGGTGAACAGGGGCCGCAGAAATCGCATACAGATCCACCAGCCGCCTCCCACCGAAAGAAGGGTCAGTGCCCAATGCCACCAGCGGAATCGGCGAAAGTTCACCTTATCCCCTTGGGAATTTTTCTTCCAATGAAAGAAAGACCATATCTGCATAGGAAAGGAGAATAACAGCGACGACGCGGCAGAAAAATACAGCCCTTCCATCCAATATCCGACGCCGTACAACGCGGCGTTAAATCCCCCCACCAGAAAGCCGTAGCGATTGGCGTGGGCCATCAGGATCTGAACCAACAGAGTAACCATGGTTGGCAGGGTTTTAAGGAACGATTGTCCCCGGGTCACGGCCGCTACGATAATCATCACCGCGGCCAGTCCCATGGGGATCCAATCCATAAATAGTCTTCGTTTCGTCTTTCATCGCCTCCGGAAAGATATGTCTCTATTATATACCGCAATTTTCGTTTTTTCAAGGATTTATCGGTACATCTTTTTCAAAAAATGTCCGATTATTATACTAATTCCGTCACAATTCCAGAGTATACTGTAAGAAAAGGAGGGATCGCCATGCAGGAAAACGCCATCCGGGCGGAATTGCCGGATCTGCGCATCAGCGCCGTAATCTTCGACGAAGCGCTTCGCTTCGGCAACGTCGATCCGAAAAAAGCCGTCTGTCCTCCCCACAGCCACGCCGATTTCGAGATCTTTTTTCTGATCGAAGGAACCATGGACGTACATCTTGATTCCCATTGCCGCACCGTCAAGGCCCCGGCGGCAGTGATTCTTCCACCCCGAACCGACCACGCAACGAAAACCGACGTTCCCCGGGGATATTGCATGTATTTCCGGCCGGAGAAAAAGGGGAAATCCGAATCGGACCGACAGGAAAAGCTGCTCGCTGCCCTGCATCGGGACGTGACCGTCCTCCCCTTGGAGAGCGACGATATTTTCTATATCGAGCATCTGGCAGATTCCCTTCATTCTCCCACGGGAGAAGGAACCCGTCCCCATCTGGTGGCGCTGTTGTTTTCGGGGCTGTTTCGCCGCATCGTGGAGGAGCCACCGTCGCCCAACGCATCGAAGCACATCAAATATATCCACGCCATCGATCTGTATATCTCAGCGCATTTCAACGAAAAGCTCCGGCTGACCGACCTTGCGCGGGAGCTGTATCTCTGCCCCAAGCAGGTCGCCCGCATCATCCGCAAGGAATACGGATGTACCCTATCCGACCTCGTGGCACGTTACCGGATTGCCACGGCACGGGCGCTACTGCACTCCGGAAACGACAGCGTCGAAGCCATCGCCCAGGCGGTAGGCTACGAGCACCCCAATTATTTCTATCGCCAATTCCGTGCCGCCACCGGTCTCACCCCACGGCAATACCGCAAGCAGGGTACGATGTTGTAAAAACGCATATAAAAAGGACGAGGAATTACACGAATTCCTCGTCCTTTTCCGATCTCTTTGCTTTTTGACCGAAATGCGGGCAGGGTCAGCGCCGTCCGCCGGGGCCGCCGCCGTGGTCTCCGCCGCCGGGCTGAAAACCTCCGCCGGGTCCGCCGCCGGGGCCAAAGCCTCCTCCCATGCCTCCCATACCGCCGGAAGAGCCGGTGGAATTCCCGGTCTGGGGCGTGACGGTCCTGCCGTCGATGCGGAAGGTGCAGGAAGAAAGATCCTCGGTTTTGTCGGTCATGAAATAGAGGCCGATATTGCCGGAAAGGGAGCAGATTTCGGAAAGAAGCACCTTGCCGTCCCCGTCCAGCACCTCCACGGTAGAATTGCCGGAAAGAGAGCCTCCGGAAAGAGTATAAAGGTATTCCCCCGCCGTATGTCCCACCACCTCGTTCCACATAGACGAGGAGGCAGCCGCTCCCAGAAGGGTGCCGCCCTCAAAGGAAGAAAGATATTGAATATCAAGGCAACTGTTTCCGCCATTGGAGGGACCGAAGACCACCACCGTACCGCCGTTCATATGAAAAGCACCGTTAGAATCCAGGCCGTCTCCCCGGGCAAAGATCTTCAGCGTGCCGCCGTTGACGGTCAGAGCGTGGGCGTCCGCATCGGCAGACGAAACGGAGCCTCCCATATTCACTCCGTCGTCGGAGGCGTTTTCGACGATGACCGTACCGCCGTTGAGGGTGAAGGCGCTGCGGGATTCGATGCCCTCCGTGGCCTTGCGGATGCAAATCTCCGTGGCGTCCCCCGATACGGTTAGGTCTCCTTCGGTCTTGATCCCCTTGGAGGCCGACGACGAAAGGAACAGGCTCCCGCCGTCAATGACCGTTTCGCCCTTGCAATACAGAGCGTGGTCGGTGGAGGATACGGTGAAATGCCCGCCGGAGATCTTCATGGCGGTGCCGGCCTTGATCCCCTTCGAGGAAGCGTCGTCGGAGGTGGAAGCGGAAGAACCTCCTCCCGGCCCCCACATACCGAACCCGCCGCCGAATCCGAAGGAATTTCCGGAGGAGGAAGTGATTTCCCCGGTGGTGGTGATCTCAAAGGCGCCGCCCGTCACCGAAATCAGGCCGTCGGCCGCAATTCCGTCCCCCACGGCGAAAACGGTAACCGTGCCGCCGTTGAAGGTCAGATTCCCCGCAGAAACCGTATCGTCGGCATCGGGGGACGATTTGATCCCATCGTTTTCCGCAGAAAGATGCAAGGTACCGCCGTCGATCTGCAGATAATGGTCGCAGGCAAGGGCGTTGTTCTTGGCCGTCACGGTAAGGCGTCCGCTCAAAATCTGCAGAACCGCCCCGGCGCCGCCCTTGACGCCGTTTTTGCTATTGCCCGTAACGGTCAGACCTCCGTCGCCCCCAAGAGTAAGGGCAGAACCGGCTTTGCATTTCAGTGCCGCCCCTTCTTCATGCTCCGTCTCCGGGTCGGAAAGGAAATTTTCGCTCCCCTCGGCAAGATACAAAAAGACCGAGGAGGATTTGTTGCAGGTCAGTGCGGGGCCGGAGGAAGAAGCAAGGGAAAGACCGTCGAAGATCAGATAAACGCCGGCCGTCTCTTTTGCCACCGTCACAGATCCGTCGGCGCAGGAGCCGGAAAGGCGGTAGGTGCCGGGGGATTGAATCTTCAGAGCGGTACCGCCGATCTCAAAGCCTTCGGTACCGTCAGCGGAAATGCCGGAATCAGAGAAAACGAAGGAAACGGCAGATTCTTCGTTCATACCGTCGGGCGGAGTCAAGGCGGAAGTATTCACGGTTTTTACGTCTTCAAAGGAACCCGCGTCGGTGCTTGCGGCAGAATCTCCGAGACTGTCGGAGATGACCGGAGGTGCGGAGGTTGCCGGCGAGCAGGCCGATAAAAGAAAACAAAGAGAGATTACAGCGACGGAAAAAATAGAAGCAATACGGCTTTTCATCATCAAGACTCCTTTCCCCGGTATTATATCCCAAAAACCTAAAGGATACTTAAATCACCACCGTAAAACGGATCCGATTCCCGTCCGCAGAGGCGGAAATCTTTCCTTTGTGGGATTCGACGATGCTCCGGGCAATGGAAAGACCGATTCCGTATCCGCCGGTCTCCCGACTCCGGGAGGGGTCATCCCGGTAAAAGCGGTCAAACAACCGCTTCAGCGCTCCCTTATCGGGGACTTTGTCGCAGGGATTGGTCTGTTCCAAAAGAATGCTCTTGTTTTCTCTGCGAAGCAAAAAAGAAATCTCTCCCCCGGCCGAGGCGTATTTCAAAGCGTTCTCCATCAGGATTGAAATCAGCCGCCGCAAAGCGCTTTCGTCCCCGGAGCAGATCACGCCGGGCTGGATACGGAGGGACAGTGGGTTCCCTTGCATCTCCGCCATAGGCAGAAAGGATTCTACCGTATCAGTGACTGCCTTGCTGAGGTCAAATTCGGTAATCCGGGCGGCAGGAAGGGATTCTTCCCCCCGGGCAAGGGTCAAAAGATCCTCCACCAGCTTTTCCATGCGGTCGGTCTGGTGACGGATAGAGCGCACCCATTCGTTTTCTTCTCCCGTCACAGACAAGACGTCGGTATTGGCGGAAATAATGGAAAGAGGCGTTTTCAGCTCATGACCTGCGTCGGTAATAAAGCGTTTCTGCCGCTCCGCATTCTCGATTACGGGGCGAAGAGCCCGCCGGGAAAAAAGAGAAATAAGTAAAAACAAAAGAAGCAGGAAGATCAGACCGATACAAACCGTTGTCACTAAGAGAAAAAATGCACTCTGCATCTCCTCTTGACAGTCCAAAAAATAAACCGTTACGGTATCGTTTTCCTCGACAGAACGATATCGGTAGATCCCCTTGTAGCCCTCGGAACGCCCCTTTTCGTATACCTCCTGCCCGTAGGCCTCCGCCTGGTCGGACGAAACGGCAGCGATCTTGTCCACCGACAAAAAAAGCACCTGTCCACCGGACGAAAGGGTTACCGAAAACCACCGGGTGGTATACTCCGTCTCGGGGCCAAACCCTTTCTCCCCAAAGGGATGCCGATCGTGAAAGGGTTCTTCGCCGGGCATCTCCGGCCGGGGAGCCTCGGGACGAAGAGAGCCAAAGGGATCCTTCGACGAGATCATCGTCAAAAGATCCTCCGACCGCTGATTGAGCCGGATAAAATTGACGGTATTGATGGCAGCAATCAGAACCGCCGTCACGCAAAGCAGGCAGGTCATGGCGATGAGAATAAATTTTTTTTGCAGTTTCCGAATCATTCGGTCGCCTCCGTCCGTTCAATGGAATACCCCACGCCCCGCAATGCCCGGATCCTCAGATCAGATCCTACTGCCGTCAATTTTTTCCGCAATGCAGAAATGCAGACCCAAACCACGTTGATCTCCGATTCGCAATCGTACCCCCAAATCTGCTCCATAAACCGCTCGGTGCGAATGACCCGGCCGGGGGGATCCAGGAGCATTTCCAGCATTTGGAATTCCTTGCCTCCCAGACGAAGACGCCCCTCGGGTCCTGCCAGCTCAAAGGTAAGCTTATCCAACTCCGTATTCCCAACTTCCATCACCGACGGCCGATATCCCCCCTTCCGGCGGGTTAAAGCACGGATGCGGGCCAGAAGCTCCGGCATATGAAAGGGCTTGGTAACGTAATCGTCGGCACCCAGGTCGAGACCGGCAATCTTATCCTCCTGCTCTCCTTTGGCGGTCAGAATCAGAACGGGAACCGTATTTCCTGCGGCGCGCAGACAGCGCAAAACCTCCAGACCGTCCATTCCGGGCATCATGATATCCAGCAGAAGGCCGTCGTAATCCCCGTTTTGGGCGTAATCGAAGGCGTCCCGGCCGTCGTATACCGGATCCACGGTATAATGATTGTGTTTCAGGATCGCCACGAGGGCACGGGAAAGATCCCGTTCGTCCTCTGCAAGCAAAAGCTTCACTTAAGCTCCTCCTTTTCGGTCAGCCGGAAACGCAGATACACGCCTGCGGAGGCTCCCCCCAAAAGGGCGCCTGCAACAAAAAAGACCGGCAGATAATGGGACCCGGTGCCGGCAATATCAAAGACCCCCCGAAGGAGAAAGCCAACCGTCACCGCAGCCGTTGCCGCGTGAAAAAGACGATCCGCCCAAGGCGAAAAGAAGCGGGACGAAAGGAACGCGAGCGCCGCCTGCACCAATCCGTCCCCCAAAAAAGGAAGCCACAGAAAGGTCATATAAAAAGAGCGAACGCCGTGGGAAAATTGATCGTAGACCAAAAAGATCACCATGCAAAAGACCGCTGCGCAGAGGCAGGCCGCCGTGCGGATCAGATATTTACGGGATTCAGCCGATATAGACAACGTCGCTCACCCTCCTTTCTCCGAAAGAGCTGCCGTCGGTGGGTTTGTTGATTACCTTGCCCTGAAAAACCATGGTCGCCGAACCGCCACCGTCCAGATTATAGGCGAAGGTACAGCCCCAATCTCCCATGAATTGAGCCAGCTGCACCAACGAAAGTCCGGCACTCCGCTCGGTACGCCCGTCGGAGACCACGAAGACGTAATGCAGAGGTTCGATCATGCCGATGGCCGCCCGGGGATTGCTTTTCCATTTTCCGATCTCATCCCCGGCCGTCACCTGCACCGCAGAATCCGAATACAGCACGGGACCGAAGGACAAAACCTGCCGTGCGCCTTGGTTCCAAAGAGCGCGGGCAGTCACAGCCCCTTCCCGGACGCAGTACATATTGCCGTCCCCGTCGATCACCAGATCCTCCCGGGAGGAGGATAGCTTTTTATCCCGGTACAGCGTACCGTTACGAATCACGTAACCGGAGTCACGGAACCCGTAATAATCCCCATTGATCGCAAGAATTGCCCCCACCCGCTCGGCGATTTCCGAGGTCCTTTCTTTGATATTCCGCCCGTAGGTATCTTCCGCAAGAGCAGTTTTGAGATATTCCGGAGAACGAATCTGCACCTCGGCCACGTAAATATCCGTATTCCATTGACGGGTTTTGACAAGGAAGACGGAAATATTCCGATCCCGGTAATAATCCTCGCCGATCTCCGGCTCTTCGGGAAAAAGAGTCGGGTCAACGCCGTCTGTCGCGCCGACGTCGGTGAAATCCTCCGTCTTATCCTCCGAAGCAGATTCCGCTTCCTCCACGTCTGTCGCCGGAGGCAGGATCTCCCCTTCCGCCGCGCCGTACCCCTTGGGGATAACGAAGGTATCCAGCAAAACGAAGACCGCAAACAGGGCAAGCACAAGCCCGTAGACCAGGCCGAACGCGTAGGGACGGTTCCAGAACCTCTTCATAACGCCCCCTCCTTTCGGAATTTTCTTCAGTATACCACGAAAAATTAAGGCCAACTTAAAGACGCTTCCTTATTATTATAATACACTTTTTCGCCGATGTCAATGGGGAAAAAAGGGTTTTCTTGTATAAATAATCGCATATTCAAATATTTATGAATAATTATTCCTCTATTTATGAATAAATTGTGAAATATCCCGGAAAATACTTGCATATATATTCGTTTTGTGCTATAATATCCGCATATTGATTTTTTACTGATAAAAACGGAGGATGTAAAAATGGATAAAAAAGACGTCAAGAAAGTAGTCCTCGCCTATTCCGGCGGTCTGGACACTTCCATCATTATTCCCTGGCTGAAAGAGAATTACAATAACTGCGAAGTCATCGCCGTCGCCGGCAACGTAGGTCAGGCCGACGAGCTGGACGGACTGGAAGAAAAAGCCCTCAAGACCGGCGCCAGCAAGCTGATCGTAGCCGACCTGGTAGACGAAATGGTGGACGAGATCATCGTTCCTTCCGTGAAGATGGGCGCAAAGTACGAAACCTATCTGCTGGGCACCGCCTTTGCCCGTCCCGTCATTGCCAGAAGACTGGCTCAGATCGCTCTGGAGGAAAAGGCCGACGCCATCTGCCACGGCTGTACCGGGAAGGGAAACGACCAGGTCCGCTTTGAGCTGGCCATCAAGCGCTTTGCTCCCGAAATGAAGATCATCGCCCCCTGGCGGGAATGGGATATCAAATCCCGGGATGAAGAGATCGACTATGCGGAAGCCCACAACGTCCCCCTGAAGATCAGCCGGGAAACCAACTATTCCAAGGACAAGAACCTGTGGCACCTTTCTCACGAGGGTCTGGATCTGGAGGACCCCGCCAACGAACCCGATTACGACAAGCCCGGATTTTTGGAAATGGGCATTTCTCCCATGCAGGCGCCCGACGCTCCCACCTACGTCACCCTGGATTTTGAAGCCGGCGCTCCCGTTGCCATCAACGGAGAGAAAATGAAGGCCTCCAAGATCATCGCCAAGCTGAACGAGCTGGGCGGCGCCAACGGCATCGGGATCATCGATATCGTGGAAAACCGTCTCGTCGGCATGAAGGACCGGGGCGTTTACGAAACTCCCGGCGGAACCATCCTCTATTTCGCCCACGATCAGTTGGAAATGCTGACCGTTGACAAGGATACCCTGCATCTGAAGCAGAAGCTGGCCGTGGACTACGCCGACCTGATCTACAACGGCAGATGGTTCCCTCCCCTCCAGGAGGCTCTGACGGCCTTTGCCAACGAATCCAACAAATACGTCACCGGCACGGTGAAGCTGAAGCTCTACAAGGGCAACATCATCCCCGCCGGCATGACCTCTCCCTATTCTCTGTATTCCGAGGATCTGGCCACCTTCGACGAATCGGATTACGATCAGAAGGATTCCGCCGGATTCATCAACCTGTGGGGGCTTCCCACCAAGGTTCAGGCCATGCGGGACGCAAAAATCAAGAAACAGTAATTGAGGATCACTTATGGATAAAATGTGGGCAGGGCGGTTCACCAAGCCCTCGGATAAATTAGCGGACGATTTCAACTCTTCCCTTCCCTTCGACTGCCGGATGTACCGTCAGGATATCCGGGGCAGTATGGCCCATGCGGCTATGCTGGGGGCCCAAGGGATCATTTCCGCCGCCGACGCGGAGGCCATCATCGACGGGCTGGAGGGAATTCTGGCCGACCTGGACAGCGGAAAGCTGGAGTTCGATCCCTCCTGCGAGGATATTCATATGTTCGTGGAGCAGGTGCTGACCCAGCGCATCGGCGATACCGGAAAGCGTCTGCACACCGCCCGGTCCCGGAACGATCAGGTGGCGGTGGATCTGCGGATGTATCTGCGGGACGAGTGCGAGGTCATCACCGGTCTGATCAAGGATCTGATCGCCGCCGTCACCGAGCAGGCGGAGGCCCACAAGGAGACCATTCTCCCCGGATATACCCATCTGCAACGGGCTCAGCCCATCGTCTTCGGTCACCATCTGGCGGCCTACGGCATGATGCTCGCCCGGGATCTGGGGCGCATCGCCGATACGGTCAAGCGGATGAATCAATCCCCCCTCGGCTCCTGCGCGCTGGCGGGCACCACCTATCCCATCGACCGGAAGGCCACCGCAAAGGCATTGGGCTTCGACGCCCCCTGCGTCAACAGCCTGGACGGGGTCTCCGACCGGGATTACTGCGTGGAGCTGCTTTCGGCGCTCTCCCTGATCATGACCCATCTTTCCCGGTTTTCCGAGGAGATCATTCTTTGGTCGTCCTGGGAATTCCGCTTCGTGGAGCTGGACGACGCCTATACCACCGGCTCCAGCATCATGCCCCAGAAGAAAAATTCCGATATGGCGGAGCTGGTCCGGGGCAAAACCGGCCGGGTCTACGGCGATCTGATGGGAATGCTGACGGTGCTGAAGGGTCTGCCCCTTGCTTATAACAAGGATATGCAGGAGGATAAGGAATGCATCTTCGACGCCGTGGATACGGCCAAGAAATGCCTGGAGATCTTCATTCCCATGATCCGCACCATGAACGTGAACAAGGATCGGATGTGCCGGGCGGCCCAGGAGGGATTCATCAACGCCACCGACGTGGCCGACTATCTCGTCCGCAAGGGTCTTCCCTTCCGCACGGCCTATAAGATCGTGGGGCAGATTGTGGGGCATTGCATTCAGACCCATCAGGTGCCCGACGAAATGCCGCTCTCCGAATACAAGACCTTCTCCGATCTGTTCGATACCGACCTCTACGCCGAGATCAGCCTTGAGACCTGCGTAAAAAAGCGCACCTCCGAAGGCGCCCCCGGCGCCATGGACGCCCAGATCGCATATCTGAAAACGCTGCTTTAACATCAAGAATCCCGCTCCGGGCTACTCCGGAGCGGGATCTTTTTCTACAATTTTTCGGTTATTTCAGTTCAAATTCGCCCAATTTTGCGGAGATAATATAATCCTTGTTGAAGGTGCGGAGCTTTTCCATATGGGGCTGGTTGATGTGGATCTGCTGATGCTCCTTGGTCTCCCACGCCTCGATGAGAAGCAGGGCGTCGGGATCCTTTTCGCAGAAATAATAGTCGTAGCCGTGACAGCCCTCCTCGGCCAGCACCGCATCCAGAATCCCCTCGTCGCGCACCCGCCGGACGAACTGTTCCCGCTTGCCGGGATAGCATTGAAAGGCAACGTAAATGGTATACACGATCATTTCTCCTTTTTTCGCAATTGAATTTTATGAAGAACGACGGGCACGGCCGCCATCAGCAGTCCCGCGACGCTGACACCCACGGCGCAGAGGATCCCCACGCCCCGGACTCCGTCGCCGCCTTCCTCCGGAGGCAGATTCTCCGTCTCCGCAGAATCGGTGATGTCCAGGTCGGACAACGGATCCCTGATTTCTTCGGATATTACGGGATCCGAAGAAATCGGATCGTCGGTGGTCTCCGACGGTGGCGGAGCCTCAGCCAGAAGAGTGGAGATGCGCTCCACATCCGGTTCTTCCACCAATTCGGTAGATTCCCAATAATATCCGCCGACGCCGTTGTCCCGATAGGTGTTCTTATAAAGGGGCAGTGCCTCATTCAGGCCGCCGTCCGCCACGAAATTCAGATAAGAACCGGGGTCTTCCACGGAAAAATAAGGCTCGTGCCGGCCGGAAACCCGCATCCGGGCGTCGGCGTACAGCCGGAACCGATCGTCGCCGTCAAGGGGAAGATTGCTGTAAGAAGCGTAACGGACGTACAGACAAACGGAATCGCCTTGCTCCTCGATTCGGTCAAAGGCAATGTGAACCCGGGCGTTGTCTATCCCGCCGCCCGCAGTACGTTTGATATATTCGTATGAATCGGTGTCGGCACGGTAAAAGAAATGATTCGTATAATCGTGAAAATATTCCCATCTTTTAAACAGTTCAAAGGATCCAGGGCCGTAAATCTCCTCGCAGACCTGCCTGACCTGATAGGCGGGTGCCCGTTGCGCGTCGGGATTGTTTTCCCATTGGGGAAATTTGGACTCCGCCGCCGGCACCGCAAACACACCGGCGTCAAACAAAGCCCAGATCAGCCCTGCCTCCGGCCCGTGTCCGTGATCGCTGTAAAAAACGTTGGAAAAATCAATTCTCTGCTCCGCATCGTAGGCTCCTTCCGGAACGATCCGAAGTAAAGGCCGGTACTCCTCCGGGAAATTCGGTGCGCAATACGTAAAAAACCAATCGTCAAAGACAGACGCCTCGTTCCCGTAACCTACGAACCCAAAGAGGGATACAAAAATCAACAATAATACTCCCCACGAAACTGCTTTTTTCACGTAATACCACCTTCTTTTTTATATTTGGGAATTTTTTCCCTATTTTTATTATATCATAGATCCCCTCGGTTGTCAATAGGAAATCCATGCGCACCGTTGCAATTGCGGAGATCTTCGCGGCCGAAAAGAATTTTTCACGCCATTTGTCCATATAAGGAGCGGGAAATCAATTGACAAAAGGAAATTTCTGTGCTATAATAAGGTATAAACAAAATTCTGCACTGCAGTATGATATCGGAGGAAGAAAACATGAAAGTTATCGTTACCAAAGACTACGCTGAAATGTCCGCCGTCGCCGCCAAGATGGTTGCGGAGCAGATCGCCGCGAAGCCCGATTGCGTCCTCGGCCTTGCCACCGGCTCCACCCCCGAAGGGATGTACGCCGAGTTGATCAAGGGATACGAAGCCGGCAAGGTGGATTTCGCCGCCGTCCGCTCCGTCAATCTGGACGAGTATTATCCCATCAAGCCCGACAACGATCAGAGCTACCGTTATTTCATGAACGATAAGCTTTTCAATCACGTCAACATCGACAAGGCCAACACCAACGTCCCCAACGGTCTTGCGGAAGACGCCGAAGCGGAAGGCGCCCGTTACGATAAGATCATCGCCGATCTGGGCGGCATCGACCTGCAGATTCTGGGCATCGGTCAGAACGGTCACATCGGCTTCAACGAGCCCGACGACGAGCTGATCGCCGGAACCCATCTGGCCGACCTGACCGAGGATACCATTCAGGTCAACTCCCGGTTCTTCGCCTCCATCGACGAGGTTCCCAAGCAGGCCTTCTCCATGGGCATCGGCAGCATCTTCTGCGCCCGCAGCATCGTTATCATGGCCAGCGGCAAGAACAAGCACGCCGCCGTCGCCAAAATGCTGGAAGGGAAAATCACCACCCGGTGCCCCGCCACTCTGCTGAACCTTCACCCCAACGTGACGGTGATCTGTGACGAAGCGGCTTACAACGGCTAATTGGTAAAAACCTTGCGGAGATACGTCGATATCGGCGTATCTCCCTCTTTTATTCCGGGAATTGTAGCAGAATTCCGAAAAAATCAAAAATTACCCCCGTTTTCCTTGACAAATCGGGGGATTTTGAGTATAATATGTTTTTATTTCAGAGGGAAGGCGGTGAAGCGTTTTGTGGGATCTTGCCTTTGAAGCCGAACTGTGGCTTCGCGTTTTATTTGCCGGCATCTGTGGCATTGCGGTGGGGTTGGAACGGGGATTCCGGCGAAAAGAAGCCGGACAGCGCACCCATTGCGTAATGGCGGTGGGGGCCTGCGCCTTCACGATCCTGTCGGTCTACGGCTTTTCCGATCATGCCGGAACTGCAGATCTGACCCAGATCGCCTGCCAGATCGTTTGCGGCGTTGGTTTTCTGGGCGTTGGAATCATTTACAAGGACCCCCGCAACGGGATCAGCGGACTCAGCACCGCCACGGGGATCTGGACCACGGCCGCCATCGGCATGACCTGCGGCCTTGGAATGTACGCCCTGGCCGGATGCACGTCGTTGGGGCTCGTCCTGCTTCACGTCTTTCTCAACCTCACCCGACTGGACGACGTGGGATACACGGTGCAGGAGATCCGCCTGGAGGTGACCGACCCGGAGGGGCTGATCCAATACCTGCGGAAAAAGAAGAGGAGGTACGGAATTCAGATTCTGTCCTCCGAATATACCCGCCACGAACGGGGCGCCACCGTACGCTTTATCTTTCGGATGAAGGGAGAGTTTCCGATGAAGGAAATTCTGACCTTTCTCCGGGAACATCCTGAGATCCGGGAGATCTCGCTTTGAAAGGAGTCACCATTATGGAAGCAATACTGAACCAAATCCAATCCTTTTTCGACCTGCACCCCCTGCTGGTCTACCTGGTGCGCATCCTTGCCGCCACCCTTTGCGGGGCAATCATCGGCTTTGAGCGGACGAAACGGTCCAAGGAAGCGGGAATCCGCACCCATTGTATCATCGCCGTGGGGGCTGCACTGATCATGATCATCTCAAAATACGGTTTTGCAGATCTCGTAAACGCAGTCGGCTTTACCGAGGGCACCCGGGGCGCAGATCCCGGCCGTATCGCCGCTCAGGTGGTCACCGGCATTTCCTTCCTGGGGGCCGGGGTCATCTTCAAAAACGGAAACACCGTCAAGGGCCTGACCACCGCCGCCGGCATCTGGGCCATGGCCGCCGTAGGAATGGCCTGCGGGGCAGGGATGTACGGCATCGCTTTCGTGGTGACGCTGGTGATCCTTGCCGTTCAGCTGATCATGCATTGGTTCAACGTAGGCAACGACGCTTATTCCACCGGGGAAATCCGCATCACCTTCGTAGATACGCCGGAAATCCGGGCAGAACTGAAAAAGAAGCAGAAGGAGTTGGGCATCGATATCATTTCCTCCCGCGTCTCCGCCGGCGCGGACAGCACTATGACCATGAATCTGCAGGTTCGGATGAAGTCCACCATCCCCTTTTCGGAGGTGGTCTCCTTTATGGATCAGCACCCGGAGATCAAGTCCTTAAGCGTTTGATTTGCTTTTATTTTCGAAACCGTATCGGTTTATTTTGAAAGGTAAAAAAGAAAGGGAAAGCGCCATGAAATTCGTTACCTTCAACATTCGTTGCTCCTGGGACAAGGACGGAATCAACAGTTTTCTTCACCGGGCCGGCGGAATCCTGCAAAAGATCCGGACGGAGGCCCCGGACGTGGTCTGCTTCCAGGAGGTCACCGATCCCATCGCCACCTTCCTGCGGCAAAATCTGACGGGGTATTATCTGCTGTTCAATCAGCGAAACGCCGACTACCGGGGGGAGGGTCTTGCCGTTGCCGTCAAAACCGATACCATCGAGGTTCTGGGGCTGGAATTCTTCTGGCTCTCCCCTACGCCTCACACGCCGGGAAGCCGCTTTGAGGAGCAAAGCCGTTGCCCCCGGATCTGCCAGGTGGCCCTGCTTCGGTACGGAAGCACCATCTTCCGGGTCTACAACGTCCATCTCGATCACGTCAGCGACACCGCCCAGCGTCTTGGGATGGAAGCGGTGCTGAAAAAGATGATCGCCCACCGGAACGAAAACGAATTTCCCCTCTTCCTTTGCGGAGATTTCAACGCCACCCCCGAAAGCGCCGCCCTCGCCTTGTGCCGGGAATGCACCGAAATCAAACTGGTGGAAACGACCTCCGCCATCCCCGATACCTACCATGCGTTCGGCAGCAGAGAGAATCCCTTAAAAATCGATTACGTTTTTACCGACGCCGCCACCGCCACCCACCCTCACGCCGTCACCCCCTGGACCGACGAGGCCGACGGCATCTACCTCTCCGACCACTTCCCCCTCCAACTGGAAATCGAACTGTAAAACGCAAAAACGCCTGCGAGGTACTTCGCAGGCGTTTTCTTATTTCAGCGCCGTATATTCCTTGGGCGTGGTACCGGTTTGCTGGCGGAAGACGTAGCGAAAGCCGCTGAGGGAACCGAAGCCGGATTCGAAGCAGGCCTCGGTCACCGTCCGGCCGCCGTTCAGAAGCATGACGGCGCAATTCACCTTGCACCGATTGAGATAGGTTACGAAGGTCTCCCCCGTTTCCTTCAAAAACCGCTGACCGAAATAGGAAGGGGACAAGCCAACGTGGGCGGCCACCTCCCCCAGGGAAGGATCTTCCCGGAAATAGGTCTCCACGTACCGCACCGCCCGCCGGATGGGCGAAAGGTCCTCTCCCCCTTCCCGTCGGACGCCTGCCGTGCGCAGGAGATATTCCACCAATAATTTCTGCCCCTCGGCATCGGATTCGGAGGCAAGAAGCCGGGCGGCGGCATTGAGCTTTTCTAAAACGGCGGCATCCGCCTGCAGGAAAAAGGGGGTGGAAGAAAACACTCCCGCCAAACGGTCGTCTAGCACCGACCCGTCGAAGGAAATATTCCAGCAGCGGCTGTTCTCCGACAGCGTCACGCCGTGAAAATCCGCAGGGGTAAGAAAATATACGCTCCCCGGACACAGCCGGTAAGAGACAGAATTCATCTCCATCCACCCTTGGCCCTCCAACAAAAATTCCAGTTCAAAATAATCGTGGGAGTGCAAGGGCATCCCCGTCGTCCGGCGCAGATCCGCCTTCAGATGCAGATCTTTTCCGATATACTGAAGGCCGTGCAGCCGGGGCTTACTTTTCATCATAGTCATCCCTCCTGCCCCTATTATAACACAAAAAAGATTGATAATCAAGTAAAACCGTGAAATTTCGTTCTTTTTTCGCGTTTTTTCGGTTGCGATGCCACCAATGATTCGATACAATGAAGACAAGAGGTGATATTATGTATATCGGCATTGATATCGGCGGCACGAAATGCGCCGTCACCTCTTCGGACGGCAACGGGACGATCACCGGGAAGATCCGTTTTACTACCGAAGAGCCGGAAAAAACGCTGGACAGGATCCTACGTGCGGTGGAAGAACTGGGCCCGCCGAAGGCCATCGGCATTAGCTGCGGAGGCCCTTTGGACGAAGAAAAGGGGGTCATTCTCTCCCCGCCAAATCTCCCCGGCTGGGGTCGGATCGAGATCGTAAAACTGCTCCGGGATCGCTTTTCCGTCCCCGTGAAGATCCGCAACGACGCCAACGCCTGCGCCCTTGCAGAGTGGCGGTTCGGTGCCGGGAAGGGGCTTGATAACGTGATCTTTCTCACCTGCGGCACCGGCTTTGGGGGAGGATTGATTCTGAACGGAAGGCTTTATTCCGGAACCACGGGCAACGCCGGGGAGATCGGACATCTGCGTCTTTCCGATCACGGCCCCGCAGGCTACGGAAAAATGGGCTCGGTCGAAGGCTTCTGCAGCGGCGCAGGCATCCGGGAGACCGGCAGGATGCTGGCGCGGGAGGCTCTGCAGCAAGGAAAAACACCCCGGTTTCTGCAGACGAAAGCCCTTGATACCTTTGACACCGCCGATCTGGCAGAAGCGGCACGGGAGGGAGACGAAACCGCCCTTGCGACCTTCCGTCTCTGCGGCAAAATGCTGGGGCGCACGTTGGCGATTCTGTGCGATCTTCTCGATCCCCAGGTCATCGTCATCGGCAGCGTATACGCCCGGTGCCGGGATCTGTTGGAGGAACCCGCATTGACCGAATTAAAAAAAGAAGCTTTGGCGCCCACCGCCCAATGCACCGTCACCGTCCCGGAATTGGGAGAGGAGATCGGCGACATGGCGGCGCTGGCCGTCGCGATGGAGGCATACGATGAATTATATTGAAAACGCGATCACCCGTTATCCCCAATTAACCGACTGCAAAGACCCCCTGGAAGCGGCCGTTGCAGCCGTGGTTGAAATGCACGGCAAGGGCGGCACGCTGCTTTTATGCGGAAACGGAGGCAGCGCCGCCGACTGTGAGCATATTTCCGGAGAATTTCTCAAGGGATTTCTCTCTCTTCGTCCTCTGTCGGAGACGGAAAAATCCGACCTTCCCGCAGAGATCGCCGACCGGCTTCAGGGAGGGATCAAGGCAATCCCCCTGCAATCCCTGACCTCCGTCTTTACTGCCTTTTCCAACGACGTATCCGCCGATCTTGCCTTTGCTCAGCTGGTCTGGGCGCTGGGGGACGGCAACGGGGTATTTCTCGGCATTTCCACCTCCGGAAACGCCCGGAACGTCTGTGCCGCCGCAAAAGTCGCGAAAGCAAAAGGCATGACCACCGTCGCCATGACCGGTGCCGACGGCGGGGAATTGGCCAAGATCTGCGAGATCGTCCTGAAGGTTCCCGAAACGGAAACCTACAAGGTGCAGGAACTGCACCTGCCCTTATACCACGCCCTTTGTGCCGAAGCGGAGGCGCGGATTTTCGGAGAAGAAAACGCATGAGAAAAACCGTTCCCGTTCCCGACTGGACCTTGGCCGTCGTGCCCCACGCCGCCGTGGTTGCCGGATTTGACGCCCGGACGGCGGACGAGGTGCTGCATTGCCCCCATCCCGTTCTTCCTGCAACGGTACCGGGGAATTTCGAATTGGATCTGATGAAGGCGGGACTTCTGGAGAATCTGTATTACGGCGAAAACATCCTGCAAGCCCAGCAGCTGGAGGACCGGCATCTGTGGTATACCGCCCGATTCACTCTGGAGAAGCAGGAGGATCACGAGCCTTTTCTCACCTTCGGAGGTATCGACGCCGCCGGAGAGATTTTCCTGGACGGCAATCTTCTGGGCGAGACCGACAACGCCCTGATCCCCCATACCTTCTCCCTGAAAAGCGTTGCTCCCGGCAATCACGAAATCGTGGTGCATATCCGTCCCGCCGCCCTGTATTCCCGGCAAAACCCGGTGGCGCTGGGGTGCAGTGCACAGCCCTACAACTTCGACTCGCTGTCCCTGCGCAGGGCTCCCTATACCTACGGCTGGGACATCATGCCCCGCATCGTCACCGCCGGGCTCTGGAAGCCGGTAACGGTGGAATACGAGCCGGTCAACCGGCTGGAGGAGATTTATCTCTTTACCGCATCCCTGACGGGGGACGACGCCGTGCTGAATCTTTCGGTGCGGGTGGAGGGCGATGCGCTGATCCCCGGAGAGCTGACCTTTTCGGTGGAGGGGGTCTGCGAGGATTCCCGGTTTTCCGCATCGGATATCATGTTCGGTTCGGTGCGGCAGATCCGTATCCCCGTGCCCCGGGCAAAGCTCTGGATGCCGAAAAATTACGGCGACGCCAATCTTTACGCAGTAACCGTTACCCTGTATCACAACGGCGTTCCCTGCGACCGGAAGACCTTCTCCTTCGGCGTGCGCACCGTGGAGCTGGTGCGCACCTCCCTTGCGGGGGAAGACGGAGAATTCTGCTTTCAGATCAACGGACGGAAGGTCTTCTGCATGGGCTCCAACTGGGTGCCGCCCGACGCCTTTCCATCTCGCCACAACGAATACCAGATGCGAGGACTGGAGATGCTGAAGGAGCTGGGCTGCAATATCGTCCGGTGCTGGGGCGGCAACGTCTACCCCGACGAGGATTTTTACGATTTCTGCGACCGGAACGGGATTCTGGTCTGGCAGGATTTCGCCATGGCCTGCGCAAAATATCCCAACGACGACGGATTTCTGAAGAAAATGGAGACCGAAGCCTCCGCCATCGTCCGTCTTCTGCGCAATCATCCCTCCCTCTTGCTTTGGTCGGGAGATAACGAGTGCGACTATTCGGCAACGGCGCCGGTACGGCAGGACGGCAAAAAGGTAATCGTCCATGATCCCAACGAAAACACCATCACCCGGACGCTTCTGCCCCGCATCGTCCGGGAAAACGATCCGGCCCACCCCTTCCTGCCCAGCTCTCCCTATCTGGACGGGACGGCCTTCCGGGCAGGGAATCCTTCCGAGGATCATCTTTGGGGGCCCCGGGACTTTTTCAAGGGAAATTATTACGGCACCGCCGCCGCCCATTTCGCCTCGGAGACCGGCTACCACGGCTGTCCGTCTCCGGCGACCTTGAAGGAATTTATCCCGGCGGAGCATCTGGAGCAGCGGGGCAACGGCAAAATCTGCACCGATCCCGTGTGGCTTCTGCATTCGACCTGCATGGAACCGAACACCACCTGCGCATACGCCTACCGAAACCCCCTAATGACCCGGCAGGTGGAGCGTATTTTCGGCGAAGCGGCGGAAAATCTCTCCGATTTCGCTCTGCAGAGCCAGATCTCCCAGGCCGAAGCGAAGAAATATTTCATCGAGCGCTTCCGCATCGGAAAATGGCGCCGCACCGGCATCATCTGGTGGAATCTGATCGACGGCTGGCCCCAGATCTCCGACGCCGTGGTGGATTGGTACGGCCGAAAGAAGCTGGCCTATCATTATATCAAAGCCTCCCAGAACCCCTTCTGCATGATGGTCGACGAGCCGAAGGACGGCCTGCTTACCCTCTGCGCCGCCAACGATACCGGAGAGGCGAAATCCGTCCGGTATACGGTAGAGGATCTGACCGACGGAAAGACCGTTCTTGCAAACACCGCCACCGTGCCACCCCACGAGACGGTGCGCCTTGCCGACTTTAAGGAAGAAGCCGGAGCCTGCTATCGAATCCGGTGGGAGGGAGACGCCGAGGGGCAGAACCATTTCACCGCCGCCATCGGTGAGGGGATTGACCTGAAGCGATATTCTCAATGGATGGAAACGCTTGGCTATCGGTCTCTCCTGGAAGGCTTCTGAACAGAAAAAAACCTGCAGAACGTTGAATTCTGCAGGTTCTTTCGTTTAAAAGGATTGGGAGGAAGGGGAATATCTGCGACCGTCGTGATCGGGGTGATCGGTCTCGTAGACCAGCGTCCCGTCCTCGGCCAGATATGCCGTTCCCACGTACCGCCGGGCCCGATCGCATAGGATCAGCTGTCCCTCCGGCGACACGAAAAAGATGCCCTCACCGGTCTTGCTCCCCATACGGTTCCGGGATTCCCAGGTCCCGTCGGCGTTCAGCGTAACCGAGGCCCGGGCCTTGGAAGAGCTCTGGTACCAGGTATCGTAATAATGAGAATACTGCGCCAGGGTCGCCTCGTCGTTGACGCCGGGCTTCGCAAGATCCCGCAGGAAGGTGCCCGTCAGCCCCAATCCTTCTCCGCCGAGAAAGATCAAGGCGTCTGCATCAAGGGAAAGAACGGGATAAACCTTTTCCACCCCCACCGTCAGGACGTACCCCCGCCCGTCGCCGTTATCGCTCAAGGAGCCGGAGGGACCGTCGGAAATGCGGAATTGATCGGGATCTTCCGAAAACGAGATCTGAACGCCTTCCTCATTGCTCCAGGATCCTACCAGATCCGACACGGGATACGTATGCAGCTCCGCCCGGTCATCCCGAAAAAAGGAGGCATCGTTCCATTCCCCTTCTCCGGAAAGGATCAGCGATCCCTCCCGCCAGATCATCCGGTATTCCACGCCGAAATAATTCAGACTCGGCCCCGTTTCCCTGGGCAGATAGGAACCCCGGCCGCACCGACCCTCCGCCGTCTGAAGATAATAGTAGCACCCGGAGGAATCCAACAGCAGAACCGCCCCCGCCCCATCGGACCAGCGCCCATCGTAAACCGTCGTTACGGTCTCTCCCTCCAGGGGATCGTGAGGGGTCGTATCTTCCGGCTCAATTCCGCAGGAAACAAGTCCTGCGCAGAGAACCAGCCCGAGGAAAAGGGCCAATAATTTCTTCATATCCTCGCTCCTTTTTGCAATCAAAAACCGTTTTTCTTTTATTATACCACGCCCTGCCCGGACTGTCAAGAGACCGCAGAGATTTTTCCGATACGTTTGCCCCGGAATACGCCCATTCACGCCCAATTCGCCCCACGACGCTCCCCACGCTTCCCAAATCCACCCATCACAGCCTTCCGCTGCCACTTTCCCCCACCACCGCCCATTTACGGGAAAACCGCCCCGCCAAGGAACACAGCTCCCCACCAACGGGAACGATCTTCCCCTAT
>JAZPXN010000031.1:0-6329 GCA_045543655.1 Eubacteriales bacterium
GATCAAGGTCGCCCTTGTTGGTGATCCGAAGATAAACGACTTCGGTATGACCGGGTTCCCAAAGAGCGTTGGGATTGAGAACGTCGGTGGCGCCTTCGGCATTTTTCCAGCTGTTATCAGCCATCGTCTTGGAATATTCCAGATCAATGTCCAGAGTGCCGGACTGAATGACGTTGACACCGGTGGTGACGGAGTCGGTGAACCACGCGAAGGTGGTGCCGACCAGCATAGATACGCAGAGAACCAACGAAAGAACGCTGAGTACCAATGCTTTTTTGGTGTGGTTACGCATTTGGTTTTCCTCCTAATGAAATGAATAGAATTTCTTCGCAGAGGTATGAACTCTGCGATCTTTATTTTAGCACATTTCGAATGAAAATGCAACATTTTTTCTCTCGAAAGTGAGATAATTTACAAAAATTTTGAATTTCACTCTTTACACTTATAATTATAAGAAGATTTTTTCGGGATTTTGTTTCCTTGCGCCGTCGGGGTTGCCGTCGGATTTTCGCAGATAAAATGGGCGATGAAGAGGGAAGGGGACTTCCAATCGCCGTCAAAATTCACCGTACGCCGGACATATGGAGCATTGCTGTTGACGGGTTTTTCGCAGAGTTCATACCTCTGCGAAAGAAAATGTGCATATTACAAGACGAAAACGCCCCTTCCAACCTTGGAAAGGGCGTTGCGTTTTTGTGGCTTTTATTCTTCGGCGGCCGCTTCCGCTTTTTCCAGCTTAGCGATGCGGACGGTTTCGATACGGCGGTCAGAGACCTTTTCGATCTTGAAGGAGCATCCGTCGTATTCCAGATAAAGATCCTCGTTTTCTTCGGGGATATAGCCCAGCAGCTTGATCAGAAGCCCGCCGACGGTATCGTAATCCTCGTTGTCCTCATCCAGGTTCAGTCCCAGATGCTCGTTGACCTCCGCAATGGTGGCCGTACCTTCGGCAAGGAAGGTTCCGTCGTCGTCGGAACGGATCTCTTCTTCCGCCTCGTCGTATTCGTCGTCAATGTCGCCCATGACCTCTTCGATCAGATCTTCAATGGTGACGATGCCGGAAAATCCGCCGTATTCGTCCACCAGAACGGCCATGTGGTTCTTAGAGGCCTGCAGTTCCCGGTAAAGATCGTCAAGCCGCTTGCGCTCGGGGACGAAATAGACGTCCCGCATACACTTGGAAATATCTACGTTCTCAAATCCCACCCGATAGGCTTCGCAGAGAAAATCCTTCAGATAAAGAATCCCGACGATGTTGTCGATCTCGTCCGTATAGACGGGAATCCGGGAATATTTTTCGCTGAGCATGGTCTCCATGTATTCGGACAGGGGCGCGTTTCCGTCGATGAGAAAGACCTCCGTCCGGGGAGTCATGACCTGATCTGCGGTCTTTTCATTGAAGTCGAAGATCCCTTCCAGCATATCCCGTTCGTGTTCTTCCAGAAGGCCGCTGTCGCCGCTTTCCTCCACGATGGTCTGGATCTCGTCCTTCGTCAGTGCCTCGTCGGCATCCTGCTTCAGACCAAAGGCTTTGATCGTCAGGGTGACGATCAGATTGACGGGGAATGCCAGGGGGTAATACAGAAATGCGAGGAATCGGAGCAGGGGCCAGAGGGGATAAAGAATTCCGTCCGCCTTCTGTTCCGCCACCCGGATCGGAAGAATCTCTCCGATCAGAAGGAAGGCCGCCGCCACGGCAAAGATGAGAATTGCGGTGGCCAAGGGGCCCGCGTAGGGGATTTCGCCCAGGGCCTCGGTCAGAGGTTCTCCAAAGGCAAAGATCACCAGCACCATCGCCCCCATCTTGCACAGGGTGCGCCCCGTGCGGAGCGCTGCCCGGAAAAGATATCCGGGTTTCTCCAATACGGCGGAGATCTTACAGGCGGTGCGGTCGCCGTCTTCGGTTTTTCGGTTGAGAATGGCTTTGTTCAAGGTCTTGAACGCTTCGCCGCCTAACGCAAGAAGGGCGTTCACGGCAAGAAGGATGATTGCAATCAACAGTTGCGGGTACGGGTCGGACATTTCGGGTCAAACTCCAGTCTTTTTTAATATTTTTTTTGAAAAAAGCAAAAAAACACATAAGACGCTTTCCTTCAAAACCGTCCTATGTGATCCTTGTTATCTTTCGTTTCCGAGTCTTTTCGACTACTTCGAGGGTGGTCGCCCACGGAATGATTCACTTCGCTTTTTTCGTAAGATAGTGCAATTATAGCATACTTTTCCTCATAAGTCAACGGTTGTTTCAAAATTGTCACAAACCCTTCCGATATTCTCCGTTTCGGGCTTTTTTCTAAAAAATGCGCAAAACCCCTTGCATCCCCGTCAAAAAGATGTTATACTGTACTATATTTGAGACCCGGTCGCTTTCTCCATAAACCGACGCTCTTTTTCCCTTGCGCCGGGAGGGCATCCGTGGTATGATATGAGGAGAACCTATGAAATTATCGCTGAAACCGATCCTTATCGCCGTCGCCGCACTCGTTGCGGTCGTCCTCGCCGTCGTTGCGGTGATCTTTTTTATTCCCCGGGACGATACCTCTTTCTCCTTTGAGTGCTTCCGTCTCCGGGCTCAGGTGGCCGATTTTCTGCGGGACGTGGAAAATGAGCGTTACGACGACGCCTTTTCCCGCATTGCCTGCCGTGACGCCGGGGGCAGACCCGTGGAATCCTCCGCGGAATTGCAGAAGATCTGGACCGACCGGGTCTCCGCCCTCAGAACCGGGGACAATACCTATCTCAACGATCATTCTTCCCTGAAGGTCCGCAAGGAAAACGGCGAATTTACCGTCACCGTCACCCTTTCGGTTCTGCGTCAGGGGTATAACGATCCCTTCTATTCTAAAGGAACCACCTTGACCGTGGTAGACGAGGACGGCTGGAAGATCGTGTCGGTCTCGGAATACGAGCCTGCTTTGCAGACGCCTCTCGAGAAGGCCCTGTCCGGCTATTTTGCCGACGGACGGGAATGACCGTGGATCGGGTGATTTTGCATTGCGACTGCAATAATTTCTTCGCGTCGGTGGAGTCCATCGATCATCCGGAATACCGCACCGTACCTATGGCCGTAGCCGGCGACCCTTCCCGGCGGCACGGGATCATCCTGGCAAAAAACGAATTGGCAAAGAAGTGCGGCGTTCAGACGGCGGAGGCCATCTGGCAGGCCCGGCAGAAATGTCCGGATCTCCTGCTTCTCCCTCCGCACCATGAGAAATACGAAGAAGTGAGCCTTCGCATCAACGATATCTATCGCAATTATACCGATCTCGTCGAGCCCTTCAGCATCGACGAATCCTGGCTGGACGTCACCGGAAGTCAGCGGCTGTTCGGCGACGGAAGGACCATTGCCGACCGGTTGCGCCGGGAGGTCCGAGAGAAGATCGGCGTTACGATTTCCGTGGGAGTTTCCTACAATAAAATATTTGCGAAGCTGGGGAGCGATTACAAGAAGCCCGACGCTACCACCGTTATTTTCCCCGAGGACGTGTCTTCCGTCGTGTGGCCTCTGCCCGTGGGGGATCTGTTCGGCGTGGGGCGGAAAATGAAGGCGGAGCTGGAGCGCCTCGGGATTCGCACCATCGGAGGTCTCGCCGCCGCAGACCCCGGTTTTATGGCCCGCCGCTTTGGGAAGGCGGGGGAGACCTTGTCTCTCTACGCCCGGGGACTGGACGATTCTCCCGTTCTCTCTCAACGGGAACCGGTCAAATCCGTGGGGAACGGCGTTACCTATCCTTACGATCTGACCGACCGCAACGAGATCTATTCCAATCTTCTTGCCCTTTCCGATTCGGTCGCCGGCCGCCTTCGGAAAGAAGGGAAGAAGGGGCGAACGGTGCAGATCTCGGTCAAGGACCCCATGCTCACCACCCTTCAGCGCCAGCGGAAGCTGGATCGCCCTACGTATCTTGCCAAAGAGATCGCCGGCATCGCCATGGATCTTCTGGAGAGTAACTGGAAGGTCGGAACCTCCCCCATCCGCGCCCTGACCGTCACCGTTTCCGATCTGACCGACGCCGACGGCTACCCCCTGCAGTATTCCCTGATTCCCTCCGAAACCGAGCGCCGGAGTGAAAAACAGGAAAAAGTGGAGCTCGCTATGGATCACCTCCGGGGGCGTTACGGGAAAAATATCATCACCTTCGGTTCCTCCTCCCGTCCGGAACGGGAGAAATCAAACGATAACAAATCTGAATAACAGAGAGGATATTATTTTATGGAACAGATTCTTGCTCAGGTTCTTTCTCAGTTCGGCATCGACGGCACCGTAGAATCGGTCCGTCCCATTAAGACCGGCCACATTAACCAGACCTACGTTGCCGGAGTCTCCGGAAAGCTTTATACCGTGCAGACCATCAATACCTACGTTTTCCCCGATGCGGAAGGCGTGATGGAGAATATTCTCAAGGTCACCGGTCACCTCCGGGAAAAGGTGATTGCTCAGGGGGGAGACCCCACTCGGGAGGTCCTGCATTTTTATCCCGGCAAGGACGGAAAGGGCTGCTGGAAGGACGAGGAAGGTAAATACTGGCGGGTTTACGATTATATCGACGACGCGCTCTCTTACAGCATTGCCGAGGATCTGCGGATTCTGACCGACGCCGGCCGTGCCTTCGGGAATTTTCAAAAGCTGCTCGCCGATTACGACGGCGCTTCCCTCAACGAAACCATCGTTGATTTCCATAATACCAGACAGCGCTACGTCAATATGGAAGCCGGAATTGCCCGTAACGAATCCGGCCGCCTTTGCAACGTTGCCGACGAGGTGGCGTTCTTTCGGGCCCGCACCGAGACTGCAAACCGTCTCGTGGATCAGATCGAACGGGGCGAGTTGCCCCTCCGGGTTACGCATAACGATACCAAGTTTAACAATATCCTCATCGACGCTGCGACCTCGAAGCCTCTTTGCGTTATCGATCTCGATACCATTATGCCCGGTCTTGCGGCTTACGATTTTGGCGACGCTATCCGCTTTTGTGCCAATTCCGCCGCGGAGGACGAAAAGGATCTTTCCAAGGTCTGGTTCTGCATGGATAAATTCGAAGCCTTTGCCGAAGGATTTATCGGCGGCGCCGACGGATTTTTCACCGAGGCAGAGCTGGACAGCATGGTCTGGGGCTGTATCATCATGACGTTGGAATGCGGGTGCCGGTTCCTGCTCGATTATATCGACGGTGACAAATATTTTCATACCGATTATCCCGAGCATAATCTGGACCGCGCCCATACGCAGATGAAGCTCGTGGCCGAAATGGAAGAGCGCTTCGACGAAATGCAGGAAATCGTTCGGAAATACGCAAAATAACCGTCCGTTATTTTGAACGAAAAATGCAGTTCTTCTTTGTTTAATCTACCTAAAAAAGACGCCTTTTTTACGGAATTGTTTCGAATTTCCGGGAAAAGGCGTTTGTATTTTGTAAAACGCGTCGGCGGAATCTTGACATTTTCCGAAAAATGTTTTATAATATCGTCATAGGGAAATTATTTTCAAAAGGAGAAACGAATATGAAAAAAATGCTCGCAATTTTCCTCTCTCTGACCATGGTGCTTTCCCTTGCGGTAGGCTTCGCGGTCAATTCTTCCGCCGCCAACCTGGAGTGGGTTGAAGAAACCTATTGCTACCAGGACGCCCTTGAAGAAGTCGGCACCCACGGCGACGGCGCCATCGAGATCGACGAGGCTACCGGCGCTTATAACTCTGCCGACGGCTTCTTCTTCTGCGACGGTCTGTGGACCTACGAATTCTGGGATCCCGAGCTGGAATCCTTCGAGCCCATGTCTGCTTACTACAAAGAAAAGCAGGACGGCTGGGTACACGGCGGCTGGTCCAATATCTACACCTCCTTTGCGGAATCCGCCTGGACCTCCTCCGGTTATTCCTACTGCTCCATCATGTCCAACGGGAAATACCTCCATCCCGGTGACACTGCCGGCGCCGTTCTGACCTTCGTCGTTCCCGTTTCCGGTACCATTTCCTACGAAGCCGGAATTTATGCCTACGGTGATGGCAATACCGACGAGAAAAAGCCCGAAACCTGGGGCGATTACGTCACCCTGTGGGTCAACGACACTCAGGTGTATCCCGCTCCTGCCGACGATCCCGAAATCAGCCGTATTGGCTATCAGAACTCCTCCTCCGCCGAGCCCCTGAAGGTTTCTTATCCCTCCTTCAAGGCCAACGCCGGTGATAAGATCCGCCTCTGCGTGATTGCTGCCGGCGGTGATAACGGCGGTAAGGGTACCTGCCTTTCTCAGATGCCCACGATTACCTATCACGAAGCCGGCATTCCCATCGGCAACCCCAACGGCGTGCCCCCCACCAATATTATGACCGA
>JAZPXN010000032.1:0-61404 GCA_045543655.1 Eubacteriales bacterium
GAAAAAATACCATGCCGATAAACTGATTCTGTCCGTGGATGGCATTTCTCCCCAGCAAGGATTTACGACCTATTACAACAATGAAGCGTCCGTGGCTGAGGTAATGATTGATCAGGCCGCCTGTCGGATCATCGCTGCAGACCGATCCAAATTCGGACACCAAGCCTTTACCCAGATCAGCGACCTTTCAGTGGCGGATTATATCGTCACGGACACGGTAGTCAAAGGGGAGCTCTCGGACAAGATTTCGGAAGCCAGAGTGGAAATTCTCACGCCCACAGCCGTCGCCGTTGCGGTCGAAGAGGCTCAGAAGTAAATTTCTTCCAAAAAGAATCAAAGTGCATCGCAGATATGCGGTGCACTTTTTCTCTGATCAAAATTGGACGCGGCATCTTGGTGAGATTCATCTTGACGTATCTGTTTTTTTGTTTTGAAGAGATTCTGCAATCCCTGAAAAGAACGAGCCACATGAAACAAAATTCACGTTAAGAGTTCCTCTTTCGTTAGGCTCGTACAGTTTTCGAAGGTCGTCCCGTCCTCTCCGTGCATTGCGTGACGAGGAAGATCCAAGGAAAGATGAAAGGTGTTGTTCCGAAAGATTACTTCTTCACAGCTTTCAATCGCACAAATTCGTCTGGCAGACTGTGTAAACACGTTGTTTTCGATGGTGATTTTCCTATTAAAAACGGTATTCGTACACCAAAGCGAGGGTTTACATTTGATGGCCACCCCGCCTGCATAGGCGCTGTTATAAAAATCACAGTCACGGATCTCCACGTCCGTTACCCGCCCCGATTCATACCATCCCTTCGCTTCTCCCGAAAGTTGGATTCCGGAGCTCATATTATAGAATTTGCATTTTTCAACGAGAACCTTTCCTGCCGTACTGATCAGAAACCCTCGAGGACGGTTATATCCCGATTCGCAGTCCAAGAAGCGTGCCTCGGGCGCCGTGGAAAGATTTTCGGTGATCCAGTTGTTTGAGGGCGGAGGCGCGTCGCAGTCGAGCTTCAGGCGTATCTCTGTCGGGGAGATCAATTGCGCGTCAAGTACGGTTCCGACGGTCTTGGTCTCATTCTTTTCCCCGTCAATAACGGCAACGAGGTCTCCCTTTCGATAGATCTGAATCCCCCTTTGCTGGGGATGACCAACGTTCAACTTCAGACTTCCGTCCGCATGCTTTTCCGTATACGGATGATATATGCCGTGAATATTTGCCGCATCGTCCATCATTTGCACGAATTTGCAACGTTCCAACGAAATCTTGCCTCTGCAATTCACAAAATGCGTTGCATCCGCTGCGGTCGAAAGGAATCGGCCACTGCCTTTTCGGGGTTCTGCGAGGATCCGTTTCAGAGAGACGTTTTCGGTTTTTTGAGCAATAATCCCCATGGCGGCCGTGTGATATAGGTGGATGCTCTCGAGAAAAAGGTCTTTGGAATCCGTGATCAAAATCCCGGGACATTCTCTGCCGGCAAAGGTCATCACCAGATAATTCCCGACGCAGTGCCGCTCGCCGACGTTTCCCCGCATAAAAATAAGGTTCTCGCCCCGTTGTTCCGGAGTGACCGTTTGATAAAGGGAGGACTGAAACCCGTGATCCGTCTCTTTGCCCGTATAAGAAAAATAGACCTTGGAATACGGAGAAGGGTGTCCCTCTTGATCAAATTCAAGTACAAGAGTCCGCTCGGTTTCAATCTCCCATCCGTCGCAGGGACTGTAAAAGCTGAGGTTTCCGTTCCGGACCCGACAGTTGAAATCCTCTCCGTCGAATTGAATCAAAATGCCCTGCGGGCTTACGGAAAGAATTTTCGCCTGCGCATAAAAAGGGGTTGCGTAGTCGATGGAAAAGTTTTTCAGAGTGATATTTTCGGAAGCTTCGCAGAGAATCGGAACCATCATTCCGTGAAAGACCAAGTCCGCGCCGCCGCCGTCAACCGTAATATTTTTCTTATTCAGAACGGGAAGAGCAATGGCCTTTTCCCCGCTGTCATTGTTCGATACGTAACATTCCCTCCGATAGGCATCCTCGGGATAGAAGTGATTCGTACCGCCCTCCAGCAACAACGTATCTCCGTCTTACATGAAAAAAACCGCTTTCCCAAAGGATTCGGAACAATCATTTTCGTTTTTGATGAAGTCTTTGATTCTCAATTCCATTCACGTTCACCCTCTTTGATTCCGTCTGCTTGCTCCCGCAATAAAAGAATTTTCTTTATTATACCGCAGCTTTCCTTTTTTGTCAATAGCATTTATCCGATTATTCTCCCCAATTCATGCCGCAAACGCGCCGCAAAAAGGGTGCCTCCATCAAAAACGAATCGGACGTACTGGCTTGGAGAAATCCATGGCGACAGATCAACCCGTTTTCATTTTTTTTGAATCGACGGCTTGATTTTCTGTAAAACATATGCTATAATAAAAAAAACGGAGGTGTTGCAATGAATCTGACGGTCAAAATGCTTGAAAACGAACATTGGTGGGGCGGCTCCTCCGCCACGGGAGAAAAACAGCCGTTCGGCGCAACGTCTGATTTTTCATACGACATGTATTGCGGACACAATCAAACGATGCCCCTATTTCTTTCCAGCAAGGGGCGTTATATCTGGTGTGAAAGCCCCATGTCGGTCAAGATCGAAGGGGGCGAGATTCGGATTTCCGCGAAAAGTGAGATCTCTTTATGGGAAGATGGGGATTCCTTGCGGGACGCCTATCTGCAGGCGTCTCACGATCATTTCCCCTTTTCCGGGAAAGTTCCCCCGGAAGTCTTCTTTACGACCGCCCAGTACAACACCTGGATGGAAATGGATTATCATCAGAGCCAGGACGGCGTGCTGGCCTACGCCCGGGGGCTAATCGAACACGGATACGAACCCGGAGTACTGATGATTGACGAGGGATGGCACGGCCGTTACGGCCTATGGGAATTTGACCCCATAAAATTCCCCGCCCCCCGGGCCATGGTGGACGAGCTTCACAAAATGGGCTTTAAGGTCATGCTTTGGGTCGTTCCCCTCGTTTCCTGTGACGGAATGGAATTTGTCCTTGCCACGAAGCGGAAGCATCTGAACGGCGGCAGCGGAAAGAAAAATCTGTTTCTCCGTACGGACGACGGAAACGTGGCCATCGTTCATTGGTGGAACGGGTACAGCGCGATTTTAAATATGTGCCTGGAGGATGACCGGGAATATCTGGATCAAAAGCTGCGCCGCCTGATGGAGGAGTACGGGATCGACGGATTCAAATTCGACGGCGGAAACATCAGCATGTACAATCCGGACAATATCATCAACGGAAAACAGACTTCCTATACCGCAGATGCCCTGAACGTCGCCTGGAACGAATTCGGAACGAGATATGAATTTCACGAATATAAGGACACCTTCAAGGGCGGAGGAAAAGCGGTTGTCCAGCGGCTCCAGGACCGAAATCACACCTGGACAGACCACGGACTTACCTCGATTCTACCCTCAGCCTTACTGCAGGGTCTCATCGGACATCCCTTTATCTGCCCGGATATGGTAGGAGGCGGAGAATGGTCTTTTAATTACGTTCCCGGCTTTGAATGCGATCAGGAATTGTTCGTCCGTATGGCGCAATGCTCCGCCCTCTTTCCGATGATTCAGTTTTCCTGGGCTCCCTGGAGAATGCTGGACGAAGAGCACCGGAAAATGTGCCTCGACGCCGCAAGATTGCACAAAAGGTTTGCCCCGGAGATCCTTCGGCTGGTCCGGGAATCCGCAATTACGGGAGAACCGATCGTCCGGCATATGGAATACGAATACCCCCATTGCGGATATGCAAAAATTCTCGATCAATTTTTGCTTGGCCCGAACGTTCTGGTGGCACCGGTAACGGAAAAGGGCGCAACGCAACGGGAGGTCGTGCTTCCGGAGGGACGCTGGGTCTATTGTGACGGGCAGGAATATCCGGGCGGACAACGCATTACCGTAAACGCCGACCTCCGAAGACTTCCTTATTTCACACGGAAAGGCACCGTGATTTTCCAAAACTAAAAGCAAAAGGAGCCTTGCAAAATGAAACTGAAATTCGACATAGAAAACATGAAGCAACCGGATCCCTTTATCTTTCAGGACGGGGACCGTTATTATCTGTACGCATCCAACACCTACGGCGACGAGGGTGTGCCCGTATATACGGCAGACAACCCCTTCGGCCAATGGCACTATGCCGGGGTCGCCGCAAAATTCGAGGGTGCGCGGGGCTATTGGGCTCCGTCGGTCATCAAATACAAGGACAGCTATTATATGTATCTCTCCTTCGGACGAGGGGAAAGCAAGCAATTCATGCACGTGGCGAAGGCGGATTCTCCCCTGGGCCCCTTTGAAAATGAAAAAATGCTCTATCAAGAGTTTTCCATTGATTCCCACGCAGTGGAAACCGAATCCGGCCTGTTTCTTTTCTATGCAAAGAACAAAAATGAACCGGACTACGAGGGAGAACGGATCGGCACGCGGATTTTTGTGGACCGATTGATCGACCCCTATACGCCTGCCTATGCCCCGGTGGAAAAGGTTGTTCCGGACTTTGATGAAGAAATTTACACTCCGGCAAAAGATCGGAACTGGCACACCATCGAGGGTGCATTTTGGTTCCGGGAAGGGGAATATCAGTACCTGACTTACAGCGGCGGATGCTATCAGGACGACACCTACCACGTAGGATACGCCGTGGCAAAAAGCGACGAAACAGACCTGACGAAGGTGAAATTCACAAAGGTAACGAAAGACGGGAAATTCAACCCCATCCTGATTCAAAACCCCTTCGAAGAAGGCACGGGACATCACAGTATGCTCAAGCACGACGGAGCATACTACGCCTTCTATCACGCCCGGGACATCGGAGAGCGGCAGCAGGGTCCCTACGTGGAAATGCGCACCGCAAGAGTTTGTAAAATCAACGTAAACGACGGTGTTCTGCAGGCGGAAATGAAGGAAAACGAAATTTAAAAATAAAAAACAAACCGGACGCACCGTTTTGGAGAAATCCATCGTGACGCGTCCGGTTTTTCTTTATTTTTTTGGGACGGACGGTTTTTCCATCCGTAAAAAATCATTCTCTCGTATAGACGGCAAAATCAGAGATCTCAGCTTCGGTATCCTGCACGGAAAAGGCGATTCCGCCGTGTGTGTCGGTGAGCATCCGGGAAACCAAGGTCTGCTCTCCGTCTACACCGACTTCGAGGATCCCTTCGTGGCGCAGAATCTCCAGAGACACGGCGCCGCCCTCCCGGAACGGATAGGGAATCGTCGCGATATCGTTGCGCTGATCCCAAACGTAATGCTTCCGCAGGCGAATGAGGTTCTCCGAGGGGTCGAGCATGATCTGATACCCGTTTTCCGAGACGGGGCTACCCTTCGTCCCGGGATGGGTACCAAGGAGAATCAGCGCCTGTCCGTTGAGATCGGAAAGCCTTATCTTCATCTTGATCAGGCAGGTATCGGGCAGATTCGGCGCATACGCCAGCGTGCCGCCTTCGGGCGAAGAGGCGACGAAGCCGGTCTCCGTAACCTTCCATCCTTCGTTACAAAAGGTAAAGGCTGCAGGCACAAGGGCGTCGGATCGCTTCGGAAATACCTTCCCGATTTCCCGGACGAACCGGGTCTTCGGCGTTCCGTTTTCCACCCGAAGCTCCCGGGGGAACAGCATATTTCCGCCCCAGATCCGTTCCTGACAGTCACAGTTTCTGCGCGGAAGCCATCCGATCAGAAAATGCCGACGGCCGTCGTAGGCGTGGCGGGCCGCCATGAAATCGAAGTGATCGGGAGAGATCACCTTCCCCCGATGCCAGGGGCCTTGGGGCGTGGGAGCCGTGCGGAAGCGCGTCTCGTGCCAATAATAAATCAAAACCCACTGATCTCCGTCCCGGTAGATTTCGGGACATTCCAGGGTCATGGCAATGCCGGTCAGATCCATGGGCGGCAGACATTCCCAATGCTTCATATCGGAAGAAACGGCTTGACCGATCTTCCCCGCAAAGCAATCGGGCGTGCCGTTTTCCGGGCCTTTGGCGCAGAAAACCATGCGGTAAAGGTTCGCCCCTTCGTCATAAAAAACGTAAGGATCCCGCCAGGTGCCGTCCTGTCGGTACAGATCCTTGGGGCGGCGAAAGCAGAGTTCTCCGGGATAAGAGAAGGTGATCCCGTCGTCGCTTTCCGAATGAAGGATGCTCAATCCCTCGGAATCGTCGCCCGCATAATAGGCGTGAAATTTTCCCCCGTGCCAATAGACGCACCCCGTATTGAAGGGCGTTCCCGCGGCACCCCGGGGGAAGGGATCGGGATGCTCCGTATAATCCACGAAATCCGTAGTGGAAATATGCCCCCAGCCGATAGGGACAGGGCCGTCCTTATATTTCTTCGTATAATAAACGTGACAAACCCCGTCGTGCCACAGGGGCATGGGATCGCCGAACCAGCCGTCTTCCGGGCAATAATGCAAAAAATCCATAGCATTTCTCCTTTTCTCTCCAGGGGTCCCCTGGGCGTCCGCAACTTTTTTGGGTCGCAAACCTTACGCAGCTTCATTATACAGTAAGCGGGCAGGAATGTCAAGTCCCTGCTCCCCACTCAAAGGTGTCTTTTTTATGAATAAATGGAATTTTTGCTTGAAATACAAGGGATTTTGTGCTATAGTAAAGAAAAACACAGAAAGGGATTTCGTTATGGAACAGAATTACCGTTTTCCCAAAAACGAGCTTGTGAAATACGAGCATATCCCCACCTTTGTTTCCGGGGAACAATATATTCTCGTCATGCCGTTTCTCAATCCCAACGGAGAGAAAAACCCTCAGGACTTTGCGTTGCGAGCCAAGATCTCCCGGGACGGTCTGGAGGCGATCCGCTTCACCGAAAAGGATCTGCGGAAGAAAAGAACCGACAAGGATCTTTGGTGGACGGTCACCGACGAAGGAGAAGGCAAGGTCTCCCTCCGGTCGGATTCCGTCCGAAAATACTTGAATCTTGCCGAGCAGGGAGCGACGATGAGCCGCAAAAAACAGCTTCTTTCCCTCCGGCAGAACGGAACGCTCGTTCAGCTGACCGCGGAAAATAAAAAGGGCGAAACGCTGTATCTCCGCTACGCCCCCCGCAAAGAAGGCGATACCGGAGTCGTTTTCACCTCCGGAAAAGCGAAGGAAAATACCTCCTTCGGCCTGTTCCAAAGAGTTTGTGGAATCCCCGCCACAATCGATGAAAAGCCCATACTGACCGTGGGAACCTATTCTGACCTGCACGTGGATTACGCCCTGCAGACCAAGCCCCCCTACGTCCGCCCCACCATGCCCAAGGCGGCCCGGGGATACCGAAACCGCTTCGATCTGGACGCAGTTATCGTCTGCGGTGACACCATTTCCGACAACGGAAGCGGATCCCGCACCAATCCCGGGAAGGGCGCAGCCCAGGGATATTGGGGCTACGACCGCTGGCAGGCCACCCGGAAGAGGATCCACGAGGTGATTAAAAAATCCTTCCGCACGGAAGAAAAATCGAAAAACATCCTCTTCGTTACGGGAAACCACGAATATCAGGTAGGCGACCGCCAGCCCGAAGGGAAGCGCTACAACTCCGGCTATATGACCGATCTGCTCCCCGAAGATATCCTGCATCCCCTGACCGAGCATTACACCACCTATAACGGTGAGGAAGCGGATCTCGGCGCCACGGAAAACCTGATGTGCTACGAATACCGCATCAACGGAATCCCCTTCCTGATTCTGAACCATCCGCTGTACGGCGAAATTCCCTGGGCCTGGCCCGATCGGGGCGAGCCTGCCCACCATATGAAGCAGGCGGAATGGCTGGAGGAACGCTTGAAGGAGATCGAGGAAGAGCAGGGCAGAGACGCGGTGGTCATCGTGGCCTCCCATTTCCCCTTCTATCCCGATTGCTTCGTCGCCACCTATAACGGCCCCACCGTGAAGCCCAACATGGACGCTTATCTGAAAATGAGCGAGACCATGAGCCGCTTCCCCAATCTGTTCTGGTTCTTCGGCCACGTTCACACCAACAACGATATCACCTTCTCCGAAACGTCGGAGGTGGTCTCCCACGTAGTGCCCGTGGATCTGAAGCTGGACGGCAAAGGCAACGGCTGGAGCAACGCCGTCTCCCCCGAGGAATTCGCCCGCAAGCTGTTCCGCTCCGACGCCGTTCTCCCCGCGGGATTCCACCACGTCTACTGCGGCAGCCATTCTTATTATCATACGAAATATTTCGAAAGCGACGGCAAGAAGGTCAACACCACCCTCTCCGCCGCCGAATGTCCCTTCCCCCAGGGGTGCGTGCTTGAGGTATACAGCGACCGTGTGGTTCTCACCATGCAGCAGTTCGGCACGAAGAAGGAAACCCTCCGCCGCCTGCCCGGCGCCTCCTACAAAGTCAAGCCCCTCGTCTGCCCCATCGTGAAAAAATAAAAACGTATAAACAAGATCCCGAGCCGGAATTTTCCCCGGTTCGGGATCGCTTTTTTATTCTTATTCCCCGCGACGCTTTAAGACGGCGAAGGTGTTTTGCGCCAGGGTGAGGGTGATCGAAGATCCCCTTGCTTCTGCGGTTTTTTCGTAGTCGTGGGTGTCGTCCACGGTGAAGACCTCGGTCAAACCGGCAGCTCCGGAAGCTTCCACGGTCACGGTCTTTGCGGGCAGATTTTCCTCATTGGAATAATAGCAAACCAGCGTGGCAACGTTGCCCTTTTCATCCTTCGCGGCGGTAACGTAAAGGTCCGGATCACTGCATTGCGTGGCGATGCAGGTTCCAAGATCGTAAAGATCCGCAAAAGCGAAGAGCGCCCAATAGCCCTTCAGCGGCTCCCAGGAATAAAAATCGAAAAGACCGTTCATGGAGCAAGGGGCGGCATCGTAATACATCAGCATATCCAGATCCTTCCGGTTCTGCCCGATACACATACAGGCCGCCACGTAAGCCGCGCCCTTGAGGCTGATGATGGTGCGGACCGTATCCACCCAGCCCTCGCCCCAATCCTTGACGTAGTTCCATTCGTTCAGAATGCTCTCGGTCTTCGTATAGCCGTACTCGTCCAATTTTGCACGGATCGAAGTACATTTGTCCATCATTTTCTGGGGGCGGTATCCGTAACAGTGCCAGGAGAAAAAGTCCAGGGGCACGGGGGGCCCGTCCCGGGTGAGACGGTCGAAAAATCCGTTGAGCCAGGTCTCGTCGTAACGGGCGACGGCAGGCCCGCCGATCTTCAGATGGGGGAATTTTTCCTTCAGGTAGGTGGCCACGACGGCGTAAAATTCGTAAAATTCCTCCGGCGTGCCGCTCCAGGTCTTTTTCGGCTTGTCCGGATCGGCACTCAGATCGGGCTCGTTCCAGATCTCCCAATATTTGATATCGTAATGAAATCCGTCCGCCCACCCCTCGGTATAATGACGGATCACGTGCTCGCAGATCACCGCCCATTTCCGGAAATCCTTGGGCATAACGGTGCGGTATTTTTTTACCTGGTGCTCGATACGGGAGCCGAGGCGATAAAAGGTTTCCGTTCCGGCGCTCTGGATCAGGGCGGTATAGGCGTCGGTGACGGCAAATTCATAGTTGGCCGGATCGTAGGGGTCGGCGTCGAAATTGGGGAAAAGGCTGTAAATATCCACCACAAACTCCCCGCCGTAATCGATCCATTCCGAAGCGTCGTGATTGCGGGCGTAGGGAATGCGAGCGGCCTTATAAGCCTCCAGATTGCTTCGCCGCTGACCGGGTACGGAATGCAAGGGGCCGTTGTTGACGGCGTGCATGGGCTTCATCGCCCCCAGGGGACGGTCCAAACATACCGAAATTTTCTCCATAACAAAAAACCTCCTCAGAACCGATCGATTCCGGATTTTATTATATCACACCCCCTCGAAAAAGTCAAGAAAAAAATGAAATCACACTACTCCGGCGTGCCGGGAAAACCGGGGAGGAAGGTAAAATCCCCGCCCTTTTTCGACATTTTTTTGAAATGATGCCGTTTTATGCTGTCAGCATAGGACTTTTCCGAAAAACCGTGCTATAATGAAGGTACAAAACGATTGGGAGGCATTTTTATGGCACAGTCTTATCATTCCCCGGAGGTCCGAAAATCCCTGGCGACAACCCTGCGCAACTGGGCAAACTACGTACTAAATTCAAGTTATATCTTTTTCGCCCTCACGGTTATTGCTGATCTCATCCTGCTGATGACGCTTTACCTGGAAGATTTCTTCTGGGTACTGTTCATCGTAATAGGAGTAGGTCTCGCAGAACTGTTTCTGGGGATCATGACCTCGGTCGTGATTGCCGCAATTGCCGAAATGACGGAAGCGGCCTATAATTTCAACGAACGGGAATACGCCGCACAGAAAGAGATTGCGGCGCGCAACGAGGAATTGCGGCGTCAGCAACTGGAAGAAGAGCGCAAAGCCCGTGCCGAAGAAGAACGAAGACGAGCAGAAGAACGGAAGCAGAAGGAAGAAGAGCGCCAACAGAGAGAAAAACCAGAAATAAGAAGAAAATCGGAATTAGACGAGGTTCTAAGGATGCTTCGCGGAGAAGAATCCAACAACTCCAATAAATAATAACAAACCGGATCGACGTCTGCCGATCCGGTTCTTTTTTTATTTTCGATTTTCATCGGGAAAACCTTACTGATATTTTTTCGAGAAGGCCTGGACCTTATAAAATTCCCGGCCGGGGGGGGTAGAAACCGATATCATAAAAAATGCAATTAAGTCTTCGATCGGCCGCTTATTCTTCCAGCATCATGCGGACGATCTCCTTGTCGGTCTGGGCCATGCCCACCTTGCCGATATAGCCCACGCAGGAGATGGTCTCCCCCGCATCTTCTTTCAGAATTCCGGTGAAAGCGGCGTAGGCCTTGCCCTGCAGGGCGAAGGTGTGGGCCATCATGGCGGCGTCAAGGGCGGTGGCAATCTTGGCGGCGCAGGAGGTTTTTGCTCCGTCACAGATCACCCCCGGGATATCCGCAAGGGTATTGTCGATGGTGGCCTTGATCTGCTCCACCGTTCCGCCCACCATATAGGTCACGGCGGCGCCGGCGGCACAGGAGGCGGAGATCGCCCCGCAGAAAGCAGACAGTTTTCCGATAAATTCCTTCTGATACACCGTCAGAAGGGACGAAAAGATCAGCGCGCGGTACAGCTTGTCCCGGGGGATCATCCTTTCCCGGGCGTAGACGATGACGGGGACGGTAGAGGCGATGCCTTGATTTCCGCTCCCAGAATTGATGATAACCGGCATATCGCAACCGTCCATCCGGGCTTCCGAGGCCGCGGCGGCATAGGCACGCATCCGGGTGATGACGCTGTCGGGGTATTGATCCCGCAGGATCCGCCCGATGCCAAGGCCGTAATTGCCGGACATCCCCTCGTAGGCAATATCCATATTATAGCGGATCTGCCGGTCCAGAAGATATTTGACCTTCCCCGGATCCACCGTGTCGGCAAATTCCTTGATATGCTCCAGCGTTAACTCCGACCGGTCGGCGCCCCCCCTCCGCTTCCGCCGTGCGCTTGCGGAACAGCACCGTACCGTTCTTCTCGATGCGGACGATGTTGGTATGATCGTACCGCACCTCAACCGACACGGTTTCCCCGCCGGCAAGGGCCTCAATGATAAAATGGAGAGGGATTTCCGATTCCAGATATTCCACCCGGCACCGACCTTCCTCCAGAAAGCGTCCGGTAGCGGCAAGGGATTCCTCCGTCACCGACTCCAGAACCTCCATCCCACGGGTTACGTCTCCCCCGAAAGCCCCCAGCACGCAGGCCGACTCCACTCCGGTCATTCCCCGGGAATTGGGGATCGCCACGCAACGGACGTTTTTGATCATATTCCCGCTGCAACGGGCCACGATCCGTTCGGGGAACGTCCCCAACACTTCTTTTGCGCGGGCAGATGCAAAGGCAAGGGCGATCGGTTCGGTGCATCCCATCGCGGGGATCAGCTCTTCGGCGAGGATCGCCAGAAAATCGGAGGCAATTTTTTCGGTCAGCATATCGTAAATTCCTTCCTTACCCCGGAAGGGGATTATTTAGACTTCCTTCGGTTCGGTTTCGATTTCTTTAAAGGCCTTGACCCGTCTTCTGCGGCGGGGGGCCAGAAGCTTCACGGCGCCCATATAGGTTACCGCCAGAGCACTGCCCAGGAAAATGCCCGCCAGAACGTCGGTATACCAATGCATCCCGGAAAAAAGACGGCCAAGGGCGGTCAGAATACAGACGGCGAATCCTACCAGCGTCCCCACAAGGCGAACCGTCGGGTGCTTGATCCGGCGGTGCATCTGAAATACGGCGCTGAGCATGATTACGCAAACCAGCATGGTATGAGACGAGGGATAAGATGCTTCCGGGTTTCCATCAACGAGGATGGGGCGGTAATTGATAACGACAATCTCAAAAAGAACGTAAAAGACCATCATCACGGCGTACAAGCCGGCCAGCAAAAACAGGTCTTTATCCACCTTTTTCAGACTTTTGCGGGAGATCCACTGCCATACGCCGAAAGCGGCGCTCCCCCCGGCGACCAGCAGAGCGAAAACTCCGCAGATCTCCGAAATCACATACCAAAACGGGTTATCTCCGCAGACTTGAAAAACGGCGTTGTTCAGGGTGGCCAATCCCACGTTGGATCCCAGCTTTCCGATGGGCTGAACGTCCACCGTCAGCACCAGAACCGTAAGCGCCAGGAAAAGGAAATACAGAACCGCCGCGTAAATAAAGCACTTCAGAACCGATTTTTTCATTGCGTTTACTCCTTCGTAAGATATATTCTTATAATAGCATAAAAAACCGCTTTTGTCAATCCTTTGCCATTGACTTTCCCGGAGAAAAGTGGTATAATATCTCTACCTTAATATAATGCGAGGAAGGTTTCTACTATGAAAATTGCAGTTACTTATCAAAACGGACAGATCTTTCAGCACTTCGGTCATACCGAACAGTTCAAGATCTATGAAATCGACAACAAAGAGATCAAAAACGCCGTCGTCATGGACACCATGGGCAGCGGTCACGGCGCTCTGGCCGGATTTCTGAAGGCCCTCGGCGTAGATATTCTGATCTGCGGCGGCATCGGCGGCGGCGCCCGGATGGCACTGCAGCAGGCGGGCATCCAACTGTTCGGCGGCGTCAGCGGCAATGCGGACGATGCGGTCAAGGCCTTTTTGGGCGACGTTCTGGTCTTCAATCCCGACGTAAAATGCGATCACCACGACCACCACGAAGGCGGTCACGACTGCGGCAATCACGGCTGCGGCAACCATAACTGTGGTGGAGGATGCCATTGAAAGAGGCTTCACGTGGGGTTTTGGGATCATTATAAAATCACCGTGGGCGAACGTCGGAAAACGGCCTTCGTCAACGAAATCGGCGTTTATCCGAACGGCGCACCCTTCGGCAATCACTACGGCGCCGTCATCCCCAAGGGCGCCCACCTCTCCCCCTTCGAATGCGGCAACGAATTTTATATCTGCCTCAACCACAACGGTACCGACGTGGTGGCGTGGGAGGCAAAGCTGGAGAAAATTCAACCCAAATAAGCGGAATTTCTCCGGAATTCCCGGTTTTTTCAAAAAAGAGCGGCCGCGGATGAAAGATGTTTCAAACTTGTAACAAATGGCTCTTGACTTTAGCGTGCTAAAGTGGTATAATGTGAAAGTATTTTACAGAAAGGAAGATTCCTTGCCATGAATCCCCTTCATACCGAGGCCACGGACAACCTGTTCCGGGCCATACTCGAACTGAACACCCTTGACGAATGCTACGACTTTTTCGAAGACCTTTGCACCATCAAAGAGCTGCAGGATATGTCCCAGCGGCTTGAGGTTGCAAAATTGCTGAAGGCCGGTCAAAGCTACGTGCAGATCTCCGCAAAGACCGGAGCCTCCACCGCAACCATCGGCCGCGTCAACAAATGCCTGAATTACGGCACCGGCGGATACCGGAACGCATTGGAAAAAACCGACCCGAAAGGATAACCCTATGAACCGCTACGACAGCGTACTGAACGGGGACGAAAAGGCCGCCTTCGGCCTGCGGGAGTTGTACCGCAGCTACGGCTACCGTCCCTACAAAATGAGCAAATTTGAAGAATACGACCTTTACGTCCGCAACAAGGATTTCCTCGTTTCGGACAACGTCATCACCTTCACCGATACCAACGGACGGCTGATGGCCCTGAAGCCCGACGTAACCCTTTCTATCATCAAGAACGGAAAGGACGTCCCCGGAGCGGTGGAAAAGGTCTATTATAACGAAAACGTTTACCGCATCTCCAAGGGGACCCACTCCTACAAGGAGATTATGCAGGCTGGACTGGAATGCATTGGCCAGATCGACGATTATCGCATCGTGGAGGTGTTGACGCTGGCAGCGGAAAGCCTGAAGCAGATCTCCGACGAAAGCGTTCTGGATCTGTCCCATCTGGGCATCGTGTCCGACGTACTGGACCGTTCCGGCCTTTCCGACGAAGGGAAAAAAGCGGTATTGGGCTTTCTGGGAGAAAAGAATCTCCACGGCGCCATGGCGGTCTGCGCAGAGGAAGAGGTATCCGAAGCCTCCGCTAACGCCATAAAAACGCTGATCAACACCTATGGAAAGCCGGAAGAGGTGCTTCCCGCCCTGCGGGATCTGAAGGCCGGCGAAGAAAGCCTGCGACAACTGGAAAATCTGGTAGACGCCCTGAAGGAAAACGGCGTCGATACCATTCGCATCGACTTTTCGGTTATCAACGATATGCGCTATTACAACGGCATCGTCTTCCGGGGCTTCGTGGAAGGGATCCCCACGGGGATTCTGTCCGGAGGGCAATACGATAAGATGATGAAAAAGCTGGGGCGGAAATCCCACGCCATCGGCTTTGCGGTCTATCTGGATCTGCTGGAACGGTGGAACGAAGCCGGGGAATACGACGTGGACACGGTGCTTCTGTATGATCCCACCGACGCTCCCGCCGCCGTGGCGACCGCCGTGCGGAAGCTTTCCCAAAACGGTACCGTCACAGCCGTAACGAAGGCCCCTGATCTGAAATATAAGAGACTTTTGACTCTGAAGGAGGTGGCGGATCTTGGATAAGATGCTCAACGTCGCCCTCCCTAAGGGACGGCTGGGGGAAAAGGTCTACGCCATGTTCGAGGCCGCCGGCTTCGAATGTCCCTCCATCAAGGAAAACAACCGGAAGCTGATCTTCGAAAACCCCGAAAAGGGCGTCCGCTATTTCTGGGTCAAGCCCTCGGACGTGGCCATTTACGTAGAACGGGGCGCCGCAGATATCGGCGTTGCGGGGAAGGATATTTTGCTGGAGTACCGGCCGGAGGTCTACGAGCTTCTGGATCTGAAGATCGGAAAATGCCGCATGGCGGTGGCTGCGAAAAGCGATTTCCGGGACGATCCGAACCGTACCCTGAAGGTAGCCACGAAATTCGCAAACATCGCTCTGGATCACTATACCTCTCTCGGCCGGGATATCGACATCATCCACCTGAACGGATCGATTGAAATCGCGCCCATCCTGGGGCTTTCCGACGTGATCGTCGATATCGTGGAGACCGGAACCACCCTGAAGGAAAATCAGTTGGAGGTCATCGACACGGTGGTTCCCATCAGCGCCCGGCTGGTGGCAAATAAGGCGAGCTTCAAATTCAAAAACGATATGATCCAGGCCGTCATGACCGGTCTTGCGAAACAAACGGAGGAATCGAAATGATTCGGATTCTGAAATACGGCGAAGTGGAAAACGGTGAAATCTTCGCCCGGGTGGTCCCCGAAATCGACGTAGAAGCCACGGTGGCAGAGATCATTGATACCGTCCGCAAGGAGGGGGACCGAGCCCTTTACGCATACTGTGAAAAATTCGACGGCGCCCGTCTGTCCTCCCTGCAGGTCTCGGAGGAAGAGATCGAAGAGGCGGTGGCGGCGGTGGAGCCGAAATTCTTGGAAATTCTGGAAAAAGCGGCTCGGAACATCCGTAAATTCCACGAAAAACAAGTCCGCAACAGCTTTATGATCAACGACGAAGACGGGATCGTGGTGGGTCAGAAGATCATCCCCGTGGATCGGGCAGGGCTCTACGTCCCCGGCGGCACGGCGGCCTACCCCTCTACCGTATTGATGGATTCCATCCCCGCAAAGATTGCCGGATGCCGGGAAGTGGTCATTACCACCCCTCCGGGGAAAAACGGCAAGGTCAACCCCGTTATTCTGGCGGCGGCAAAGATTGCCGGCGTGGATAAGATCTTTAAGATCGGCGGCGCCCAGGCCGTGGCTGCCCTGGCCTACGGCACCGAAAGCGTCCCGAAGGTGGACAAGATCGTAGGTCCCGGCAACGCCTTCGTGGCGGAGGCCAAAAAGCAGGTCTTCGGTCAGGTCTCCATTGATATGATTGCCGGCCCCAGCGAAATTCTGATCGTAGCCGACGGCAACACCAACCCCCGTCACGCGGCGGCAGATCTGCTGTCCCAGGCGGAACACGATAAGCTGGCCTCGGCCGTACTGGTCACCGATTCCGAAGCATTGGCCAAGGCGGTGCAGATGGAGCTGGAGAGGCAGATTCCCCTGCTGGAGCGGGCTGAGATCGCCCGGGCGTCCATCGACAAAAACGGAAAAATCATCGTTGCCCCCGATCTTTCCGTGGCGGTGGAGATCTCCAACGAGATCGCGCCGGAGCATCTGGAGCTGTGCGTGGACAATCCCTTCGACTGGCTGGACAAGATCCGCCACGCGGGCTCCATCTTCATGGGCCGCAACTGCCCCGAAGCCTTGGGAGATTATTTTGCGGGACCCAACCACACCCTGCCCACCAGCGGAACGGCAAAATTCTCCAATCCCCTTTCGGTGGACGATTTCGTAAAGAAGACCCAGTATACCTACTATACAAAAGACGCCCTGGCCAAGGTGGCCGAAGACGTAGCGTTTTTCGCCACAAAGGAAGGGCTGACCGCCCACGCAAAGAGCGCTACCGTCCGTCTTGAGGAGAATCAATGAGCCGTTTTCTCACCGATAAACAGAAAAATCTCGTCCCCTACACCCCCGGGGAACAGCCGAAGATTTTAAATCTGATCAAGCTGAACACCAACGAATCCCCCTATCCCCCGGCCCCCCAAGTAGTGGCGGCGGCGGAAGAAGAGGCGGGGCGGCTGCATCTGTATCCGGACCCCACCTGCTCTGCCCTTTGCGAGGCCTTTGCAAAGCGGTGCGGCGTGGACGCGGACGAGGTGATCGCCGTCAACGGCTCCGACGAGATTCTGAACTTCGCCTTTATGGCCTTCTGCGACGAAGACCGTCCGGCGGTCTTCCCCGATATTACTTACGGATTCTATCCCGTTTTTGCGGATCTGAATCACGTCCCTTATACCGAGATCCCTCTGGAAGAGGATCTTTCCGTGAATCCGGAACAGTATACGGGCATCGGGAAGACGATCTTTCTGGCAAACCCCAACGCCCCCACGGGCATCGCCCTTTCCCGGGATACGGTGGAAAGGATCGTGGCGTCCAATCCGGACAGCGTGGTGGTCGTCGACGAGGCCTACGTGGATTTCGGAGCCGAAACCTGCATTCCCCTGATCAAAAAATACGACAACCTGCTGGTGACCCAGACCTTTTCCAAATCCCGCTCCATGGCGGGGGCGCGGCTGGGCTTCGGCGTCGGGTGCAAAGACCTGATCCGGGATCTGAACACGGTACGGTATTCCACGAATCCCTATAATATCAATCGCATGACCATGGCGGCGGGCATCGCGACCCTGAAATACGACGAAATCACCGTCGAAAATTGCAACGCCGTCCGAAAGACCCGCGCGAAAACGGCAGAAGCGATGAAAAAGCTAGGATTTGAAATGACCGAATCCACCGCCAATTTCCTTTTTGCAAAGCATCCGGGCGTCGACGGCAAGGAGCTGTATCTGCGGCTGAAGGATCGGGGAATTCTGATCCGGCATTTCGACAAAGCACGGATCTGCCAATACAACCGCATCACCGTGGGCACCCCGGAACAGATGAACGCCCTGATTGGGGCTATCAAAGAAATTTTGGAGGAACAACAATGAGAAACGCTACCGTTCGCCGTACCACGGCGGAAACCGACGTTACCCTGTCCCTGGTTCTGGAGGGAACCGGCATGACCGATATCAATACCGGATGCGGATTTCTGGATCATATGCTGACCCTCTGGGCCAGACACGGCCGCTTTGACCTTTCGGTGACCTGCGAGGGCGATACCGACGTGGACGACCACCACACGGTGGAGGATATCGGCATCTGTCTGGGACAGGCCTTTGCCGACGCACTGGACGATAAGCGGGGCATCAACCGCTACGGCTCCATTCTCCTGCCCATGGACGAGGCCCTGATTGCCGCCGCCGCCGATCTTTCCGGCCGGGCTTATCTGGGCTTCGACCTGCAGATTCCAACCGAAAAAGTGGGCACCTTTGATACGGAGCTGGTCAAGGAATTCTTTACGGCCTTCACCCGGGAATCGGCCATCACCCTGCACCTGAAGCAGCTTGCAGGAGAAAATTCTCATCATATTATCGAAGGGTCCTTCAAGGCCTTCGGCCGCGCCCTGCGGCAGGCCTCCACCGTCGATCCCGATGCCGCAGACGAAATCCCCTCCACGAAGGGAGTTCTTTGATGATCGCCATCGTTGATTACGGGGTAGGAAATCTTTTCTCCCTGAAAAGCTCCTTTCTGACCGTGGGGGCCGACGTGACCGTCACCGGCGACGCAGAGATGCTGCGCCGTGCCGACCGCATCGTGCTTCCGGGGGTGGGCGCCTTCGGAGACGCGGCAAAAAAGCTGCGGGAATCCGGACTTTTTGAGGTCATTATTGAAGAAGCCAACGCCGGAAAGCCTCTGTTGGGCATCTGCCTTGGAATGCAGATGCTGCTGGAAAAAAGCTACGAATACGGTGAGCACGAGGGGCTTGGGCTGATCCCCGGCGCCATTCGGCCCATCGGAGAAACCATCCCGGAAAATCTGAAGATCCCCCACATCGGCTGGAACGCCCTGCATTTTCCCGCGGAAAAGCATCCGGTCTTCCGGGACGTTAAGGAAGGGGATCACGTATATTTCGTTCATTCCTTCCACGCCGCAGACTGTCCCAACCTGGCGGCAACCACCGAATACGGAGGGATCCTGACGGCGGCAGTAGCAAAGGACAACGTGGTGGGATGCCAGTTTCACCCGGAAAAAAGCGGCCCCGTGGGGCTGAAGATTCTGAAGGCATTCAGCGAATTATAAGGAGATTTTTATGAAACCGACAAAAGATAAGCGTTTTCTTGTAAAAAAGCTATCCAGCAATTTTTCCGTTGGAACTTACGTTTTGGTCGATAAACAAACCGGCGTGAATTATCTTTACGCCGCCAGCGGTTATTCCGGAGGCCTGACCGTACTGGTCGATGCCCAGGGAAAGCCCATCGTGACCCCGGTGACCGAAGAAGAATAAGGAGTTTTTATGGTTTTATTTCCCGCCATCGATCTTTACGAGGGCAAGGCCGTCCGCCTTCTTCGGGGCGATTACGCCCAAATGACGGTCTACAACACCAATCCCCCCGAGATTGCGAAAAAATTTAAGCAAGCCGGCGCAACCCATATTCACCTGGTGGATCTGGAGGGGGCGAAATCCGGCGAGACCCCCAATCTGGAAACGGTAAAGGCGATCGTGGCCGAAACCGATCTTTTCGCCGAGGTGGGGGGCGGCATCCGCAATATGGAGGTCATCGACCGGTATCTTTCCGCAGGCGTCGGCCGGGTCATTCTCGGGACGGCGGCAGTGACCGAAGAAGGCTTCGTAGAAAAGGCCGTAGCAAAATACGGGGACAAAATTGCCGTAGGCGTGGATATCAAGGACGGCTGCGTGGCAATCAAGGGCTGGACCGAATCCTCCGGCATCGACGCCTTTGCGTTCTGCGAAAAAATGCAGAAGATCGGCGTTTCCACTCTGATCTGCACCGATATTTCCAAGGACGGCGCCATGCAGGGCACCAACCGGGAACTGTACCGGGATCTGTCCCGGCGGTTTTCCATGAATATCGTGGCTTCCGGCGGCGTTTCGTCCCTTGACGATATTAAAGCACTGGCGGAAATGGAGCTTTACGGCGCCATCATCGGCAAGGCCTATTACACCGGCGCCATCGATCTGAAGGAGGCCATTGCCCTGACATGATCACGAAACGGATCATCCCCTGCCTGGATGTTAAAAACGGCAGAGTGGTCAAGGGAGTGAACTTCCTCGGCCTTGCGGACGTCTCCTCTCCCGTGTCGTTGGCGAAATATTACAGCGATTGCGGCGCAGACGAGCTGGTTTTTTACGACATCACCGCCTCTGCGGAGGGACGGGCGTTATTTACCGATATTCTCTGCGAGGTGGCAAGTACCATCTTTATTCCCCTGACCGTGGGTGGAGGCATCAATACCCTGGAGGATTTCGACCGGGTGCTGAAATGCGGGGCCGATAAGGTCAGCGTCAATTCCGGCGCCATCCGCAATCCCTCCCTCATCGGAGAGGCAGCAAAGCGCTACGGAGACCAATGCGTGGTTCTGTCCTGTGACGTAAAGCGGGTGGACGGCGTTTTCCGGGTCTTTGCCAAGGGCGGCCGGGAAAATACCGGCATGGAGGCCATCGAATGGATCAAGCGGGGCGTGGATGCCGGCGCAGGAGAAGTGGTGGTCAATTCCATCGACACCGACGGGGTGAAAAACGGCTTTGATATCGAAATGCTCCAGGCCGTATCCGACGCGGTCAACGTGCCTATCATCGCTTCGGGCGGAGCGGGCGGCGTGGATCATTTCACCCAATTGTTCCGGGCCATTCCCACCATCGACGCGGGGCTGGCGGCGTCCATCTTCCATTTCGGAGAGGTTGCCATCCCGGACCTGAAAGAAGAACTGCACAAACAAGGAATTCCCGTAAGGAGATAAATCATGATCGAGATCAACGAACTGAAATTTGACGAAAACGGGCTGATCCCCGCCATCGTGGTGGACGCCAAAACCAAGGACGTGCTGACCCTGGCCTACATGAACAGGGAAAGCCTTGAAATCAGCATAAAAGAAAAGAAGACCTGCTTCTGGTCCCGCTCCCGGAAGGAGCTTTGGCGGAAGGGGGAAACCTCCGGAAACTATCAGCATATCGTTTCGATTACCGCCGATTGCGACAAGGACGCCCTGACCGTATTGGTGGAAAAGGAAGGGCCCGCCTGCCATCTGGGGAAAGAATCCTGCTTCCATAACCCCGTCTTTGAAAACGAAGAAAAGCAGGCCTTTTCCCTGCAAGCCCTGATGACTCTGATCGAAGGACGAAAGACCGAGAAAAAAGAAGGGTCTTACACCACCTATCTCTTTGAGAAGGGCATCGACAAGATTCTGAAAAAAGTAGGAGAGGAATGCACAGAGGTCATCATCGCCGGGAAGGCCGACGACAAAAAAGAGACGATCTACGAAATTGCCGACCTGACCTACCACGTCATGGTTATGATGATCGAAATGGGCATCTCCCTGGAGGATATCCACGACGAGTTAGCCTCCCGCCACGTCATCGACAAAAAGGTCAAGCAGGAAAAAATGACCGAATAACCCCCTGAAAATCAAAGAAACTGCCCGTTCGGCACAGCCATATAAGACAGTATTTTAATTCCGTATTCAACTGTGCCGAAAATGAAGCGCACCGTAGCAGTGCATGAAAAATGAAGCAGCCTTGCGGCTGTGAAGAATGCCTTGCGGTACAGGATTACACGTGGGCTTTGCTTCATATTTGCAAATGCTTCATTTCCGAAAGCAAAAAAGCACCACCCGAAAAAGAATTTTGAATTCTTCTTCGGGTGGTTTTGTCTTACACGATCACAAGGGGGAAATCGGTACGGCAAATTCCTCTCACTTTATTGGGGTACTCCCTTTTATCGGGTTGACTCTTTTTGGACGGTTCCCTTTTTGTCTGGAAGCAGATCAATCAAAATAGCCGGCTTGTCTCCAGATCTCCAGCGCCACCATATTGGGAAGAACGTGTTCTTCCACCGCATCGTCGATGGAGGGAGCGTATTTACTCACAAGATTGGAAACGGAGGAAGCGGATTGCAGATTGGAGGACAGATCGTTCCAGATACCGTCAATGCCGTTGGGCCAGTAAGAATACTGGAGGGTCGCCCCTTCCCGTACCATCAGCTCAAGATCCAGATCGGAGTTAAAATAGGTCTCACGGTAATAGGCCAGAACGTCGTCGTAGGTCCGGATATCACCGAGGCCCTCGAAGAGATCCTTCATCAGGAAGGCAGAATGCTCAATATCCTGCGCAAAGAGGGGAATGGCCACAGAATAGACCTGCTCGTAATACCCGGTCAGGGTGTTGGCGTCGTCCCCCGCCCAGGTGGTGATTCCGAAATTGGCAGGGCCTTCGGTAACCACGTAGGAGAAGATATCAATGGGACGGGTCAAAGCCATAGCGCACAACTCTTCGTTGAAGGGCTCGTGGCCGGTGAAGACGCCATCGGAATTGCCCGCTCCGTTATTGAAGCATTTTGCATTGGCGTTCAGGGTATTTTTCAGCCAGGTCAAAGCATCGTAAACATTGCCGTCGTCCAGCCCCCGGGACCATTCGGCGGTGCCGTCGGCGTTGATCTTATCCACGATAACCATAGGCCGTCCGGTGGTCAGGAAGGTGGCACGGACCATATGAAGATTATAGGCAGAAATTCCCCAGACACCCGAAGCTTCGTCGGTGGTGGTCCGGATCACCTCCAGCATGGCCTCCCGATCCCACGCTTCGTTCTCCCAGTATTCCTTAGGATCGGTAGCACCGGCCGTTTCGATGATATCCTTATTGTAAACGAGCTGATAATAGGGCAGGGGCGTACAGTCCACCCACAAGGCGGGCGATACGCCGTAGAAAGTACCTCCGGCCATCATAGACTCCCGGGCGGTGACGGTACCCCATTTATTAGCATCCCAGAAATTGATGATGTGATCCACCTGCAGAAGATCCTGCATCAGCGACGTACTGCCGCCGGTACCCAAAGCACGGCGGAGCATGGCGTTCTTATGGGCAAAGATCAGATCCCCCGCATTTTCCGAAAACATGGCCGCCTGCAGCTGGGAGGCAAAGGTATCGTCATAGGGCATCTGGGAAAATTCAATGGTGCAGTCGTAGAGCTCGCAGACCTCGTCCAGCCGCCCGGCGATCTGAAGTCCCATATTGGAATCCTGAGAATAACCGAAGGGACTAAAGGTTTCTCCATGCTGAATGATGACGTAATTTTTCCCTGCGGTCTCGTCTACGGGACGTTCGGGCGGCAGATATCCCGGATATACCACGGGATCTCCGTCGGAGCTTTCGGACGTTTTTTCACCCTCGCTTCCCCCGCCGGATGCGTTACCGCCGCAGGCGACAAGGGTAAAGACCATCAGAAGGGCCAACAGAACCGACAAAAATCTTTTTGCTTGTTTCATACTCATACCTCTTTCCACGTTATTTCAGGACGTCTCCCGTCGCGAATTTAAATAACCGTTACATCCGGAGCTTTCTTCTCCCGAATGAGGAACGGACCGTTACCGATAATCCTTCGTAAAGGGCTGAACCTTATAAAATTGCCGATGCTCCGGATCAAAAATAACCTCTTGCGTTCTGTTCATCAGCTTCTGAATCTTTCCCTTGGACATTTCCTTCGTAAAGATCCGCAAGCCGTCGCAATCCCAGGAATTATTGGCGTTCCCGCCGATATTGCAGATCGCTTCGACCACCGTGCCGTCGGGGAAGGAGCAGATCCCTTTGATATTGTGCTCCGCGGTCAGCGCGGAGGATCGGTCGAAGCTCGTCGTCAGGGTCTCCGTTTCCGAATCGAAAACCCAAAGCTTTGAAGCGGAGGAAGCCCAATATTTTCCGGGCTCGCCGTATATGGGAGACAAGGCGTGACCGCCTCCTTCCCCGACAAAAACGTCACCGGTGCCGGCAATACGGTAAAGCTCACCGTCCTTCGTCCCCATATTCCGGACGCCGACGGCAAATACGCCGGTATCGTCCAAAACCCAGAGCCATTCGTTTTCCGGATCCCAGCAGACACCGTGGAAATACGTGCCCTCCATCCTCGAAACCGGCTCCTTCAATCCGGCAGACAGAGGAATATAGGCCAGATCCCCCGGGGCGGCAGAGGCCGCCACGACCAGATCGCCGTTGGGAAGCATCTCAATGGAGTGAGGTCCGGGAGCGACGTTCGCTTCCCAAAGAACCTCTTCCGCCTCGTAATCGATCACGACCGCCCAGCCGAAGGAGGCGCAGGCGATGATTACGTCCCGCCCGTAATACGCGGAATAGCGGTATTTTGCGGAAGAGATCGACCATTTTTTGGAAAGGGTGGTGCATTCCGGATGCTCGTCCGCGCTAAACTCCCAGACCACGGAAATACCGTCCTCGGTCAGCAGCTGATAATCTCCCTCGCAGGCATTCAGATCAAACACCACGATGCTGCCGTTGACCGTATCGCAGGCAAGGAATTTGTGCTCTGCATTTTCGTCAAACCCGGCCTTCACCGGAGACGTATCGGTTCCTTCGGTGGCCGTATTGTCCGTCCCGACCGAAGAATCCGGAGCGCTTCCACCGTCTCCACAGGCCGCAAAACTGAAGAGCAACGAAAGAAGGAGCAGAAGAGTTAAAAACCGTTTCATTGATAGATCTCCTTATTTGATTTAAAGATAAATTTCCAGCGCTTTGCCGGAATAGGCCACCTCTTGCTCGGAGCCGGAGGAGGTGCGGAGCTTTAAGATGCGCTCTTCGGTCATGCCCGAAAAGCCCTTCCCCCGGCGGTCGGAAATCGTAAGAGTACGCTTGGCGTCGTTCCAATGCAGGTCGTATTCCAGATATTCGCCCTTTTCGTAGGCGTAGCCGTCGCCGGCGTCCTCGTAGACCGTAAACGAGCCGTCGGCCCCTTCGAAGATCCGGATCTCATAGGGGTCGCTCTCCCGCTCGCAGGCATATTGCTTCACGCCGGTCATGGGGACGATACTGCCCGCCCGGACGAACAGGGGGATCTTTTCCAGGGGAGCGTCGGCGGTGACCGTCTGCCCGCCCTCCAAGAAGGCTCCCGTCCACCAATCGTACCAGCCCGCACAGGCGGGGAGATAGACCTCCCGGGTCTTGGGGTGATTTTCGACAGGCTCGCCGCCGCCCTCGTAATACATGGGCTCCAGCACCGGACAGACCAAAAGAGCGGGGCCGAACATGAATTCGTCCTCCACGCCGCAGGCCTTTTTATCCGCCATAAAATCGAAGGCCAACATCCGCATCAGGGTAGAAGAGCGGGAAGTAATCTGCCAGGCCAGGGAATAGATATAGGGCAGAAGGCAGTAGCGCAATTCAATGAATTTCTTAATGGTATCGTAAAACACGCTTCCTTCATCCCCGAAATTCCAGATCTCCCGGGGCGTATCGGTGCCGTGGGAGCGGAACATGGGCACGAAGGCGGCAAACTGGAGCCAGCGGGTATACAGCTCGTACCAGCCGAAATCCCCTTCCTTTTCGCAATCCAGATATTGCCAGATAAAGATCCCGTGGCCTTCCCCGTCCCGTTTGGTCTGATACCAGCCGCCGATATCCACGCTCCAGTAGGGCAGGCCGGAAACGCAATAATGCACTCCCTCCATGACCTGCCGGCGCAGATCCTGCCAGGTGGCGAAAATATCCCCCGACCAGACGACGGTGGAATAGCGCTGCTGCCCCGCATAGCCGGAGCGGGTCAGGTTGACCACCCGCTTTTCCTCGGTGGTCTTCCGCTGATTTTCATAAATATTCCGGCTGTTGGCCAAAGCGAAAAGATTGATCTTGCGGGAGTCCATATTTTTCGTGGCAAGCTCGTATTCCCGGCGCTTCAGCTCGTCGTAGGTTACCTGCTCGCCCACCTGCACGGCCTCGTAGGGCTCGGTGCAATCGCACCACCAGGCGTCCACGCCATAGCGGAACAGCCCCCGGTTCAGCTGCCCCCAGAAGGTCTCCCCTGCCGCCGGATCAAAGGCGTTGTAGACGGCGCCGTCGGGTAGAAGCTGATTTTTCTCCCACAGCTCCTTCTGGTTCTCCCCCCGCTTGGAATTGGGCCAGGAGGAGATCATGAAATGAACGTTCATGCCGTGAATATCGTCCAGCATCTTTTGGGGATCGGGGTACCGCTCGGGGTCGAATTTCTTCTCGCTCCACACGGGACGGGGCCAGTATTGCCAGTCCTGCACGATCTGATCGAGAGGCACCTTCCGCCGGCGGTATTCCCGGACGACGCCCACGATCTCCTCCTGGGTCTTATATTCGGCCTTGCATTGGGTATAGCCGAAGAGCCACTTGGGCATCATGGGGGCTTGGCCAGTCAGGAAACGATAGCCGTCCACGAAGCCGTCCAGGGTGCCGGAGGAGATGAAATAATAATCGATCATGGGTGCGGAGTCGATATAAAAAATATTGCCGTGATAGCCGCCGCAGACGAATTCCGCATAGGAACCCGTATCCACGAAAACGCCGTAGCCACGGTCGGACACGAAGCAGGGCACGGGGGCCTTGAAATTATGCTGAATAAGATATTGGGGGAAGCGGCGCCGGTCGATGCCGCCGTGATCGTTCTGTCCAAGGCCGTAGATCCGCTCGTCCGCCTCGAAATTGAAGGCGATCCGCCCGCAGCAGGCGGGGACCCGCAGAGGCTCCTCCCGAAGCATGGAACCGGGAGTACCGGGGAAGGCGGGAGAACCGGGCACGTGCACCTTCGGCGGTTCCGGAAGGGATTCCGCCCCGATGCCGGCATAATTCGGCGAGGCCTGAGGAATCGTCGCCTCCTTCGGCGCAATCTCAAAGCCCGTATACGGCTGACCGCAAAGGTATTTTCCGTCCAGATCATATCTGGTCTCCATGTTTTTCTTGCGGACCGTCACCCGGACCCGGCCGGCGGAAAAGATCACGTGGGAATGAGTCTCTTCGGCGGTGAAAGGGGCGGGAGCAGGCTCCGCAGGAAGAATTCCGGTGACCGACGGCTCGAAATCCCGCCCGCTGACCGTCATGGAAAGGCGGACGATATCGTCGCGGCAGGCCATCAGCCGCAGCTTTTCTCCGGAATTGGTATAAAGGATCACGGAATCCTTCCGGATTTCCGTTTTTACAACGTGCATCATGAAGGCGTCCCTCCCGAAAAAATCAGTCTACGGTAACCTCACCGACGATGCCCTTGAACAGGCCGCCCAGCACGTAACTGGGCTTGCCGTCAAAGTCAATAAAGGAGCTGTTGTGCCAATGGCCGGAGCAGAAGCCCACGAACAGAGGCTCCTCCGAAAGATAACGGGTCACTTCCGCGGAAAGCTCGAAAAGCTCCGGCGTAGCCCCGGGGATATTAGCGTGATGGGCAAACCACGCGGCGTCCTTCAGATCGGGATGCACCGGCACGTGGGTGAAGAGCAAAATCGGATACCCCTTGGCGACCTCAGCCTTCAGACGCTCGAACTGCTCCGGCGTCCAGACGTAATAGCCGTTATCGGCGGCGACGATATTCACGCCTCCCACGATGCGGCTTTCGAAGAAGATATTCCCCCGGAAGTGGGATTGAACGTACTCGGAAGTGTTGGCCTTCAGCTCATAGGAATCGATGCCCGGCTTGGGAGTGAATTCGTGATTCCCGGCGCAGAAAAGATAATCCTTCCCTGCAAGCACTTCCCGGATTGCATCGTAGGTAGCGAAGGTGTTGAAATCCGCAATATCCCCCGTAAAAACGGTACAATCGAAGTTCTCAGCGTATTCCACGGCCTCCTGCAGAAAGCCGATGGGATCCCGGGCGGGGCAGCAACCTTCGTCAAAAAAGACCTTGCGCGCCCGGGCAGAATATTCGATCATATTCTCGTTCCGCCCGTCGGCCTGGGCCACGTGAGCGTCGGTAAGATGAAGGATGCGGACCGGCTTTTCCAGTCCGATATGGAATTGAATGGGACGGGGAGTCAAATGATTCATAGCAGAAACCTCTCTCTAAACTTTATTTCATATCCGAAAAATCTTCGGTGCAAGGAGTTATTCGTTTTCGTCGATCCTGCGGTAGCCGATACGCTGACGGTAAAGGAACAGACCGTCTCTTCCGCTATCGCCCATAGAGTCCAGATGAAGACTGATGCGATCCCCCGTACGGACGGTGCAGGTGCCGGTGAGGAAAACCGCCTCGGGACTGTCCAATACCGCAGGGCCTTCGGCAGGAGACAAGGGAGTATCGTTGTGATACAATTGCACCGCAGATTCGTTGCCTTGAGCGTATATCACCTTCGAAACCCGACCAACGGAGAAAAACACGTCCACCGTTCCGCCGTGGGGACAGAGAAACGAGCGCACCGCCCGTAACCCCTTTGCGGGATGCATCCCATAGCCGTCGTTCCGGTTACGGCAATACCAATAAGGATCCGAAGCGCTGGCCGTCTCAAAGGGAGCGCAGAAATAGGATCCGTTCCACTCCATCCGATCGTATTTTCCGGTCTGCGCATCGTAATAGGCAAATTCCCACAAGCCGTCGGGCGTGGGGTTGTCTCCCCTTCCCCAGAGTTCGTCGGAGTAGCGGTATTCATAGGTTTTGACGTATTGCTCCTTCAGCACACCGCCCTGGAGATACCGGGAAGGAGTGATGCCGAATTGAGCCTGAAAGGCCCGGCTGAACCCGTCAGGGGAATCAAAGGACAAAGACCGGGCAACGCCCTCGATGGATCCGCCCTCCCGCAGATCCCCCTTGGCCGCCATCATCCGCAATTGCCGCAGATACGAAGCCAGAGATTCGCCGAAATAGGCCTTGAACAGCCGGTTGCAATACCATGGTGAATAGCCCACGGAAGCGGCAATCTCCTTCACGCCGATCTTCTCCCGCAGGTGTTGCTCCATATAATCCAAAATCTGCTGTAAGTCAAAGATATAATTCCAATCCATAACGATACCTCTTTTTTCATTATATCATATCATCAAAAAAATTTCAAGATAAAAAAATAATTCCGCACAAAAAGTCGGAAGACAATTTTGCGCTCCTCCGGTTGACAAACAGGTCGGATTGTTGTATAATAGAAGCATAATGAATCCGTAAAGGAGCATTGCTATGAAGCTGCTGTTTTTGGGAACCGGGGCCGCAGGTAGCATCAAGAGAACCGAGGACGAGATCACGGGCGATATCCGCCGCTGCGCCGCCATGATGATCGACGGGACGGTCCTCATCGACATCTCCCGCCAGGCCTACGACTTCGCGGTGAAGCTGGGGGTAGATCTCTCCGCCGTCACCGATATATTTCTCTCTCACGCCCACGGGGATCATTTCAACCGGGAAGCGCTGATGAAATACGCCGAAGGGGCAAAGGAAAAGATCCGCTTCTGGTGCCACAAGGGTGCCCTGGAGCATCTGAACTTCACCGAAGAAGAACTGGAAAAGATCGATCTTCGTCCCGTGGAGATCTGCGATACCTGGCAGACCGCCGGCTATACCGTCACCGCCCTGCCCGCAAATCACCTGGTAGGCAGCTTTACCACCGCGGAAAAGCCCCTGCACTACGTCGTGGAAAAGGACGGCAAAAAGATTTATTACGGTTGCGACGGCGGCTGGTACACCGCCATCGAATGGGAATATCTGCGGGCCAATCAGGTGGTCTTCGACGGGGTGATCCTGGACGCTACCGTCGGCGAGGACGCCGGAAATTTCCGCATCGCCACCCATAACAATCTGGCCATGATCGAGCTGCTGACCCTCTCCCTGAAGCAGAACGGAATGCTGACCGAAAACGCCAAGCTGATCGCCACCCACTTCGCCAATTCCTGCTACGACAAGAGCCGCACCAAGGAAGAGGTCTTCACCCCTATGGGCATCATCCCCGCCCACGACGGCATGGAGCTGGAGATCTGACCTATGAGCGACGCAAAGAAAAAAATGCAATCCGGGGATCTGTACGTCTGCGCCGACGAAAGCCTGCTGAAGGAGCAGACGGCCGGCCTGGAGCTGCTATACGATTATAACCACACCCGTCCTTCGGAGTACGAAAAACGGAAGACGTTGTTGCACGAAATGTTCGCCGAGATCGGCGAGGGGTGCTATATCGAGCCGCCCTTCCACGCCAACTGGGGCGGAAGACACGTCCATTTCGGAAAAAACGTCTATTGCAATTTCAACCTGACCCTGGTGGACGACACCCATATTTACGTGGGGGATTCCACCATGTTCGGCCCAAACGTCACTGTTGCCACGGCGGGGCATCCCATCCTGCCGGAGTTGCGGGAGCAGGTCTATCAGTATAATATTCCGGTGCATATCGGCAAAAATTGCTGGATCGGCGCCGGCGCCATCCTTGTCCCCGGCGTGACCGTCGGCGACAACACCGTCATCGGTGCGGGAAGCGTGGTCACCAGGGATATCCCCGCCAACGTGGTAGCCGTCGGCAATCCCTGCCGGGTCCTGCGCCCCATCTCCGACCACGACCGGGAATATTACTTCAAGGACCGGAAGATCGACCCCGATATTCTCTGAAAATACGAAAAAAAGCGAGCCGATGCAAAATGCATCGGCTCTTTTTCATACAATATCCGTTTTAAACCGTTCGAATTGCGAAAAAGGATTGGCATTACGGAATTTTTCGAGCATCTTCCCTTTCAATTCGGGGGAAGATTCCACTCTGTTTTAAACCGTTACGGTTTGAAGAATTGCATCGGATAGATCGTAGACCTTCATGGCGTTTTGGTAGAAGATCTGCTCCCGCTCAGCGTCGGTGAGGTTGAGAGCGAGGAAGTGTTCGATCTCCTCCACGGGGGACCACATGGGGTAATCGGTGCCGTAGAGCACCCGATGGGCGCCGTATTTACGAACCAGATCCACGGCGATCTCGGGGTGCTTCATAAAGGGCAGAGAGGAGGAGCAATCCACGTAGAGATTGGGATACTTTGCCATTTTTTCGGTGGCCTCCTCCCAGATGGACCAGCCGCCGAAATGAGCGCCGACGACGGTGAGCTCCGGAAATTGCTCCAGCACCGGAACCAGCCGGTTGGGGTTGGAGAAATCGTAGCGGTAATCCCCCGTATGCATCAGCACCGGAAGGCCTTCCCGTTCACAGCAGGCGTACATGACCATAAACCCGGGGTGATCCAACGGACGGGCCTGAATATCGGGATGGATCTTGATCCCCTTCAGCCCCAATTCCTTTAAATGCAGAATCTCCCCTTCGATATCCTCGCATTCGGGGTGCATGGTGCCAAGACCGGTGAGATTCCCGGCATCGGCCACGGAGGCGGCGATGAATTCATTGATGGAGCGCACCTGCTTCGGCGTGGTGGCCACCGACTGCACAATAAAATGATCGGTGCCGGCTTTGGCTCCCACCTCCAGCAATTCAGACACCGTCCCCTGGGGGCAGCGGGCCTTGGTTCCGTAAAAGGCGTCGGTGCCGGCCACCGCCCGGGCGGCGATCTTTTCGGGATAGATATGACAGTGGGCGTCGATAACGAAGGTATGATTGACCATGGCTCAGTCCTTCTTTAAGCCCAGCTTTTCCACCGCATCTTCCCGCATTTTGTATTTCAGGATCTTCCCGGCGGCGTTCATGGGGAAGGCGTCCACGAAATCCACGTAACGGGGAACCTTGTGGCGGGCCATATTCGCGTTGATATAAGCCTTCATCTCGTCGGCGGTCATGGTCTGACCTTCCTTCAGGATGATGCAGGCCATGATCTCTTCCCCGTACTGCTTGTCGGGAACGCCGATCACCTGAACGTCCCGGACCTTGGGGTGGGTATAAATGAATTCTTCGATCTCTTTGGGATAGATGTTTTCCCCGCCGCGAATGATCATATCCTTCAAGCGGCCGGTGATGTTATAATTCCCTTCGGGAGTGCGGCAGGCCAGGTCTCCGGTATGAAGCCAGCCGTCGGCGTCAATGGCGGCGGCAGTAGCCTTGGGCATCTTATAATATCCCTTCATGATATTATAGCCCCGGGCAACGAATTCGCCGTTAACTCCGTCGGGACAATCCTCCCCGGTCTCGGGATCGACGATCTTGCATTCCACGTTGGCGAAGGCCGAACCGACGGTCTCGGTGCGAACCTGAAGAGAATCGTAATAGCTGGACATGGTACATCCGGGAGAAGCCTCGGTCTGTCCGTACACCGAAACGATCTCCTTCATGTTCATATTGTCGGGCTGGGTGGCCTGCTTCATCAGGTCGGCAGGACAGTTTGCCCCGGCCATAATCCCGATTCGCATATAAGAAAAATCGGTCTTCTTGAAATCCTCGTGCTGCATCATAGCGATGAACATGGTAGGAACGCCGTTGAAGGCGGTGATATGCTCGTTATGAACGCAGGCGAGGGCCGGCTTGGGGGAGAAATAGGGCAACGGATACATGGTGGTGCCGTGAGTCATGGAAGCGGTCATGGACAGGACCATACCGAAGCAATGGAACATCGGAACCTGGATCATCATCCGGTCAGCGGTGGAAAGATCCATATGATCCCCAATATATTTCCCGTTATTGACCACGTTATAGTGGGTCAGCATGACGCCCTTGGGAAATCCGGTGGTGCCGGAGGTGTACTGCATATTGCAGACGTCGTCCTTATCGACCAAGGAGGCCATGCGCCAGACCTCCTCCACGGGAACCTGGTGCGCGCGGGCGATGGCGTCCTCCCAGGTCATGCAACCCTTTTGCCGGAAGCCAACGGTGACGACGTTGCGCAGGAAGGGAAGGCGATGGGCGTGGAGCGCTTCCCCTGCCTTCATAGACTCCAATTCCGGGCAAAGCTGGGCAATGATCTGACCGTAATGGTTGTCCTTGCCCCCCTCGGTGAGGATCAGCGTATGGGTATCGGACTGCCGCAGGAGGTATTCCACCTCGGCAATCTTATAAGCGGTGTTAACGGTGACGAGAACGGCGCCGATCTTGACGGTGGCCCAGAAGGCGATATACCACTGGGGCACGTTGGAGCACCAGACCGCCACGTGATGGCCGGCCTTGACCCCCATGGAGATCAGAGAACGGGCAAAGGTATCCACATCGTCCCGGAATTCGCTGTAGGTGCGGGTATAATCCAGGGTCGTATATTTGAAGGCGTACTGATCGGGGAATTCTTCCACCATCCGATCCAAGACCTGGGAGAAGGTCAGATCGATAAGCAGATCCTTCTTCCAGATAAACTTCCCGGTTCTGGCCCGGTTGTAATACAAGGTCTTCTCGTTGCGGGAGGTATCGTTATACTGCTTCATGTAGTTGACGAACTGGGTAAAGATGATCTCCATATCGTCCAACTCTTCCAACCATTTGGGATCCCAGACCAGAGAGATAAAGCCGTCGTAGTTTACCGACCGGAGGGCCAGCATCATCTCGGCGACGGGCAATTCCCCTTCTCCCGCAAGGCGATATTCCACGCCGTCTTCGGTCTTGACCCCATCACTGAACTGAACGTGCTTCAGATAGGCGCCCAGATTCTGAATGATCTCTTCGGGGGATTCCCCGCCGTCAAAATAGGCGGCGGAAAGATTCCACAGCGCGGCCAGATTGTCGCAGGCGAACCGGTTGAGCATCTCCCGCAAAACCGAGGTTTTTGCAAAGATTCCGGAGGTTTCCAGCAGCAGCGTGACCCCCTTTTCCTCTGCCTCGGGCAAAACTCTGGCAATGCGGCCGGCGATCCCTTCCAGAGCCGATTCGTCGGCAGAAAGGGCCTTCAGACGAATGGCGGGGATATGGAGATTTCCGGCGATGACAAGGCAACGGCGGATCTCGTCAAGGGTAGCCTCTTCGGCAGCGGCGTCGGAAAGATCGCAGAGGGTATCAATGCAAGGGATCTGCAATTTTTTCTCATACAACCGTCGCAGCGTCGCGGCGGCGGCGTAATCGTGAAAGGCTCCGTCCCGATCGGTGAAGAGGCGGTTGTTAATATTATGCAATTCAATGCCGGAAAAGGACAAATCCACGGCGATATCGCAGAATTCTTCAAAGGTATTCTCGTGCCATCCACGGGTAGAAAACGAAAGCTTCATCTTCAGGCCTCCTCGTAAACGATCTTGTTGACGGCGTTGATGAACGCCCGGATCCCGGCCCCCACGATATCGGTGGAGATGCCGTTTCCGGAATACAGCTTTCCGTTGGAGCGAAGCTTCACGAGAGCGGAGGCCATGGCTTCCTTGCCTTCGGTGACCGACTGGATCTGGAAATCATCCAGCTCGTAATGATGGCCGATGATCTGTTCGATGGCCTTGAAGGCGGCGTCCACGGGGCCGTCCCCGATGCAAATGCCGGGGATCTCTTTGCCATCCCGCTCCAGAGTGATCTGGGCGCTGGCGGAGATAATGTTGCCGTTGTTGATCACGTAGCTCTTCAATTTATAGGACGGGGGAACCTGCAGCGCCACGCTTGCCACGATGGCCTCCAGCTCCTTAGAGCCGACGGTCTTCCGGTCGGCCACCCGCAGAAATTCCTCGTATACTCTGGCGTTATCCTCTTCGGAAAGATCGTAGCCCAATTTCGCCACGGAGGCGGCGACCACGGTCTGATCGTCGCTCTTATCCAGCCGCACCGATTCGTCGGCGGCGGAAGAGGCGGGGACGGATGCCCGATCGCTCTTGGAATTGCCGGCAATCCAGCGGATCTGATTAACGCCCCGATGCAATTCGGTAACCCGGACGGAGGAAGAAAACCCGTAGGTATTGCCGCAATTTTTGATCATATCCGCAAAGGTCTCCAAGGAGACCCCGGTGCCCTCCACGCAGGTTTTAACCCCGTCCACCCCGGCACGGACGGCCAGAATGGCAGAAGCGCAGGCAAGGCCGTTCTTATCGTCGCAGCGGACGGCCACGGGGATCGAACCGACCCATTCCTTCACCCGAGCGGCGAAGGAGGCAAAATCGTCGGGCATCATTTCGGCGGCGCTGTCACAGACCGCAACGGAGGTTGCTCCGGCAGAAACGGCGGCGGTAACGGCGGCCTGCAAAAATTCCGGCTCGGCACGGGTGGCGTCCACGGCGCAGAATTCCACGTCGGCGCACTGTTCTTTGGCCGCGGCCACGGTGGCGGAAATGAACTCAAGCATCTTGGGAGGCTTTTTATGACTCAGGTATTCCATCCCCACGGGAGACAGGGGCACCTCCACGCGAATACGGGGACGGGCGGCTCCGGACAGAGCCTGCAGGGCGTTTTCAAGGCCGGAAGGGGCCACGCCAACCGCCACGGAAAGGATGGAATTTTTCACGAAAGAGGATAAAGTACGAACCAGTAGGATGTCAGTTTTACCGTTGAGAATCTCGGGAAGCTCGATGACGTCGACCTTCAGCCGTTCCAGCTGACGGGCGATCTCGATCTTCTCTTTGAAGGTGTAGTTTCCGCCCTCTTTACAGAGGGTAGCGTCGGTAATGACAATCTGTTTCATACTGTTTTCTCCTTGTTTTTTCGTACTTATCCTAAAAAATATCGTTTCACTTTTTTCAAAATAGTATAAAGCCCCGGGGTCGGCGTTCACCGACTCCGGGACCTATGGTACGATAATACCGTTAATGATCAGTCAATCGGGCAGGTCCAGCCGAAGGAATCTTCGACCTTGCCCCATTGAATGCCGGTCAGGGTGTCGTAAAGATGTTGGGTGACGGCGCCGATTTTACCGTCGTTGACAATATATTTGTGATCCTTGTAGCATAGTTCGCCGATGGGAGAAACCACGGCGGCGGTGCCGCAGCCCCAGGCTTCTTCCAAAGTGCCGTTTTCCATCGCGGCGGATAGCTCGTCGATGCTTAGCAGTCGCTCGCTGACGGTATACCCCTCCTTGCGAAGGACCTCCAGGCAGGACTTCCGGGTAATCCCGGGTAGGATGGAGCCGGAAAGCATGGGCGTGACGATCTCGCCGGCAATCTTGAACATAACGTTCATTGCGCCGACTTCTTCAATATATTTGCGTTCCACGCCGTCCAGCCAAAGAACCTGGGAATAGCCCTTCTTCTCTGCCCGTTCCCCGGCACGGTTACTGGCGGCGTAGTTTCCGCCGCATTTTGCATATCCGGTACCGCCCCGGACCGCACGGACGTCTTCGTCTTCGATCATGATCCGGACGGGGTTGATGCCTTCTTTATAATAGCTGCCAACGGGGGAAGCGATGATAACGAAGGTGGCGTTATGCACGGCGTGCACGCCGAGAGTCTCGTCGTTGCCGAACATATAGGGGCGCAGATAGAGGGAGGTTCCGGGCGCGGAGGGCGTCCATTCCTGCTCCATCTTCACGAACTCGGTCAAAACCTGCAGAGCGTCCTCCTCGGGAATCTGAGGCAGGCACAGACGTTCGGCGGAATTGTTCATCCGGCGAATGTTTTCCAGGGGACGGAACAGCTGAACCTTCCCGTCAGCCCGGCGATAGGCCTTCAAGCCTTCGAAAATCTCAGACCCGTAATGGAGCACGGTGGACGCGGGATGGAGGGACAGATTCCCGAAGGGGATGATGCGGGCGTCGTGCCAGCCTTCCTCCCGGGAATAGTCCATCATAAACATATGGTCGGTGAAAAACTTACCGAAGCCAAGGGTGGAAGCCTCGGGCTTTTCCTTGGGAGCGGTGGTTTTCGTCACGGAAATCTTCATCATGGTAAGTTTCCTTTCAATAATAAGATCGGTAATAAAATCAATACTCGGCGCCCAGTTTCATGGCGTTGAGGTTGACCTCCAGCATATCGGCCCGCTTAGCGGAGATGACCTTGCCAAGAGCGGTACGGACGCTGGTCTCGTCGAAATCGTTAAGAACCTTCAGAATCTTGCCCACGAGAATCATGTTGGCAAGAGTGGGGGTGCCGTTATCGCTGGCCATCTGCGTAGCGGGAAGGGGATAAACGGTAACGTCGGTACGGTTGACCTGCCGGGTAACCAGGGTGGAATCCACGAAGATGATCCCGCCGGGGGCTACGGCAGACTCGTACTTATCCAGAGAAGGCAGGTTCATGGCCACCAGAACGTCGGGACGGGAAACGATGGGAGATCCCACCGATTCATCCCCTACGATGACGCCGCAGGAAGCGGTGCCGCCCCGCATTTCAGGGCCGTAGGAGGGCAGCCAGCTGACGTTTTTACCGTCCATCAGGCCCTTGTAGGCGATGAACTTTCCGGCAAACAGGATTCCCTGACCGCCGAAACCGGAGAAAAGGAATTGTTTCGTGCTCATTTCGTCTCCTCCTTTGCGGCAGATCTGTCTTTATACACACCCAGAGGGTAGTATGGAATCATTTTTTCATCGATCCATTCCAGCGCCTTCTGGGGCGTCATTCCCCAGTTGGTGGGGCAGGAAGAAAGAACTTCCACCAGAGAGAAGCCCTTGCCGTCAATCTGATTCTGGAAGGCCTTCTTGATGGCGGCCTTGGCGGCACGGATATTCTTGACGCTGTTGACGGTGACCCGGGTCAGATACTCGGGGCCGTCCAGCTCGGACAGCAGCTCACAAACCTTGATGGGGAAGCCGCAGTGATCGGTGTCCCGGCCGTAGGGAGAGGTCTGGGTAATCTGACCGGGCAGAGAGGTGGGAGCCATCTGACCGCCGGTCATGCCGTAAATTGCGTTGTTGATGAAAATTACGGTAATATTTTCGTTGCGGGCGGCGGCGTGAACCGTCTCCGCCATCCCGATGGAGGCAAGGTCGCCGTCTCCCTGATAAGTAAAGACGATGTGGTTCTCCGGATCGGCCCGCTTGACGCCGGTAGCAACGGCGGGAGCTCGGCCGTGGGCTGCCTCGATCATATCGCAGGAGAAATAATTATAGGCCATAACGGAGCAGCCGACGGGGGCCACGCCGATGGTTTTTCCTTCGATTCCCAGCTCGTCAATGGCCTCCGCCACCAGACGGTGGACGATGCCGTGAGTACAGCCGGGGCAATAATGCATGGGAGCATCGGTCAATGCATGGGGTTTATCAAATACGACCATTAGTTGTTACCTCCGTTCTTCGCGGCGTTGCGGATGGACTCCAGAACCTGTTCGGGAGAGGGGATCATACCGCCCACCCGGTTGCACAGAGTCACGGGGACTTTGCATTCGGTGGCAAGGCGGACGTCTTCGATCATCTGACCCATGGAAAGCTCCACGGAGATCATGGCCTTGACCCGATCTGCGGCCTTCTTAAAGGGAGCTACGGGGAAGGGCCACAGGGTGATCGGACGGATCATGCCGACCTTGATTCCTTCCTTCCGGGCTTCGTCGATCGCGTTCTTGGAAACGCGGGCGGCAATGCCGAAGGCGGCAATGCAGATCTCTGCGTCGTCCATCCTGTATTCTTCGTACAGAGTCTCGTTTTCTTCAATCACCTTGTAGCGGTCGAAGCGCTCAAAATTGGTTTTTTCCAGAGCGGCGGGATCCAGGAACAGAGAGTTCACGACGTTGTGCTCCCGTTCCATCTTCGTGCCGGTGGTAGCCCAGGGCTTGGCGATGGGATCGTTGACCTTCAGATCGTTAAGGGCGACGGGCTCCATCATCTGTCCCATAGTACCGTCGGCCAGAAGCATGGTGGTCATGCGATATTTATCGGCCAACTCAAAACCCTTGACGGTCAGCTCCGCCATTTCCTGCACCGAAGCGGGAGCAAGGACGATCATTTTGAAATCGCCGTGTCCGCCGGCACGGGTGGCCTGGAAATAATCCGACTGGCTGGGCTGAATGCCACCGAGACCGGGGCCGCCCCGCTGAACGTTAACCACCAGCGCGGGAAGATCCGCACCGGCAAGATAAGAAAGGCCTTCGCCCTTCAGAGAAATTCCCGGGCTGGAGGAAGAGGTCATGACGCGCTTGCCGGTGGAGGCAACGCCGTAGACCATGTTAATGGCGGCGATTTCACTTTCCGCCTGCAGGAAGCATCCGCCGATCTTGGGCATACGCTTAGCCATATAGGCCGCAACCTCGGTCTGCGGGGTGATAGGATAGCCGAAATAATGGCGGCATCCGGCGATGATGGCCGCTTCCGCAATAGCCTCATTGCCTTTCATCAAAACTTTATCCGACACGGTTTTCACTCACCTTTCTACCTTAATAACGCAATCGGGACACATCATCGCGCAGGCGGCACAGCCCACGCAGGCCCCCTCGTCGGTAATGACGGCGGGGTGGTGCCCTTTCTTATTGATCTGATCCGGCGCCAGCTGCAAAAGATGCTTGGGGCAGGCGTTGACACACAGCCCACAGCCCTTGCAGGAGTCGGTCTTGAAGGTTAATTTTGCCATAATAACATCTCCGTTCGTATGAAGTATCGGACGATTGATCCGACGTCACAGTTTTTTCTGAAGTTCCAACGGGAACAGATTTTCAATTTTTCCTTGCAGTTGCGGGAATAATTCCACGGGAACGGTGGTCATAACCACGGGAATTTCCATCAACTTTGAAACCGATTCGGCATAAGAAACCGAGCTCAGAACCGTTTCGGCGACCGTTTCCCGCCCCAGATTCGTGTTATTCACGATCCCGGTGAACCGGATTCCGCCGGCGGTCTCGATCTCCCGCAACACCTCCACCGTATCCTCCGGAGTATGGGTCAGAGGACGGGAAGCGTTGACCACGGCCAGCATCTCGTAATCGTTCTCCTCCAGAATCGGTCCGGTCAGCCGTCCCAGCGCCAGAGCGCCCCGGTCGTCGCCCCCCACGTCGATGATGACCCGCAGGCCTTTATCGTCGGTCACGGCGTACATATCCTGAGGCAGCGCGGGGATATCCACGTTGGTGTTGGCGTATTCGGAGCAGATCAGGCGGATGCCAAGATCCTCGAACTGCCCCCGGCTGTCCTTGGAGCGGAAATAAGGATTGACGATATCCAGATCCGCCACGGCCACCCGATCGTACCGTTGCCGGAAGGCGACGGCCAGATTGACGGCCACGTTGGTCTTCCCGCTGCCGTAATGGCCGCAAAGAAGGGTAATACGCTTAAACTCTCTCATATGCATCACAGCTTGTTCCGCTGGATCTTACCGCTGACCGACTTGGGCAGGGAATCCCGGAAGACCACGATGCGGGGGTATTTGTAGGGTGCGGTTTTCTTTTTGACGTAGGTCTGAATTTCCTTCTTCAGCTCCTCGGTGGGTTCGGTTCCGTCCACGAGAACGATGGAGGCCTTGACCACCTGCCCCCGAACCTCGTCGGGCTCGGCGGAAACGCCGCACTCCAGAACGTAGGGCAGTTCCATGATAACGCTTTCGATCTCGAAGGGACCGATGCGGTAGCCGGAGGATTTGATCACGTCGTCGGCACGACCCACGTACCAGAAGAAGCCGTCCTCGTCCTTCCAGGCCACGTCGCCGGTATGATAATAGCCGTCGTGCCAGTTTTCGGCGGTCTTCTCTTCATCGCCGTAATAACCCACGGCAAGGCCGCAGGGAAGGCCGTTTTTGATATTGACCACGATCTCACCGGTCTCACCCACGGGAACGGGGTTGCCGTCGGCGTCGTGCAGCTCCACGTCGTAGACGGGAACCTGCTTGCCCATGGAGCCGATCTTATGGGGAGCGCCCACCATATTGCCGATGATCATCGTGCTTTCGGTCTGCCCGAAGCCCTCGATGATCTGCAGGCCGGTGGCCTTTTCAAACTGCCGGTAAACCTCGGGATTCAAGGCCTCTCCGGCGGTGGTCATATGCTTGACGGAAGAGAAATCGTATTTGGAAATATCCTGCTTGATCATCATGCGCAGCATGGTGGGAGGAGCGCAGAAGGTGGTAATCTTGTGTTCTGCGAACATGGGCAGGATATCGGCGGCGTCGAACCGGTCGAAATCGTATACGAAAATCGCCGCTTCGCAGAGCCACTGTCCGTAGAGCTTGCCCCACATGGACTTTGCCCAGCCGGTATCGGAAATGGTGAAATGGAGGCCGTCGGGATCCACGTTATGCCAATACTTGGCGGTGTGGAAATGCCCCAGAGGATATTTGTAGTTATGGGCCGCCAGCTTGGGATAACCGGAGGTGCCGGAGGTGAAGAACATCAGCATCAGGTCTTCCCCGCAGGGCGCGTCGTCGGTACGGTTGTAGTGAGTGGAGTAGAGAGGATATTCTTCGTCGAAGCTCCGCCAGCCCTCCCGGGCGCCGTTGACGATGATCTTATGCTTCAGGTCGGGACACTTCTCTGCGGCGATATCGACCTGCGCGGCGGTCTCCCCGTCGGCGGTACAGAGAATGGCGGAAACGCCGGCGCACCGGAAGCGATATTCGAAATCGTGCTCCTGCAGCTGATTGGTAGCGGGGATCGCGATGGCGCCCAGCTTATTCAGACCCATCATGGCAAACCAGAACTGATAATGGCGCTTCAGCACCAGCATAACCCGGTCGCCCTTTTTAATGCCCAGGGATTTGAAATAATTGGCGCACTGATTGGAAGCCTTCTTGATATCCTTGAAGGTCAACCGACGAACGGTTTTATCTCTGGAAATATGAAGCATGGCCAGCTTTTCCGGTTCCCGGTCGGCCAGAGCGTCCACGAGATCGAAGGCGAAATTGAATTTCTCCGTATTCTTGAAAGCAATCTTGGTGGGAGTGCCGTTCTCGTCCTCCTCCGTATCGATAAATCTGCGGTAAATACGGTCCTTGGTGTCGGCGGTCTTGACCCGCTTTTCGGCGACGGCCTTGACCTCGGCAAGCTCGGGGATCGGCTCCCCGGTGGGATTCAGAACGATGGCGTAGAAAACGCAGTCCTGCCCGTTGACGGCAATCATTCCGTGGGGGGTATCGGAGTCGAAATAAATGCTGTCCCCCGGTCCGAGAACCTCTTTATGCTCGCCCACCTGAACCATCAGATTTCCTTCGATGATCAGGTCGCATTCCTGCCCGGCGTGAGTGGTCAGCTCGATATCCCGCTGCAGGGCTTCGGGGTCGTAAACGCTGCGAACGTACAACGGCTCCGCAATACGGTCCCGGAAGGCGTAGGCAAGGTTGTAGTAGGTCATGCCGTGAGCCCGGGAAACCTCCTGCCCCGCTCCCTTGCGGGTAACGGTGTAGGATTTCAGTTTCGGAGACTGTCCCTCGATAATATCGGTGACGTTGACGTTCAGCACCATGGCGCACCGATAGATAAAGGCAAAGTTCAGATCGCTTTTCCCGGCTTCGCATTGCAGATATTCCGCTTCGCTGACGCCGGTCTTCGCCGCCATTTCTGCGGCAGACAGACCTTCCAGCTCCCGCAGCTCGCGGATACGGCCGGCCATTTCCTGGATCTTGAAATCAAGTCCGGTCATTTGTTCCATAAGTTTTCTCCTATCCGGGACGGTAAAAAATGAAACTCGTCCCAAAGCTGATAAAACTTTGAGACGAGAATGTCGATTTTCAACACACCCGCGGTACCACTCAAATTGCGGAATTCCCGCCACTCTTGGAGTCTGACAACCCCTATGCCTTAACGCAGCAATCACGGGGAGAGTCTACCAGCCCCGAAGGACCTTCTTTCTCCCGGCTCGGAAGTGACAAACGCGAAGGACCCTCCATGGCTCGCACCAACCGCCATTTCTCTCCCGGAAGACCGGTTTCGCATCCTCTTCGTCAAAGCCTTTGACTACATATAAATATGAATAGTATTATTTTATCACAACTTTGCCTGTTTGTCAATACCCTTTTTCCATTTTTTTTGCGGAAAATCAAGATTTTTTCGCTCTTTTCCTTCCGTTTTTCCCGGAGAATCGAAAAAAATGGGGAACAGGGCTTGACAAACGCTCTTTTTTCGTGTAAAAAACAGCGGGATATCTACCACGGCAGGTATCCCGTTTCGTTTTGTACCAAACCGTTGGTTTATTCCTCGAAAAGTCCGTAGGTCTCCAGCATAAATCTGCCGATCTCATAAAGAGACGCCGTAACCGACTTCCATACCGAAAGAGGAACCATCTCCAGCGTGCGGACCACCTCACCGTTGTAACGGAACTCGGGGGAATTCCGCAACGGCGCGGGGGTATTGGATTCAAAGTTGAAGGTGCCGCGATAATTTGCATCCTTCAACCCCTGAAGAACCGCATCCCAGTTGACGGTGGAATAGCCCGACGAATAGGGCATCATATGCATATCCACCCGCTTGCGTGGATTGGGGTCGGGGAAGAATCCCACGTTCTCGTGGGCGTGGATCGCCACCAGACGGTCGCCCAAAGTCTGAAGGGAATCGTAGGGCGATCCGTTGGCGTGGAGATATTCAAAATGGTTGGCATGCCCGATATCCCAGCAGGCGGCAAAGGCGGGATGATCGATGCGCTCGATCATCTCCACCAGATCTGACGCCGACCACAGGAAATAAGGATCCATGTAATGACCGATGTTCTCAACCAGAATCGTCACCCCCGTCTCCTCCGCCACGGGAATCAGAGAGCGGTAGAAGGCAACGTTATTCTCAAAGAATTCCTCTCGCGTGTTTCCGCTCCGCGCACCGGGGTGCACCACCGTGTTGGAAAAGCCCGCCCCTTGGCAGAAGCGAAGCGCGTTCTCCGCCGATGCTTTTGCGGGAGCGAAGGAGGCTTCGTCCCGAAAGGGATTGGGCATGGGAGCGTGGGTCTGGGTCACGGTCAGATCGCAGGAATCCAGAAGCTCCCTCCAGAAGACGCCCGCCTTGGCAGGGTCGTCCCCCATCATAGCGGCGCCGATCTCAAAATCCACGCAACGAAAGCCGGTTTCCCGAAAGACGCGGTACACATCCCGGGGATCCGCCCCGTCCTTCAGATAAGGGGCCACGGTACTGCTCGAAAGAGATAGCTTCATGATACAGCCTCTATTCTAAAATTGTTCTTTTGTTTTAAAATCACAGTTTGTTGCGCTGGATCTTTCCGCTGATGGTCTTGGGCAACTCGTCCCGGAAGACCACGATACGGGGATACTTGTAGGGCGCGGTATGCTGCTTGACGTAGTTCTGAATTTCCTTCTTCAGCTCGTCGGTCGGCTCGGTGCCCTTGGTCAGTACGATGGAGGCCTTGACCACCTGCCCCCGAACCTCGTCGGGTGCTGCAGAGACGCCGCATTCCAGAACGTAAGGCAGCTCCATGATGACGCTTTCGATCTCAAAGGGCCCGATGCGGTAGCCGGAGGATTTGATCACGTCGTCCACCCGGCCTACGTACCAGAAGAAGCCGTCCTCGTCCCGCCAGGCGGTGTCACCGGTGTGATAAAGCCCGTCGTGCCAGGCTTCTTTGGTCTTTTCTTCGTCCAGATAATATTCCCGGAACAGGCCGCAGGGAACGGTCTTGTCGGTGTGGATAACGATCTCTCCTACCTCGCCGGTGGCAACGCTGTTGCCGTCGGGATCCACGATATCCAGATCAAACTGGGGCGACGCCTTGCCCATAGAACCGATCTTGGGAACGGTGCCGAAGAGATTCGCGATGGCAAGGGTGGTCTCGGTCTGACCGAAGCCTTCCATGATCTCAAGGCCGGTGGCTTCTTTAAATTTCTTGAATACCTCGGGGTTCAGAGCCTCTCCGGCGGTGGTCATATGATGGATGGACGAAAGGTCGTATTTGGAAAGATCGCCCCGGATCAGCATCCGAAGCATGGTGGGAGGAGCACAGAAGGTGGTGATGTTGTACTTGGCAAACATTGGCAGAATGTCGTTTTCATCAAAGCGATCAAAGTCGTAGACGAAAACGGCTCCCTCGCAGAGCCATTGGCCGTACAGCTTGCCCCAAAGAGATTTGCCCCAGCCCGTGTCGGAGATGGTAAGATGCAGGCCGTCCCGCTCACAGCAATGCCAATATTTGGCGGTAACGAAGTGCCCCAGAGCGTAGGTATGCTTATGGGCGGCCATCTTGGGATTGCCGGTGGTGCCGGAGGTAAAGAACATCAGCGCCGTTTCGTCCCCGGCGGAAGCGTCGTCGGGACGGACGTATTTCCGGGAGAAAAGCTTGAATTCTTCGTCGAAATTACGCCAGCCCTCCTTGGTTCCGCCCACCAGAATCTTGGTGGTGACCTGAGGACAGTTCTGCGCGGCGGCGGCCGCAATATCGGCCACGTCTCCGTCGGCGGTGCAGACGATGGCGGAAACCCCGGCGGCGTTGTAGCGGTATTCGAAATCGTGCTGCTTCAGCTGATTGGTCGCAGGAATGGCCACGGCCCCCAGTTTATGAAGAGCCACCATGGAAAACCAGAACTGGTAATGCCGCTTCAGCACCAGCATAACCTTGTCGCCCCGCTTGATGCCCAGAGAAGTGAAATAATTGGCGCACTGATTGGAATATTGCTTGATGTCCTTGAAGGTAAACCGACGCTCATTGCGGTTCACGTCCAGATGAAGCATGGCAAGCTTATCGGGGTAACGCTCGGCAATGCCGTCCACGATATCGAAGCCGAAGTTAAAGGAATCCGTATTTTTGAAGGAAATGCTCTTCAAAGCACCCCGTTCGTCTTCTTCGGTCTCCACGAATTTTTCGCAGACCAGAGGCTCGGAGGCTTTGGCCTTGACGATGCTTTCCCGGACGGTCTCTTCCTTGACGGCCTCTCCGGGCAGAACGACGGCGCAGAAGACGCAATCTTCCCCGTCCACGGCAATCATCCCGTGGGGAGTGGAGGAATTGTAGTAGATGCTATCCCCTTCGCACAGTACTTCGGTGTGGTTGCCGATCTGTACCTTCAGCTTGCCGCTGACCACCAGGTCGAATTCCTGACCGGAGTGGGTGGCAAGGTGGATGGGCTTATTCTGTTGGGCGGGATCAAATTCGTAGCGGACCCAGTAAGGCTCCGCGATCTTTTTGCGGAACATGGGAGCCAGGTTCTGAATGGTGATGCCGTCCTCCTTGGCAGTCTCCTGCCCCTGTCCCTTGCGGGTGACGGTATAGGAAGAAAGGTTGGCGGACTGTCCTTCCAACAGATCGGAAATACCGATGTTGAAAACCAGAGAGCATTTGTGAATAAAGGAGAAGGGGAAGTCGGTCTCCCCTCTTTCATAGCGGACGTACTCCTCCAGGGAAACCTCGGTCTTTTCAGCCATGGCCTCCACGGAGATCCCGGAGATCTCGCGCATTTCCCGGATCCGGGCGGCGACCTCCAGAAGCTTAACGGTTTCAACGTTGTTGGACATAGTTTTTTACCTCCTGACAGTATTTTTCGGTGAACGCGCGTTTTTTTGTTGGAGGGAGGGATTGCCGGTTCACCGTATAAAAAAACAAACCCGTCCCAAAGAAAAAACTTTGAGACGGGTGACAATATACTGACACTCGCGGTACCACTCAAATTGCGAAAGAAACCCTTCGCCACTCTTGGGATCCAACAATCCCTATGCCTTGACGCAGCAATCACGGGAGACGCCTACTTTCCGGATCAAAAACCGAGGTTCGGATCTCCGGCTCGGAGGTGATGGGTTACAAGGAGACTCGCTTCCGGCTCGCACCAACCGCCGGCTCTCTCAGAGCGAGGGACTCCAAACCGTCCTCGTCATAGCCTATGGGGGTATTATAGCACATCGCATTCCCTTTGTCAAGGGGGAAAATGAAAATATTTTGTGTCTTTTTCCATATATTCGGCCTTTTTCCCGTTTATGCATCATAATTATGCAATGACTCTTTTACAAAAAAACTATAGACAAACGAAGCAAAGTATGGTATAATAATAGAATATCAACCAACAAGGAGCGATCCTATGAAAGTATCCGTAGTTCCCTGCAGCAGCTACGACCCGGCCGAAGCCCTGTCGGCGCTGGAGCAAGCCCTTGCCCCCTTGGGCGGTCTGGATTGGGTCAAAGAAGGAATGACCGTGGCGGTAAAGGCCAATCTGGTCACCTTTCTGAAGCCCGAAGCGGCGGCCACAACCCACCCCGTCCTGCTCTGCGCACTGGTAAAGCTTTTGCGGGCGAAGGGAGCCAGAGTCATTGTGGGAGACAGCCCCGGCGGACTCTATACGAAGGTCTATCTGGATCGCATCTACGCCGCCACCGGCATGAAGGCGGTGGAAGAGGCGGGCGGGGAGCTGAACCGGAATTTTGAGATCGCGGAAGCCCGTTTTCCCGAAGCAAAAGAGGCGAAATCCTTCTCCTACACCGCCTGGCTGGACGAAGCCGACGCCATCGTCGACTTCTGCAAGCTGAAGACCCACGGCATGATGGCCATGAGCGGAGCGGCGAAAAATATGTTCGGCGTCATCCCCGGAACGGCCAAGCCGGAATACCATTACCGCTATCCCGACCCCGACCGCTTTGCGGATATGATCGTGGATCTGAACGATTATTTTAAGCCCCTTCTGTCCATCACCGACGGCGTCGTGGGCATGGAGGGCAACGGCCCTACTGCAGGAACACCTCGGAAGATCGGCGTGATCATCGCCTCGGATTCGCCCCACGCCGCAGATCTGATCGGCGCTTCGGTCATCGGCCTTACGGCCAAGGACGTGCCCACCCTCACGGCCGCCGTCCGGCGGGGATATCTGCCGGAAGATCCGGAGGAACTGGAGGTCTCCGGCGATTGGAGGCCCTTCGTCGTATCGGATTATCACCGGGTGGAAACCACCCACAGCCTGCGGTTCAACAAGGATTCCCATACCTTTTTCGGACGCATTTCCTCGGCTTTTATCGACAAAGCCCTGGCCTCCCGGCCGGTGCTGAAGCCCGACGAATGCGTGGGGTGCAAGGAATGCTATAAGATCTGCCCCGCCAAGGCCATCGAAATGGTGGACAAAAAGCCGGTCATCAACCGCAAGGCCTGCATCAAGTGCTTCTGCTGTCAGGAATTCTGCCCCAAGGGCGCCCTGAAGGTGAAGCGCACGTGGATCGCAAAATTATTGGTCAAAGAATAACGTTACAATATAAGGAACGAAACGATGGAATTGATTCAGGTATTTTTATTGGCCCTCGGCCTTTCCATGGATGCCTTCGCCGTGTCGGTCTCCAACGGCATCTGCTATCACAAGGAGAAGAAAAAGCTGGTACTCTCCGCCGTCAGCTTCGGAGTATTCCAGGCCCTGATGCCCCTTCTGGGCTATCTGGCCGGCGCCGCCTTCAGCAAATACGTGGAGGTGGTGGATCATTGGATCGCCCTGGTTCTTCTGGGCTTTCTGGGCGGCAAAATGCTGGTGGAGGCCATCAAAAACCTGCGCCACCCGGAATTTGCCTGCGACGTCTCCCCCTTTACCTATCAGCTGATCTTCACCCAATCGATCGCCACCTCCATCGACGCTTTGGCCGCCGGCGTCACCCTGGCCGTGGCCTTCCCCCACACCAACCCCTACTTCGCCGTCGCCCTCGTGGGCGTGATCACCGCCCTGTGCTGCCTTTTCGGCGCCTTTGCCGGCAAAAAATTCGGCGCCATGATGAAGGACAAAGCCGCCCTCCTCGGCGGCCTCATCTTAATCGCCATCGGCGTCAAAATCTTCGTGGAGCATATGTTCTTTTCTTGATCCAATCATAATCCAATAAAATCCAGAGGAGATGCATTTGCATCTCCTCTGGGTTTATATTAAAATTCCAAGAAAATTCTACTATTCGATTGCAATCTCCTCGTCAGAATTGATTTCAATCGACCGTCCAACGTAACCGCAACGGTCGCAAATCCCGGTGGAAGGGTCACTCATATGGTAGGTATGGGGCTCGTATACGATGCTGTACTGCCCACCGGAACAATGATGGCACACGCCCTTATGAGAAGTAGCGTTATACTGCTGCCACCAATATTCGTGATATTCCGTTTTGGGACCGCCACAACCAACGCAAAACCGTCCCCAGTCGTTGTAAGACCAGGAATGAGAGGTGTGAAGCCCGGTCGCCACGTTAAAGCCCATAACGTCATAACTTGTAGGCGCTGTCACATCCCCCGTATTCTGATGATACATCAATGCCTCCGTAAAGGTCGGAAGATCAAGCAGTCCGAATACGTGACCGATTTCGTGTGCGGCAATATGATCTCTGAAAGCGCTCTGTCGATTTTCATTGATTACAATCTCCCACTGTGAATAATGCCCATTCCCGGTTCCAGAGGAGCTAATAGGTCGAGCAAACGCATATGCATTCGACCCTGAAGGATGTGCCCCTATACTTACTAGAATATTTGCATTGGTGGAAGTCGTTTCCGTCAAATTAGCCTGTGAATAATTCTCCCATAGGGCAACCCCACCATTAAACCTGTTTCGACAAAAATCCGTAACAGTTCCATCAAAATAGTACGTGGCATTGTTTGTTCCCAAATGCGAGGATTCACAAAAATACCACCCCACCTTAACAGGTGTCCCAGCAATCGCCTCTCCGCCCACAATAACACGACCATATTCATCTGTCCAGCTGTTAAGTACCGAGCTGTGGGAAGTGGTATGTGCAAAAGATACGACGGAAAAAGCCAACAACAAAACCGCAGTTAAACTCAATATAAATATCTTTTTCATTGTTTTAATTCCTCCATATATTGATTGACATCATCAAGCAAATAAACATAGTTGTTCAATCGTCCCCCACCAAAAACCAACGGATCACTTTCATGCAACGCCCCCCATACTTTTTCAGCAAGAGTAGCATCACAAGCAGTTATTGTTTCGGGGAAATATTCGTGAGCATAGCGACAAAGAACGTACTCCACATCTTCATATTCGAACAATTGAAAAACTGCACGCTCGTTCTCAAGTGTGTTAAATACAGTCTCTGAAAGGCCATAAGATTCTTCTGAAACCTTGAAACCAAGAAGAAAAACATCACCTACCTTATATAGCGGGAATCCTACAATCGTCACGCGTGGGGTACCAAATTGCGAAAACAACAGCGTTTCCCCCTGATAATTGATATCGTTCTTATAGATTTTCTGAATTGAACCTCTAAATATAGTACTCCCCGTATCGTTCTCCAGATAGTGAATAGCTTCCGTAGACTGAACTTCAACAATAGCGACAATATCCGAATTCTCAAAAATCTGATCCCAATTCATAGGTCCGTCCGGATAATAAAGATCAACAATATTGCCTTCCGTTCCTACACGGTTATAATTATTCAAATCATCTTTCGGTTGCTGCGAAGAGCAACCGGACAGGAGAAACAAAACCACAAGCAATACGGAAATAATGGAAAATCCTTTTTTCATTTATATATCAACCTTTCATTGTGTAATAAAAAAGCGCATAAACCGAGAGATTCTTCCCTGCGGCTTATGCGCGTTGCGTGGAGATTTTTATTCGGTCGGACAATGGCAGAGTCCAAAAAGCAACGGGCAAAAACCGCGGTGATAAAATAGCGTACGTTTTCACGAGAACCACGTCCTTTCCAGTATTCTACTCTTATTATAGCATATGCGTATACGGATGTCAATACAAATTCTGAATTTCATCGAAATACACAAAACAAGAACGATCTTTTTATGCAACAATAACAAAACAAAGAGGATCTGCAGTTTGCAGATCCTCTTTTCTTATCCGTATGGCTTCCGGTGCAAGAATTGCGCCGGATTTGGCTTTTCTTTCTTGGTTCTTCTTTCTTTTCTCCGGAAAAGAAAGAAGAATACCGTACTCCTCGCCTTTTACAGAACGATGCTTTCGCCGTCCATTTCAGCGGGCTGGGGGATGCCCAGAAGCTTAAGAATGGTGGGGGAAATATCGCACAGTTTGCCGCCCTCCCGCAGTTCGCAATCCTTGCCGATGACGGCGAAGGGAACGGGGTTGGTGGTGTGGGCGGTGAAGGGAGAACCGTCCTCAGCGATCATGCAATCGGCGTTGCCGTGGTCGGCGGTGAGAAGCATCACGCCGCCCATATTCAGAACGGCCTCGGCGGTGCGACCCACGCAGGCATCCACCGTCTCCACAGCCTTGACGGCCGCGTCGAAGATGCCGGTATGACCGACCATATCGCAGTTAGCGTAATTGAGAATGACCACGTCGTATTTGCCGCTGTTGATGGCGTCAACCACCTTATCGCAGACGGGAACGGCGCTCATTTCGGGCTGAAGATCGTAGGTGGCAACCTTGGGGGAAGCGACCAAGATCCGATCCTCGCCGGGATATTCCACCTCCACGCCGCCGTTGAAGAAGAAGGTGACGTGGGCGTATTTTTCGGTCTCGGCGATGCGAAGCTGGGTCATATTCTGCTTGGACAGATATTCGCCCAGGGTATTAACCAGGGACTGGGGCTTGAAGGCCACCTGCACGTTGGGCATGGAAGCGTCGTACTGGGTCATGCAGACGTAGAACACGTCCGGCTTGCCGCCCTTGCGCTCAAAGCCGCTGAAGTCGGGATCCACGAAGGTACGGGTAATTTCCCGGGCGCGGTCGGGGCGGAAGTTGAAGAAGATCACGCTGTCCCCGGAAGCGATGCGCTCAGTACCGTTGACCACGGTGGGAAGAACGAATTCGTCGGTCAGATTCTTACCGTCTTCGTCCACGGTTTCGTAAGAAGCGCGGACGGCGGCCGCGGCATCGTCGGTCTTGACGCCTTCGCCGTATACGAGGGCGGCGTAAGCCTTGCCCACGCGATCCCAACGGTTATCACGGTCCATCCCGTAGAAACGTCCCATAACGGTGGCGATTTTACCGGCGCCGATCTTCTCAAATTCCGCATTGGCGGCGTCGATGAAATCTGCAGCGGAGGCGGGAGGAACGTCCCGTCCGTCCAGAAGGCCGTGGATATAAATCTTCGTCAGACCGAATTCCTTGGCCATGCGAACCAGAGCGTAGAGGTGTTCAATATGAGAATGAACCCCGCCGTCGGACAGAAGCCCCATCAGGTGCAGGGAGGACCCCTTCGCCTTACAGTTTTCCATGGCGGCAACGAGGGCTTCGTTGGTCATCAAGGCCCCTTCTTTTGCGGCCTTAGTGATACGGGTCAGCTCCTGATAAACTACCCGGCCGGCACCGATATTGGTGTGGCCGACCTCGGAGTTCCCCATCTGCCCATCGGGCAGGCCCACGTCCATCCCGGAAGCGCCGATTTTCGTGGTGGGGCAGGTGGAAAAGATCTTATCCAGATTGGGGGTATTGGCGGCCTCGATGGCGTTGACCTTTTTACAGTCGTTGAAGCCAAAGCCGTCCATAATGCAAAGAACCAGAGGTTTTTTCATCACGTTCTCTCCTTATTTGGAGGCGGCGTTAACGATCGCGGTGAAATCGGGAACCTTCAGAGAGGCGCCACCGATCAGACCGCCGTCAACGTTGTATTTGGCAAGCAGTTCGTCCGCATTGCCGGCGTTCATGGATCCGCCGTACTGAACGGTCACGGTCTCAGCCACTTCCTTGCCGTAAAGATCGGCAACGGCGGCACGGACGGCACCGTTGGTCTCGTCAGCCTGGTCGGCGGTGGCGGTAAGGCCGGTGCCGATGGCCCAGACGGGCTCGTAAGCGATGATAACGTTCTTCAGATCCTCGGCCTTGACGTTGAGAAGAGCCAGCTTGGTCTGCATCCCGACCACTTCGTTGGTAACGCCGTTGACCCGCTGATCCTTCAGCTCGCCAACGCACAGAATGACCTTCAGACCGGCGGCCAGAGCAGTCAGAACCTTCTTGTTGCAGGTCTCGTCGGTTTCGGCATAGTACTGACGGCGTTCGCTGTGGCCGATAATGACGTATTCCACGCCCAGATCGTTGAGCATATCAGCGGCAATTTCACCGGTGAAAGCACCCTTTGCTTCAAAATGGATATTCTGAGCGCCGATCTTGATGTTGGTGCCCTTGGCGGCTTCGACGGCGTTCTGCAGGCAGACGTAGGGAACGCAGCAGACGACTTCACACTTAGCGTCGGCCACGCAGGGAGCCAGCTCCTTGATGAAAGCGGTGGTTTCGGAAGGGGTCTTATTCATCTTCCAGTTGCCGGCGATGACGGTTTTTCTCAGTTCGGTATTCATGTTGATTTCTCCTCTTCAAAATCCTGCACAGAGACGGTTGCCTCTGTGCAGTAGTATTATGATGGTTTTCCTTATTTGTCCTGCAGGCAGGCGATACCGGGCAGCTCGAGGCCTTCGAGGAATTCGAGGGAGGCGCCGCCGCCGGTGGAAATATGGGTGATCTTAGAGGCAAAGCCCAGCTGTTCGCAGGCCGCGGCAGAGTCACCGCCACCGACGATGGTGATGGCGTCGGATTCGGCCAGAGCCTTGGCTACGGCGATGGTACCCTGAGCAAGGGTGGGATTCTCAAACACGCCCATGGGCCCGTTCCAGACCACGGTCTTGGCGGACTTGGCGGCGTCGGCGAAGAGCTCCCGGGTCTTGGGACCGATGTCCAGACCCATCTTATCTGCGGGGATCTCCGTGGAGGGAACCACTTCCACGGCCAGCTCGGCATCAATGGGATCGGGGAATGCGGGAGAGATGACGGTATCCACGGGCAGAAGCAGCTTCACGCCCTTTTCTTCCGCCTTCTTCAGCATATTGCGGCAGTAATCCAGCTTGGATTCATCCAGCAGGGAGGTACCGACGGAATAGCCCTGAGCGGCAAGGAAGGTATAGGCCATACCGCCGCCGATGATCAGGGTGTCAACCTTGGTCAGCAGGTTATCGATAACGTTCAGCTTGTCGGCAACCTTGGCACCGCCGAGGATGGCAACGAAGGGACGTTCGGGATCGGCAAGGGCCTTCCCCATCACGCCGATTTCCTTCTGGATCAGATAACCGCAGACGGCGGGCAGATAAGCGGCAACGCCGGCAGTGGAGGCGTGGGCGCGGTGAGCGGCGCCGAAGGCGTCGTTGACGTAAATTTCAGCCATGGAAGCCATTTCCTTGGCAAATTCGGGATCGTTCTTTTCTTCCCGCTTATCGAAACGGGTGTTTTCAAGAAGCATCACTTCGCCGTTCTTGAGGGCGGCAGCCTTCGCCTTGGCGTCGGGGCCGATGGTGTCGGCGGCAAGAGGAACTTCAACGCCGAGAAGCTCGGTCAGACGGGCGGCAACGGGAGCGAGGGAGTACTTGGGAATGATCTCGCCCTTAGGCTTGCCCATGTGGGAGCAAAGGATGACTTTCGCACCCTGACCCATCAGATATTTGATGGTGGGGAGGGCTTCGACGATACGCTTGTCGCTGGTAATAACGCCGTCCTTCAGGGGGACGTTGAAATCGCAGCGAACGAGGACGGTCTTGCCGGCAACGGCAATGTCTTCTACGTTTTTCTTGTTGTAGTTCATGCTATTTTACACTCCTTGAAAAAGAATAAAATTTAACAAAATACAGGGAACGAGCGGGACGATATCCGCTCAAAGTTTATTATACCACAATTTACCTTATAATGCAAGCGTTTTTCGCAGGTTTTAATCTTTTTTCAAATTTTCCCCCTTGCCGCCGGGAAAGATCCCCGGATAACGCCCCAAAATCCGCAGGGGAATCCAGGTAATGACGCCGCAAAAGGCAGACGAAATCCCCAGCAGAGGCAGAAGCCTCCATACCGAGGGAGAAATCACCAGCGAGGCCGCCGCCAGCTGTCCTACGCCGTGAAGCACCGCCCCGGAGGCGCTGACGCCCAAGGAAGAAAAGCACCGGAATCTTTTCAGCAGCGCCATACCGCAAACCGACAAGACTGCGCCGCAGAGGCCGAACAGCAGCCCCGAAAGGCGACCGAGAAACAGAGAACTCAGCACCGCCCGCAGCACAGAAAACAACAGCGCCGCCGGAAAGGAATATTGATACAGTACCGCGAGGGTGACGATATTTGCAAGGCCCAGCTTCACCCCCGGGACGGGGATCTGAAGGGGAAGAACCGATTCCACCCAGGACAGGATCAACGCCGCCGCCAGAAGCAATCCCATCCGGGCCACGGTGCGGGCAGAAAAGCGCTTATCCGACAAGGGCGTCCACCTCTTTTCCGGAGATCTCCACGGCAATGCGGTTCGGGACGCACAGAATCACCTGACCGGCGGAGGAGATTTCACCCATTTCTTCACAAAGGCCGTCGGGACAGGTGGAATTCTCCACCCAAACGGCGCCGTTTTTCACAATCACCCGCATTCCGTCCCCCAGATCAAGGTCGGCGTCCCGCTTCAGAGAACCCTGATAGACGACCTTATCTTTTACGGTGACGGTGACGGTTTTGCCCTGCTCCTTCGGAAAAAACCACAGAACGAAGCAGACCGCCGTCAGCGCGGCGATCAACACGAAATCCCAGATTCTGACCCGATCGTTCATAAAAAATTATTCCAATCTGTACTGATCCGACGTCAAAGAAAACCGGTCGGCAACCCCGTCGCTGACGATCACCCGTCCGTCGGCACAAACGAAAATCGCCTCCGAGGGCAAAAAGCCTTCCGTATTCTGAAGCGCCTCGTAAAGGGCAAAACCCTCCTTCTCCCCCATCAGCCACAGCGCCGTGGCCATCATGTCCGCCTGAGCGCCGTCGGCGCAAAGAACGGTAACCGAAAGAAGGTCGCTCTGACGGGGATAGCCGGTTTTTGCGTCAAGCAGGTGATGATAAACCGTTCCGGTATATTCAAAATACCGTTCGTAGGCCCCTGACGTAACCACGGAGCAATCGGTGACCGACAAGATCCCCAGATAGTCCGAGGCCCCTCCCTTCGGATCTCGGATCCCGATGCGGAAGGGGCTTCCGTTCCGTGTTCCGAAGACGGCAACGTTTCCTCCGAACGAAACCACGCCGGCGTCCGCGCCCGCCGATTTTAGGGCAGTTACCGCATAATCTGCGCCGTACCCCTTCCCCACGCTGCCGATATCCACGCCCGTTCCGGCCCTGGAAAAAACGACCGAATCGCCGGTCAGCGTAAGACGGTCGAAGCCTACCCGAGACAGGGTATCAAGGATCTCCTCTTCCAACGGAGGGACGGTAGCCCGGTTGACGTCCCATAGCTCCGACAAGGGGGCGACGGTCAGATCGAAGACCCCGTTCGTCTTTTCGTACAATATACCGCTTTGGTTTAAGATCCTGGCAAGATCCGCAGATATTTTCAATTCCTCCCCATCCACGGAAGCGGTGAATTGCTTCGTTCCGTCGGGAGACAGAAGTCTCTGCCCTTCCGCTGCGGCGGCGGCAAAAACGGCGATGGGATCCCGGCCGCCCCACACCCGAACGGTACAGAGCGTATCGTAGGCCCAGGTCTGCCCTTCCGCCGGAGCCGCCCCACAGGAGGTGCAAAGAAGAAGTCCTGCGAAAAGGATCAGACAAACTATTTTTTTCATCGTGCGAACCATTGCTTCACCGTATAAACGATCGCCTCGAACGCGGACATATCACCCATTCCGGTCCAGGCGGGCAGGCAATTCAGCACCGCCACCGCCACGCAAACGCAAACGGCCGCGCAAAGGATGATCCATAGGGGATTCTGTTTCGGATTCACTGTTCATTCCTCCCGAATACTGTTACTCATATTATACCGCAAATCGGCGGGAAAGTCAATAGGAACGGAACTTTTCGTGCCATTTTTCAAGACCCCTTGCATTTAAAATAAAAAAGTGCTATAATAGATAAAGATCATAAGAAAAGGATTGGGCCTATGAACTACAACAAAATCCGGGACGAAAAATTCACCGCGACCCTCACCGACCGGCTGACGGGCATTCTGACCCGAAACGTCTGCAAGGGCATTTCCGCAGCAGTCTGCGGGGAGGCGTCGGTCTTATTGCGGGGTTGCGCCGGAATTCAGAGCCACGCGGACAATTCTCCGGTAACGGCGGAGAGCGTGTTCTGGGCAGACCAGCTGGCCGCTCCGGTGGTGGCCTACGTAGCGTGGAAGCTTCACGAAGAAGGAATTCTGGATCTGAACCGCCCCTTGACCGAATATACGGCGGAGCCCTTCCTGCCCGGAGAGCGGAATCTGGATTACGTCACCGGCCGCGCGGTTCTGTCTCAGACCTCGGGCTTCCCCATGCGCAAGCATCCCACCATGCCCACCCACATCGAGTTGATGCCCACCACCGTATTTTCGTATTCGAATTACGCCCTTTTATATCTGCAGCGCGCCATGGAGCAGGCGGCGAAGACCGATCTGCAGACCCTGGCGGAGGAGACGGTCTTCAAGCCCTTCCGGATGCGCTCGTCCTCCTTCGTGTGGAAGGACGAATTTACCGACCGCTTCGCCCATCCCCACGTGAAAGGGGAGCCCAATCTGAAGGTGCGGGCCGAAAAGCCCAACGCATCTAAATTTTTCTACACCACCCCCACGGACTACTGCCTGTTTATGAACAAGCTTTTCGTGCCCCAGACCTCCCGCAAATGCCTGGCGCCCCTGACTCTGGAAAAGATGCTGCAGCCCCAGATCGAGTTGTTCGGCGGGCTGAAATGGACGGCGGGCATGGGATATGCGGAAGAAAAAAACGGGAAGTATTTCTGGCAGTTTGGAGACAACGAAGGAAGCAAGACGCTGGCCTTCATTGATCCTGAAGCAGGTCTCTGCGTTTGCGTTGCCGCCAACGACTCCCACGGATTTGACGCGATCCGGGCCTTCTGCAAGGAAGCCTTCGGCGAATCCTTCGGCCCTTGGGAAAAATACAGCGGATTTTCTCTGGAAAAGGCCGCCTTTGACCGAAAGGTAAAGGCCGCAAAGAAAAAGTACAGTTAAAAAGGATCTCCTTCATGCAGCTGATCATTGCCGAAAAGCCCAGCCTCGGCCGCAATATCGTGGCCTCCATCGAGGAAGGAAAAAAAGACAAACTGAATAAAAAAACCGGCTATTACGAGGGCGAGCACTACGTCGTCACCTGGGCCTTCGGCCATCTGTTTTCTCTGGCCGATATCGAGGAATATTCGCCTCTGCCCGAGGGAAAGACCCGCTGGAGCATGGACAATCTCCCCTGCTTTCCCAAGAAATTCCGCTATAACCTGAAGATGGGGGACGATAAGAAGCCCGACGACGGGGTCATCCGGCAGTTCAATACCATCCGGATGCTTTGCCGGCGGGAGAATATCGACACCGTCATCAATGCGGGAGACTCCGACCGGGAGGGCGAGATCATCGTTCGCACCTGCGTGAGCAAGGCCTTTGACGGCAATATCACCAAGCCCTTTAAGCGGCTGTGGCTTCCCGACCAGACCGCCCAGACCATTCTTGCGGCCCTGGACGAATTGCCCGACGAGAGCAACTACGATAATCTGGCCAGAGAAGGCTACGCCCGCACTTATATGGACTGGCTCTACGGGGTCAATCTCACCCGGTACGCCACCCTGAAGACCGGCTCTCTTCTGCGGGTAGGACGGGTTATCATTCCCATCGTCAAGGCCATCTACGACCGGGATATGGCCATCAAGAATTTCGTTCCCGATATTTATTACGCCGTCGTCTCCAAGGCAGAAACCAACGGAGAGACGGTGGAATTGACCTCCAAGCACAAATTCCCCAAGGAAGAAAAGGATAAGGCCCTCGCCCTATGTCAGAAATACAACGGGGCCGACGCGGTAGTCACCGGGGTCAAAAAGCGGAAAACCACCCTGAATCCCGGCAAACTTTATTCCCTTTCCACCCTGCAGAACACCCTGGGGAAAAAATACAAAATGCCCATGGAAGAGTCCCTTGCCATCGTGCAAAAGCTGTACGAGGCGGGATATCTGACCTATCCCCGCACCAATTCCGAATATCTTGCCACCGCAGAGCAGGACAAGATCAAAAAGGTGCTGGAGGGGGTTCGGAAAATCGGCTATCCGGTGGAATTCAAGTTCAAGAAAACTATTTTTGACGATTCGAAGATCGAATCCCACTCCGCTCTGACCCCTACCTACAAGATTCCCTCGAAGGCCAATCTGTCCGAGAAGGAATTCCAGGTCTATTCCACGGTCATGCGGCGCTTCGTTGCCGTCTTCTGCTCCGAGGAATGTCTTGCGGAAAAAACCGAAATCACCATCGACGTAGGCGGCATGGAGGAATTCCTGCTGAAGGGCACCGTCATCGTTTCTCCCGGCTGGATGAAATACGACGACGGAGGACAGAAGGATAAGCTGTTGCCCAATCTGTCCAAGGGAGACAAGGTCAACACCGCCTTTGAACCGGTAGAAAAGGAAACCGCACCTCCCAAGCATTATACCATCGAAACTCTGAACAATTACCTGAAAAATCCCTTCCGGGAAGAGAAGGCAAGCATTGAATCGGAGGACGATGCGGAAGAATACCGGGCCATTTTCGAGGGGCTGGAGTTAGGAACCGAAGCCACCCGTACCGGCATTATCGACAACGCCCGGAAGAGCGAATACATCCTGCTGAAAAAGGACGTGTATACCATTCTCCCCCGGGGCGTCTATCTGATCGAAGCCTTGATGCGCATGGAAATATCCATGGATAAATACAAAACCTCCGAGTTGGGCAAGGCCCTGAAGGCGGTCTACCGGGGTGAAATTACCGTAGAAGACAGCGTAGGGCTGGCGGAAAAGGAAATTGCCGCCGTTTTCGCTTCGGTCCACAGGGACTCCACGCCGGAAACCGACGTATACGACGGGTTTTTCATGGACGAGGCGGGGGTCTGTCCCCTCTGCGGCGGAAAGGTCGTGAAGGGCAGATACGGCTACGGATGCATGAATTACAAAGAAAAAGGCTGTAAATTCACCATTTGGAATACCATCTGCGGCCGGGTCATTCCGCTCTCTGCCGCCCGGGATATCCTGGCGAAGGGCATCTCGGCAAAGCTGGTGGGATTCGTCTCCCCCCGCACGGGACGAAGCTTCGATGCAAAATTGAAATGGAGCCCCGAAGAGAAAAAAGTGGTTTTTGAATTTGACTAATCTATATTATAAAAGGTGGAATACGTTATGAAAATTGCAATTTACGGGTACGGAAATCTGGGCAAGGGCGTGGAATGCGCCGTCAACGCCGCAGAGGATATGGAGCTGGTGGGGGTATTCACCCGCCGGGACCCCGCTACGGTGAAGACCCACGGAGCGCCGGTTTTTGCGGCGGAGGAGCTTTGGAATCAGAAGAAGATCGACGTGGTCATCCTCTGCGGCGGCAGTGCGACCGACCTGCCGGAAATGACCCCGATGCTGGCGAAAAAATTCAACGTCGTCGACAGCTTCGACACCCACGCAAGAATTCCCGAGCATTTCAAGGCAGTCAACGATGCGGCGGCCTTTTCCGGTCATATCGCCCTGATCTCCGCCGGTTGGGATCCGGGAACCTTCTCCCTGAACCGCATGATGGCCTCCGCCATTCTGCCGGGAGCCGCCGATTATACCTTCTGGGGCAAGGGAGTCAGCCAGGGTCATTCCGACGCTATCCGCCGGATTGACGGCGTACTGGACGCCCGGCAGTATACCGTGCCGGTGGAGGAAGCCCTTAAGGCCGTCCGCGCCGGAGAAAATCCGACCCTGACCGCCCGGCAGAAGCACACCCGGGAATGCTACGTGGTAGCGAAGGAGGGTGCGGACCAGGCGAAGATCGAAAAAGAGATCAAGGAAATGCCCAATTATTTCGCCGATTACGATACCACCGTCCATTTCATCTCTATGGAAGAGCTGCAGGCCAATCACGCAGGCCTTCCCCACGGCGGCAAGGTCATCTGCTCCGGCGCCACCGGATGGGACAAGGAGCATAAGCAGGTGATCGAATACGGCCTTTCGCTCGATTCCAATCCGGAATTCACCGCCTCGGTCATGGTGGCCTACGCCCGGGCTCTTTACAAGATGCGCAAGCGCCATATCACCGGGTGCAAGACCGTCTTCGATATCGCCCCCGCCGACCTTTCTCCCCTCTCCGCCGAGGAACTGAGAGAAAAGTATCTGTAAGAAAAAAGGACCATAAAGAAAAAGGGAAGGGCAATTTGCCCTTCCCTTGATTTTACAGAATTATTTCGTTGCAAAATTTTCTCACTTCCCGGCGGCTTTTGAGGGTGATCACCTTGACGGAAGGATCTGCGGCGGCGATTTTCGACAAAAGCTTTTCCCGGTTGGTCTTGTTGAAATCCCGGACGTAGCGCAAAAATTCCCAATCCAACCGCTCCGGGCATCCGGCGCCCATATCGGGACGGACTCTGCCCCAATTCGTCACCACCCGGCGGATCACGCCCCACAGACAGACCCCCGTGGGGAAGTCAAGAAAAACCACCGTATCACAATACTGCAGGCGCAGAGGCAGGGTGCGGCCGTAATTGCCGTCGATAATCCATTTCGGTTTCTCCAAGGCCTCCCCCAGAAGCCGGTCGAATTCGTCCCGCTCCCGCTCCTGCCAGCCGGTCAGCCAGAAGAGAGAATCCAGATGAATCAAGGGCAAATTCAATTTTTCACTCATCTGCCGCGCCAGGGTACTCTTCCCCGCCCCGGGGCATCCGATCACCAGGATTCGCTCCATAATTTCTCCTTTTCATTTAAACCAATATGGACTAAAATACCCGTGTATTCAAAGGAACACACGGGTATATTTCTTTTTTAGCCGTAAGCACGCGAAGAGAGCGGCCGACGGAAAAGACCGACTTTGTAAAATGGAAGGTATTTTTCGTCGCAGGTGACCCGACGCGTACTAAGGTACGCGAAGAGAGCGGCCGACGGAAAAGACCGACTTCGTAAAATGGAAGGTATTTTTCGTCGCAGGTGACCCGACGCGTACTAAGGTACGCGAGGGGAGCGGCCGACGGAAAAGACCGACTTTGTAAAATGGAAGGTATTTTTCGTCGCAGGTGACCCGACGCGTACTAAGGT